>DATJOM010000030.1:0-21923 GCA_035507095.1 Candidatus Acidiferrum sp.
CGGTTCGATCGAGACCGACGAAGAACGGATCGAGCACATGCACGTCCTGCGCGATTTGCAAGATGAAACCGGCGGCTTTACCGCATTTATTCCCTGGTTCTACGTGCCGTTCAAGACGCCGTTGCGTGGTAAGGAAGCGACCGCGCTCGAATATTTGCGCGTGCTCGCGGTCGCGCGCCTCTACCTCGATAACTTCGCGCACCTGCAAGCCTCGTGGCTTACCCCAGGTTTGAAGATGGGACAGCTCGCGCTCTTTTACGGGTGCGACGACATGGGCGGCGTGATCATCGAAGATCGCGTCGTGCGCGATGCGGGCGCGAGCAACGAAGCGTCGCGTCGCGATCTCGAGCAGGCGATCATCACAGCCGGCTTCACGCCGGTCATCCGCGACACGTACTGGAACGTGCGTGACGACATGGCGCTCGCGACGGCTTAAAAAGCCTCTTTAATCGTAGCGGCACCGAGAACTTCGTCGCGGTCGTCGAAGATCGCGACGAGTTGTCCGGGCGTCACCGCGCGCAGCGGCGCATCGAAGTGCAGCAGCAGCGAGCCCGCGGATTCGATCGTCGCCTTCGCCGGGACCGGCGTCGCGCGATAGCGTACCATTGCGCGCACCTCGACCGGTCCGTCCGCAAACCGCTCCGGTCGTAAGAGATTCACTGCGTCGGCCCGCAGTGCGCGCGAAAGCAACTCATCTTCGCGCCCAATGACGATCGTGTTGGTCTCGCGCTCGATGCGCGTCACGTAGCGCGGGCCATCGCTCTGGGCGGGCAGTTTCGTGCGCTGACCGATCGTGTAGTTGGCGATGCCGGCATGCGTGCCGACCGTAACACCGCCGCCGTCAACGATCGAGCCCTCGCGGTTGATCTCCGGGTGCAAACGCTCGAGCACGTCGCGGTAGTCGCCGCCTTCAACGAAGCAGATGTCTTGCGACTCGGCTTTTTCGTGAACCGGTAATCCCATCCGGCGCGCGTGCTCGCGCGTGACGGGTTTTTCCATGGTGCCGACCGGAAGCAACAGTGTCGCAAGCTGCTCGCGCGTGAGTTGCGCGAGCGTGTACGATTGGTCTTTAGCATTGGGCGTCCGGTACAAGTGCGGACCCTGCTGATCGTGTTCGAGCCGCGCATAGTGGCCGGTCGCGACGTATTGCGCGCCGAGACGCTGCGCGTAGGTTGCGAGCGTGCCGAGCTTCACGAAGTTGTTGCATGACACGCACGGGTTGGGAGTGCGTCCACTCGCGTAGTCATCGACGAAGCGATCGATGACGTTACGACGGAACGTTTCCTCGAAATTCAGTACGTAGTGCGGAATGCCGAGCACCGCTGCGCTACGGCGCGCGTCGTCAAAGTCGTCGACCCCGCAGCAGCTTTTGGCGTGCGGTGCGCGCGTGGGCACGTACATCTTCATTGTTACGCCGATGACGTCGTAGCCCGCCTCCGCCAAGAGGCCGGCCGCGACCGCGGAATCGACGCCACCGCTCATTGCAGCGATTACCCGGGTTTTGCTCATATTGCGTTGCACAGGATAACAGAAGAAAGGGACTAACTCAAAGCCCCAATGCCTGCGCTGGGTGAACAGTTTCGCGCCGCACGCGAGGCTCGCGGCCTCACGCTCTCGGATGTCGCCGAGCACATTCGTATTCGCGCGGTCTACCTGGCTGCCATCGAAGATGAAACCTGGGCGTCCATTGGTGCGCCCGTCTATATTCGTGGGTTCTTGCGCACCTATGCGCGTTTTCTCGGGCTGGACCCCGAAGAGGTGGTCGCCGAATTCAACGGCCAGGCGTCCGCGCCGCCTGCCCCCGTGCCGAGTGCCCCCGGGTCGCCCCCTAAGACCACCTACCTCGCCGACGAGCAAGCGCCCGCTCGTGGGCTTTCACCGCTGATTTGGATCGCCTCGCTGGTCGCGGTCGTTCTCATCGCGGTCGTCGTGTACAACGAGGCGATGCTGCACGCCAGGCAGACCGCGGCGGCACTTCCTTCTAATACCGCAGCGGCGAGCGCCACGGCCCTCGCCGTTTCTTCGAGCCCAAGTCCCGATGGCAGCCAAAGCCCAACGGCGAGTCCGAGCGCGAGCCCGACGGCAAGCGCCGAGGCGGCCGGTCCGAACACGCTGGAGGTGCGGTTTTCAGCCCCCTCATGGCTTAGGGTCACGGTTGACGGCAGTGTTAGCATGGAGGGTACGTTTCCGGCCGGGACGGTTCGCCAGTTCCACGGAAAGATCGCGAAGCTGCGAATCGGCAATGCCGGCGGCGTCGAGGTCATCGTCGACGGCAAGAGTCTGGGGAGATTGGGCTCGGCCGGCGACGTCGTCGAGCGCAGCTTTACCCTGTAGGAGCCTTCATGCCGAGCGAATCATCGTTCGATGTCGTGTCACGCATCGACCAGCAAGAGCTGGACAATGCGCTCAATCAAGCGCGGCGGGAGATTGAGAATCGATTCGATTTCAAGAACTCCAAGACGTCGATTGAGAGCGACGGAAAAAAGATTACCATCGTCTCCGACGACGAGCTGAAGATGCGCAACGTCATCGACGTCCTCCAAGGCAAGGCGGTCAAGCGCGGCATCGACATCAAGGCCTTCGATATCGGAGAACTCGAGCCGGCATTCACCGGCACGGTTCGCCGCGTCATCACGCTGCGCAACGGCATCCCGAAAGACAAGAGCAAGACGATCATGGAGCGGATCAAGGCGCTCAAGCTCAAGGTCAACGCTCAATATCAAGACGAGCAGATTCGCGTCTCGAGCAAGAGCCGCGATGATCTGCAGAAGGTCATTGCCGACTTGAAAGCCATGGACTACGAATTGCCGCTGCAGTTCATTAATTATAGATAGTGATGATTTTGTCGGACGTGATGTATCGGCGCCCCTCGGGGATTCTTCTGCTTATCGAAATCGTTAGGCGCCTCGCGTATGGGGGCCCCAGCGGAGCTGGGGGCGCGGAGGCTCGGCCGGAGCGCCGTTTTAGATAATGCCGTCTGTCAGTTTCGTTTCCTTGGGCTGCGCTAAAAACTTGGTCGACACCGAGGTCATGATCGCGAAGCTCGGTGCAGCGGGGTACGATCTCGTTCCCGATGGGGGTGACGCGGACACGGTCGTCATCAACACGTGCGCGTTCATCGATCCGGCAAAAGCCGAATCCACCGAGGTGATTCTCGAGCATGCGCAGCGCAAGCGGCGTGGGCAGCAGCTTGTCGTGGCGGGATGCCTCGCTCAGCGATATGGTGAGCAACTGCAATCGCTTGTTCCCGAGATTGACGGCGTGGTCGGCACGGGCGCCTACGGTAGTATCGTCGAGCTCCTCGACGACGTGCGCGCAGGGCATCGCCCGATTCGCCTCGATTTCGAAGCCGAGCCGGAACACGATTTTCTTCCGCGTCTCGTAACCACGCCGCGCGCAACTGCATATCTGAAAGTCGCGGAGGGCTGCGATCATCCGTGCACGTTCTGCATCATTCCGAAGCTGCGGGGAAATTTCCGTAGCCGCAGCGTTGAGTCGTTGCTCAAAGAAGCGCGCGCGCTCGCGCAAGCCGGAACCAAAGAGCTGATCCTGATCGCCCAAGACACCTCTATGTACGGGCGGGATCGTGGCGCTCATCGTGGGGGGCTCGCGGGCCTGCTCGAACAGTTGCACGCGGTGGATGGTATCGAGTGGATTCGCTTGCTGTACCTCTATCCGGCAACGGTCGATCGCGAACTGATCGATGCGATGGCCGCGCTGCCCAAAGTGTGCAAGTACATGGACATGCCGCTGCAGCACGCGCACGCTGAGGTCTTGCGCAAGATGCTGCGACCCTCGAACGGCGAGCGGTATTTGGAAATCATCAACGATTTTCGCGAGCGCATTCCGGGAATCACGATGCGCTCGACCTTCATCGTCGGGTTCCCAGGCGAAACCGAGGAACACGTGGCATACCTGCAAGAGTGGATCGAGCGCGCACAATTGGACCGCGTGGGATTCTTCGAATATAGTGCCGAGGAAGGCACGCCCGGTGCGCAGCTTCCCGGAAAAGTTCCGGCGCGCGAGCGGCGTAAGCGCCTTGTCCGCCTGCGTGAGGCGCAGCGCATCGCTTCGGAGCGGGCGCGGAGCAAGCGCGTCGGCGAACGCGTGCGCGTTTTAGTAGAAGAACGGCGCCGTTTGCGTAAGAGCGATCCGCTTTGTACGCAGCTCGGTGGTCACGACGTATGGTTCGGTCGTTCCGAAGGCGAGGCGCCGGGCGTTGACGGTGGAGTGTATTTTACCGCCGACACGACCCCGGGCGAATTTGTCGAAGTAACGTTGGACGGTCACGGATCGTTTGATTTCTACGGGCGTGCGTCCGTACGGGAGTTAGTCTGAGAGTTGGGTAAGCACCTCGATCCTGATGTTTCGCCGGAACGGCGTTTGCCGCGCTGGGTACGTCGCACGGCACTCGTGCTCGGACTTACGTTGCTCGGCGCCGGCTCCGCGCTTGCCGGATTCGCACTCTTTACGCACCGCAATCCGATCGAAGTGATCGCGCAACAGTTCGTGCCGACGCCGCAAGAGGTTTTCGGCAAGTCGAACCTGCTCGTGCTGGTCGAAGGCATCGATTACGACTACACCGGCAATGACGTCGAGTTCTCCAAAGAGTCGCGCAGCGACATGATCAAAGCCGTCAACCTCGACTTTGATGACAAGAGCGTCTACGCGCTCTCGATCTTGCGCGATATGGAAGCGACCTATCCGAACGGCAGCGTCCACAAGATCAACCAGGCGCAGTCCGACGGTGGGCCGGCCGAAGCGCAAAAAATTATCGCGAGTTTTCTCGGTGTCCCGGGCTTCGATCGCTACGTGCTTCTGCGCATCGATGCGACCAAAGATTTGATCAACGCAATCGGCGGCGTCGACGTCTACGTCAAGACGTCCGACTGCCTGATGAATCACACCGGCTGCACCGGCGGTCGCGTCGACTACGACGATTCCTGGGGACACCTGCACGTGCACCTTGCCGAAGGCATGCACCATCTCAACGGCGAGCAAGCAGTGAGCTACGGACGTTTCCGTCACGATTGGTGCAGCGATCCTTGTCGCGTGATGCGACAAAACGACGTGATCATGGCCGCGCTCAATAAGCTGCGCGGTGACAAGCTCAACACGTTCATCCACGCCGGCGCGATCATGAACGTCGTCAATCGCGACGTCCAGACGAACTTTACGCAACCGGAGCTCGTGACACTGGCTTCGTACTTCTCGGGCCTGAACTTGCACGACGTCCACTTCGCGCAAACACCATACACCGGCGACGAAGAACTCGCGGACGGCGACGACCTCATACCCAACAAGCCCGAGATCGCCAAACTCGTGCAGACGATGTTGATCGCACCACCGACGCCGGAGCCTTCACCAAATGATATGGCGCTCGCCTCGATTGCGGCGAGCTCCTTGCGAGTCGACGTGGAGAACGGCAGCGGCATTCCGGGCGCGGCCAAGATGATCGCCGACCAGCTGAAGAAGGCCGGATTCGTGATCGGCGACGTCGGCAACGCGCCGAGCGACGATCGCCAAAAGAGCGAGATCGATGAGCACTCCACGGTGACCTTTGCCGGAGCGAAAGTACGCGCGGCGTTACCGCAAGCATTTGCCAACATTGCGGTTGTCGGGAAACCGGTGGCGGCGAGTTCCCCTGACCCGAGCGACGTAACGGTCGTGGTCGGCCGGGACCTAGCCGGCGCCGCGGTTGCTGCGAGCCCCAAGCCCTCGGATATACGGTGAGCCGAACCTTGAGAATCATTCTCGTGCTCATCGCCGCGTTCGCGATAGCAGGCGGCTTGCGAATCTTCCGGCACGAAAGCAACCTAGTGCCCGCTATCGTCACTCCCCAGATGGACGTGCACAATGAATTCTCGGGCGATTTCTCTGCGCGCTTATACCGGGTCGTGCATCAGACGATCGCGGTCGATCGTGCGCCGCGCCCGCGCCTCATCGCGCTAACCTTCGATGATGGTCCGTATCCGATCTTCACCCCGCTACTGCTCGACGAACTGCGCAAGTACGATATTCCCGCGACGTTCTTCCTTATTGGTCGCGATGCCGAGCAATGGCCGGAGATTACCCGGCGGATCGAAGCCTACGGCAACGAGATTGGGGATCATACGTACTCGCACCCGAATCTCGATCAGGAAACACCTGCGCAAGTAGAAGATGAAGTGCTTCGCGGGCGCGATGTGCTGTGGTCGATCGCGCACGATCCATCGGTGCGCTTCTTAATGCGGCCGCCGCACGGGCGTTACACGCAGACGACGCTGCGCACGTTGCAAGGTATCGGCTATCACGTTGTTTTGTGGACCGATGATTCAGGCGATTGGCGCACACTTACACCCGATCACATTGCGAATGACATGCTCAAGCACGCAAGCGCACCCGATATCGTACTCCTACATAGCGGCAAGCTGGCGACGATTGAGGCGTTGCCGATTGTCATCGAGCGTTTCCGACGTGCGGGCTATCGTTTCGTTACCGTTGGCGAGATGCTACGTTTGACGACGCCGCAAGCGATCAATCACCCGGCTCGGATGGCGCTATAGGGATGCCGCGACAAATTATCGATACCGAGACGAGCAAGCCGGCCTACCGCAGGCGCCTCCTTGTCCGTTGGGTGATCGTCATCGTGCTTTTCATCGTCGCAGTCCTAGCCGGCGTGCGCGTCTGGCAGGCGACCCGTCCCAGGATGACCGCCGGAGCGGTGCCGGTTCAAGGAAAAGTGGCCCGCGTACTAAAACCTGGGGCCGGTTCCCCTCGATGCGGACGCGGTCCCCTCTTTAGGAGAGAGTATGTTTCGTAGGCTTCCCCTTGGCTTTGCGGGAGTGGTCGCGGCTGCGATTGCGATTGCAGCGTGTAGCTCGCCGAATGCCACGCAGGCAATTGCTGTCGGTCCAAACTTTCCGTCGCAGACGCTCTATGCCGCAAATGTGACGCAGAATGCGGTGAGTATCTATTCACCCGGACCGAAGTCGACGACGGGGCCGCTCTACGAGATTGGCGGATCCAATACGACGATCGCCGGTCCCCAGTACCTTGCATTCGATAGTCAGAGCGATCTGTGGGTGACGAACTGGCTGTCGAGCACGGGAGATGGTGGGATCCTCGAGTTCAAGGCGCTTGCAACCGGTAACGTGTTGCCGTTCCAATCGTTCTCACTTGGGACCGTTCGCCCGCGCGGTATTGTCGACTATCTCTACACATTCTCGGGCCAAACGACGGCGGTCGATATTCTCGCCGTCGCGATTACGGATCCGAGTCAGCCCACGGCGTTCAACAGCGGCCTAGAGTTCTATGTGGCGTCGCTGCTCAGCACGCCGTTCCAAACGCTCGCCGGTCCCGCAACGGGACTCAACGTTCCGAGCGGCCTTGCCGTGGACAGCAAGAACAACATCTACGCTGCAAACTTGCAGGGCGCATCGGTAACCGAATACACACTGCCCTCGGCTTCACCGACCTCGTCGCCGACGCCGACGCCCACCGCGTCGCCTACGCCGGCGCCGACTCCGACCGGTGCGACGGCCTCGCCATCGCCCACTCCCGTGCCGACACCGACGCCGGTGAACATTGCACCGGTTGCAACGATCTCCGGAGCAGCCAGCGGTATCAATCAACCGACCAGCGTCGCGATCGACAGCAACAACTACATCTACGTGTCGGATCAAAGCTCGAGCATCTGCTCGCCGAAGCCGAACTGTCCCGCGATTCTCATCTTCAAGCCGGGTGCTAACGGTGCGGTCGCGCCGGCGCAGTACATCGCCGGGAGCAACACGCGACTGGTTGCGCCGACCGACGTGAAGGTCGACAAGGCCGGGAATATCTACGTTGCCGACGAGGCGGCGGGGGCGGGCGTCATCTACGTCTTCGCGTCGACCGCGAACGGCAATGTGGCCCCGATGGCGACGTTGAATTCTCCGGGTGCAGTCATAGGGCTGGGTTTAGCGCCCTAGCCCCGAAAGGAGCACCCCCGTTCGAGCCCAGGTCGATCGCCTAGCGTCGCTGACACGTCTGGCCGATTCAACCACGCCGCAGGCAAAGGCGTCGGCCATAGCAACCGGTGCGCTCTCGTGCGTTTCGCGCGGAGTTGCAACGGTGTTGCTGTTCGACGATGAGGGCGTCGCCGGTTCGACCGAACCCGCCGGCGAGCAGGGTTTTGCGCTGCGCGACGGCTCGACCGAACTGCGGCGGCTCTTTCTTCACGCGCTGGCGCGCTTTGGCGACGGTAGTGTTTCATTCGTTGCACGGGATGCACAGCGTGCGTTTGTCGGCGTGAGCTCGACGATCGGCGAGCGCGACCTGCTCTTTGCGCCGTTGATGGCTGGGGGCCGTACACTCGGCGTGGTCGCGATCACGCTCGATGGCGAACCACCCGAAGACGAACGTGAAGCGCTTACCGTGTACTGCGCCGCGGTCGCGCGGATCCTCGAATCGGAACGTGCGCTCGCCGCGGCGCGACGCCAATCGCGCGACAGTCAGCTACTTACGATGGTCAACGAGCGCCTGCACAAGTCGCTCGACCGGCGGGACGTGCTCTTCGGCATCGTGGAAGGTGTGCGTGCTGCATTTTCGGCGGACCGCTGCTTCGTCTACGAGCGGATGGATGACGGCGACCACGCCACCGTCGTAGCGGCGGCGATCAAAGGCGGCCTTGCGAGCGCGAGCAAATCGGCGGTGGCGCTTGACGCCGATCTACGCAAAGTATTCGGCGGCCTGACGGTCCGGCGTGATGAGATCAGCGATCTGGAGATTTACGGCGCGGGCGCGCGCAGCGCCGTTGCGATGCCTTTCGTCGTGGACGGGCGAGTAGAGGATGCGCTCGTGCTGTCGTTCGATCGTCCAGGCGGCTTCGACGACGCCGATATCGCAGCGCTTCGCTCGCTTGCGTTTCACGTCGGGCTCGCACTCTCGAATGCACGGCTATACGAACGCGAACGCGCTCGCCGCGCCCAGGCGGAATCGCTCGAGCGTGTCGTGCGCATCCTACGTGATACACAGTACGTCGACGAAGTGCTGCTGGTCTTTGTGGTTACGGTTTCACATGAGCTGCCGCTCGACTGTGCAGCTTATGCGGTCGACGGCGATCAGCTGGTGCGCCGGGCCTTACGCATCCGCGAGCCACGCGGATTTGAACCGGCCGCGACGCTCGATCGCGCGCTCTTGGAACCATTCCTCGCCGTCGACGAACCGTCGGACGGGACGATGGTGCCGCGTGGCGCGCGCGACGCGCTCTTCGGCGGCCGCAACGGTGTTATCGTGCCGCTGCGCCTCGAAGGGACCCTGTATGGTGCGTTCGTCGCTCGGTCGGCCGAAGGTGGGTTGGATTGGCCGGCAGAGGAGCGCTCGACGTTCTTCCGTACGCTCGGATCGCACTTGGAGATTGCGCTTGCAAACGCGCATGCCTATGAGCGTGAATTGCGGCGCGCGCAGGAGCGCGAGACGTTCGCCGAGGCTGCGCGCACGATCCTCAGTCACACGGCGATCGGTTCGCTGGCCGACGTGATGTGTCGCCTCGCGACCTCGCTCGTGCATGCCGATCGCGCCTGTGTCTTGCGTTGGAGCGGTGACCGCTACGAGATCGTTGGACGCTTTGGAGACGACGTTGAAGCGATCATTGCGGACAGTGGGTTCGATTTGGTACACCGGGCCGAACGATTGAGCTCGCTGGTCGGAGACGAGCGGCGCGTGCAACGGTTGATCGATGGACCCGGCTATTTGGTCACTCCGCTATCGCAAATGTCCCCTGGCGGAGGCGGTACGATCGACGCATTCCTACTGATTGGGCGCGGGAATCAAGAGCGCTTCGGACGCGACGACCTGCGCATCATGCAGGAGCTCGGCGCGCTGCTCGCACTCGCGCTGCGAAATCTCGAACTCTACGAGGCGATGGGCTTGGCCAATCGCGCGTTGCAAGAGTCCAGCGAATTCAAAGACGACTTACTCGCGATGCTGGCGCACGACTTCAAGGGCCCGCTAACCGTCATTCTCGGCTACTGCGAGCTCCTACTGGAGACCGCGTCTGACTCACGCGATGAGATCGAAACCGTGCATTCGCAAACAAAACGCCTCGTGCGTCTCTCTGAGGATGCGCTGGTTTTGGCGCAGACGCAAGCGGAGGGTTTTTCGCTGGCGCGTACGACCGTCGATGCGGGATCGTTCGTTACCGAGTGCGTTCAGGCAACCGCCCCTAACAACCCGCGGTTGCGCGTGCGCGTGCCCGCCGTCCCGGTGATGGTCGAACTCGATCCGCACCGCTTCCGACACGTGATCGACAACCTCGTCTCCAACGCGCTCAAGTACTCGACCGACGACGTTGACGTCGTCGTGGACGCGAACAACGGCAGCGTGGTTATGGAAGTGCGCGACCGTGGCATCGGCATCCCGCTGCAAGAGCTCGACAGCCTCTTTACGCGGTTCGGGCGCGCGAGCAACGCGCGCAGCAAGGGTATATCGGGCTCGGGCATCGGTCTCTATGTAGCGCGCAAGATCGTGGAAGTGCATCGCGGCACGATCGCGGTCGAATCGCGCGAAAACGAGGGGTCGACTTTTATCGTAACGCTGCCCGCCCGGGGTTGAACGGGCGCAGAGAAACCATCCGACGCGGAGAAGGTTAGTAACCCCTATGGCATTTCTTCGAACCCTTTTTGACGGCAACGAGCGTGACATCGCGCGCCTGCGGCGCACGGCCGATCGCGTCAATGCACTCGAGCCCGCAACGGAGGCGCTCTCCGATGAGGAGCTGCGCGCCAAGACCATCGAATTCCGCGCGCGGCTCGAGGAGGGCGAGGCGCTCGAGGCGATGCTGCCTGAGGTCTTCGCCGTCGTTCGCGAGGCGGGCAAGCGCACGGTCGGGATGCGTCACTTCGACGTCCAGATTATGGGCGGCCAGGTGCTCTTCGAGGGCCGGATCGCCGAGATGAAGACCGGCGAGGGCAAGACGCTGGTGGCGACGCTGGCCGTCTACGCTCGGGCGCTCGAAGGTCGCGGCGTGCACGTCGTCACGGTCAACGACTATCTCGCTCGCCGCGACGCCGAGTGGATGGGCCCGCTCTACGAGTTTCTCGGATTGAAGGTTGGCGTGATCCAGCACGGTCTGGAGCCGGCGCAGCGCCGCGAGCAATATGCTTGCGATGTTACCTATGTAACGAACAACGAAGTCGGCTTCGACTACCTGCGCGACAACATGGCATGGCAAGTAGAAGATCTCGTCCAGCGCGAGCTCTACTTCGCATTGGTCGACGAAGTCGACTCGATCCTCGTCGACGAGGCGCGCACGCCGCTCATCATCAGCGGACCGTCGCAAGAGTCAACCGAGCTGTATGAAAATTTCGCGCAGATCGTGCCACGCCTCAAGAAAGTCGAGGACTACACCGTCGACGAGAAGGCGCACGCCGTGCCTATTACCGAAGCGGGCGTCGCCAAAGTCGAGAAGATGCTCAGCATCACGAATCTCTACGATCAACGTAATATTGAACTCGCCCACCAGCTCAATGCGGCGTTGAAAGCGTGGAATCTCTTCCACAAGGACCAGCAGTACATCGTCAAAGACGGTGAAGTAATCATCGTCGACGAATTTACCGGACGTCTGATGCACGGGCGGCGTTACTCCGATGGCATCCATCAAGCGATCGAGGCGAAGGAAGGCATCAAAGTGCGGGGCGAGGATCAAACCCTCGCGACCATCACCTTTCAAAACCTCTTCCGTCTCTACGATCACCTTGCAGGTATGACCGGTACGGCAAAAACCGAAGAGCGTGAGTTCCGCGACATCTACGGGCTCGATGTGGTCGTCGTGCCCACGAATAGGCCGATGGCGCGTAAGGACAGTGCCGACATCGTCTACAAATCGGAAAAAGCCAAGTTCGACGCGGTCGTCAACGAGATCATCACCGAGCACAGTAAAGGCCGCCCCGTCCTGGTCGGCACGCGCTCGATCGAGAAGAGCGAGCTGCTCGCCGCAATGCTACGGCGCAAAGGCGTAGAGTGCAACGTGCTCAACGCGAAGTATCACGAGCAAGAAGCCGAGATCATCAAAGACGCCGGTCAAGAAGGCCAAGTGACGATTGCCACCAACATGGCCGGCCGCGGCACCGACATCAAACTTGGGCCGAGCGTCGCGGATAAAGGTGGCCTGCACATCATCGGTACCGAGCGACACGAGTCGCGGCGGATCGATAATCAGCTGCGTGGCCGCTCGGGCCGTCAAGGTGACCTTGGTTCGTCGCGTTTCTACATTTCGTTGGAAGACGAAGTGATGCGCCTCTTCGGCGGCGATCGCCTGACCAACGTGATGGAGCGCTTCGGTTTTACCGATGAGCAGCCGATCGAGTCAGGCATGGTCTCGAAGTCGATCGAGCGTGCACAGAGCAAAGTCGAGAACCACAACTACGAGATTCGCAAACACGTACTCGAATACGACGACGTGATGAACAAGCAGCGCGAGATCATCTATGGCGATCGCCGCGCGATTCTCGAAGGTACCTTCGATTCACGCACGTTTATGTTGCAGTCGCTAGAGGCAAAAGTCGACGAAGCCGTCGACCAGAACGCCCCTGAGAACGCGCATCCCAGCGAATGGGACTACCCGGAGATGCTCAATGCGCTCGACGCGGTCTTCCCGCTGAAACGAACGCTGAGTGTCGAAGACCTCGCCGGCAAAGACCGCGAGGAGATCCGGCGGATGTTGCGCGAGCGCGCTGTTGCGGCGTTCGAGGCGAAGGAAAAAGAGGTCACGCCCGAGATCATGCGCGTGGTCGAGCAACGGTATTTACTTCTGCCGATCATCGATCGTCAATGGGTCGACCACCTTTATGTGATGGACCACCTGAAGACCGGTATCGGCCTACGTGGCTACGGGCAAAAAGATCCGCGCGTCGAGTACGAAAAAGAGGCGTACGAAATCTTCGAGTCGCTCAAGAACAACATCGCCGACGAAGCGATTAGTGGTATTTTCCGCGTCGTGATCGAGCACGGTCCGCCGCCGGATCAGCAAGCGCAGCAACCGCAGTTCGAGCAGATCCCTGCCGGCGCGATGGTGCCGCATGCGGCGCCCCAGGGACGGCTCTCGTCGCAGGAAGCAGAGCATTTGCTCGGCCCCGCGCCCGGTGCGCAGCGTCGTCCGCAACAGCTACACACGAATCTCGGTGATGGCGAATCGGCAAAGCCCGCGCGCGCCGAGCAGAAGGTCGGGCGCAACGAACTTTGTCCGTGCGGCAGTGGCAAGAAGTATAAGAAATGCCACGGCGCGGGCGCCGCTTAGGCGAGCTGACTCAGGTCTTGATCGTAACGCCGCATGATTGGATGCGGCACCGGCAGCGGGGGTTGCGGACCGGTGGGTTGTGGCTGCGGCTGTGAAGGGCAACTTGAGGAGCCATTGACCATTGCGCCGCCGAGATCGACGTTGTTCGCGCAGACGTTGACATCCACGCCCTGGCCGTTCTGCGTCATTGTCGTCGTGATCTGACCACCGTTTTCGTTCTGCGTCGTGATCTGCAGCGAGCCGTTTTGGTTGGCGGTGATCGTCTCGTCCCCAAGCTGCACGGTCTGTCCCGGCGCAAGACTTTGCATCACCCCGTCCTGTGTGATCGTCGCATTGCCGTTGTTGTTCAGCGAGACTTGCGTGCGTCCGCCGTGGGTCGTCACTGTCGCGGACTGATTGTAGGTGACGCCGTTTGCGTTCGGCTGTGTGGTTTGCGTCGAGAGCTGATAGCCGCCGGGTATCGAGTCGGAATGCAAGAGATCGGGCTCGCTCTGCATATCGTTCCACGTACTGCCGTTGAACGAAAGATGCGGGTCGCCGACTGAGCCGCCCGACGCATTCGAAAAATACTGCTCGCTGCCATAGTTCGGCGCGCCGTTCATCCAGTTTGAAATGGCGGAGCCGGCTTGCTGTGCCCACGAGCCGAGCTGCCCGAACATGCCGTATGGGCCTTCGGAGTCGAACATGCCAAGCGGGCTGAACGGCATTGCCTCGCCTCCCATTTCGCCGGCCTGTTCCAAGAATCGAGAGATCGTGTCGAGACTGCCCGACCCGGACGGACTCGATTGGTAGTTCTGACCGCCGTCGAGGTACGGGCCGTCATCAAAAAGTGGGCCGGTAAACTGCTGCCGCATGGGGTCCGGCACCGCCGGCTGCATCTGCATGATCCTGCGAACCTCCGTTGCGTGTTGCGCGTCTCTCCATCCCGCGCTATGCACCTGGTAGCAAGGGGGCGGGCCATCGTGCGAGAATGCCCGGTGCGCTATGAGCGACTCCCAGCAAACGACCATCACGCGCCTGCACGACCGCCTGACCGTGCTCAAGGAGCGTCTTTGACTACGTAGGGAAAGCGCGCCGGGTCAGCGAGCTCGATCTGCGCTCGCGCGACGAGGGGTTTTGGAACGATCCCGAACGCGCGCAGCGCACGATGAAAGAGCTGTCCGATTTGCGCGATGAGGTCGCCCGGATGGACGGTGTGGCGCGTGCGCTCACCGATGCACGTGAGCTGCTCGAGCTGTTTGCCGGCGATCCCTCCGTCGACGCAGAGGTCGACGGGAACCTCGAGCAAGCGGGGCGTGCGCTCGAAGAGCTCGAGATGGCCGCTAACTTCGACGGCGAGTACGATTCGCACAGTGCGATTGTCAGTATTAACGCGGGCGCCGGCGGGGTCGACGCCGCCGACTGGACGGCAATGCTTCTGCGGATGTATCTACGTTGGGCTGAGCGCAGCGGATTTGCAACGCAGATTGCCGATGTGTCGGAAGCCGAAGAGGCCGGCTTGAAGTCGGTGACGTTCTTCGTGCGGGGCCGTAACGCGTACGGCATGCTCGAGAGCGAGCGCGGCGTGCACCGTCTCGTGCGCCTCTCGCCGTTCGACGCCGCGCATCGCCGTCACACGTCGTTTACCGCGGTGGACGTCATTCCCGAGATCGAGGCGGACGAACCGACGAATGTCGAGATCAGGCCGGAAGACCTGCGCATTGAAACATTCAAATCAGGCGGTGCGGGTGGCCAGTACGTCAATAAGACCGAATCCGCCGTGCGCATCATCCACGAGCCGAGCGGGATCATCGTTGCCTCACAGCAAGAGCGTTCGCAGGCGCAGAACCGCGACGTCGCGATGAACATCTTGCGCGCAAAGCTCGTGCAGCGCGCGATCGAAGAACGTGACGCCAAGCTTGCCGCGGTGCGCGGCGATCGCGCGGCCAACGAATGGGGATCGCAGATACGCTCCTACGTCTTGCAGCCCTACCAACTCGTGAAGGATCATCGCACGAACGTCGAGACCGGCAACGCGCAGGGAGTACTCGACGGCGACGTCGACACCTTCATTTGGCCGTACCTGCAGCAGCGCCGTGCGTGATCGCTTCCCATGGATTCTTGCACTGGCGTATACGGCGCTATTCACGCTGCTCGGTGCGATCCGCTACCACGCGCATAGGAATCTCGTCGATTTCGGCATCTTCGCCCAGACCGTAGCGAGCGCGTTCGGCTGCTTCTGCAATCCGATCGAGGGCAGCCATTGGGCGTTTCACTTCTCGCCGATCCTCTATCTGGCCGGCGCCGTTATCGCGGTGTGGCACTCGCCGTATGCGCTGATCGTGATGCAGTCGGTTGCGTGCGCCCTCGTGATACCGCCGATCTACGCGCTCGTCGTCGGACGCGCGGGCAAGCCGGTCGCGCGATGGGTCGCAGTGGTCGTCGCGCTCTATCCGGCTCTCGCGGGCTTGGCATTCGTCGACTTCCACGAGAATGCGTTTGCGCCGGCTGCGATTGTGTGGATGATGTGGGCCTTCGATTGTGGTCGCATCGTTCAGGCGGCGATCTTCGCACTCTGCGCCATCGCAGTGAAAGAAGATCAGGCGATCTTCGTCGGCATTACTGCCGCCGTCGGCGCGTGGCGCTTCCGCAAAACCTGGCCCGGCCGGGTTGCGCTCGGCGTAGCGATCGTCGGATTCTGCGCGGCACTGGTATTTTTTCGCGAGATTCAACCGCATCACGTCGCGAATCCGCATTGGTCGCCGGAACGCTTCTACGCCTGGACCGCGGCCGACGTTCGTGCGCTGCTCCCATTGGGGTTGCTGCAACGCGTAGGATTTCTGCTCTTGATTTTGGCGCCGCTTGGATTCTTGCCATTGCGGTCGCGCTTCATGTGGTTGGCGCTGCCGCCCCTCGCCGAAGTATTGCTTTCGCGGATGTCGACAACGTTTACGCTCGGTACTCACTACGCCGGTGCGTGGCTCGGCTATATGCTCGTCGCCTTTGCTTTCGCCGCGCGAAAATTACCGGGTGAGCGCGCAGCTCGCTGGATGTGGGCCTGCGCTGCGCTATGTACACTCGAACTCTTGGTTGCAAATCCGCTTCACCCCGGGCTAAATCTGCGTGCGCCACAGCCGCGCGATGCCGCCCTCGACGAGGCGCTCGCATCGTTGCCTCAAAATGCCTCGATCGCAACGCAGGAAGAAGCGTATACGCATCTCGCGCTTGCCGATCCGAATGCGCGATTGTTGCCGGAAAACCCAAGCGTCGCTGAAGACGCATGCTACGTGCTGATCGACCGGGACTTCCCAGATTCACCGCGCTTGCAAGAGTATGGCGCCGCGCTGGAAGAGCTGGTTGCCGAACGCGCGTACAGGCGCGTACAATCGGAGGGCGGAATTGCGGTCTACGTACGCGCTGGAGGTTGCCGATGATCGCCTTTGTTCTCGCTCTTGCGTTGCCGACCGTCTCGCAGGTACAAGCGCATTTTGTTCGCGCGTTAGGTGGCTCAGCCGCGATCACGCGTCCGCAGTCGACGACGACGCGCGGCTATAACGTTCTTTATGGAAAGGACGGCAAGCGCACCCGAGTCGATTACGTAATTTACGCGGCGAACTTCAAGCGCGCCGAGATCGACGACGTCGCTGGGCGAGGCGAATACCGTTCGGGATATGACGGACGAACCGGTTGGTCGATGGATCCCGGTGGCAAGCCGCAGTTTCTTTCCGGCTCGGTGAATGAAAGCGCGCGACGTGATGCAGACATGTATTACTTTGCGCACATCCCCATATATTTTCGGTCGATGGACGTCGTCGGCATCGAGGTGTTCGGCGGTCAGCGCTGCTATCACGTGCGCGGTACCACGCTTTGGGGCAACGAGAACAACCAATATTACAGCGTCGCTTCAGGGTTGCTCGTCGGCTATCGGTTCCACCAGTGGCTTGGCGCGGCACCGGACAAGGCCGAGACGATTCAGCTTTTCGACCGATACAAGAGCTTCGATGGCCTAATGATCTCAACGCGCGAGCGCGACTTCCGCGACGGTGTCCCGCTCGGCGTGGGATACGTAACGTCGGTCGCGTTCAACGATGTCGAAGCGCACCTCTTTACTGCGCCAACAGCTCGCGGAGGCTGGTAGCGACCCGATCGGGCCAATTCCCTTCAGCTCGTAACGCGCGATAGGGAGCGGCCCACGGTGCCCAGCGTGCGAGCTGCAAGTCGAAGTCGCGAATCGGCGGAAAGACGACGACGGCGGGCGTGCCGACCATTCCGGCTACATGTACGGCGCCGCTATCCGGCGCGACGATAGCGGCAGCATTTGCGATGGCCTCTTTCCATGGCCCGAGCGCGGCGAAGCGTTCGACCGTTACACCGGTAGCCGCTTCGATGCGCCGCGCATAGGCGGATTCGCTTGACGCTGCGATCGCGTGGACGGTTCCGAGCTGCGCGGTTGTGCGCAGCGCGCGCACGACCTGCGCGAAGTCGATGCCGAGCCGCTCCCACTTGTCGCTCACCTGGAAGGCGAGGCGTGTACCGCGCGGCACGTCGTTCTCGAGGAGCAGCGGGCGCAGTACTTCGGGATCGCGCGGAATCGGCGTGTCGCCGAGCAGTTGCTCGCCGAGCTTCCACAGTACGACACATTCGTGTGGCGCGCGCGAATCCAATCCGGCGCTTCGCACTACGGCGCGGGTCAGCATGAGGGATGCCCATATCGTTTTGAACGGCTTGCCCCAACCATTGACGAAGCCGACACGATGTTGCGAACCGACCGCGCGCGCGAGCCGATAGCCGCCCGGATCTTCGGTTGCGACTAACGTGTCGCTGTAGTCGTTAGCGCGCAGGCGAGCACCGAACTGCCGAATTGCACGACGGTTCGCGAGCGTCGAGGAGCGCAGCGTAAACGGCGCGACGTAGATCGAGCGGGCCGCTCGCGACGAGAAGATCTCGGCGTTAAGGGCGCGCATCACCAGGTCGACCGGAATTGCGCGCTCACGCAGCGCGGCAAGCAACGGGGTGAGGGCGAGTGCATCGCCGATCGCGTCGAGGCGGATCACGAGCACCGATGGGGAAATCAGCGGCATGACGGCTGCCCAAATTACCGCCTATGTGCGCCCGACGCCTGCCGCCGGCACCATCGGATGATCGCGCCCGAGTCGGTGGTCACCTTCGACGAGCTCGAAGGTTATCGAATCGTAAAGCGCTATGGTTACGTTTCAGGCGTCGCCTCGCGACCGCGCAATCGGCTGCGTGCGACGTTTCGAAGTCTTGGAATGCTGATCGGCGTCGCCGCCGGCGAATTCGTCAGCGATGCCGAGCAACTGCGCGGCGAGGCTCTCGACGGCATTTATCAGCGCGCAAATCAACTTGGCGCCAACGCTGTTATCGGTTTGAGCTTTCATGTGAGCGAGAGCTATGACGGCTCGTGCAAAATCGTTGCTTTCGGCGAAGCCGTGCTGGCCGCACGCGACGAGACGGCCGATGCTTGAAGAGCGGGCCCGCCGCCAACGATTGCTCGCGCAAGGTGCGAGCGTTGCCGCCGGATGTCGCAAATGCGCGATTGGCTACGAACGCCGCAACAACGTCTACGGCGAAGGCGATCCGTGCGCGCGTTTGATGGTCATCGGTGAAGGGCCGGGCGAAACCGAAGATCTGCTCGGTCGTCCGTTTGTCGGTCGTGCGGGCCAGTTGCTCGACAAAATGTTGGCCGCGATCGGCTTTGCGCGTGAAGACGTCTATATCTGCAATACCGTCAAATGCCGGCCGACGATACCCGGTCCGCGTGGCCCCAAGAACCGCGCGCCCGATTTGACCGAGATGGCGAATTGCCGCCCATATCTCGACGAGCAGATCGACATCATCCAGCCGCGCGCGATCATGGCGCTCGGTGCACCGGCCGCCAAGTCGTTTCTCGGACGCGATTTTCAGATTACTAAGATGCGCGGGCGCTGGTACGAAGGCCCCGCCGGCATACCGCTCATGGTCACGTTCCATCCCGCCTACGTGCTGCGCCAGACCGGCGGCGAGCTTACCGCGGTCAAGCGCCTCGTTTGGGCCGACCTGCAGGCCGTGCAGGCCAAGCTCAACGAGCCGGTCGCCGTGCCGGAAAAGCCTCCGGAGCAAGCCTCACTCTTCTGATAGAGTGGGGGTATGACCCGGGATCCTCAACTGATTTGGTTTGACGATGCGGCGCGCGGTGTCGGCTTTGCCGACGCGCAGGACTTCACGCGCGCGCTCGACCTGAAGAACTATCGCCTCAAACAAATCTATCGCGCCGCAAACAAGGAACTGCTGGGCACGATCGGCGAGGTCACGACGCTGCCGAAGGACTTGCGCGCCACGCTCGAGGAGCGCGGTTTCTCGTTCTCATCGGTCGAGCCGATCGTCGTGCAACATTCGAAGGACGCGCAAACGACCAAAGGACTCTTTCGCCTGCACGACGGCAACGAAGTCGAAGCGGTGTTGATGGAGCATTACGGCGACCGCACGACGATTTGCATCTCGTCGCAGGCCGGCTGCGCGTTTGCATGTGCGTTTTGTTCGACCGGGCAAGCCGGCTTCACGCGCAATCTCACGTCGCGCGAAATCTTCGATCAAGCGCGCTACTTTGCGCGCGAGCTGGCGACGCGCGGCAAGCGGATTACCAACGTGGTCTTCATGGGGATGGGCGAGCCGTTCCACAACTACGATGCGGTCATGGGCGCGGTCGCCCTGCTCAACGACCCGCACGGACTCGGACTTGGTCACCGGCACATCACGATCTCGACCGTCGGGCTGGTCGATAAGATCGACCGCTTCGCCGACGAAGGGTTGCAAGTCAATCTCGCGATCTCGCTCCACGCGCCGAATGACAACGTGCGCGGGAGCATCATGCCGATAAACCGCAAGTTCTCGCTCGAGCAGCTGATGGCCGCGTGCGAACGCTACGTCGCGAAGACCAACCGCAAGGTGTTCTTTGAATACGTCATGCTCGAAGGTGTCAACGATGCACCCGGGCACGCCCGCGAGCTCGCTGCGCTCATGCGCGGCAAGCTCTATCACGTGAATTTGATTCCGTACAACACCACGCCCGATGGCCCTTTCGCCGGAACCGTGGACGACCGCATTTGGGAGTTCGCCGGCGTGCTCGACAAGGAAGGCGTGCCGACGACGGTCCGTAAGAACATGGGCCGTGACATCGCGGCCGCATGCGGTCAACTTCGCGCCGAAACGCAGCCGAAAGCGCACAAAGCGTGAACAGCGGCGCGGAGCCGTTCATTCGCGTCCTTAGAGAAAAATAACGAAGCGCCGCATTGCTGCGGCGCCTCGTGCGCTTCGATGTGTCTGCAGGCATGATACAAGGCCCACGATAACACGTCTTCGGCGGCTTCGCAACGATGGGTGAATCGTCGCGGCTGGAGCGCCCGAGAATCGGACCCGGAGCTACGCGGTGTATCATGCCTGTAGTCGACACCATCGAAGCGCCCCAGCCGTTTTCCATCCCGCGTTGTCGCGCTGACGCTAGAGGGCGAACTCTCCGCCGGTATACAGTGTGCCGCCGCATTGGAGCCCGGTACGCGTATTTGTTTGGGCGATCATTGAGCCGACATCGAACCCGCCGTCGTTTAAAAGTCGCGGCACGTAATGTGTCACCGCCGTACTGTCGGCGCGCTGATCGCAACGAGCGAAGTCTAAGCGCAGCGTATCGTACGACCCACGGTGGATCACGAAGGACATCGGAATGGTAAACGTGTCTTGCGGGAGGATGGTGAATTCTCGTTCCGCACCCATCGGAATCCACACGGCGGAGTACGTGTAGAGCAGCACCGGCTTGGAATCGACGAGCCCGTAGTTCCCGGTCCGCAGGCCGGTCGTGCGTTCGGCCGGAGCGGCGTCGCCGGTCTGATCGCTGTAGCGAACGCCGTACGCGTTGACGATAAGACCGCCCATCGCGACCGGAGAAGAGCCGAGATTTTTCAGCGCCACTATGACCGTGACGAGCTCTTTGTGCCCTGGAAGCGTCTGGTGCGTGGCGGAGCGCAGGATTTGCAAATTCGGAGCTTCCGACGCGGGCTTGATGCGCTCTTTGTAGACGAACTGATAAAAGGCCCAGATCGCGGCGACAATGAGCGCAGCGATTTCGACGATCTGTCGCCACTTCGCAAGGGGCGACGGATGCGAATAGACGTGATAGTCGCGACTCATGCGTGGTTGTTCGCCTCTAGCGTTTCCACGGCCTCGCGACTGCATACACCGTGAGCGCCGTGGCATAATCTCGCGAGCGAACGACGAGCTTGCGTTTGACCAAGTGGCGTATCGCATCCGCGGCGGCGCGCTTTGAGACGCCGCACTCGTCCGCCAGCATATCAAGGCTTATCGCAATTGATTTTCGCTCCGAGGCGCCGGCACACGCATACAGATAAAGATAGATTAGAAACGCGACGGGGCGGCGGTCATGCCCCACGAGATCGGGCATCAGTGTTTCTACGACGTAGCGGTCCAGCGAGACGTCAGCCTGCATGTGTTATGGCATTCGCTGCTATAGCGTTAAATACTTCAAAGGAGCCATGCTGAGCGATTTGAAAGCGTGTTTGTATGATAAAGGGTTTGAAATTCGCGGGTATTCCCGTTACCGATCAGGACCGCGCGCTGGCATTTTATCGCGACGTTCTCGGCTTCCGCGTTGTGACCGATCAACCGTTCGGCGGGAGCC
>DATJOM010000031.1:0-3699 GCA_035507095.1 Candidatus Acidiferrum sp.
GTCGAAACGGGGAACTTCAACTTGGTCCTTCCAGTAGGCATCAATGCTGTCGGCCACTTCCTAGTCGAGTACGACCCGTATCGCCTTGTGATGAGGGAGTTCGCAGGAGATGCGAAGCGCGGCGGCAACGTCTACGCGAAGCTCGTCGGTGATCGATTCGTATTTATGGATGCACAAGATGCAGAATATGCCTGGGCGGCAGAGCTGAGATCCGCCGTCGCGCACAGTTTTGCTCAAAAGATGGCCAATCAATTTGCAAGAGTTGGACTGGACCTCCCTGAGTGGATAAGAGAAAAGAACTAACTCAATCGACTCCTCTCTCGAAGAGCGAGGCGATGAGCAGGATCAGAACAAGGGGCACTGGCATGGAGCTTCTGCTGCGCGCGGCGCTGACCGCGGAGGGTGTACGCTATCGGGTGAACCTTCGCACACTTCCTGGCACGCCGGACGTCTATGTTCCGCGGCTCACGCTCGCTATTTTCGTAAACGGATGCTTCTGGCACGGGCACCCCTGCCCGAAGGGACGGCGCCCGACAACCAACGCTCTCTTTTGGGAATCGAAAATCAGCGCAACCGTTGCGCGAGACAAGATAGTAGCTGGGTGATGCGACCCAAAACCGGTACAGAAAGTTAAGCTGGGCTGCTCTCGAAAGGAGCCCCCATGCCGACTTCCAAACCGCGTCGGGTCCGGACGCGCCGCACGTTTACCAAGGAGTTTAAGCTTCAAGTGTTGCGCGAGCTCGATGCCGGCTCGACCGTCGCGGAACTCGCCCGCGTTCACGATGTTCATCCCGAAACGATTCGGGTTTGGAGCAAGATGGAGCGCAAATACGGCGCCAAGTCGTTCGCTGGCCGAGGCCGTGCATACACGGACGAAGCTCGGATCGCCCAATTGGAGCGCGCACTCGGGCAAGCTACGCTCGAGATTTCGCTTTTAAAAAAAGCTATCGCGTCGTTCAAGGAGATCGATCGGCGGAACGGCGGAAAGCGGTGATTGCGATCGCGCACGAGCACCGACATCTGCTCAGTCTGACGAGGATCGCCAAGTTGTTCAAGATTTCGCGCTCGCAATTGTATAACGACGACACGACCGATCGAGACGTGGCTCTGCGTGACGAGATCTACGCGATCACGATTGACTGGCCACTCTACGGCTATCGCACCGTCACGCACGAGCTCCGTCGCCGAGGCTTTGTCGTGAACGAGAAGCGCGTTCGTCGCATCATGCGGGCTGAAGGCCTGGTATGTCGGCGTCGAAGCGCACGAGGGCTGCCCTATCGAAAGCACGGCCTGCCGTCGTTTCCAAATCTCGCCGCTGGATTGAAGCCGACCGGCATCAATCAATTGTGGGTCACGGACTTCACCTACGTGCGGCTGTTTGGCGCGTTCGTCTTCGTCGCGATCGTGCTGGATGCGTACAGCCGACGATGCATCGGCTGGTCGTTGGCGACGCATTTTCGAACCTCGCTGACGATCGAGGCGCTGCAGATGGCGCTCCGCCGTCGATCGCCCGGCCCCGGGCTCATCCATCACTCCGACCGCGGCGGATCGTATAGCGCAGACGACTACCTCGCGATTCTGCGCAAGCGCGGAATCCAGATCAGCATGAGTCGCGCCGGAACGCCATCCGATAACGCGATTTGCGAACGCTTCATGCGAACGTTCAAGGACGAGGAAGTTCGCATTCGCGATTATACCGACTTCGCCGACGCGCGCCGCTCGTTTGCGCGCTACCTCGATCATACGTACAATCACCGCCGCCTCCACTCAAGCCTCGGCTATCGGCCGCCGGCAGAGTTCGAGGCGCTCAACCACGAACCAATGCTCACTGCTATCTCAGCTTAACTTGTTGTATCGAAAACGGGTCGCATCACCGTTATCAGCATATCTTCGTCATCGTCGAAGAGAACAAGGACTATGCGCGCATCGTCGGCAGCAGCGATGCCCCCGTCATCACGCGGCTCGCGAAGACGTACGGATCGGCGTCGCGCTTCTACGCCGAAACGCATCCGAGCGAGCCGAACTACGTCGCGATGATCGGCGGATCGACGTACGGCATACGCGACGACGACGCGTTCTATTGCGTGCCGCACGATTCGCGTCCGTACTGTGGGCACAGCGACCGCCTGGGCTACGTGAATCACACGATCGATGCGCCGAACCTCGCAACGCAGCTCGAAGCGGCCGGGCTTTCGTGGAGGAATTACGAGGAGTCACTTCCGGCGCCGGGTTCGCTTGCGGTGGTCTCGGGCTACTATGCCTCAAAGCACTCGGGGTTCGTCAACTTCGCAAGCGTGCAGCGCGACCCGGACCGCGCGCAGCATCTGGTCGGATTCGATGCACTTGAGCGCGACTTGCGCAGCGGCGACCTTCCTTCGTTCAGCATGATCGTGCCCAACGTGTGCGACGAGATGCACGGAGCCGGCCGAAGCGGAACGCCGGTCGATTGCCGCACCGATCATCCTGCGGCGTTGATCGAACGCGGCGATCGCGAAGTCGAGATGCTCACGCGCGAGATCATGGCCTCGCCGGCGTGGTCGCAGGGGAACGCCGCGATCGTGATCACCTTCGACGAAGACGACGGCGGCGGAACGGAGGGCTGCTGTGGAAACGATCCGGCGGATCCCTCCAACGCGGGCGGCGGCCACATTCCGACCGTCGTGATCACCAATCACGGGCCGCGCGGCGAGGTGGATTCGACGCCGTACAGTCACTACTCGCTGCTGCGGACGATCGAAGACGCGTTCGGCATCCACAGCTATTTGATGCGCGCCGGCGCGCCGGACGTCGTCCCGATGGTCGACTTATTCAAAACGTGAACTTTGGCGCCGGGCACGGCACCGGCGCATGCAACGTAACCGAATCGACACCGTGTACGTCCCGTTTCCGCTAACATCCAGCCCGGCGCTTGCCGATGCCCAACTAAAGCCGAAAACGGGTACACCGGATACCATGGACCACTCAGAAATTCTCGCGCAGGCGGTGGCGATCGTCCGCGACGCCGACACAAAAGTGCGCAACGAAGAACTCGAAGCAACGGTTACGGAGTTCGAGCGTTCGGAGGTGCGCAGCCTGCGATCGCTGGCGCGCGTCTATCGGATGCTTCAGTGGCCGCCGCAGCAGTAGTCGCGATGTTTTGAATCCGTACCGCCGCCGATCACGTTTACCCTAGCAGGGGGTTGTAAGGGGTCTGAACGATGATTGGCGCCGAAGGTATGGTTCTGTGGTCAACGCAAGCGAGCTCATGCAGCGGGTGCGCGTTCGGGATGCGGACGCATTCGAAGCGCTCTACGATTCCTACCATCGATTGGTTTACGGCGTGGCTTTGCGCGTGCTGGGCGACCCGGCCGGCGCGGAAGACGTGACGCAGACGGTGTTCCTCAAGCTCTGGACGTCACCGGAATCGTTCCGCGATGGGAATTTTCCCGCCTGGCTCGCGCGTGTGACGCGCAATCGGGCGCTCGATCTCGCGCGTTCGCGCGCCGCCCATCCTCAGGTTGAATTTCCCGCAACGATGCCCGAAGACGAGTCCCTCGAGGATACGGCCTTCGCTCATCTCAACGGCGAAGTGGTGCGTCGCGCGCTGGAGACGCTCGGTGAGAACGAACGCGTGTTGATTGAAATGGGATTCTTCGGCGGGTTGACGCATCAGGAGCTGGCGCGGCGCACGCAGACGCCGCTCGGCACGGTGAAGACGCG
>DATJOM010000032.1:0-107464 GCA_035507095.1 Candidatus Acidiferrum sp.
GTGGTAGCGCCAACGGGAATCGAACCCGTCTTTCCGCCTTGAAAGGGCGATGTCCTAACCGATAGACGATGGCGCCGTGACAGTGTCGTACACTACCGGAGCGAGCGAGGCCTGTCAACCGCACAGGACGGACCGCGGCCCAGGCGAAGGCGGTGGCATGAGATACGCTTGCGCGGTGCTCTTCCTCTGCTGTTTCGCCGTTCCCGGGTACGCGGCGACGCCAGCTCCCCCGGTAGGCGGCACCACGACCTCGGCTAACGTCGCCGTCACGGGCTGGCGGCTGGAGTGTGACCCGGGAAAGACGGCACTGGCGTGCCACGCCAACGACTCGATCGTTCAGTCGTCCAACGGCGGCCTTGTGATTAGGTTTACGGTTGCCCAGACCGCCGACGGAAAGACGATCTTGACGATGAACGTGCCGCTCGGGACATCCGTGCGCACGCCCATCGGTGTCAGCGTTGCGGGTGGACCATCGCAGAGCTTCCAGTTCCTGACCTGCTCGCAGCAGGGCTGCTACGCGACCGGCGCGCTCAACGCCGATTTGCTTGCCGCAATGCGCGAGGCCAAAGGCGATCTGCGTGTTGTCTACGACGTGCTCGACAACAATCTCGTCCCGCACACCATCACCGCCTCGCTATCGCTCGTGGGCTTCTCGCAGGTCGACGACCGGCTAAAATAGCCTCGCTAGACGACGAGATTCGTCAATGCATCGAGCGCGTGGCTCATGTTGGCAATGAGCGCATCCATGCCGGTCACGTTGTAGCGTGCTGCAATTTCTTCCGGCGGCACGTACGCCACGCTGACGACGCCTTGCTCTTCCCACACAAGCACCTTGAGCGGAAGATCGAGTGCCGCGAGCGGAAACGCTGCCATAAGGCCCGTCCCGCCTTTCGGATTGCCGAAGACGATCAGCGTTGTCGGACGTAGGCTCAAACCTACGCCTTGCGCGGCCGCGGCTTGATCGATCGTAGCAAACGTCGTGTTTCCCCCGCCGGTGATCGCCGCGCTAAGCTTCGCGATCGTGTCGGCATACGAATATCGGCTCGTCTTGACGATGCGATTCGGCATGGCGTGATGCTCCGTATGGTGGTGGGCCTGGTAGGATTCGAACCTACGCGCAACCAGTTATGAGCCGGCCGCTCTACCGCTGAGCTACAGGCCCCTACTGCGGCTCCGGACGAGTTCTGGAATCGGCACAGAACTCCTCATAATCGCGCTCCACTTGCTTGGCATAGATGCGCGCGAAGCGTGCCATGCCGTCTTCAAACGCATCGCTCGCACCGAGATACTCGGCGATCGCCGCAGGATCGCCCGTGCGCGCGTGCGCACGCGCGAGCACCGCGCCGCACCGCTGCGCGAAGTCGATGAGTTGCGGTGCATCGATCTGCTCGAGATCCAGCGAGGCCTTCTCATCGCGCAGTTGCCGCACGTAGAAGTCACGGCCGTCCGCGTTCGTCCACCCTACGAACAGATCGCTCGCGGCCTGCATCAGGTGTTGGCCGGCGATCACGCGCTCACCGTGGTTGGTGTAACGCGATTTCCCGAGGTAGGGCTCGAGCGCGGAAGCTATCGCCTCTTTGATTTGGAGATAGAGTGTCTCGCCCTCGCGCGCCTCCAAGTGCGCGACAATCGTCAGCAGACCCACGCTCCCGACGCCGACGGGATGTTCGAAAAACTCGACCGGGTGGTAGCGGTCCAGGACCGTGCGGATGTACGGCTGCAGCGACTGACGGTAGAGATCGATCGTGCTCTTGGCCAGTTCTTCGTGTTCCGGCGTCAGCTTGACGTGCGTCGCATCGCGCGGGGCCGTCAACTCGTCGGCAAGCATACCGCGGACGTCGACGCGCGAATACCAAATCTCGAGCGGGGAGAGCAGCGCGAGCGACCGCATGTGGCGGCGGTACGCGCGTGCGGCAATGAACGCCGCATCCACTCCCGCGCGCTTTCCAAAGTTCCGCACTTTTGCCAGGAGCGGCGCGCTCGCGCACAGCCGCGCGACGTCCCACTCCCACGGGCCAGGCAGGGTTTCGTCGAAATCGTTGACGTCGAAGATCAGACGGCGCTCGGGTGTTGCGTAGCCACCGTAGTTCATCAAATGCGCATCGCCGCCGAGTTGCACGTGTAATCCCGTAACCGGATGCTCCGCCAAATCCGCGGCCATGAGCGACGCTCCACCGCGATAGAACGCGAAGACGTCGGCGCGCATGCGCTCGTGCCGTAGAACTAAAAGCGCGGGAATGCGCCCGGCTTCGGTCTCGTGCAACAGCTCGATTGGGTCGCGGCGGTTCGGCGCCGGCTTCCAATGCGCCAAGCTCGCACGCGGAACGCGCTTGCGGAGCGCTTTCACCGGCGCGGGTAGCGCGCCGCGGATCCCAACTGCTCCTCGATTGCCATCAGGCGATTGTACTTGGCGGTGCGATCGCTGCGCGAGAGCGACCCGGTCTTGATCTGTCCCGCACTGGTCGCGACCGCGATGTCAGCGATCGTTGTATCTTCGGTTTCCCCCGACCGGTGCGAGATCACGCACGCATAGCCCGCCTTGTGCGCCATGTCGATTGCGTCGAACGTTTCCGACAGTGTGCCGATTTGATTGACTTTAATCAGAATCGCGTTGGCGACGCCTTCTTTGATGCCCCGCGCGAGAAATTCGGTGTTGGTCACGAAGATATCGTCGCCGACGATTTCGATCTTCTTCCCCAGCGCTTCGGTCAGCTTGCGCCAACCCGCCCAATCGTCTTCAGCCAAACCATCTTCGATCGAGACGATCGGATAACGCGCGATCAGATCCGCGTAGAGTTTGACCATTTCGTCCGCGCTCAAGCCGTGCTGCTTGTCGTGCGCGAAGTACTTCCCATCGCTGAAGAATTCGCTCGAGGCCGGGTCGAGCGCAATCGCAACGTCGACGCCCGGCTTGTAGCCCGCGCCCTCGATCGCCGCGACGAGCAACTGCATCGCATCGTCGATCGAGTCGAGCGGAGGCGCATAGCCACCCTCGTCACCCACTTGCGTCGGCAGCCCGCGATCGTGCAGCAACTTGCCGAGCATGTGGAAAACTTCGGCGCCGTAGCGCACCGCTTCGGCGAAGTTCGGCGCACCCGACGGCACGATCATGCACTCTTGAAATTGCAGCGCACCCGACGCGTGTTTACCGCCGTTGATCACGTTCATCATCGGGACGGGCAAGAGTGATGCGGTCGGTCCACCCAGATAGCGAAAGAGCGGCAACGACAAGCTCGACGCCGCCGCGCGCGCAACCGCGAGCGAACACCCGAGTATCGCATTCGCGCCGAGGTTCGATTTGTTGGTCGTGCCGTCGAGTTCGATCATCAGCTGATCGATCTCGCGCTGCGCGGTTGCATCGAGTCCTTCGAGTGCCGGGCCGAGCGTTTCGTTGACAACCGCTACGGCATGCAGCACGCCTTTGCCGTTGTACCGTTTGGGATCGCCGTCGCGCAGCTCTACGGCTTCGTTCGTGCCGGTCGACGCGCCCGACGGCACGAGCGCCTCTTCCACCGCGCCGAAACTGGTCGCGACACTGACCGCCACCGTTGGATTGCCGCGTGAATCGAGCACCTCGCGCGCGTGCACGCCCTCGATCAGCGGCCGCCCTCCGCCGCGTAATGAATCAAGCGACATAGCCTATTTTTGCTCGCTGATCCAGCGGTCCATGTCGTGCTTGCGCGACACGAACTCATTGGCGTTGAAGAAAATCTTTAGCTCGCGATCGGCCGCGCCTTTGCTGTCGCTCCCGTGCACGAGATTGCGGCCGATCGATTGCGCGAAATCGGCGCGGATCGATCCGGGCGCGGCGCTCAGCGGATTCGTCGCGCCGATCAATTGCCGGCAGGCTTCGATTACGCCCTCGCCCTCGACCGCGAACGCAACAAGCGGGCCGCTGGTTATAAAGTTCACCAAGTCGCCGAAGAACGGTTTATCTTTGTGTTCCGCGTAGTGTTCGCGCGCTTTGTCGCCGGGGAGTTGCATGAGTTTCATCGCCGTGATGATATAGCCGCGGCGCTCGATGCGCGCGATAATCTCACCAACGAGCCCACGCGACACCGCGTCGGGCTTGCACAGAATAAGCGTCGTTTCTATAGCCATAGCAGGCCCCGAATACGTCGCGGGCGCACGCTCCACCTATGGAGCCCGCCGAACACCCGTACGAAAGCGTCGAACGCGAACTGCGCGGTACGGCATTCGCGCGCATCCGCTTCGAACGCTCGACTGCAAGCACGAACGATGACGCGACGGCATTGCTCGGCGATCCCGCGTGGGCCGGCCTGACGATCGTGGCCGAGGTGCAGACCAAAGGGGCCGGGCGCAGGGGCCGCACATGGATCGCCGCACCGGGCAGCGCGCTCTTGATGACAACCTTGCCCGTGCGCCCGGTCCCGGCTACGCACGCGTGGATCGTTCCGTTCGGCGTCGCGATCTGCGTGCGTCGCGCGCTGCGTACCAACGGCGTACCGAGTGAGGTACACTGGCCGAACGATCTGCTCACCGAGGGCAAGAAGATCGCGGGAATCCTGTGCGTGTCGCGCGTCGTCGGCGACCGCGCATGGGTCGCGGCCGGCGTCGGCATCAACGTCTATCGCACGCCCGGCGCCGACGAAGCCATCGATCCAGCGCCGGCATTTTGCGACGACGTCGAGCCGACGATTACGCGCGCCGCGCTGCTGCGCGACATTCTTCTCAACTACGACGTGTGGGACCAAACACTCGAGATGCCGCAGCGCATCGCGCGCATTTGGGAACGCATGGCCGGACTCCCCAAGCGCTACACGATTCTCAAAGACGGCGAAACCTCGCCGATCGACGTCACTGCGGTCGCGCTAGCGAACGGCGGGGGTTTGATCGTCCGGCACGACAACGGCAAGCGCGAAACCATCGCGCTCGCCGACGCTCGCGCGCTACGTTAGTTACTGAGGCAGCGCGAGCGTAGCGTCGTAGAACTTGTCGAGATCGCTGTGGAAGGCGGTCAGCGACTGCTGGTTCATGTAGACCATGTGACCGGATTCGTAGTACCCGAACGTGACGTGCTTGCGTAGCTCGGGCTGCAAACCCATGTGCGAGAACGTCCACTCTGCGGCACCGAAAGGCGTTGCCATGTCGAAGTAGCCGCAGCCCACGAAGACGCGCAAACGCGGATTCGTCGTCATCGCTTCTGCCAGATCCGGACTCGTAGTCGGGGCGAGCCACGCGAAGACCGATTTGCGCGTGTAGTCCCAGTTCCGGTTCACGTCAGCGTTGATCTGCTTGTACTCTTCGTCACTCTTGTAATTGAGCTCGTTGCGCACGTAGGTCAGGAAGCCGGCCTGAAAGCCCGGACTGCTTGCCGTATCCGATGGATCGTAGTCCGCGGAATCACCGAGCGTGTCGAGGTTATAGCCGACGTAACGCGCGTCGAGGCGGCCCGTCGTCTCGTCCATTTCGCGCAGAAGCTCTTTCTCAAAGCGCTGCGGGTAGACGCGCAGTTGGGCCTGTTCAATGTAGTGCGGCGAGAGGCCGATCAAGTGCGAGAGCTGCGTAGCAATTTGCACGAACTGGTCGTGCGGCAGACGATCGCCTTGCATCAGCGCTTGCGTATACGTGGTATTGGCGAACGTGCGCGCCTCGTTGACCACCGACTGCAACGAGCCCTTATCCGGCGCCTTGCTGTGGTACCAGTTTACCGCCGCCTCGGTCGGGACGAAGGTTTCGAAGGCAAGATCGTTGCCCGCGCCGGGGAAAATCGTATCGAAGTCGAGGACCGACGAGAGCAAGATCACGCCGTTGAACGCCATGTTGCGATTTTGGAGATAGTCCACCAGCGCAGCGGAACGCGGCGTGCCGTAGCTCTCGCCGAGTAAGAACTTCGGTGAGTTCCAGCGATCGTTGAGCGTTACATAGCGTTCGATGAATTGTCCGAACGCCGCAGCGTCTTGGTCGACACCATACATCGTCTTGGGGTCGATCCCGGGCATCAGGCGACTGTACCCGGTCCCGGGTGCGTCGATGAAGATCAGGTCGGACTTATCGAGCAAGCTGTTCGCGTTGTCGGTCAAGGGATACGGCGGCCCGCTGTTCGGCGCGGCATTCGACGGAAACGCAATCCGGCGAGGGCCGAACGCGCCCATGTGCAGATAAACCGTCGCCGCTCCGGGGCCACCGTTGTACAAAAACGTCACCGGCCGCCGCGTGCGATCCGCACCGTCTTCCGTGTACGCAACGTAGAACACACTCGCTTCGGGCGCGCCCTTCTCGTTCTTGAGGATCAAATTGCCCGCCGTAGCGGTGTAGCTGATCGCCCGGCCCTCGACCGTAATCTGGTGACGCGTCACCACCGAATGTTCTTGTGCCATCGGCTTGGCAGCGGGATGCGACGTTACAGCTTTTTTGGGCGTTGCGGCCTGCGTAACGAGCGACGCACTCAAGAACGCGCAGAGCAGACCCGAAACAAAAACTCGTGCTTTCATGAGACGAGCATTCAAAAAGCTATTTGACTACGCCTCCAAGCGCTACGCCCGCACCGGAAAGCGCCGTTTTTGCCTGCGATTCCGCGCCGCCGTCGATCGAGAGGCACAGGTTCGACGCCGAATCGATCGCGGCGGGTTTCGGAATCATCTTGGCCGAGATACCCGCATCCTTCAACGCTTTGGTGGCAATCATCGTGTCGGCGTTGCTGCCAAAAAACAGAATCAAGTCCGCCATGACTGTGACCCTTTTAACCCGCCTCGCCCGTTACGAGTTGTGTCAGTGCAGCCGCCACCTCGTTGAGCTCCGCGACGCGATTTGACGCGTGCTGCATCCTGCTGCTCATTTCTTGCGAGAGCGTATCGATCACGATGATGTCGCTTTCCAATTCCGCATTGACCGCTTTGAGTTCCGAGAGCTTCGGCGAAGGTGATTGCGCGCTCAGCTCATCGATCAGCGCACTGCTGCGCTCGACCGCTGCCTTCGTCATCGCAACGTGGTCGCCCGAGACTTCGCTCCCGACGATGGCTACGCCGAGCTCCTTCGCGGCATCGCGTACCTGCTTGCTGCGCCGGTCGAGCGTGTTTGAGAGTACTTGCACCACACCGATGCCGAACGCGAGCGCTACGATCGCCGCGATGAGACCCCAAATCACCACCGTGGTTGTGGTGTGGTTGATGATCGCGTTGAGATTCGCGAGCGGGGTTCCGTACCAGCGCGCCCCGACGACGTGCTGCTGATCGTCCAAAATCGGATCGATCCGCACCAAGTATTGCGTACCACCCTCGGTGTCGACACCGGTGTATGAATTGCCGCTCTGGGCGACGGCGGCGGCCGGCGCAACCTGCTGGTCTACCGTACGGGTGCCGTCGGCCTGCTGAATCGTGCTCGAGACGATTGCATCGCCTTCGAGTATCGCGGCCCCGCCGCCGAGCGCGGCCGTCGTTTGATCGACCAAATCGTAATAATGATTGAGCAGCACTCCGCCATAGACCGCGCCGATCGTGCGCTCGTTTTGATCGCTGATCGGCGCCGCCGCGACGATCGCTAATCCGCGGTTGATATGCTCGGTCGCAGGCTTCCCATCGCTGCCTCGAATGTCGGCCTGCGCCTGCGGCGCGAGTCCTTCGCCGCTCAGCTCGCTTTGATCGAGTAGCGTCGCCGTGCTCACCGTCTCTCCGGTGAGCGCGCGCTGCACGAACGGATTGCCTTTGAGCGAGCCACGCAGCGGACCGTTCGCACGCGCTACGACGTTGCCGTTCGCGTCGACAACCGTTAGGAACGAGAATCCCGAAGTGCGCGCAACGTTGGCCAGCTGATCGGTCATCGCTCCAACGTTTTTGGTTTGCAAGGCCTTGCGCAGCGCATCGCTGACCGCATCTTGCGCCACGAGCAAACGAATCTGGTCTTTACGCGAATCCCAGTAGCCGGCAAACGCGCCGCCACCATTGGTGACCTGCGTCTCGCCGAGTTTCGTGAGATCGTGTTGCAACACGACACGGGTAGCAATGACGCTGATTAAGAAGAAAAAGACGATAGCACCGACGAGCGTTCCGAGAAGGCGTACGCGTAGGCTCACCCTCATGCAGTGACTTCCTCCGTCCCCGATTCACTGACTTTGAACTGCGCCAGCCGCGAATCGATCTTCCCCGCAAGATCGTTCATTTGGTCGACGGATTGAAGCATACGTTGCGCGGCATCTGTCACTTCCTTGTTGACGTACGTCAATACTTCGACCGACGAAGCGTTTTGTTGTGAGATCGATGAAATGTCGGAGAACGCTTTGCTGACGTCGTCCGACTGGCGCGTCATCGATTGCGTCGCTTTGAGATTGAGACTGACGGACTTCGTGATCTCTTCGATCTGGCGGATCACTTCATAAGAATTCTGACTCATCGCGCGTGTCACCGAGCTGATAGCGCCGATCTGCTGGTTGGCGGCGAGCACCGCGGAAACGATCTCTTGCAACGCACCCGATGCCGACGACGTGCTGCCTGTGCTCTCCTCGACGCGCTCGGTCAGACGATCCATTGCACCGACGACCTCGGAAATTACGGCTTGCGTCGAGCCAATGTGTCCGGCGATCTCTTTGGTCGCCTGCACGCTGCCGTCAGCTAGTTTGCGGATCTCGCTTGCCACGACCGCGAAGCCGCGGCCATGTTCGCCGGCGCGCGCCGCCTCAATCGCAGCATTGAGTGCGAGCAAGTTTGTCTGTTCGGCGATGCGATCGATTACTTTAACGATGTCGCCGATCTGTTCGGAGTTGCTGCCCAGCTGGCGAATGTCTTCGGCGAGGTCGTTGATCGTCGTCCGAATCGTGTGCATGCCGTCGACGATCGTTCCAATTGCCGAACCTCCGCGCTCGGCCGTGCGCGAAGTTTCCGCCGTGCTGGTGGATAACGAGTCGACTTGCGCGGCAACTTCTTCGATCGACGCGGCCATGTTCGAAACGGAGAGGGCCGTTTCATCGAGGCTGCGCGTTTGCTCTTCCGCCGAGGCAGCGATCGTTGAAATCGCTTCGGTCAGCACCACGACTTTTGAGGTCGCTTCATCGACAATGCGCGACTGCTCTTGAATGCCTTCGTCGAGCTGGCCTTGCGCAACCGCCGCGCCCTCGATCACCGCGAGCGCGGTCGAAGCGGTGGTACGCAGATCCGAACCAGCTTGTCCGAGGTTGCCGGCGTTGCCGTGCAACGTCCGCAAAAATTCGCGCATGCCGAAGATGAGCTTGTTCAGCGCGATCGCCAAATCTTGAAGCTGTCCGTCACTGACCGCGATGTTCTTGGTGAAGTCGCCCTGCGAAACTTCGCGTATGCCCGATGCGAGTGCAGAGATGCTTGTGCTCATCGCCGATCCATTGAGCGCCTCGCCGCGCGGTAACGCGCGTTGCGCCGCGGGACGGAACGCGAGCTGACCGGGTGCGACCTCGCTCAGTTCCTCGATCGGCGACATCTCACCGTAGAAGAGCGCGCTGACCGCGACGCCCGGAATCAACACGAACAGCGCACCTACGAGGGGATCGCCCGCGCTGTGCTGGGCACGCGAAACATAATCGGCAACGGCGGCGAGTAACGCGCACGCTGCGCCGAGGGGGAAACCGGTCGCGGCTGCAACCAGTGCGACGATCCCGACGAGCAGGGCTTCCATCGGGAACGCGGTTCCGAACCACGCAGCCGCCGCGCACGCCACGACACCGAGCAAAGCAAGGCTCAGACGGGGCACAAAACCCAGCCGTGCCCGAAGACCGGCGAAGTAGGCAGAGATCACGGTGCTCCCCTCAGAACGGTGTGGCGGCGTTCTAGATGATTGACGGTCGAAAACGCCGTGACCTTTAGCCTAAAACGGCCCTCAGTGCGGCTGGGACGCGCACCGGCGCCGGGGCCCGCGACACGCGAACGAATCCCCCCAGGGTCTCCCTTTTAGGGCCGCCGCACCGACCGGCGCTCAGCCGCACTCACGCTCAGCGTTCGTTACGTGCGCGCGTGATGCGTTTGTCACACGCCTCGCAGAAGTGCGACATCTTGTTATCGGTTTCGAAGATCGAATTCGAATAATACATCGCGCAGCGGGCGTTGTAGCAATGGCGCAGCCCAAACGCGTGCCCGAGTTCGTGCACGCACTCCTTCAAGGTCCGTTGGAAGAGCGTGTTGGGATCGGGCTCCTCGCCGTAATATTCCGAACGCAACCGATGGAGCGAAACCGCGGCGACGCCCTGGGCCTCGTCCGCGTCGCCGTAAATGAAGCGGTGCGACGTTTTGTAGAGGTCGTACTCCGTCAGCGCAAGATACAGACCCGCGCCGTCGGGATGCGTGCGCCGCACGCGCGCGACCAGCGTCGAAAGGAAGAGTTGCGCGCGCGTCGCGTTAAGCGTGCTGCGCGGAATTGCGAGCGCTCGTTCTATCTGCACCGTCGCGAGGAACCGCTCTTCCAAACAGGGTACGAGCCGGTCGAGAAAGGCGCCGTCCATGGCGTTGATCGGAACGATGCGGATGCTCGAATCCATCTTGAGGCGACGCGCTTCGACACGCGCGGCCGGAACACCGCTCGAGCGCGCCGAAGGGCGGCCCATGATCGTCGGCATCGGCATCGATCTCGCCGAGGTAGAACGCTATCGTTTCGACGAGCGCGCGCTCGCGTGGTTCGCGCGCAAAGTATATACCGAAGAAGAGATGGCCTACGCACTTCGCAAACGCCACTGGCCCGAGCGTCTTGCAGGATTCTTTGCCGCGAAGGAAGCGACGCGCAAGGCCTTCGGTCACGCGATACCGTGGCGCCTGGTCGGCGTGTCGCACGAGCGCAGCGGCAAACCCATCGTTCGTTTTTACGGCAAAGCCGAGACGCTTCCGGCCTCGCGGAGCGTAACGGCGATCCACTTGACGATCACGCACTCCGCAACGACCGCCGCCGCAGTGGTCGTCTTAGAACGATGATCGAGGTTCTCACGCCGCGGGAGATGCGCGAAGCCGACGCCCAGGCGGTCGCCGCGGTCGGCGTCGAGACGCTCATGCGCAACGCCGGTGCCGCAATCGCAACATACGTGCGCGAACACTGCGAGCCGGGCAGCCGAATCGTTGCTTTTGCCGGACCGGGCAATAACGGCGGCGATGCGCGCGCAGCTTTCGCTCAACTTCAGGACTATGACTGCGTTGTCTACGATCACGACAACTTGCCGGAGGATGAGGCGGCCGGGCGTGCAGCGCTCGCAGGTGCTGCACTTGCGATCGACGGGCTCTTTGGCACCGGTGCGCGGCTCCCGCTACCCGAATCGTACGCACCCGCAATTCGCGCCCTCGACGCGCGCCGGTGCCGCGTTCTCGCAATCGACATTCCGAGCGGGGTCGATGCGCTCACCGGCGCGGTGCCCGGCGACGCGGTGCGCGCGAGCGCGACACTTACACTCGCGGCGATGAAACCGGGACTGCTTTTCGACCCGGCACGCGAATACTGCGGCGAGCTGTGGATCGCCGATATCGGCATTGACCGTGCGTACGTACAGGCGCACGCGCAAACTTTTGCCGTACTCGACGACGCCGCTTTTCTCGCAATGATTCCGCAGCGCGCCCGCGACGCGGATAAGCGCAGCGCCGGTGCGCCGCTGATAATCGCCGGTTCTGCGCAGTTTCCGGGCGCGGCAGTTTTGTGCGCTCGCGGCGCGGCGCGCGCGGGGGCCGGTTACGTCACGGTTGCGACCGCGCCAAAAGCGATCGACACGCTGCACGCGCATCTCGTCGAGCAAGTCGTAGTCGAGATCGGTGACGATCTGTCCGAGGTCGCGGCACGCAACAGTGCGGTTGGAATCGGACCCGGGCTCGGCCTCGATAAACGCACCGGCGAGGCAATTCGCGATTTCATCGTGCGGTGCGAGCTGCCGATGGTGATCGATGCGAGCGGACTCTTCCATCTGGCCAAACATCTCGATATCTTGCGCGGAAAGGCGTGCGTTGTGACGCCGCACGAAGGCGAGTTTGCGCGACTCTCCGGACTCGGCACCGTCGTACCCGGTACGCGCGTCGAACGCTTGCGCGAATTTACGCAGCGCACGGGAATCACCACATTGCTCAAGGGGCGTGCCACGCTCATCGACAACGGCGTTCGAACCCACGTCAATCCGACGGGGACGCAAGCGCTTGCGACCGCCGGCACGGGTGACGTGCTGACGGGCATGATTGCAACGCTACTTTCGCAAGGGTTGCCGCCGCTCGATGCGGCGTGCGTGGCCGCCTATTGGCATGGACGCACCGCACAGGAATGCGCGAACGTGCGACCGGTCGGCGTGGTCGCCGGTGATTTGCCCGAGGCGCTCGCGGCTACGCTACGCTCGATATCGCCGTCAGCAGGCGCTCTTCGACGCGTATACGCTTGAGCAGGTTGCTGACCAGCGTTTCCAATTCGTCGCGAAAGGCTTGTGTGAGCAGCATTTGCGTGTTTGCACGTTCCCAGCGCGCCGCAAGCACTTCGAATTGCTGAGGAAAATCCTCTTGATCTTCAAGCACGCGTTCGGCGAGACGTCGTACGAAGTCGCTTGGATGTCGCAACAATAAGCGATAGCCAACAGCGAGATCGACGTCGAGATGTCCCTTGAGATTTGAAATGAAGCGGCGGAATGCCGACGCGACGCGCGCTTCGTCGCGCTCATCGAGCGCGCGGAAAAGGGTTACTGCGTCATCATGCAGCTGCGCGTGGCGCAGCAATATTTCCGTTTGGCTGCCGACCATGGTACCCACCCCCGTACTGACTGGTCGAGGGAGGCTACTCCTCCAGCAGCCGCCTTAACCCCTCTTCGTCAAGGACAGCGAGCCCCAGGTCGCGGGCCCGCTCCAGTTTGCTCCCGGCCGCCTCGCCGGCAACCACGTAGTCGGTTTTTCGGCTGACCGAACCGGCCACTTTACCGCCTTTGGCCTCGATCAGCGCACCTGCCTCGTCGCGCGTGAGGGTCGGAAGCGTGCCGGTGAGGACGAAGGTTTTTCCGGCAAGCGGTCCCGTCCCACGCGTTTTGCGGGCCCCCTCCAACACGACCCCGGCGCGCCGCAAGCGCTCGACCATTGCCCGGTTGGCCTTCTGCTCGAAGAAGAGCCGGACGCTCGCCGCGACCTCCGGCCCAATGCCCTCGCTCGCCCGCAACGCATCCTCGCTCGCCCCTTCGATCGCCTCGATCGAACCGAAATCGCTTGCAAGTATCGCGGCCGTTTGCTCGCCGACAAAGCGAATCCCTAGACCCGTCAGCACGCGCGCAAGTCCGCGCGACTTCGATCCTTCTATAGCGGCCAGAAGATTGGTGACGCTTTTCTCACCCATCCGCGGCATGCTCGCGAGCTTCTTCTCGCTGAGCGCGTAGATGTCGGCGATATCGTGCACCATACCGCTGCTCGTTAGCTGCTCGGCGAGCACGTCGCCCAAACCTTCGATATCCATCGCGCCGCGCGACGCGAAGTGCCGCACGCGTTCGAAGATCTGCGCAGGACACGTCGCATTCGTGCAGCGCGACATCGCCTCGCCGGGCGGATGATCGACCGCGCTGCCGCAAACCGGACAGACGTCGGGCATGACGAACTTGCGTTCCTTGCCGGTACGCTCGCTGAGGATTGGTCCGACAACGCGCGGGATGACGTCGCCCGCCCGCGTGACCAGCACGTGATCGCCGATGCGAATGTCGTTGCTCGCGATGTACTCGGCGTTGTGCAGCGTTGCGCTCTTTACCGTCACGCCGCCGATCGGCACCGGTTCGAGCACGGCATTGGGATTGAGTGTGCCCGTGCGTCCCACCGTGATCGTAATATCCAGCAATTTGGTACGCGCTTCGCGCGGCTTGAATTTGTAGGCTATCGCCCAACGCGGCTCGCGCGAGATCGCACCGAGTTGCTCTTGCAGCGCAAGGTCATCGACTTTGACCACGACTCCGTCGATCTCATAGTCGAGGCTGTCGCGCGCGGATTCCCAGCGCTCGCAGAAGCCGATGACCGCGTCGATGTTTTTGGCCGGTTCGATATGATCGTTCACCACGAATCCGGACGACCGCAGATAGTCGAGCGCCTGGCTCTGGGTTTTGAGCGACGGTCCTTGCGCGATTGCGTAGGCGAAGAACGATAGCCGGCGCTGCGCGGTCAGCTTTGGATCGAGTTGGCGCACACCGCCGGATGCGGCGTTGCGCGGATTGGCAAAGACCGGAAGCCCTTCGCGTTCGCGCCGCGCGTTGAGCTTCTCGAAATCGCTCTTACGGAGGTATACCTCGCCGCGCACTTCGACAAACGGCGATGCTTTTTTGAGCGACAGCGGGATCGTGTTGATCGTGCGCAGGTTGGTGGTGACGTCTTCGCCGGTGCGGCCGTCGCCGCGCGTCCCGCCCCGTACGAAAAAACCGTCACGATAGTCGAGTGCGATCGCAAGCCCATCGATCTTGAGTTCGCAGACGTACGAATACTGTGCATCAGCAAGTTTGCGCACCCGTTCGTCCCACGCGCGCAGCTCCTCTTCGTCGAACGCGTTGGCAAGACTGAGCATCGGTTGCGAATGTTCGAACGGCGCAAAGCGCTCCGAGGGCGCAGAGCCGACGCGTTGCGTAGGGGAGTCGGGCGTGCGCAACTCCGGGTGCGCGGTCTCGAGTTCGATAAGCTCGCGCAGCAGCGTGTCGAATTGCGCATCCGTGATCGACGGATCGTCGAGTACGTAGTAGCGCCGGTTGGCGTCGTCGATCAGCGCGCGCAACTCTTTGGCACGAGCCTTGGGAGAAACGGGCACTAACGCTTGGATCCGACCTGAATCGGATACCCGTCGGGATCGCTGATCACCGCAATGCGCAGCTTGCCCTCGTCGTAGGGATACTGCAAGATCGGTACGCTCAGCGTGCTGCAATCGGCGACGAACTTGTCGACACTTTCCATCGTGAACCCAAGCTGCAACGATCCCGGACGTACCGCGAGAAGGTCGCTCCCTTGATGAAGCCCCAATGTGACGCCGTCGCGCAATTCGAATTCAACCCAATGCGGGGCGTGATCGGCCTTCATCCTGAGCCCCATCACCGTGCGATAAAAATCGCGCGAACGCGCGAGATCGTTGCAAACGAGCATTACCACCGAAAACACGATGGGTTAGGCTTCGACAGCGACGCGGTCGCCCTTCGCGAGATCGTCGAGCGCGGACATGTTTTCGCGTTCCAAACGCTCGAGCGCGACCTGGTCCGGACGGTGATGGCCGACCGCTCGCTGGTCTTCGAGCACGGGAACCAGGTAGGCACCGGTATATGACGCGGGGTTCGCCGCCAACTCTTCGGGCGTGCCGGTTCCCACGACCGTCCCACCGCGATCCCCGCCCTCCGGGCCAAGATCGATCAGGTAGTCCGCCGTCTTGATGACATCGAGGTTGTGCTCGATCACGAGCACGGTATTTCCCGTCTGCACCAGCTTCTGCAGCACCTCGAGCAGCTTGTGGATGTCGGCAAAGTGCAAGCCCGTCGTCGGCTCGTCGAGCACGTAGAACGTACGGCCGGTCGAGCGCCGCGAAAGCTCGGTCGCGAGTTTCACGCGCTGCGCTTCGCCGCCCGAGAGCGTGGTCGCAGGCTGCCCCATCTTGATGTAGCCCAAGCCGACCTCACAGATCGTCTTGAGCTTGTTGTGGATACGCGGAATCGTCGAGAACAACTCCGTCGCCTCATCAACCCGCATCTCGAGCACGTCGGCGATCGTTTTCCCTTTGTACTTCACTTCCAAGGTCTGCGCGTTGTAGCGTTTGCCTTTGCATACCTCGCACGGTACATATACGTCGGGAAGGAAGTGCATCTCGATCTTGATGATGCCGTCGCCCTCGCACGCTTCGCAGCGCCCGCCCTTGACGTTGAACGAGAAGCGTCCCGGCGTATAGCCGCGCATCTTTGCCTCGGGCACCATCGAGAAGAGTTCGCGAATGATGTCGAACGCGCCGGTATACGTCGCTGGATTCGAGCGCGGCGTACGCCCGATCGGCGATTGATCGATGACGACCAACTTATCGAGTTGCGCCGCGCCTTTAACGGTTCCATACGTACCGCCGGCGGGTTGGTCGTGCAAGTGCTGGTTGAGCGCGCGCACGAGCACCTGATTGACCAGCGTCGACTTGCCGCTGCCGCTCACACCCGTCACTGCGGCAAAGACGCCGATCGGAAAGCGCACGTCGACGCCGTTGATGTTGTTCGCGGTCGCCTTGCGCACGTCGAGCCAGCCGCGCGGTTCGCGCCGCAGCTTCGGAATCGGAATGAACTTGCGTCCCGAGAGGTACGCACCGGTCTCCGAGATCGGATTCGCAACGACGTCGTCGAGCTTGCCGACGGTGAGAATCTCCCCACCCTCGGCGCCCGCGCCCGGCCCGATGTCGACGATCACGTCGGCCGTACGCATCGTATCCTCGTCGTGCTCGATGATGATCAACGTGTTGCCCAGATCGCGTAGCGTCTTGAGCGTCGCCAGCAGCCGGTCGTTGTCGCGCTGATGCAAGCCGATCGAGGGTTCATCCAAAATGTAGAGCACGCCGACGAGCGCGCTGCCGATCTGCGTCGCGAGCCGAATGCGCTGCGACTCGCCGCCGGAAAGCGTCGTCGCCGAGCGCGCTAGCGTCAGATAGTTCAGGCCGACATTGGTCAAGAACCCCAGGCGCGCGCGAATCTCCTTGACGATCTGATGCGCGATCTGCTCCTGCCGCGGGGTCAGCGTCAGCTTCCGAAAGAACGCCTCAGCATTCTCGATCGACATCCGCGTCACCGTATCGATGTTCTGATCGCCGATCGTCACCGCCAGCGCCTCCGGCTTGAGCCGCGCGCCTTTGCAAGTCGGGCAGATCGAAGCCGACATGTACTTCTCGATGTCTTCCTTGACGTAGTCGCTCGACGTGTCGGTGTAGCGCCGCTGCAGGTTGTTGATTACGCCCTCGAACGACGCCCGATACTCCCAGGTCTTACCCGAACGCGACGTGAAGGCAAAATCTTCTTCTTTTTCCGTCCCGTAGAGAATGACGTCGAGGACGTTGTCGGAGAGCTGGTCGATCGGCGTCGTCATCTTCACGCGATGCTTGCGTAACACGCGCTCGAGTTGCTGCAAGTAGTACGGGTTCATCGACGGGAATCGTCCGCCGCCCAGGCTCTTGCTCCATGGCACGATCGCACCGTCGGCAATCGACTTGCTGCGATCGGGGATGACTTTCCACGGATCGATCTCGATCTTCTCACCGAGCCCGGTGCAGGCCGGGCACGCGCCGTACGGAGAGTTGAACGAGAAAAGCCGTGGTGCAAGCTCTTCGTACGAGATGCCGCAGTGCACGCACGCAAATGCTTCGCTGAACGTCAGTTCGCGTCCCGAGCCGCTCGAAGGATCGGCAAGTACCGTGACGATACCGGTCGAGAGCCGCAGCGTCGTCTCAACCGAGTCGGTCAAACGCTTGCGAATCTCCGGCTTCATGACCAGACGGTCGACGACCACCTCGATCGTGTGCTTGCGCTTCTTGTCGAGCGCGATCTTCTCGCGCAGCTCTTTGACCTCGCCGTCGACACGGACGCGCGCGAAGCCCTCTTTGGCGACTTCCTCGAAGAGCTTGGCGTACTCGCCCTTGCGCCCGCGCACGAGCGGCGCGAGCAATTGAATCTTCGTGCCTTCCGGCAAGGCCATAATCGCATCGACGATCTGCTCGCTTGACTGCGAGCTGATCTCGCGGCCGCAGTTGTAGCAGTGCGGCGTGCCGATACGCGCGTAAAGCAAACGCAGGTAGTCGTAGACTTCAGTCACGGTGCCGACGGTCGAACGCGGGTTGCGCGAGGTCGACTTCTGGTCGATCGAGATTGCCGGCGAAAGCCCCTCGATGTAATCGACGTCGGGCTTCTCCATCTGGCCAAGAAACTGGCGCGCGTACGATGAGAGCGACTCGACGTAGCGGCGTTGACCTTCGGCATAAATCGTGTCAAAGGCAAGCGACGACTTGCCCGAACCCGAGAGGCCGGTCACGACGATCAGCTGGTTGCGCGGCAGCGTAAGATCGATGTTTTTGAGGTTATGTTCGCGCGCGCCCTTTATGACGATATGGTCGAGACCGGTTGCCATGCTTTCCTATAACACCGTGGCCAGGGATAAAAGTTTCGGTATCTCGCCGATGGTCGAAGCGATCGCGTCGGGCGGCGGTTCGCCGGGCGGGACCGTTTCGGCGCGGACGTTCAGCCACACTGCATAGAGTCCGGCCTCGAGCGCACCGCGCACGTCGCGTTCGTAGCGATCGCCGACCATCGCGCTGCGCGAGGGCGCCGATCCGAGCGTCGTGCACGCGTGCGCAAAGAGCAGCGGATCGGGCTTGATCATGCCGACTTCGTCAGCGATAAAGATCGCATCGAAGAACTCGCCGATCTGCAGCAGCGCGATCTTTTCGCGATGCGTCTCCGAGAATCCATTGGTGAGGATGCCCAAGCGCAGACCGCGGCTGCGCAGCGTGCGCAAAACGTCGAATGCCCCCGGGAACACCGCAAAATACTTCTTGCGATATTCGTTGTAGCGCGCCGCGCTCGTGGCCGCGACCTCACGGTCGTCGATGCCGACGCGCTCGAGCGCCGCTCCCCACATCGTCAGTCGAATGCCGGACAGCCGCGTCTTGAGCTGCTCGGGCGTAAGGCGATGCCAGAATCCCTCCGCCTCCGCGATATAGGCCGCCTTGAGCTCGAGCGCGTCAACACCGTGCTCCAGCGCAATCTCGCGCGCGACTTCTTCCGCCGCGCTTTGGAATGCGTAGGTGTCGTCGTGCAACGTATCGTCCAAATCGAAGAGAACGACCTCGAGTGTGCGACTCAATCTCTAAAACCGTACTCGGAAACTGCGCTCGCCGAAGGCGCCGATGTCGGCTATTATGGCCTCTCCTTCGATCCTCGCTTCGCCGTCCACTTCTCGCATGCGCGCGCCACAGCGCAAGCGCAGCGAGCGCTCGATGCCGTCGCACTCGCGCACGCGCACGATCACGCCGTCGCCATCCACAGCAGGCGTGGTCTCGACGACACGTATCGCGGGATCCTCGCTGGTAAAGAGCCGCACGCGCGGCTCGTACGCGAAAAGCTCCCAGGCCTGTTCGAGCGCGCCGATCGAAATGCCCGGCTCGAACGGCGCAAACGCCCACGCGAGCTGAGCGGAGCCGCGCTCGCGCAACAACTCCGCAGTGAGATGCATTCCGCCCTTGCGCAACGCGCGCGCATCCCAACCCAGCGGATCGACGGCAAAGATCGCAACGCCGGCCCGTTCGTCGCTGATCGCTGCAAATCGCTTGCCGTCGCCATACCGTGGTGCGTTTGCCGCGATGGCAAACCAGTTCTCGAGCTGCAGCGATCGCCAGCGCTCGCACCAATCGACGGCCAGCGCAACGCGCAGAAACGGCTCGCCCCTCCGTAGCTCGAGCTCCATTGTCGCCGGAGATTTTCCGATCTGAAATTGCACGCGAGCGCCTTGGTCGTGCGCTTCAAACCCCATGGGTCGCGCGCGCGTGAGCAGGTTCGCTTGCGAGACCGGCACACGCATGTGCGGCGTCACCAGCTCGAGCACCGCGCCTTGCCGATTTACGAACGCGTGAACGAGGCCATTGTCGAAATGTGCGCCATCGTCGTTACCTACCGGACGGCACGGTTCGGGCGGACGCAGATTTGCCCGGGGAAGCATTGCGTTCGCCGACTGCGTCACGACGTCGAGCGCGCCTTCGGCGAGTGCAATACGCAAACGCTCGACCAGCTCGCGCGGCGCATGAACGGCCATGCACCACGCAAGTTTCTCTTCAACGATGGCGCGATCTACGATATGACGACGCTTTCGCCCGGCTTCATTACCGTGACCGTCGTCTGCGGCGACACTTTTGCAACCGCAGCCTTGAACATGTCACCCGCTTGCGGGCCGAGCACGAGGCCGTTGTGCGCGTAGTGCACCGGAATCGCGTGCGCCGCTCCGATCAATTTGCACGCTTCCGCCGCATCTTCGGGGTTCATCGTATACGGTCCATTGCCCGCCGAGAGTACCGCCAGCTGCGGTTGGTAACGGCGGCCGAGATCCGACATATCTCCGAAAAGATCGGTATCGCCCGAGGCGTACACGCGCATGCCGCCGATATCGATCATGAATCCGGCGGAAGGGAAGCCCGAAAACGTCGAGTGGACCGCCGGGACGAGGCGCGTGTGAATCGTGCCGAAGGTTGCGGTCCCGCCGAAGTTCATGCCCGCACCGTTGTTGAGCACGATCTTCGCCGGATCGAGACCTGCAGCTTTGAATTTCGGCGGTAACGCGACGCGGAAGAGATCGCTCTGTCCCACGGTCATCACCGGTACGCCCGCCGCAACCAGCGCGGGCAGCATTTCAAAATAGTCGCCCATGTGGTCGCCGTGATCGTGGGTGAGCGCGACGAGCACGTATTGCGGATTGCGCGACTTCAGATGCGCGGCAAAGGCCGACGCGCTCTGCAACTCGGGCGGCTTCGTAAGGTTGAAGGGCGTCCATCCGGCATTATTCCAGATCCACGCATCGACCAGGACGATCGCGCTGTCGTCGGGCGTCGCAAGTTCGTAGACGCCACCGCCGAACCACCGCACTTTCAGCTTACCGCCCGCACTCGATGTTTGAGCAACCTGGCCCGCGGCTGCGGTACCGACCGCCGCGACCGTACTCGTTTGCAAGAAATCACCTCGTGTCAGCATTTATACCAACTCTTTCAGCGCCTCTTGGAAAATTTTTGGTGCTTTGCCTTGGAAAAGTAATGACTCGTTACCGCCGATTTGCCGGCGCAGCTCGATCAATTCGTCACGCAGTGCCGCAGCCTTCTCGAACTCGAGATTTGCCGCGTACTCGCGCATCTTCTTCTCGACGTCGGCAGCCATACGCATGGCCACGTCGCGCGGGACCTTTTCGAGCTTGACCTGCGCTCCCGTTTCTTCGGTGGCGCCAACCATGCTCAAGATATTGCGCACTTCCTTCCGGATGGAGCGCGGCTCTATGCCGTGTTCTTCATTGAATACGATCTGCCGTTCGCGGCGCCGCTTGGTCTCACCAAGCGCGCGCGCCATCGACTCGGTCACGTTGTCGGCGTACATGATCACTTTGCCTTCGACGTTACGCGCCGCGCGTCCGATCGTCTGAATCAGCGATGTAGCGCTGCGCAAATAGCCCTCCTTGTCGGCGTCGAGGATGCCGACGAGTGAGACTTCGGGCAGATCCAGGCCTTCGCGCAAGAGATTGATACCGACGAGCACGTCGAAAACGCCAAGGCGCAGATCGCGCAGAATGGCTACGCGCTCGAGCGTATCCACCTCGCTATGCAGATAGCGAACGCGCAGGCCGTTCTCGAGCAAGAAGTCGGTAAGGTCTTCGGCCATCTTTTTGGTAAGCGTCGTCACCAGCACGCGCTCGCCGCGCTGCGTGCGAAGGCGTATCTCCTCCATCAAGTCGTCGACCTGATTGCGCGTCGGGCGCACATCGACTTCCGGATCGACCAGACCGGTCGGGCGGATGATCATTTCCACGGTCTGCGCGCTCCGCCCGATTTCGTACGTTCCCGGCGTTGCCGAAACGTAGACGATTTGCCTGACGTGATCTTCGAACTCGTCGTAGGTGAGCGGCCGGTTGTCGAGCGCGCTCGGCAAGCGGAACCCATGCTCGACCAACACTTCCTTGCGCGACCGGTCGCCGGCGTACATGCCGTGAACCTGCGGCAGCGACACGTGCGACTCGTCGACGAAATAGAGATGATCCTGCGGGAAGAAATCGAGCAGGCACCACGGGGTCGAGCCCGGTTCGCGGCCGGTGAGATGGCGCGAGTAGTTCTCGATCCCATTGCAGTACCCGACCTCGCGTAGCATGTCGAGGTCGTACCGCGTGCGCATCTCCAAGCGCTGTGCTTCCAGCAGTTTGCCGTGTTCCTTGAAATATCGCAGCCGCTCGTCGAGTTCGACTTCGATCGACGCGATCGCGCGGCGCAGCTTCTCGTCGGGCGTTATGAAGTGCTTGGCCGGGAAGATCAGGAGCTCGTCTTTGCTCTCGACGTACTCGCCGGTGAGCAAATTGACGACGTTGATCGCTTCGATCGTGTCGCCGAAGAATTCGATGCGGTGCACCAGCTCTTCATCGACGCCCACGTACTCGAGCACGTCGCCGCGCACCCGGAACGTTCCGCGAACGAGGTTGAGGTCGTTGCGACGGTACTGCATGTCGACGAGCTTGCGCAGCAGGAGGTCGCGGTCGATCTCGTCGCCGACGGCGATCCGTGCCGACATCTCCATATAGTCGGAAGGCGAGCCCAACCCGTAGATACACGAGACCGATGCGACGATCAACGTATCGGGCCGGGTCAACAGTGACTGCGTCGCCGAATGGCGCAGCCGCTCGATCTCATCGTTGATCGACGAGTCCTTCTCGATGTAGGTGTCGGTCGACGGTACGTACGCCTCGGGTTGGTAGTAATCAAAATAGGAGACAAAGTACTCGACGGCGTTGTTTGGGAAGAATTCGCGGAACTCGGCGCAGAGCTGCGCGGCAAGGGTCTTATTGTGGCAAAGCACGAGCGTCGGCTTCTGCACGAGCTCGATCACGCGCGCCATCGCCATCGTCTTGCCGCTGCCGGTCACGCCGAGCAGCGTCTGCGCGCGGTCACCCCGGAGAATGCCCGCGGCCAATGCGTCGGTCGCCTGTGGTTGGTCACCGGCAAGCGCATACGGGGCTTCGAGCTTAAAGCGATTCGGGGGCATCAGCCTTGCTTCAACCCCACCCACCGACCTCCGGTTGCGAGGCACGAGTGGGAAGTTAAAGGGCCCCCTCCGGCGAAGCTCGCCCCATCCGTCCGGTTCCTTTGGAGAAGTAGCCCGTTGAGCCACAACCCTTTGCTCTTTAGTGGTAACTCGAACCCCGCGTTGGCTGAAGAGATCGCCAAGCGGCTCAAGTTGCACGTGGGCAAATCGCTGGTCGATAAGTTCAAAAACGAAGAGACCCGCATCGAGATCGGAGAGAACGTCCGCGGCTCCGAGGTCTTCGTCATTCAGTCGATCTGCAAAGCAGCCGATGGCCGTATCGGCGTCAACGACGCGCTGATGGAACTCTTGCTGATGATCGACGCCTTGCGCCGCGCCTCGGCGGCGCGCATCACGGCAGTGATTCCATATTACGGTTACGCGAAACAGGATAAGAAGACCAAAGGCCGCGAGCCGATCTCGGCCAAGGTCGTCGCCAACCTGCTCAAGGTCACCGGGGTCAAGCGCCTGGTCACGATGGACCTGCACGCAGCCCAGATTCAGGGCTTCTTCGACCTCCCGGTCGACAACCTGATGGCCATGCCGGTCCTGTGCAACTATTTAAAGGAAAAGGGCCTCTGCAAGGACCGCATCGTGGTGGTCTCGCCCGATGCCGGCGGCGTGCACCGCGCCGAGCTTTTTGCCAAGCGGCTTGAAAGCTCGCTTGCGATCGTGTTCAAGCGCCGGCCCGAGCCCGACGTCTCCGAGGTGACCGACATCGTCGGCGACGTCAAGGGCAAGATTGCGGTCGTCGTCGATGACATGATTTCGACCGGTGGCACCCTCGCCAAGGCCGCTGAGGCGATCAAAGCGCGCGGCGCGACGCAAGTGTACACCGTAGCGACGCACGGCATCTTCGCCGGAGACGCGATGCGCGTCCTCGAGGAGTCGGAGATCGAGAAAGTCGTCGTCACCAACACGATTCCATTCGCGGTTGGCGAGTCGCACACAAAATTCGTGCAGCTCTCAATCGCGCAGACGTTTGCGGACACGATCAGCCGCATCACAACCAACCGCTCCGTTTCGGCCCTCTTCGACGGTGAGGAGGGAGCGGCGCCGCCCGAACCGGGCCCTAGTCAGCCCGCCGCGACGCTCATCGAGGCCGCGACGGCCTAAGCACCACTACTGGAGAAATCACTTGGCAAAAGGCAACAACAAGCAACTGACTCTTCCCGTCGAGAAGCGCGCGAAAGTCGGCACGACGAGCGCGGCGGCATTGCGTCGCGCAGGCAGAATTCCCGGTGTCGTCTACGGACACGGGACGGAACCGCTCCACGTTTCGTTTGAGGCGAAAGACTTCGACGACCTGATGCACCATGGCGGTCGAACGGGGATGCTGACCCTCACCCTAGACGGCCGCAAGAGCGACACGGCGCTCGTGCGCGAGGTTGCACGGAACCCCGTGACGCGCAAAGTCGTCCACGTCGACCTACAACGCGTCACCGAGCATGAAGCCGTGCGCGCGACGATTCCGCTGGTTACCGTGGGCACGGCGCGCGGCGTACGCGATTTCGGCGGCGTAATGGACGTGATCGTGCACGAAATCGAAGTCGAAGGGCCGGTCGATGAGCTTCCCGATCATCTCGAAATCGACGTTACCGATCTCGGCATTCATCAACACGCAAGCGCCGGCGATATCAAACTGCCGGCGGGCTTCAAGCTGCTCGAAGAGCCCGACATGACCGTCGTCTCCGTCGAATCATCCAAGACCGCAGCGAATCTGGAAGAAGTCGCGGCCGGTACGACGATCGAACAAGCGACGCCCGAAGTTATCGGCGCGACACCGGAGACCGAATCGCAATAGGCGACCAAGAAGCGCCGAGGCTGGTTGTCGGCCTCGGCAACCCCGGACGAGAATACGAAAGAACCCGGCATAACGCCGGGTTCATGGTTGTCGACGAGGTCGTCGAACGTTACGGCTTACATTCCTGGAAGACCAAGGACAGCGCCCGGCAGATCTACGACGCAAAGCGGCGGATCGTGTTTGTCGAGCCGACGTCGTACATGAATCTTTCCGGCACACCCGTACGCTTGATCTCGTCGTGGTATCGAACGCCGCCGAGCGAGGTGCTGGTCGTCGTCGACGATATGGATCTGCCGTTCGGCAGCCTGCGCATGCGCCCATTCGGTGGACACGGCGGCCACAATGGATTGCGATCGATCATCGCCACGATCGGCGACCGCTTTCCGCGCATTCGCGTCGGCGTCGGACGGCCGGAGCACGAGTCGATCGACCATGTCCTGGGGCCTTTTAGCAGCGAAGAGCGGGCGGTGCTCCCACAGATCGTCGGCGCCGGCGCCGATGGCGTGGTACGCTGGCTCGACGAAGGTCTCGAGTCAGCGATGCAATTCGTGAACAATTGGGTACTAAATTCGTAGGCGGCAATGTGCCGATACTTCAACCAAAGTGGATTTCTCCGGCAAAACCTTTGTGGTGCGCGTCGACGAGGTCACAGCCTGCGACGCGAACGCGACGCTCGTCGACGACTTGCGGGTGCTGGCCCAGCACCAGATTCGTCCGATTGTCGTCGCTCCGGATCCGGAGGCCGCGCGCGCCATCGTGCGAGCAATCAATCGCAGCGCGAACATCGCGCTTGCGCTTGGCGGCTCCGACGCAGCGCTGTTGCCGCAAGGCCCCGGCGGTATCGGGCACGTTCAGACACGCATTCTCTACACGCTTACCGGCGCCGGGTTCATTCCCGTCGTCGAACCAACCGCCTTTGCCCTCTTCGGAGAGGATGAGGCGGTTCTCGCGGATGACGTCGCGGCAGCGATCGGCGCAGCCACAACGGCCGCTCGCGCGATCTTCTTCCATCAGGCCGGCGGCGTAAACGATCCGGCAACGCACCGGCTGATCGAAGAATTGACGCCGGCTGAAGCACTCGAGCTCGCCGGCGATACGCGAGTCGAACTCCAGTTGCGCAATGCGATGCGAGCCGCCGCACTCGGCGTTCGCCAAGGTATCCCGGCTGCGCAAATCGTCGACGGGCGCGTTGCGCACGCGGCCCTGGTCGAGATGCTCACGAGCAAGCATCTCGGGACGCAAGTGACCGGCGGACTAATTCTTTAGGCTACACTATGGCGGGCAGGTCGACGGGACGCCGTTCATCGCGTAAACACGCACTGACGGGTCTTCGACACGCTGCATGAAGAGCCGCGCCATGATATCGGGGCAGACCTCAGCCAGCGACTCATCGGTTGCGCGCACGACGTTGCGCACCGCAGCAGCATGATCGACATGCAGGGCAAGCGCGTAGCGGTCGGCGTCACGCGATATTCCGCGCAGGACCGCATTATCGATCGGCACCGCCACCAGATAGAGCGCACCGAAGAACGCACCGACGAGCGCGAAGCGTGATACCGGATCGTCGTCGCCGCGAAAGTAGATGCGATCGGAGATCCCGACCGCGATCGCCGCACCGAAGATCAACAACAGCGCGTCGGTCAGCGCAATCTTCCATTGCGCGCCACTCGCGATATATCCCAACTGTCGCGCCACGACATACTCGAGTTCGGCGGCGCTTGTCACGGCCACGATCGCGTCGCCGATCATGATGCGTTGCGAGGGCCCGAGACCAATAACGTAAGCTGTGCCCACGTGCGAACGCTTGCGGATCTGCTCGAGGACCGGCGCGCGTAGGTGCGCCGCTGCTTCGATCTCTTGCACGCTAGGCGTGGCGCGTGCCGGCATCGGCGACACGACGTCGAAGAGCGGCGTGCTAATAAACGGAGCGAGATAACTCGCCACGAAGCTTGCCGCAAGGATCGTAAGAATCGCGTAGATATACCACTGGTGCGTTCGATCGACAAGCCAAAGCACGGCGGCCGTCACAAAACCGACCGCGAGCATCCAGATCAGCGTCACGAGGATCCAATCGAGGCTCCACGCGCGCAGGAGCTGATCGCTCTGACTCATCGCGCGTTCAACCCGGTAGAGATAGAGGCTCGGAGGCAGTGCGGCGACGCGCACGATCAAGCCGAGGATTGCACCGAAGATGAAACGGACGACGTTCTCGTTACCAAAACGCCGGCGCAGGGCATCCCGGGTCGTGGCGGCACGCCCTGATTGCCAAAAGTAAGCGAGCGCAATGACCGGGAACACCACGCCGAAAAACCAGCCCGGAATGTACCAATGCACCAGCCGCAACGCCGCAAGTTGACGCTCGGGATCGACGAGCTGCGCCGCCGAGTGGGTAAGGAGGGTGTGGGCTGAGAGGGCGTCGGCGCGAAAATCGATCGCATTGGGTCGCAAGGTCACACCCGGCTGTTCGCCTCAGATGGCAGAATCGCTTGCTACGCTGCTGCCCTCGCGAAAGACCGCAAAGGTTGCGCCGTTGACCGCAAATGAGACGCGGTCGCGCCCAGTCCGCTTGCTGTGGTACATCGCCGCATCGGCGACTTCCAATAGCTCGTTTGCGTCGCGTGCGTCATAGGGGAAACTGGCAACACCGATACTTGCCGTAATGTGCATCGTAATGCCGAAGTCAAAGCGCCGCACCGCATCGCAGAATGCTTGGGCGCGCTCGATAGCGACCGTCTTCTGCGCATCGTGGATCAGCGCACAAAACTCGTCGCCGCCGTTGCGCCCGGCGACATCGACGTCGGGTACGCCGAACGAGCGCAGCAGCTCGGCCATTGCCTGCAGCACGGCGTCGCCTGCGGCATGGCCAAACGTGTCATTGATGGTCTTGAAGCGGTCGGTGTCGATAAACCACAGGGTCAGCACCGAGACCGCACCAAAACGCGTGCGGGAGATCTCATCGCGCAACCGATTGCGAAAGGCGCGTGGCGTCAGCAATCCCGTTAAACCATCATAGGTCGCGTCTGCTCGCGCGAGCTCCCGTTCGAGTGCGATGACGTACGGTGACGCGGCGTGCTCGATCGTGCGCACAATCGTCTCCTCGCCGTCGAGATCTTCAACGGCGCACGACGACGCGTAAATCACCGCGCGCAAGCCGTTCGAATCGGCCATCGGCACTGCCAGCGCGCAGCGATCGGTCGGAATCAACACGCCCTCGCAACCGCCCGCACGGTGGCCGGCAAGCGCCGCGCGCGAAGGCAGGTAGTCAGCGGTATCGCGGCGCAGACGCGCGCCGCCGTAGTGTTGGGCGCGGACGCCTTCGACGAAGACGCATTCGAGCTCTTCGCCATTTGGCGTGAACGCGAGCACCGCATCGATCGCAGGATCGCGCCGGCGGATCGTCTGCGCAAGCGACTCAATCACAGCATCGCTCGAACGGCGCGATGCATCGAGCATGATGCGTACCGCGTCGAGCACGAACTCCTCACGCTCGTGTGCGGCGTGCACGTTTGCTCGTTGTTCGCGCAACTTCGCGTGCGCTTGTACCGCGACCGCTCCGAGGATCGCGCACGTTATGGCGGCGACGGCGATTGCGATGCTCATACGGCTCTATCGGGTGAGTGCCCGCCGCGCAGGGGAAGAGGACTCGCGCGTCCGTCGAACCTTCCGAAGCGTGCTCGATCCAAAAGACTGGCCGGCATTTCGGCGCTTCAGTCATGCTGCGCTCGACGACGCGCTCGATTATCTCGAACGGGTTCGTGAGGGCCCGGTCTGGCGTGAAATGCCCGAAGAGGTGCAAGCGCGGCTGCAAGAATCGTTGCCCGAAGCGCCGGCCGCGCTCGACGACATCTACCGCGATTTCGTGGAATCGATCTTACCGTACGCCAGCGGCAACACGCATCCGCGCTTCTTCGGTTGGGTACAGGGAGCAGGCACGCCGACGGGTGTGATTGCCGACATGCTCGCTGCGACCATGAATCCCAACGTCGGCGGTCGCAATCATGGCGCCGTCTACGTTGAACGCGCAGTTCTGCGCTGGTTTTGCGAACTCTTTGGCTTGGGTGAAGGCGCGAGCGGCGTATTGACCGTCGGCGCATCCGAAGCAAATCTCATCGCCGTGCTGGTCGCACGGACGCGCGCGCTCGGTACCGCGGTGCGCGAACACGGCATCACCCGCGACGGCGGCCGGTTGATCGGCTACGCATCATCGGCGACGCACAGTTGCGTTCGACGCGCCTTCGAGGTTAGCGGATTGGGCAGCGGATCGCTGCGCGTACTCCCGACGGATTCGCTGCATCGCGTTGATCCCGGCGCGGTCGCGCGCGCCGTCGCCGACGATCGCGCAGCCGGCCGTCGCCCATTTATGCTCATCGGGAACGCGGGAACGGTCGATGTCGGCGCAATCGATCCGCTCGATGACCTAGCCGACCTTGCGCAGCGGGAAGGGCTCTGGTATCACGTCGACGGCGCGCTTGGCGCACCGGCTCTGCTGTCGTCCACCCTCGCACCACGTTTCCGGGGCATTGAACGCGCCGACTCGATCGCCTTTGACTTCCACAAGTGGGTGCAAGTTCCGTATGATGCGGGATGTCTGCTCGTACGTGACGGAGAGTTGCATCGCGAGACCTTTGCCTCGACGCCGAATTACCTTACTCGCATGCCGCGCGGACTCGCAAGCGCGCAACCGTGGTTTACGGACTTCACGATCGACCTTTCGCGTGGTTTTCGCGCGCTCAAGATCTGGTTCACGATGAAAGAGTTCGGCGCGCGCGGTGTCGGCGCGGCGATCGAAACCAACGTGCGGCAGGCGCGACTCCTCGGCGACTTGATCGACGGTGACCGCGATCTCGAATTGCTCGCACCGGTACAGCTTAACATCGTCTGCTTCCGGTATCGGCGAAAGGACCTCGACGAAGACGAGCTCGATCGTTTCAACGACGAATTGGTGATCGCGCTGCAAGAGAGCGGGGAAGCGGTCGCGTCATCGACGACGGTCGGGATGCACCGTGCGATCCGCATGTGCGTCCTCAATCACCGCACAACCGACGCGGACCTGGTGAAGACGCTCGATGCGATCAAACGATTGGCCGACCACACAGGAACCCTAAAAGACTAGCGGTATAGCGCCCGGATGAAGCGTTTTGTTGCTGCTCTCCTAGCCGCGGCTTTTGCCTTGGCTCCAAGTACCGTTCCCGCTGCCTCCGGCTCCGCATCGGAAAAACTGCTGAGCAAGATGGAGTGGCGTCTCGTCGGTCCATATATCGGCGGCCGTGTGGTGGCCGTTGCCGGCGTACCCGACCAACCAAATCTCTTTTACATGGGCGGCGTTCAAGGCGGCGTCTGGAAAAGCGAAAACGCGGGCAATTCCTGGGACAACATCACCGACGGCAAGATGGGCAAGATTTCGCACAGCATTGGTGCGATTGCCGTGGCGCCATCAAATTCGAAAATCATTTACGTGGGCACGGGCGAAAGCGATATTCGCGGTGACTGGGCCAACGGCGAAGGGATCTATAAGTCGACCGACGCCGGAGAAACCTGGCAGTACGCGGGTCTGCGCGAGACGCGTCAAACGGGTACGATCGTCATCGATCCCCGCAACCCCAATATCGTCTACGCGACGTCGATGGGCCACGTTTTCAAACCCAATCCGGATCGCGGTGTGTACAAGACCGTCGACGGCGGCAAAACGTGGAAGAAAGTCCTCTTCGTCGACGACAATACCGGTGCGAACAACATCGTCATGGATGCGAAGAATCCGAACGTGTTGTATGCGACGATGTGGCAGGCGTACCGCACGGAGTGGACCTTGTCGAGCGGCGGACCCGGCAGCGCAATCTACAAAACGACGGATGCGGGCAAAACCTGGAAGAAGATTTCGACGAATCCGGGCTTCGCAAAGGGCGAACTTGGCAAGTTGGGCGTCGCAGTGGCTCCGAGCAATTCGAACGTCGTCTATGCCATCGTACAAGCCAAAGACGGTGGGGTCTTCCGGTCCGATAACGCCGGCGCGACGTGGTCGCGCGTCAACAACGAGTGGAAGCTGAGGCAACGCGCGTTCTATTATATCGCCATTTACGTCGACCCGACGAATTGGAAGGTTGCCTACGCGCCCAATGTCGATAGCGTCTTCAAGACCACCGACGGTGGCCACACATGGAAACCCCTCGGTCCGGGTCTGGGCGACAATCACATCATCTGGATCAATCCGCGCAATCCAAAGCTTTTGATCATCGGTGACGACGGCGGCGCCAACGTGTCCCTCGACGGCGGCAAGACGTTCAGCACCACGACAAATCAGCCCCTCTCGCAGTTCTATCACATCGTGCTCGACGGGCAATTTCCGTACCATATCTACGGCGCGATGCAGGACGCCGGGGCATTCGAAATCCCCAGCGCGTCGAACGAAGGGTTGGGATTAAACTCCGTCCACGGTGTCGCGCTCGGCGAGAGTACCTACATTGCGGTCGATCCAAACAATCCCACCGTCACGTACGGTGGCGCATATTACAGCGTGCTCGCGCGTCTGGATTATTCCACGGGCGACGAAAAGAACGTCACGCCGTGGGCCATCTATCTGCCGGGCCATCAGGCGAGCGACCAAAAATATCGCTTCGGCTGGACGCACCCGATCATGTTCTCGCCTGCGGAACCGCATACGCTCTTCGAAGCGGCGCAGGTCCTCTTCCGCAGCGACGACTACGGACGCACGTGGAAAGTGATCAGCCCGGACTTGACGCGTAACGACAAGTCGACCGAAGGCCCGAGCGGCGGCGATGTCTACTGGGATCAAACCGGTGCCGAGACGTTCCCCGACATTGCATCGCTCGGATTTTCGCCCGTGAATAAGGACATCATCTGGGCCGGCTCGGCGGACGGACTCGTTCACGTCACGCAAGACGGCGGCGCGAACTGGAAAGACGTAACGCCCAAGCAAATGGGGTCGCTCTGGTCTCGGATCACCAGCTTCGAGCCGTCGCAGACCGACGCATGCACCGCGTTTGTCACGGCATCGCGCTACATGTGGGACGATATGCGTCCGTTTATCTTCAAAACAACCGATTGCGGCGCGAACTGGGCACAGATGACCAACGGCATTCCGGCGGACCAGACGGTCTACGCCGTTCGCATCGACCCGCGGGAGCCGCGTGTGATGTTCGCCGGAACGCGCAGCCGCGTCTACGTCAGCCTCAACGGCGGGGCGTTGTGGCAATCCCTCGCGTTGAATCTGCCGCCGGTCGAAGTACGCGACATCGCGATCAACGCCCGCGAAGGCGAAGTCGCGATTGCAACGCACGGCCGCTCGTTCTGGGTCCTCGACCACCTGCAGCAGGTGGAGAATGTTGCGCGCGAAGCGTCGCCCTCGACGTCCGCCGCGCAGGTCTTTGCGCCCGAGACGGCATGGCTGACCCACGCGTACGGCGGCGGCAGCTTTGGGCCGTCGGGCTCCAATCCGGACTACGGCGCGAGCGTCTTCTTCAATCTCCCATCCAACTACAACGGACGCACGCCGGTGAGCCTCTCATTTCAAGACGCAACCGGCAACGTGATTCGTACGTTCAACCTGCATCTCAAGAATAAGAAAGCCAAGAAGTACTCGGGCGACGAGCTGACCGCGATGGACGCAATTACCGTCGCGAACTATCACCTCGCGCGTGAGACCGCGGTCGAACCGGGAATGAACAAGTTCGTTTGGGACCTGCGGTACGCGGGTGCAACGGAAATCGTCGGTCAGCACATCGTGCCGACGGACGACTTCAGCGACAATCTGCTCGGTCCGACGACGCTTCCCGGCGATTACACCGTCGTGTTGAATTACGGCGGAACCATCAGCAAGGCGGCGTTCAAGCTACAACTCGATCCGCGCTTTAATCCGGGCGCGGACGAGCTGCACTCACGTCTGGTGCTTGCCACCGAGCTTTCGGATAAGCTCAACTATCTCGACCGGACGGTCAACGCCGCGCAGAGCAAGATGGCGTCGTTGCCGCCTGCGCAGCGCGCCGCGGTCGAAGCGGCGGTGACGGCCGTGTACGAACCGCGCTATCGTTCGAGTGAGGCGGACATTATGTTCCCCTCGAAGCTTCGCGACCACCTCGCGATGCTGATGAACTCGCTCGATCTCTCGTACTCGGCGCCAACCGCCGCGGAGATGGATGCAGCCAAGGTGCTGGTGGGACAAGCGGACGCTGCGGTCGCACAAATCAAAGCAGCCGCCGGAATGTAGCTACGGCGTCTGCACGAACAGCGCGTCGTCCTCATAGTCGATCGTGAGGACGACGCGCGAAAGCAGATCGCGACCGAGAATGCCGTCGTATTGGGGATTCGGCGGATAGTCCATCGGATTCGGCACGACAATCTCCGCGCTCTTGCCCAGCACGCCGCCGAAATTCACGTCTCCAACGTCGTAAACTTCCGCCGGCACACGCCTTCCGCCGAAGAAGTCGACGATGACCGTCCCCTCATCGAGGCCGCGAACCTGCTTCGCGAAATCCGGGAAGAGCATCGTATGAAAGTCCCCCGTGTCGAGCAGCATCGTCGCGCGTTTGCCCGCAAACCACACGTGCACGAGATAGGCTTTGCCATTGTCGATCGGTTCGATCGGTTGCGGCGTCCCGAGCGCTCGAGGATCGAAATCCGCGCCGTGCACGATGAGTTTGTGATGCGGATAGTCGATGGTCACCGGATTGGAGCGAAAGAATTGGTAGCCGATAATGCCGACGACCGGTACGCCATTTTGCGTATTGCTATAGTCGTGCAGCCAGAAGCGTACGTTGGAAGCGTGCAGCGGACCGATGTCGACGTCGGCGACGCCGTCTTTTATACCGAGACGCGCGGCCGCTCCCGGATCGAGTACGATGGCCTCCGATCCCGAATCCAGATGAAAAACTGCCGGATGGCCGTTGATGGTCGCGTGCAGATAGACGCCGGCCATCGAGACGTCCGCTGGAATCTCTTGCGTCTGGTCGGGCACGAGAAAGAACAGTTTGGCGAGAAGCCACACGGCGGCAACGACGTGCATCGGCTCACTTCTTCGGTAGCGGTTTGGCGGGATTGCCGGCGACGCGTTCGCCCGGCGCGACGTCCTTGGTTACGACCGAGCCGGCGCCGGTAAGCGCATCGTCTCCAATGGTAAGCGGCGCGATGATCGAGGTGTTCGAGCCGATCGAGACGTTCTTGCCGATCTTCGTGTGGTTCTTGTGGCGTCCGTCGAAGTTGCAGGTGATCGTACCGGCGCCGATGTTCGTCTCTTCGCCGACCGTCGCGTCGCCGACGTAGGAGAGGTGCGCCGATTTCACCCCAAGTGCATATTGTGAATTCTTGACTTCCACGAAGTTGCCGACGCGATTGCGGCCCGCAAGCTTCGCGTGGCCACGGATGTGCGCGAACGGACCGATCTTTGAATCGCTGCCGATCTCGCTCTGCACGATCACGCTCTCGCGAATCTCCACCCCCTCGCCGATGGTCGAGGCCGAGATCCGGGTGCGCGGACCGATCGTACAGTTCTCGCCGATCGTCGAGAGCAGCGAGATGCTAGTGCCCGGATAGATGACCGTGTCGCGCCCGATCCGCAGTTCCGGTTCGAGGTACGTCGTCGCAGGATCGAGGATCGTGACGCCGTCGCGCATATGCGCGGCGCAGATGCGCGCGTTCATCTCGCGCCTGGCGATGGCAAGCTCGACGCGGTCGTTGATACCGAGCGTCGAGAGATGATCGCTCACCACGACCGGTCGCACGGCCTTCCCCTCACGCACGAAGTGCGCCACGGCATCGGTCAGATAATATTCTTCTTGCGCGTTATCGTTCTTGAGCGCAACGACCGCATCGCGCAACGCGCTCTCATCGAACGCATAGACCCCTGCGTTCATCTCGTCAATCGCCAGCTCGTGTGGGCCGGCATCGCGCACCTCGACGATGCGCTCGACGTTCTCGCCCCGGCGCACGATGCGCCCAAAGTTCGAGGGAAGCGGCATCTTGACGGTCACTAGTGACATCACGGCCGGCGCACCACCGTCGAGCGCACCGAGAATCCGCGCGAAAATCTCGTGCGTCACCAGCGGCATGTCGCCGTAGGCCACGACGATCTGCGAGCCCGGACGGGGTGGGCTTGCATCGAGTGCAATCTTGACCGCATGGCCCGTGCCGAGTTGTTCGCTCTGCACCACGCCCGAAACGCCGAACTCCGCGATGCGCGCTTGCAACTCGTCGTTAGTCACGACCAATACGTCGTCGATGCCGGCCGCACGGAGCTCGCGCAGCGTGTACCACAGCATCGGGCGGCCGCAGACTTCGTGCAACACCTTGGGAATGCGGCTCTTCATCCGAGTGCCCTTGCCCGCCGCAAGGACGATTGCGCGTACCGCCACTAGTGTAATGCCTCCCGCGCGTTTTCCAGTCTCCGCAAGGATTCTTGTTGGCCAAGAATCTCCATGTCGTCAAAGAGCGGCAGACCTGTCGGACTTCCCGTAATCGCGATGTAGAAGAGCCGGGCAACGTCCCTAAACTTCATATCTTGGTTTGCCGCCGCCAACTTGAGCTTCTCACCGATGGTGGATTCGGTCCACGACGCGCCGGCAAGGGCAAGCAATTCGGTGATCGCGCCGTCGAGCGCCGCCTTGGCCTGATCCAAGGAGAGTTTCGGGAGCTCGAGATCGCGCTTCGAGAGCTTTGGCCGGTTCACGAAGAAGTCGATCGACGGGCCGAAGTCCATCAATGTCTCGATCCGAGAGATCGCGATCCGGGCGATGTGCTCGCGCTGCACCTGCGGGATCGCCTGCGGCCACACGAATCCCCACGCCGCAAGCAGCGCCATGAACTCCGCGACGCTGAACCGGCGAATCCATTGCCCGTTGAGCCACGTCAATTTTGGAATGTCGAAGACCGGGCCGCCGAGCGCGATGTTCGTCAGTTCGAAATGCTCGGTGATCCGCGCGAGCAACGGCGAGCCGATGAGTTCGGGATCGTCATTGCGCGCGTCGATCAAGATGCCCAGAAAGTTCATCAGCGCCTGGGCGAGGTAGCCGCGCTCGCGGTAGTAGAGGATGCTGGTCGGATTCTTGCGTTTGCTCAACTTCGTGCGATCGGGGTTGCGCAGCAGCGGCAGATGGCAGAGCACCGGTGCATCCCACCCGAAATAGCGGTAGAGCAAGAGGTGCTTGGGTGCGGAGCTGATCCACTCTTCGCCGCGAATTACGTGCGTAATGTCCATCAGATGGTCGTCGACGACGTTGGCCAAATGATAGGTCGGAAAGCCGTCGGCCTTGAGCAGCACCTGCATGTCGACCGTCTTCCACTCGACGGTAATCGTGCCGCGCAAGAGATCTTCAAAAACGCACGCCCCGTCGGTTGGAATCTTCAACCGCACGACGTACGGGTCACCGGCTTCTTCGCGCCGCGCTACCTCCTCTTGCGTTAGCCGCAGGCACGTGCCGTCATAATGCGGCGGCTGCTTGGCGGCGCGCTGCGCTTCGCGCATCGCTTCCAACTGCTCGGGCGTGCAAAAGCATTTGAAGGCATGGCCGTGCTCGAGCAGTTCACGCGCGTAGCGCTGGTAGATTTCGGTGCGCTCGCTTTGGCGATACGGTCCGTGCGCGCCACCGACATCGGGACCCTCGCTCCACGAAAGCCCGAACCAGTGAAGCGAATCGAGGATCGCCTTTTCGCTCTCCGGCGTGCTGCGCACCTGATCGGTGTCTTCAATGCGCAGAATGAACTCGCCGCCGTGGCGCTTGGCGAACGCGTAGTTGACCAGCGCGACATATGCCGTGCCGACATGCGGATCGCCCGTCGGCGACGGCGCGACCCGCGTGCGTACGTTCAAGGGATTACCCTACGAGTTCGCGGCGTTTACCGCACTCGGCTTCTACGAAATCGACGATGTCCTGCAACGGCGCGCCGGGCGTGAAGATCGCTTTCACCCCGCGCTTGCGCAACTCGTCGGCATCCTCGGGCGGGATCGTGCCGCCGCCGAAAAAGACGACGTCATCCGCGTCCTGCGCTTTGAGTTGCTCGATCACGAGCGGAAAAAGCGTCATGTGGGCGCCGGAGAGAATCGAAAGGCCGATGCCGTCGGCATCTTCTTGAATCGCGGTCTGCACGATCTGTTCGGGCGTCTGGAAAAGCCCGGTGTAGATCACTTCCATACCCGCATCGCGCAGCGCGCGCGCAATGACTTTTGCCCCGCGATCGTGGCCGTCGAGGCCCGCTTTAGCGACGACGATCCGTAGTGGTCGATTGGACATGCTTTCCTTTGTTGTGGTGCTGCTCGCTCAAGCGCAGTGCTTCCTCGAGCTTGTCCTTGACTTCGGCGAGCGTACGCCGCACGCGGCGACGCTCCATATCGTTGTGAATTTTCATATCAAAACACCGATCGCTCCGTATAACGCCCGTAAACGGTGGCCATCGCTTCGACGATTTCACCTTCGGTACAGTACGCGTTGACGCAGTCGATGAGGTGCGGCATCACGTTGTCGCCCTCGTTGCGGCAGGCCTTTTGCAAACGCTCCAACGTGCGTTGCACTTGGTTGTTGTCGCGCGATTTGCGCAACTCTGCGAGCTCACGTGCCTGGCCCTGCGCAACTTCCTCCGTGATCTTGAGCAGGTCGATCTCCATGCGCTCATCGTCACGCTCGAAATAGTTTACGCCGACAATGATGCGGTCTTTCGACTCGATCGAACGTTGATATTGATAGCTCGCCTCGGCTATCTCTTTTTGGAAGAAGCCGGCCTCGATCGCTTCGACCACGCCGCCGTAGCCCTCGATCTGTTCGAAGTACGCTTCCGCTTGGCGCTCCATCTCGTCGGTGAGCGCTTCAACAAAATACGATCCACCCAATGGATCGACGACGTTCGTGACATTGGTCTCGTACGCCAAAACCTGCTGCGTACGCAGCGCGATTTCAACGGACTTTTCGCTCGGCAGCGCGAGCACTTCGTCCATCGAATTGGTGTGCAGCGACTGCGTGCCGCCGAGAACGGCGGCCATGGCCTCGTAAGCGACACGCACGATGTTGTTCTCCGGCTGTTGCGCGGTCGCGCTGCAGCCGGCGGTCTGGGTGTGGAAGCGAAGCTGCCACGATTTCGGATTGCGCGCACCGTACCGCTCACGCATCCGTTTGGCATAGATACGCCGCGCCGCTCGGAACTTCGCAATCTCTTCGAAGAAATCGATGTGCGAGTTGAAAAAGAATGAGAGGCGCGGCGCGAAGGCGTCGACGTCGAGCCCACGCGCCATAGCCGCTTCGACGTACGCAAAGCCGTCGGCAAGCGTGAACGCTAGTTCTTGCGCCGCGGTCGAGCCCGCTTCGCGAATGTGATAGCCGGAAATCGAGATCGTGTTCCACTTCGGCATCTCGGCCGTACAGAATTCGATCATATCGACGATTACGCGCATGTGCGGACGCGGCGGGAAGATCCACTCTTTCTGGGCGATGTACTCTTTGAGAATATCCGCTTGAATCGTACCGCCGAGCGATTTGCGTGAGATGCCCTTCTTCTCGGCTGCCGCGATATATTGCGCGACGGCAATTGCGGCGGGACCGTTGATGGTCATCGAGGTCGTGATATCGGCCATGTCGATGCCGTCGAACAGAACCTCCATATCGCGCAGCGAGTCGATCGCGACGCCGCACTTCCCAACCTCACCTCGCGCCTGCGGCGCATCGGAATCGTAGCCCATCAGCGTCGGCATATCGAAGGCGACGGAAAGACCGTGCTGCCCCTGTTCGAGCAGAAAATGGTAGCGCTCGTTGGTCTGCTTGGCATTGCCGAAGCCGGCGAATTGCCGCATCGTCCAAAGGCGATCGCGGTAGCCGTTGGGATGGATCCCGCGCGTATACGGGTACTCGCCAGGCAGCGGTTCAACGCGCTCGGCGTCCTGGGGCTCGTAGACGGTTTTGAGCGGGATGTCCGAGATCGTTCGGTCGGTCGCGCCTGAGCCGGGGCCGGTCCGGCCCGCGGCCGCCGGGCGCTCGATCATTCTTGCCAAGCGGGCTTCCTCTTTAGGTGGGTCACGGAGGCTATTCTCCCAAACCCCCGGCCGCCCCGCAAGGGCCAAGGTCAAGGGGAGGCTTGGCCGTCAAAGATGTGCGCGAGCGGATCGGGGCTCCCAGCCATGTAGTGCAGTTCGTAGCCCCGCTGATTGAAGAGCCAATCGGGAAGCGCGTCGGGGAAGCGCATCTTCACGAGCTTGAGCTCGCGATAGATCGGGGGCTGTTGCCCGATGAAATGGTAGATCGCGACCCAGCGGGCCGCGATCCAATACGGCCCGACTTGGACGAAGTTCACCGTGAGATAGACCGTTGCGTCGGGTACGTTCGGATCGCGCGTAATATAGTCGGCACGCCGCACGTCGTATGTCGTCGTGTCGATCCACAGATCGCGCAGCGTGTAGCGGGCCGGATCCGATACCGGACTGAGTTCGATACGATCGGTGCTGTGTCCATCGATTGTTTCGAGGCCGTGATCCTTGGCCGTATAGACCGGACGCGCGCGTGCGCTCACCACGGCAATCGTTTTGAGGTCCGAGAGCAGACCGTTCGAGAGGTCACCGCCGGTTGATGCCGGCGTCGCGCTCGCGCTTGCGCTCGGCTCCGCCACCACGGCTTGGTGCACGGTTATCGAGAGCGGCCCGACGAATGCGCGATAGACCGCCGCAGGCGCGAGGCTCGTGCGATTCGGACTGTATTGGGTTTGATTCATCATCTCGTCGGACGCGCGAAATGCTATGCGGTACGTGTCACCGTTCTCACTCGCGAGATACACGACATATGGCGGCGTGCCGTATGAACGCATGCGATCGTACGCATGTGCGACGATCGCCTGCGTCGGAGGGAGCGCGGCCGGCGTTGGTGTGGGAGCGATCAACTCCAGCTCTGAAGCAGCGCTTCCGCCGCGGCATACGGATCGAGATCGGTCGAAAGTCGCGCATCCAGATCGTCCTCGAGACGCTCTTGCAGCTTGCCGAGCACGAGTTGACGCACTTGATGCGCAAATGCCTCGCGGCGCTTGCTCTCGATCTCGCCGGTTTCGTTCAAGTAGGCGCTGTGCGCTTCGATCGCCCGCCATAGATCGTCGACGCCCTCTCCCGAGAGCGCCTGCGTCATGACCAATTCCGGGACCCACCCTTTGAACTCGAGCATTTTCATCATAGAACGAATCTCGCGCTTCATTTGATTCGCCATCGGGTGGTCGGCTTTGTTGACGACGAACACGTCGGCGATCTCCATGATCCCGGCCTTGAGCACTTGAATCGAATCGCCGCTGCCCGGCTGCAGCGCCACGAGCGTCGTCTGCGCCAGCTCGGCAATCTCGATCTCGCTCTGCCCGACGCCGACAGTCTCGATCACGATCACTTCGAGTCCGAATGCATCCATCAGCAGCACGGCGTCGGCGGTTGCCCCCGCAACCCCACCCAAATGTCCGCGACTGGCCATCGAGCGAATGAACACGTCGGGATCGACGAAATGCTCGGTAAGCCGAATCCGGTCACCGAGCAACGCGCCGTGCGAAAACGGCGAGCTCGGATCAACCGACACAACGCCGACGCTCTTGCCCAGCGATCGCGCCTTGCGCACGAGCGCCGATGACAGCGTCGATTTCCCTACGCCTGGCGGCCCGGTCAGGCCGATTGTCAACGCGTGCCCCGTCTTGGGATAGAGCCGCCGGATCAATTCCGACCCGCGTCCGCTTTCCGCCCATGAAATCGCGCGCGCGAGACCGCGCGGACGCCCGGCGTTGAAGTCGCGCAGTAATGTGTCGAGATCAATCGAGCCTGCCAAAGTACGGGTGGATTGCGGTAACTACACGGAATCACCCTCCCCGCCGTGGAACTGAAACGACAATGTTGCCCGTGGCGCTCCTGGCTGCGTCGCTGGCGTTGACGCCCGCGCAGTCGGCGAAGATCGATGCGGTGGTCGCGCAGGTTATGCACGCAAGCCACATCCCAGGGCTCTCGCTGGGCATTGCCCGCAAAGGCCATGCTGTTTTTCTTCGTGGCTATGGTACGCGTGCGTGCACAGCGGATGCTCGTGCCGACAGCTACACGGTGTATCGTATCGGCTCGATTACCAAACAGTTCACCGCCGCGCTCGTCATGCAGGAAGCCGATCGCAGCGCCTTGCCGCTCAACGCTGAGGTCGCCGGCATCACCATCGCGCAACTACTGTCGCAGACCAGCGGCCTCGTTTCGTATACGGATCCCGGGCAAACACTTGATTCCGCGCTGAATGCACCGCCACAATTTACGCCGGGCACCCAGTGGCAATACAGCAATAGCAATTATTATTTGCTTGGTACCGCCCTTCAAACCGTGACGAAAATGACGTTCACAAACTTGCTCAGCAGCCGCATCACTTCGCCACTCGGCCTGCACTCGACAACGTTTGCTCCGCCACTCGCGCAAAACGTCGCACAAGGCTGCGCGTGGGACGGATCGGCATGGCAACCGGCTCCGGCCGAACCCAATGACACGCCGGCGATCGCATTCAGTGCCGGCGCAATGAGCAGCAACGCTCCCGATCTGCTCGCGTGGTTGTGGAGTCTCTACGACGGCTCCATCCTTTCGCCGGATAGTTTCGAGCAGATGACATCGTCGTGGACGCTGGCAAACGGCACACCGACGCACTACGGCTTTGGCTTCTTCACCGACACATGGTACGGTTTGCGGATCGCGCAGCACAGCGGGTACATCGACGGATTCAGCGCCGACGACGGGCTCGTGCTTGACGACGGCACCGCGTTTGCGATCCTCTCCAATGCCGATCGCGTCGATCTCGTCCCGCTTGCCAAGAGCCTGGTCGAGATCGTCGAGCCGCTGAAGAATCCGGCGCTCGTCGCCGATCTTTCGCATCCCGGAGTGTTCGAAGATCCGGCTGTCACGACGCTTGCAAAGTACGTCATCGCGCAGCTCGGTGAGGGAAAGCTCGATCGTTCGCTGCTTACACCCGGTTTCGATGCGCAATTCGACGAGAATCGCGTTCACACGTATATGTCGATGCTGCTGCCGCTTGGGAAACTCGAGCAGTCGCTTTTCAACGAGTCGACCACGGTCGGAGCGCTCACCAACGAGGTTTACACGCTCGTCTTCGAGCATGGCCGTCTTACGTTGACGTTTACGCTGAGCAACGGCAAGATCGACACACTCGCGCTCGAGCCCGTCCGCTAGCAATTTGATGTTGCACGCGATCGCTGCGGTGCTGTTGATCGCGCAGACGCTGATCGTCCCCATGACCGGAGCTCGTGCTCGCAGCGTGCAAACCGAGACGCTCTTTCACACGCTGTTTCACGACTTCTATCCGGAAGACGACGGAACCACCTACGTGCAAACCGGGGACATCCCCGCGATGTGGCTGCGCGACTCTTCGGCGCAGACTATTCCCTACGTGCGTTTTCAACGTGCGTATCCGCTGCTGCGTAATCGTTTCGCGGGCGTTATCGAGCGCGACGCTCGCGCGATTAACCTCGACGTTTATGCCAACGCGTTCCAGGAAGACTACCACACGTGGGAACGCAAGTGGGAGGTCGATTCGATTGCGTGGCCGGTCGTGCTCTTGCAAGTGTATTACGATGCGACGCGCGACCGTAGCGTCTTTTCGCCCGAACTCCACGTTGCGCTGCGACAGATCGTGGTAACGTACAACTGCGAAGAGCACCACCGCGAGTGCAGTAAGTATGTTTACGGGTATCACGTGCCGACGAAGGATGAATTCGACGAAGGCACCGGCCTGATATGGGGCGCGTTCCGCCCCTCGGACGACCCCGTGGAATACCGCTTCAACATCCCGCAAAATGCCCTCGCGGCCGTGGCGCTGCGCGATATTTCCTATCTGGCGCGCATCGGCTACGGTGACACCGCGTTGAGCGAACAAGCGCACGCGCTCGAATCACGCGTGATGACCGGGATTCTGCGCTACGGCATCTTCTTCAACGCGCGGCGCGGGGTGTGGATGTATGCGTATGAAACCGACGGCTACGGCAACTACAACCTGATGGACGACGCCAATATTCCCAATCTCACCGAACTGCCGGGCATTGATTGGTCGTCGGCGTACGACGCGACCTATCTCAATACGCGCGCGTTTGTGCTCAGTATGGACAACCCGTGGTACTTCAGTGGCCGCTACGCGCAAGGGCTCGGCAGCCCGCACACGCCGTACGGCTACGTGTGGCCGCTCGGCATCATCGGCCGCGCGCTGACCTCGACCGACCGTCTCGAGATCGAGAACAGCATCACCACGCTGGCCGAAACGGATAGTGAGGACGGGCTTATCCACGAGAGCTTCTATCCCGATGGGTACTGGCGTTTTACGCGTCAGGAGTTCGGCTGGGCGAACGCGCTTTACGCTGAACTGCTCTTTCGCACCCTTGGAGGCTTTCGTGCCGAATTGCTCGCTGCGGGCGACGGCACGATGCTGCCGTTCGAAGTGCGCTCGCAGACGCCGGTTCTCGTCTCGCCGATCGATCAACTCGATAACAGCGCCGATTTGATGGGGACGCTCGGGCGGCTACTTTACGAAGGACGTGCCGCCGCGATCAATCAAGGGAACCTCTGAGGTTAGGCGCCGTAGCGGCGCTGACGCTCACCAAAGACCGCGAGCGCTTGCGCAAACGTCGTCTCGTCGAAATCGGGCCACATGACCGGCAGCGTAAGCAATTCGGTGTAGGCGAGTTGATACAGCAAGAAGTTGGAGACGCGGTGCTCTGCGCCGGTCCGAATCAAGAGATCGGGATCGGGCGCGTGCGGCGCGTACATCGCGCCGCGCAGCAACGACTCATCGATCTGTTCGGGCCGTAGGCGTCCCGCCGCAACCTCGCTTGCCACCGTTTGCACGGCGCGCACGATCTCGCTGCGTCCACTATAGTTGAGCGCAAGCGCAAGCGTAATCCGCGTATTGTGTTTGGTTGCTTCAACCAGTTCGCGCAAGGCCGAACGCGCCGGTAATGCAAACGCGTCAAGCTCACCGATGATTTCCACGCGCACGCCTTGACGCACGAGGTCGGGCTTTTCGCTGCGCGCGCACGCCGCGTAGAGTCCCATCAAAAGGCTCACCTCGCGCGATTCGCGTTGCCAGTTCTCGGTGGAAAATCCGTAGGCGGTGAGCCGGCGCACGCCCGCATGCGCCGCAGCGCGTACTGCGGCGCGCAGCGCGGAGACGCCGCGCCGGTAGCCTTCGGCGATCGGCAGCCCACGTTCTCGGGCCCACCGGCGGTTGCCGTCCATGATGACGGCGATGTGCTCGGGCGCGCTCTCGGGGAGGTGGGCTTGCAGCATACTTCACTTTGTATCACAAAGTAATACCCGGCCGCAAGAGCACGCGTGCGCGTTCGCCAACTCACCGCAAACCATGAGTCAAGGCTACTACCGGTACCCGACGATTGCGGGCGATCGCATCGTTTTCGTTTGCGAGGACGATCTCTGGAGTGTTGCCGCATCAGGCGGCACGGCCACCCGTCTCACCGTGAGCTTCGGGACGTGTACGACGCCGCGGCTCTCGCCCGACGGCTCGACGATCGCGTTCATCTCGAACGATGACGGCAATCCGGAAGTGTACGTGATGCCCACCGCCGGCGGCAAGCCGGAGCGATTGACGTTCTTGGGATCGACCGTTGCACACGTCGTCGGCTGGAGCACCGACGGCAGCGAGATTCACTTCGTCGCCAACGCGCGAACGTGGTTTGAAGGTGAGACGCGACCGCTGGCGATTGCACGCAACGGCGGTGAACCGCGCGAATTGCGTCTTGGACACGCGCGCGCGTTTTCGATGGGGCCCGATGGCGCCGTCGTCATCGGGCGCAATGCATTCGATCCTGCGCGCTGGAAACGCTATCGTGGCGGAACCTCCGGCGAGATCTGGACCGATGCTGCGCAGCGCGGCGATTTCGAAAAACTCAAACTTCCCGACGGCAATCCCGCATGGCCGATGTGGATCGGAGAGCGCATCTATTTCCTCGCAGATCACGAAGGCATCGGCAACATCTATTCGTGCACGCTCGACGGGGGCGACGTCACGCGCCATTCGAATGAGGCCGAGTACTACGCGCGCTTTCCCTCGACCGACGGATCGCGCATCGTCTACTCCAGCGGCGGCGCAATCAGCGTTATCGACCTCGCAAGCGGCGAGAGTACGCAGCTCGCGATCGAAGCGCCGTCGGCCGAACCGCAAACGGTGCGCCGCTTCGAGGCCGCGGCAGAATCGCTGGAGCATTTTGCGCCGCATCCCGACGGCACGCGCATCGCCTTCGTCTCACGCGGCCAAGCCTTTACGATGCCGCTCTTCGAAGGCGCCGTGCTCAATCACGGCGGTTCCAGTCGCGTGCGTACGCGGCTTGCCGAGTGGCTCAAAGACGGGAAGCGCTTTGCTTGCGTCACCGACGCGACCGGCGCCGAGCAAATCGCCGTCCAACGCGCCGACGCCGCCGATGAACCGAAGATCGTCACCAGCGGCGATATCGGCCGCGTGACGGAACTCGCGGTGTCACCCGCTAACGACGTGATTGCCTTTGCGAATCACCGTCACGAGCTCTGCGCGATCGATCTCGACGAAGGAAAAGTTCGCGTGCTCGACACGAGCCCGGCGAACCGCGTCCAGGATCTCGCGTTTTCACCCGATGGCAGGTACATCGCGTATGTCTGGTCGCCGACGCGCGGCGCGTCGATCATTCGCGTCGTCAAGGTGCGCTCAGGAAAAGTCCACGACGTCACCGCACCATTGCGTGTGGACCATTCACCTGCGTGGGATCCGCAAGGGAAGTATCTCTATTTCATCTCGACGCGCGACTTCCACCCGGTCTACGATGCACTGCAATTCGACTTGAGTTTCCCGCAGGCGCAGCGACCGTTTGTCGTAACCTTGCGCAGCGACGTGCCTTCGCCGTTCGTGCCGCAACCGCGACCCGTGCATCGCGAGCACGACCACGAACACGAAGCCGAAAAGAAGAATGACAAGCCGGAGGACCTGCGCATCGACATCGACTTCGACGAGATCGCCGGCCGCGTGCTCGGCTTTCCGGTCGACGAGGGCGAATACGAACAACTCGTTGCGGTGAAGGGCCGGGTGCTCTACACCCGCTTCCCCGTACGCGGCATCAAGAACGCCTACGACGACGACGATGCGGAGGAGGCGTCCGGCGGCACACTCTTAGCCTACGATTTCGAGAACCTACGCCAAGCCACGGTTGCTAGCGATGTGGGTGAGATGCGCCTCGGCGCCGACGGGCACACACTGATCTATCGCTCGCACGACCGGCTGCGGGCGATCGACGCGACTACAGATCTCAGCGATGATGAACCCGAAAAGCCATCGAACGAAGCCGGGCGCAAGAGCGGTTGGATCGATCTGAATCGCGCAAACGTCGAGATCGAGCCGCGCGATGAATGGGCGCAAATGTTTCGCGAAGCGTGGCGTCTGCAGACCGAACAGTTCTGGGTCGAAGACATGAGCGATATCGATTGGGATCGCGTCTACGACCGGTACAAGGCGATACTCCCCCGCGTGCGCACGCGCACCGAACTTTCCGACGTCATCTGGGAGATGCAGGGTGAGCTCGGCACGTCACACGCGTATGAATATGGCGGCGACTACCGCGTACCGCCGCAATATCAGCGTGGCTTCCTCGGCGCGGATCTCGCGTGGGACGACGACCGTGGCGGTTATCGTGTCGCGCGCATCTATCGCGGCGATTCGTGGAATCGCAGCGAGGACTCGCCGCTCGCCGAGCCGGGTCTCGACATTCATGAAGGCGATGTACTCGTTGCACTCGGAGGTAAACGCCTTTCGCGCGAACTCGCGCCGGATCGCTTGCTGGTCAACGGTGCCGGCAAAGATATTTCGGTCACGGTTCGCACGCGCAGAGATGAGGAACGTAGCGTGCTCGTCAAAGCGCTCGCAAACGAATCGCTGCTGCGCTACCGCGCCTGGGTGGAGGCGAATCGTCGCTACGTGCACGACAAGACGAACGGCCGCGTGGGCTACGTGCACATTCCCGATATGGGCCCATGGGGTTTCGCCGAATTTCACCGCGGCTATCTGAGCGAGTTCGATCGCAAGGGCTTGATCGTCGACGTGCGCTATAACCGCGGCGGCCACGTCTCGCCGTTGTTGCTGGAAAAACTCGGACGCCGGCGGGTTGGGTACGACGTTCCGCGCTACGGCACCGCGATTCCCTATCCGCCCGAATCCGTCGCCGGGCCGATGATGGCGATCACCAATCAGTTTGCCGGTTCGGACGGTGACATCTTCAGCCACTGCTTCAAGCTCTACAAACTCGGGCCGCTGGTAGGTAAGCGCACGTGGGGCGGGGTGATCGGCATCAATCCCTATCATCATCTGGTCGACGGCACGCTGACGACGCAACCCGAATACTCGTTCTGGTTCTCCGACGTCGGTTGGAACGTCGAGAACTACGGCACCGATCCCGATTACGACGTCGACTTTGCACCGCAAGACTATCGTGACGGCCGCGATCCGCAGATGGATTTTGCGCTGCGCATGATGGATCGCGCGCTGGAATACGCGACCGAATTGCACCCGGATCTCTCAACGCGTCCGTCACTGCCGCTACCTACGCTGGTTTAAACGCTATCCCCGCGTCTTCCACTTCGCGGGAGGGCAATAACCAGACCACCGATTCGTCGTGCAAGTCGATATGAGCCCAGCTGGGGCGCATCGATGGTGTCGACCGCTGATCTGATACCTCAAGCGGCTCCGGATTCGATTCCCGGGCGCTCCAGCCGCGGCGCTCCACCCGGCGTTGCGAAGCTGCTTGAAGTGTGTTATTGTCGGAGCGCTTGGGGTATCAGTTCCAGCAGACACATCAAAGCGCACGAGGCGTCGCAGCAATGCGGCGCCTCGTTCTTTACATCGGTCGTCTGGATGCGTCGTTTTCTTGTAGCTACCTAATCGGCAACGTCTACTTCGGCAACTCGTAGGTTACGCGCCCCGATGCGTCAAGGAATTGCAGTTTTGCCTGTCCAGCGGGTGTCACAAACAGCTTTATTCGTGGTTTCGACAACTTGTCGGCAAGCACGAGTTGGGCTACGTCGTTCGTGTCGTATCCAATGAAGAATCGCGTTGACACTTTCGCCAGAGACCTCATGCGCTGCCTAATGGCTGCGCGCTGTGCCGGCGTCTTTGCATGGTCCAGCTCGTGCAGAAGAGGAGCAAGCAACTCAGCCTCATTCGCCGCCCGATCCCATCCAACAATATCCGCGTAGTGGTGACCTTGATAATCCCCGTCTTCCACGTGCAATAGTTGGTCGGTGTTCGCCGTATCGAATGAGAGCGTATCTGCCGACTCGCTGCGGTCTGGTGAGGCCGACCAAATTAACCCACCTTGCTCATCGCCCTTTTGGTTAAAAAAAATGATTCCGTTGTCCGCATTGTTCCCTTGGGCTCTTTGGCCGGTATATCCCAACATGACAGGCGTCGCTTCATCATCGTGTCCGGCAATTACCATCGCCAACTTTCCCTCTCGATCCATCACGTTGATCCTGTGCACGGTGATGGAATCGAAGGTAACTTGACGCACAGCTTGCGCCGCCCCCAATAAGGCGATGGCGGCAACCACGGAACTTGTCACTGCGCAGATTTGAAGTGTTCGAATCTGGCGACGGATCGAACGAACGCGCATGGTGCTCTCCCCCCGAATCTACCGCAAGTATTTGTCGAACCAACCGACGGTTCGTTCGAGAATGTCGATCTGATTCTTGGGTTGGCGCGGGCCGTGGCCTTCGTCGGCGTACACGACGAGTTGCGAGGGCACGCCGAGCGTCTGCATCGCGTGATAGAACTCGAAGGCTTGCGGCGCAGGCACTTCTTCATCGCGCTCGCCCTGCAGAATCAGGATCGGCGTGTGCGAGTTTTTGATGAACGTGATCGGTGAACTCTTGGCGTAGACCGCCGGATCGTCATAGACCGACGCACCGAAGAACGGAATCATCCACTGGTCGATCTTATTCTGCCCGTAGTACGACTGCCAATTTACGATGCCGGCACCGCCGACGATCGCCTTGAAGCGCCTCGTCTGTGTTTCGGCCCACATCGCCATGTAGCCGCCGTAACTCCAGCCGAAGAGTCCTAGACGATTTGGATCGATCGGTGCAGCGGCGATCGCCGCATCGGCACCGGCAAGGTCGTCGCGCCAATCGCCGTAGCCGAAGTCCTTGATGTTGGCCCTGGTAAACGTCTCGCCTTGGCCGTAACTGCCGCGCGGATTCGGTTCGAGCACGAAGTAGCCGCGCGCGGTGAGCGCCGCAGTGAAGCGGCTGTCGTAGGTCGGCACCGACTCCGACGACGGGCCACCGTGCACGATCATCACCATCGGATACTTCTTCGATGCGTCGTAGTGCATCGGATAGATGAGCCATCCTTGCACGGTGAAGGGATCGCTCTTCCACGTGAGCGATACGCCCTTGCCGCTCAAGTTCGGCACGTTTGCGTTTGCGCTTGTGATGCTGCGCAGGGCTTTCGGCGCACCGGCCCACACCTCGGGCGGCGCCGAGAACGAGCTGCGCACGAGCGCAATGCGGGCACCGCCGCGCGCGACCGACACGCTGCGCAACGCTTCTTCGTTGCCGATCAACGTCGTCGTTGTACCGGTCTGCGGATTGAGATCGAGCAGATGCATCGATCCCATCACGTGCGCCACGACGAGCATATGGCCGGCCGAAGGCCAGTGCAAATCTGCAGCGTTGTACTTCGCATCCGGGGTTGCGTCACGCGATTCCCCGCTTCTAACGTCGACGATATACACGTCGCCGCCGACCGGTCCGAAGTCACTCATCAAGCCGCCGACGACGGCAACGTGCGACCCGTCGGGGGACCAGGTCGGATCGTTGATCTGGAACTTCGGTGCGAGGATATCGTGCGGTGCGCCACCGGCGGCTGGAACGGTCGCAAGCTTCGCGACCCACCAGTTGTTATCGCCGTTGCCGCGCGCATAGGTGAAGGCAAACTGCGATGAGTTCGGCGCCCACGCGTACTCGTACACGTAGTCGACGCTGGGCGTGACCAGCTTGACCGCGCCGGTGGTTGCGTCGACGGTCGCGATCTGTTGCTCGTCGTTCACGCTGCCGATCACGCCGACATCGCGTGCTCCCGGCGCAAGCGCACCGGCGAGCCGATGTGGATGCGCGATATACAGCATCCCGAGATGCTTCCCATCGGGCGACCACGTTAGCCGCTGCGGCAAACCACCTAGCGCGGCGAGGAGCCGCACGCCGCGACCGTTTACACCGGCGACATAGAGTGACGGCCGCCCCTTGGTGCGCGCGTCGGAAAGAAACGCAACACGCGATCCGTCCGGCGACCACGCAGGCGTCGTCGCGTCGGCTTTTGCGCGCACCGACAGCTGCACCGTCGTATGTGTCGCCAGGTTCGTGAGCCAGAGCGTGCTCGCGTGGCGATACGTTTTCTGGTATACCACGTGCGAGCCATCGGGCGAGATCGCGACGTTGCTGAAATCGCTCATTGCATTCGTACTACGCAAGACGTCTTGCATCGTTGGAGCGGCCGGCGGCGCGGCAAACGCGAGTTGGGCAGATACAAGCGTGAGCGTCGCAATCAGCGCGGCGAATCGAACGGTTCGTTGCATACCCGGGACTTACGGACTATAACGTCCGTTTTCATTTGTCGAGATTGTGCCAACAGCAGTTTAACCAAGCAAGCTTGGCCGATATGAGTAGTGCGGGTTGACATCTGCTTGGTGGACTATGTATAAGGGTATATCAGTCCAACGATTTATGATGACCCATCCAATTGCACCGATCCAATGACGCAAATGAACGAGCCAATTATGAAGGAGCAGAAGTTGAGCACGCAGGACCGCTGGGCAGGCATTGAGCGCCCATACTCCACCGACGACGTTCGAAAGCTCCAGGGAAGTGTGATCGTCGAGCAGACACTCGCGCGCATCGGAGCCGAGCGGCTCTGGTCGCTGCTGCACGAGCCGGCCGCAACTGCCGCGCTCGGCACGATGACCGGTGGCCAGGCGGTACAGGCCGCAAAGGCCGGCCTCAAGGCCATCTACTGCAGCGGCTGGCAGGTCGCGGCCGATGCAAACGCATCGGGGAACGTCTATCCCGATCAGAGTTTGTATCCGGTCAACAGCGTGCCGCAACTGGTGCGCCGCATCAACAGCGCGTTGCAACGCTACGATCAAGTCGAAACGCTCGAAGGACGCGGCAGCGCAGCGAATTTTCTGCCGATCGTCGCCGACGCGGAAGCCGGATTCGGCGGACCGCTCAACGTCTTCGAGTTGGTCAAGTCGATGATCGAAGCCGGCACCGCGGGCGTGCACTTGGAAGATCAACTCAGCTCCGAGAAAAAGTGCGGCCATTTGGGCGGGAAGGTACTCATTCCGACGCAGCAAGCCGTCCGCCATCTGATTGCCGCGCGTCTAGCGGCCGACGTGCTCGACGTGCCGACGGTTATCTGCGCGCGCACCGATGCCCAGGCGGCGACCCTCATCACCAGCGACGTCGATCCGATCGACCGCGCGTTTATTACCGGCGAGCGCACGCCGGAAGGTTTCTTCCGCACGCGCGAGGGCGTCGACGCGTGCATCGCGCGCGGACTCGCCTACGCGCCGTATGCCGATTTGCTTTGGATGGAAACCTCGGAACCCGATATCGCCGTCGCGCGCCGGTTCGCGCAGGCGATCCACGCGAAGTTCCCTAGCAAACTCTTGGCCTACAACTGCTCGCCGTCGTTCAACTGGAAGAAGAAGCTCGACAACGCGTCGATCGCCTCATTCCGCGACGACCTCAACGCGCTGGGCTTCAAGTTCCAGTTCATCACGCTGGCCGGCTTCCACGCCCTCAACTACAGCTTCTTCGAGCTGGCGCGCGACTTCAAAGATCGCGGTATGTCGGCCTACGCCGAGTTTCAGCAGCTCGAATTCGCCGCCGAAGCGCAAGGCTACACGGCCACGCGTCATCAGCGCGAGGTCGGGACGGGCTACTTTGACGAAGTGGCGCAGACGATCAGCGAGGGGCAATCCTCGACGACCGCGCTGCACGGTTCGACCGAAGCCGAGCAGTTCTATGGCAACGGTCACGCCGATGAGGTCTTAAGCGCCTAACATGAACGTCGCCCCTGCAGATTTCGCGCTCGAGCGCGATCTGCCGGCGGGATTCGCGGAGTTCTTCTTACCGCTGCACGAGCGTTTTACGCCGCAGCAGCAGGCGTTGGCGCGCGCGCGGGCCGGGCGGCTCGAGCGCGCACACCAAGGCGAGCTCCCGACTTACCTTCCGCCGTCGGAAGCAACCACGACCAACTGGCGCATCGCCTTGCCGGCGTGGTGCCAAGACCAACGCAATCAAATGACCGGCCCCGCCGACGACGCGGAGCTGGTCGTCAAGATGCTCAATTCGGGCGCGCCGGGCGTGATGCTCGATCTCGAAGATTCCGTGGCCAACACCTGGGAGCACTTGATGCTCGGCCATCGCAATCTCGTCTCGGCATTGTACGGTGAACTCACCTACGAGGATCGCAAGCGCGGCAGAACCGTCGGTATCGAGCCGAGTTCGACGGTCGTGTGGAATCGCGTGCGCGGTCTGCACATCTCGCAAGCCGCCCTTCGGCAGGCGCAGGGTGACCGAGGTCAATGGGATATCGCAAGCGCATCGCTGTTCGATCTCGCACTCTTGACCTATCGCCTCGACTACGCGCGGCTCAAACACCCGCTCTGCATCTACATTCCCAAGTCGGAGTCTGCGCAAGAAGCGTTCTGGTGGCGCGATGTCTTCGAGGCGATTATCGCGGCAAAGGGCTGGGAATCCGGCTCGATCAAGGCGATGGCGCTCGTCGAAGCGCACCCCATCGCGTACGAGATGGAAGAGTTCCTCTTCAACCTGCGCGACTACATCCTCGGCCTCGATCTCGGGCGCTGGGACTACATGGCAAGCCTTGCGCACTTCAATTTGCACGACCCGAAGTGGATTTTGCCCGATCGCAACACGATTCCGTTCGACGTGCCGTTTTTTCAGAATTTGCGCACGCTGATGCCCGAAATCACCCACAAACACGGCGCGCTTGCGATCGGCGGGATGACCGCGCTCTTTCCCGATCGCGCGAATCCCGAGTTGAACGCGCGTGCGCTCGAAGTGCTCGAACGTGACAAGAAGAACGAAGCTGATTGTTTGATGGACGGCGCGTGGACCGGCCACCCCGATCAGAACGAGATCGCGGTCGCGCAGTTCCCGTTCCCCAATCAACTCGAGCGGCGGCCACGACTGCCAACCGACCATCCCGACCTGCGCCCGGCGCCGATCGGCGTCGGGGCGACGACGCTCGACGGTACGCGCGCGGCCGTGCGCACCGTGATCCGCTATCGTCACGGCGTGCTAAACGGGCTCGGTGCGAGTCTGCTTGACGGCTATATGGAAGATCTCGCGACCGATCGCATCTACCGGGTGATGATCGCGCAACGCCTACGTTTCCCCGGACCGTACACGCCCAGGTCGCTCGGCGAGATGTTCGACGAGGAGACGGCGAAACTTGGTCCGGAGTACGCACGCGCGCGCGATATCTCCGAGCGGATGATTCTTACCGGCGAGTTCGACCCGAAGTAGTTTTCTTGCGCGTGGTTTTCTTTCGCGCGTTCTTCTTGCGCGTCGCGACTGCACGCTTTGCCGAGCGCTTGCGATCGGCGGCAGTCCTTCCGGTCTTCGGTCGCGTGGTAAAGTCACTCGCGCCGGACTCCGTCATATCGACACCGTAATGTTTGGCGGCCTTTTTTATGTTGGCAAACGCTAGCTCGCGCTCGTCCGCGGTGACGCCGGTCATCTGATCGAAGCGCGCGATCGCGTTACGAACGTGCTTCGCATCGGTGAGCGGTTCCTTACGTTTCTTCGGAACGGCGAAGACGCTGTCGGGGAGATCTGCCCGTTCGGTCAGCTCGCCGTGTTTTTCGTGAGGTTTCCAAGTAGCTCGCATGCGCCACTTATTCCCCTCTTATGTCGAGATCATGCCACGACGACTCACGTACGTGAACGCCGAACTGCTGCGCAGCCTTCAGGATATTTGCCCACGCAAGGTCACGGTCGCTGTCGGAAACGCCGTCAACTTGGTTGAATCGGGCAATGGCATTGCGCACATGACTAGCATCGGTCAGCGGTTCCTTATGTTGGTTGGGAAACGCGTATTCGTTCTCCGGCCACGTGGTTTGCATGTAGAACTTCCTCCTGACGTGAGACGAGATAGGCACGGACTGCGGGATCGATGGTAAGCCCTATTGCACGCTCGAACGCGAGGCGCGCGGCCTCGGTTTCGCTGCAACGCGCGAGCATATCGGCGCGGGCCGCCCAATACGGTTGATAGTGTACCATGCGTTCGGCTCCGGCGAGAACGTCGAGCGCTTCAATGCCGGCGGCTGCGCCGCGCGCCGCCGCGAGCGCGACAGCGCGGTTGAGCCCGACCACCGGCGATCCGGTCATCGCGAGTAGCACATCGTAGAGTAGGACGATCGCTTCATAGTCGGGAGCGCGCCCAAATCGGCGCACGGAATGCGCCGATTGAATCGCCGCCTCGAGCTGAAATCGACCCACGCGCTGCAGTGTCGCTGCGCGCGCGAGCAATCCCTCGGCTTCGTCGATGAGCGTCGCATCCCAGCAACCCGGGTCTTGCGCAGCCAGGGGCACGTACGCATTTTCCGTGTCGCGGCGCGCACTGCGCCGTGCGTGCGCATGCAGCATCAACGCGAGAAGGCCGCCCGCTTCGGGCTCACGCGGACACGCGCTATGCACCAGCCGGCCGAGCCAGATCGCTTCGCGCGCGAGGCCGCGCGAATCGGGGTCGGTCTCGCTCGGATCGTCCCACCCTTGTCCGAAGGTCACATAGACCGCGGCCAGCACCGCATCCAGCCGCGCCGGGAATTCTTCCGCGAGGGGAACCGTTAGCGGCACTCCCGCGCCGGCGATTTTGCGTTTTGCCCGAACCAGCCGCTGGCTCATCGTCGCCGGTGCGACGAGAAATGCAGAGGCGATGCGTGCCGCATCAAGACCCAACACGATCTGCAGCATCAAGGGCGCGCGGATCTCTTCGGCGATTGCGGGATGCGCGCAGGCAAAGAGCATCCCGATGCGTTCGTCTTCGGGCTCGACCTCCGATTCGTAGGCCGCCTGCGCGATACGCGTGAGGTGGGCAACCCGTTCGAGCGCGCTCGTCTCGTAGTTGCGACGCCGTATCCCATCGAGCGCGCGACGACGTGCGACGACCAGCAACCACGCCTCGGGATTCTGCGGAACACCATCGTGTGGCCAGCGCTCGAGCGCCGCGGCGAACGCATCGGCTAATGCGTCCTCCGCGGCGTCGAGGCCACAGCGTGATGCCAGGTACGCGAGCAGCCGTCCATAGCTCTCGCGCGCGGCGCGTTCTACGCTCGAACCGGCAGTTCCCAAATCGCACGCACCTCAACGGTGCCGTGGCTTGCACCCGGACAGCGCGCAGCCCACTTCAGCGCTTCGTCGAGATTCTCGACATCGACCATATAGTAGCCGCCGAGTTCTTCCTTCGTGTCGGCATAGGGCCCGTCGAGCACCGTCGTTTTCCCGTTCGTATCGACGCGTACTTGGGTCGACTCGCCGACAGGACGAAGCCGCTCGCCGCCGACGTACACGCCGGCGTCTTTGAGCGCTTGCGTGTAGGCCATATACGCATTGAAGCCGGCTTCTTGCTGCTCGCGAGACCGTGCCGCATATGCCGCCTCATCGGCAAAAAGATGGAAAATGTATCGCATGGTGATTTCCTCCTCGGCACCATGACGGATGGGACTGCCCGATTTCGACAATCGGACCCGGTCGCCCGCAAATTCGTCCCGCTCGTCACCGCCTGGTTGACCCAAGCGGGCCGCACGCGGTATGAGGGGTACATGATCCTCAAACGTCCCGTGCTGTGGTACCTGGCCCTCTTCGCGATCTTCACTGCGATCGGCGTCTTCTTCACCTTCCACTTCTACCTCGGCGACATGCCTCATAGCTGGCTGAGCTTTCGTCATCACTTTCTCGACGAGATGACCGGCGCTTGGGGCGCGATGGTACTCGTACCATTCATGGTCGTACTGGCCCAGCGCTTTCCGTTCCACAAGGGGGCGATCGCCAAGCCGCTGCTCGTCAATGTCGCCGCCATGTTCGTTTATACCATAGCGCACACGACGATCGAGTCGGCCCTACGCTATGCGTTCGCGCCCCTGTTGGGCGTCCAGGAGAGCTACACAGAAATCTTTTCCTATACTCAGGAAGCGGCCGGCGACGTCGTGTACTACACGCTGATCATGACGTCGATCTACTTGTTGCTGCGCTTCGCTGCCACGCGCGATATTGAGATGCGACTCGCGCGAGCGCAGCTGGAGAATCTGCGCTTGCAACTCCAGCCCCACTTTTTGTTCAACACGCTCAACGCGATCTCGGCGGTAATGTACGAAGACGTCGGCAAAGCCGACCGGATGCTTGCGCAGGTCAGCGATTTCATGCGCCTGGTCCTTGCGTCGGGCGGCGTCGAAGAAATCCCCGTCGACGAGGAGCTGCGCATGGAACGCATGTACGTCGACATCATGAAGACACGTCTCGAGCGCAACCTTGCACTCAACGTGAACGTCGCCGACGACGCGCACAGTGCGACCGTTCCCTTCATGTTGCTGCAGCCGCTACTCGAAAACAGCATCCGTCACGGCATGGGCTCGTCGCGTACGTCGATCGAACTCGGCATCGACGTCTCGCGCGACAACGGCTCGACGGTCATTCGCGTGAGCGACAACGGTCTCGGGTTTGACGCCTCGCAGCCGCGCGGCATCGGCCTGAGCAACATCGCCTCGCGTCTCTCCTATCTTTACGGGTCGCGCGCGACCTTCGACGTTCGCCCGCGCGACGGCGGCGGTACCCTGGCGGTGGTGAGCCTGCCATGCTGACCGTGATGATTGCCGACGACGAAACACCCGCGCGGCGCAAACTCGCGCGCTTTCTCGGCGACCACGAAGACGTCTCGATCGTGGCCGAGGCCGCAAACGGCATCGACGCGGTCGACCTGATCGCGATGACCAAGCCGCAGCTCGTTTTTCTCGACATCCACATGCCGGATCTCGACGGACTCGGCGTTGCGGAGACGCTGGTGCGCAGTGACGCACCGCCGTCTATCGTGTTCGTCACCGCGCACGATCAATACGCGGTCAAGGCCTTTGAAGTCAGTGCCCTCGACTACTTACTGAAGCCGTACGATCGCGATCGTTTCGAGCAGACGCTGAGCAAGGCGCGTCGCTCGCTCGATGCCAAGCCCGACACCGGCCAGCTGGCCGCTACGCTTGCCCAGATTCGCAACGAGGAGCAGTATGTGCGACGCGTGCTCATTCCTAACGACGGCCGCTCGTTCTTCGTCGCAACGCGGGAGATCGCGCGCCTCGAGGCCAACGGCAACAGCGTTGCCGTGCATACCGCGCGCGGAATCCACGGCCTGCGCGCTACGCTCGAATCGCTCGAAACACGTCTCGACCCCGCGCAATTTGCGCGCGTCCATCGCTCACACGTCGTCAACATCGACGAAATCGCCGAGATCCACCCCTGGTTCCACGGTGACTACAAGATCCTCATGCGCGACGGTACCGAGATTGCTTGGAGCCGCCGCTACGCGAGCCAGCGTCCCGATCTGCTGAAGTAAAGGAGTCTCTCAACGTGACCAAACGAGTGGCATGGATTGCCGCGGGGATCGTGTTTGTTATCCACGCGCTGGCGAACGCGCACTACGGGTTCTTCCGCGACGAGCTCTATTTCATTATCTGCGGTCAACATCCGCAGTGGGGCTACGTCGATCAGCCGCCGGTTGTACCGCTGCTTGCTGCGCTGACGCAAATCGGCGGTCATTCGCTCTTCTTGCTGCGCCTCGTCCCCGCGCTCTGTTCCGCAGCCGGTGCGTTCGTCACCGTCTTGCTCGTTGCAGAATTCGGCGGCGGCGTCTTTGCCCAGATTTTTGCGGTGCTCGTATACGCGCTGACCGGTGTGCTTACGAACTTCGGCATGAAGGTTTCCCCCGATGAGATCGGCCTGTGGAGCTGGCCGCTCATCGCCTATTTCGTCCTGCGCATCACCAAAGGCGCCGATCCACGCCTCTGGATCGCGGCGGGCGTCGTCGCGGGTATTTCGCTGCAGAGTAAATACGCGGTCATCTTCTTCCTCGTCGCGCTGCTCGTGGGCTTGCTGCTCACGCCGCACCGTACGATTCTCTTCAGCCGGTGGTTTGCGCTCGGGAGCGGACTCGCCGTGCTGATCGCGCTCCCGAATTTCCTGTGGCAAGCGCACTACGGTTTCCCGATGTGGGAGCTGCTGCGCAACGGACAAAACGGCAAGAACGAGATTGTCGGACCACTCGTCTACATCGTGCAAGAATTCGAGATCACCAATATCTTCCTGTTCCCGGTGTGGGCGATCGGGTTCATCTGGTTGTTGCTACGCCCGGCATTCAGGTTTCTCGGATATACCTATGCGATCTTGATCCTCGAGATGATGGTGCTGCACGGCAAGCACTACTATCCCGCCGACATCTACCCGATAACGATCGCGGCCGGAGCTACCGCGATAGCGTTGTGGACGTCTCGCGTGACGCTCTGGCGCATTCCGATCGTCGCGTACGCGCTGCTGCTCGGCACGTGGTTCATCCCCTTCGATTTGCCGATTCTGCCCGAGAACACATTTGTTGCGTATCGGACGGAGATCGGCAAAATCTTCCGCCTCGGCGTATCAACCGAGACCGAACACGGCCGTGAGGAAAATCTGCTCACCGGCGACTACGCCGACATGCACGGCTGGCCCGAGATGGCGACGGCCGTGCAGCAGATCTACAACGCGCTACCGCCGGACGAGCGCGCGCGGGCGGTCGTCTTCGGCGACAACTACGGTGAAGCGTCGGCGGTCAAGTTCTTCGCGCCCGAGCTTCCGGTGATCAGCGTACACAACCAATACTGGCTGTGGGGACCGGATGGCTACGACGGCAGCGTGCTCATCCAAATCGGCGGGACGTGTTGGCATAAGGAGGGCTACTTTACCTCGCGCACGATCGCGATGACCCTCGCCAACTACTACGCCATCAACTACGAAACGAACATCCCGATCAATATCTGTCGCGGGCTCAAGATTCCAGTCGCCGAGCTGTGGGCCAAGTCGAAGAGCTATGAGTAGCTATCGCGACAGATTGAGGATATCGATCAGCTTCGGATAGACGAGGCCGATGCGCGCCTGTGGATTGTCGGGATCGATGATGTCGTGATTCTCCGGAAGGTTTGTGAGTTCGATGTAGTCGATGCCGCCGGTGCGCAGACGCTTCCATCGATTTACGACTTGCTCCGTTGCCGCATTGTTGACCGCCGGATCGCGAACGTTTACGACCGTACTGATGCGTCCGGCCGCTGCAGGCGTCTTCTTGGCGGCGGTGTACACGGCGTTTCCGATACGCAGCGTCTGCATCAGTGCATGCGTTGAGAAGCGCGGATACGCGGTGGCCGGACGCTGCGCAGCCTTCACACGCGGGTCCCACCACAGGAAGAAATTCGGTAGGCGCAAGACTATTGCGCAGAGCAAGTCGGTCAGCCCACGCCCGAAGCGCAGCAAGCCGAAGTCGGGTGCGACCGGCACGCTCGTGGCGATGTCGCTGCGGAATTGCGCGAGATATGCGCACTGCAACCCACCCATCGATATGCCGAGCACGGCAACACGTTCGCCCAGGCCCATAGCTGCGTCTACCGCTTCATAGGCGGTTGTCAGCAACATTTCGGCAGTGAGCCCAGCCAGCGCGTCGGTCATGCGATCGGCATACCCGTGGAACGGCATGCGCGGTACGATCACGTTGACGCCCATAACGAAGAGTTGCGGCGCAAAATCCACAAATTGCCCCGGATGATTGGTCAGCCCATGAAACAGTACGACGCTCCACGGGGCGCGCGCGCCGTGTACATAGAGGGCGGTGCGCGCGTTGCGCGCAATCCGGTCGTCGTCACGATCCATGATCGTGTGAAGGCGATCGATGCCTTCGCGATAGTCGCTTGCAGGCGAACTAACGGGCGGCGCGAGCATGTTCCGGACACCCCACGATGTGATCGTTCACCAAGCCGGTGGCTTGCATGAACGCATACATGATGGTGGGACCGACGAAGCGGAAGCCTCTCTTTTGCAGATCCTTGCTCAGCGCACGCGATTCGTCCGACTCGGCCGGAAGATCCTCGCGTCGCTTGACGCGTTTGTTCAGCGTCTTGCCACCGACGAAGCGCCAGACGTAGTCGTCGAACGAGCCGAACTCTTTCTGAATCTTCAAAAAGGCCTTCGCGTTGCTCACCGTCGACTCGACCTTGGCGCGGTTGCGCACGATGCCGGGATCGCTCAGGAGTTTTTCAACACGGGCCGGGGTCATCCGCGCGACCTTAGCCGGATCGAAATTGTGAAAGACCTTGCGATAGTGCTCGCGCTTCTGCAAAATCGTCTCCCAGCTCAAGCCGGCCTGCGCGCCCTCGAGCGTGACGAATTCGAAGAACGTCCGGTCGTCATGGACCGGACGTCCCCACTCCTTGTCGTGATACGCGATTGAAAGCTCCGAGGTCGCCCAGGAGCAACGACTGCTCAAAGCGCCCGCAGCGAAGATTCGAAAGCTCGCAGGAATTCGGCGACGTCCTCGCTGCTGAAGATCAACGGTGGTTGGATGCGCAGCACATTGCCCCAGCGGCCGCCCTTGCCAAGCAGTACGCCGCGTTCGCGCATCAATTCGAGCATCCGATTCGTCGAGGGTGCGTCGTAGGCTTTGGTCTCGGGATCCTTCACCAGCTCGACGCCGACCATCAAGCCATGCCCACGCACCTCGCCGATGATCGGGAAGCGCTTCTGCAAATCGCGCAGGCCGGCGAGCAACGCGTCGCCTTGCTTCTTTGCATTGGCGATCAGATGCTTCTTCTCGATGACCTCGATCGTCACCGTGGCGGCACGCGTTGAGAGCGGATTGCCGCCGAACGTGTTGATGTGCGGCCCTTTGAATGCGTCGGCAAGTTCCGGACGCGTAATCGTGATGCCGATCGGAAGGCCGCTGGCGAGACCTTTCGCCGAGGTGATGATGTCGGGCACAACGCCGTAGGTAGAGACCATGCCGAACCAGCCGTCACCCAAGCGTCCCCAGCCGGCTTGTACTTCGTCCGCAATCAAGAGTGTGCCGAAGGGCTCGAGCGTTTCTTTGAGGACTTTGTAGTACTCGGGCGGCGGCGTGATAATGCCCGCCACACCTTCGATCGTCTCGGCGATCATGGCAGCCGGCGCGCCGTTGGTCTGCGTCTCGATCACACGCTTCGCTGATTTGGCGCACGCGATCTCGCACGACGGATACCTGAGATTGAGTGGGCAGCGATAGCAATACGGATTCGGGACAAATGCAACGTGCGGCATCTGCGGACCGTAATTACGCCAGTTCGAAAGACCGGCGAGTGCAACGGTGTAGACCGTACGGCCATGATACGCATGCTCGAGCGCAAGAAAATCGGCTGAGTTCTTCGCCGTTCGTGCGACCAACGCAGCCGTTTCATTTGCTTCGGATCCAGAGTTGCTTACGAACGACTTCGTCATGCCCGGCGGCGCGATCTCGGCGATCTTCTCCGCGAAATCGAGCTGCTGTTCGGTCAGGTAGAGCGTCGAGACGTGGATCAGCTCTTCGGCCTGCTCTGCGACCGCCTGCGCGACCTCGTGGTTGCCATAGCCGAGCGTCGTGGTCGCGATACCGGCAAACGCATCAAGGTACTCGCGTCCCTGATCGTCGCGCAGCCGCGTGCCTTCCCCGCCGACCAGCGTCAACGGCTCTTCGTAGTAGGTCTGCTGCGCGACAAACAGGTGATCTTTCGCACGCTGTTTGTTGGACTTCTTCGTCACCATTGCCATGATTTAAGCACCCCTTGCAAGCGGTTCGCTCTCGTTTTCGGTGATGGCATCATATTCCGATTCGGAGAGCACCGAAGCCTCTCCGCGCATCAAGAGCCAATAGGCGATAAGGCCGCCGAGCAGGCTGAAGATCCAGCCGCCGCTCCATAAGAAGTGCAACGGCGCCACGATGAGTCCAAGCAGCGCAAGCCCCCACCCGACGAGCACCGCGATCACCGCGCGCGGGTTGAGCCCACGCGCATATGAGTAGCGGCCGCCCGGCGCGTACAGTTGTGCCAGGTCGAGACGTGTCTGCCGTACGAGCCAATAGTCGGCGATCGCGATCCCGTCGAACGAGCCGAGCATCGCACCGTACGTACCGAGCCAGGTGAAGATGTACGTGGCAAAGGTCGAGAGCACGTACCATGGCTGCATCGCGAGGCTCAACACGCCGGTGAGCACCGCACCAGTTGCAAAGCCGATGCGCTGCGGCCAGAGGTTCTGAAATGCGCGCGCCGGTGCCATCACATTTGCACCGACGTTGATCGTCACCGACGAGAGAATGATCAGGATTCCCGCGATAATCACCACCGGTGTCGGGAAGGTCACAATCAGATCGACCGGATTCCACAGTGCTTTGCCGTACAGGATCACGGTTGTCGACGTCACCGCAATGCCGATAAACGAAAACGCCGCCATCGTCAGCGGCATCGAGAGCACCTGGCCCAACATCTGTCCGCGTTGGGTTTTCGCGTAGCGCGTATAGTCGGGAATATTCAGCGCGAGCGTCGCCCAAAACGCGATCACACCGACAACTGAAGGATAGAACACCGCCCAAAACGCAGGGCCGTGCAGCGTGGCGGGCGCGGCGAGGATCGGCCCGAAGCCATGCTCGCTGCGAAGTGCCCATAACAACAGCGCGATCGCGCCGAGCGCGAGCGTCGGCGCGGAAAATTGTGCAAGCCGGCCGATCGCCTGCGGCCCGCGCATCGCAACCAGCACATTGATGCCCCAGAAGATCGCAAAGGCAATCGCTAGATGCACGCCGACGGCGTTCCAAAACGGCACGATGCGTCCGAGAATTGCGTCGAGTGCTTCTCCACCGAACCAGGAATTGATCCCGAACCAACCCGCGCCGATCACCGCGCGTGCAAGCGCCGGCAGATGCGCGCCGCGCGTCCCGAACCACAAACGCGCGAAGACCGGATAGGGTATGCCGAACTTCGTGCCTGCGTGCGAGACGAGCAAGATCGCTGCCATCACCACCAGACATCCGCTGAGAATCGTAAGTACCGACTCCCACCAATTCATGCCGAGTGCGATCATGCCGCTGGCGAGCGAATACGTCGGCAGACACAAACACATGCCGACCCACAGCGCCGCGAACTTGGAGCCCGGCCATGAATGTTCGGCAAGCGTACACGGCCGCAGATCCTCGTTCCACATCGCGTGGTTGCGTGAAAGCAACGCGACTTCCGGCGGCGTAAGCACCACGACGTCGCCGGCTCGTTCTTGCGTGAACGCCACTACTGCGCTACCAGCGAATCGTAGCTGTCGGGGCGGCGGTCACGGAAGAACTGCCAGGTATTGCGCACCTCGCGGATCACGTCGCGATCCATCACGCCGATCACGACCTCGTCCTTGTCGCGACTGCCCGTCGCAACAAAACTGCCGCGCGGATCGACGAGGTACGATTGCCCGTAGAACTCACCCATGTTCCACGGCGGCTCGACGCCCACGCGATTGATCGCGCCGACATAATAGCCGTTCGCGACGGCGTGCGCGGGCTGTTCGAGCTTCCAAAGGTACTCGGAGAGTCCGGCAACGGTCGCCGACGGATTGAAGACGATCTCCGCGCCGCCGAGACCGAGCGCGCGCGCGCCTTCCGGGAAATGCCGATCGTAACAGATGTAGACGCCGACTTTGGCAAACGCCGTATCAAAGACCGGATAGCCGAGGTTGCCGGGGCGGAAATAGTACTTCTCCCAAAAGCCGCAGCCGGCCGGCCCTGCTTGCACTTGCGGAATGTGATGCTTGCGGTACTTCCCGAGATACGTTCCGTCGGCGTCGATAACGGCCGCCGTGTTGTAATAGACGCCGGAGAATTCTTCCTCATACATCGGCACGATCAGCACGATGCCGAGTTCTTTCGCAAGCCCGCACATCATTTGCGTCGTCGGTCCGTCGGGAATGTGCTCGACCGCATCGTACCACTTCGGGGTTTGCTCGGTGCAAAAGTACGGTCCGTAAAAGACCTCTTGCAGACACACGATCTGCGCGCCGCGCTTTTTCGCGTCGCGAATCAGGCGGTCGTGTTTTTCGATCGCGAAAGATTTGTGCTTTTCAACCGGTTCGTTGCCATTTACATCGTTACGCGCCTGAATCAGGCCAATGGTTACCTTTGACTCCACGTACGCTCCTCAAACCAAAACGGGATAGAACTTATCGCTGCGCACGAACTTGCCGTGCCCCTTGCGTCCAGTGAACGTATCGCCTTCCGCGACTTTGAGCCCGCGCGAAAAAACGTAGCGCGGCCGGCCCTTGACCTTCATCCCTTCGAAGACGCTGTTGTCGACATTCATGTGGTGCGTCTTAGCCGAGATCGTGCGCTCGGCATTCGGATCCCATACGACGACGTCGGCATCGCTCCCGACGGCAATCGTGCCCTTGCGCGGAAAGAGTCCGAAGAGCCGTGCCGGGTTCGTCGCCCCGAGCGCGACGAATTGGTTCGGACTGATCACGCCGCCGTTGACGCCCACGTGATAGAGAATCGCCAGCCGATCCTCGATTGTCGGCGCGCCGTTGGGGATCTTCGAGAAGTCGTGCTTCCCGAGTTCTTTTTGACCACAAAGGTTGAAGCTACAGTGGTCCGAGCCAAACGCGTGCAGTTCCATGTTCTTGAGTTTGCTGAGCAAGACACTTTGGTTCCACTTATCGCGGATCGGCGGGGAGAGCACGTACTTCGCACCCTGGAAATCAGGCCGCAGATAGTCTTCGGTGTCGCAGACGAGATACTGGGGACAGGTTTCGCCGTAGATCGGCAGACCACGCTTGCGCCCGTCGCTGATCATGTCGGCGGCCATTGCGCTCGAGACGTGGACGACATAGAGCGGTGCGCCGGCAATCTCGGCCAAGCGGATCGCGCGATGCGTTGCCTCGCCTTCGCATTCCACCGGACGCGTAAGGGCATGCCAGATCGGCTCGGTCTTGCCTTCGGCCAACGCCTCTTTCGTAATCACTTCGATCACGTCGCCGTTCTCGGCATGGACTTGCACGAGGCCGCCGGCGCCACGGCAGGCTTGCAGCGTCTTGAAGATCGTCTCGTCGTCGACGTAGAGCACGTGCTTATAGGCCATGAATACCTTGAACGAGTTGACGCCCTGTTCGTTGATGATTTTGGGAATCTCGTTCATCGTCTCGTCGCGGCCGTCGGCGATCGTCAGGTGGAACGCATAATCGCCACAGGCGTTCCCGTCGGCCTTCGCGTGCCAGGTCCGCAGCGCGTTGTGCAGTGAGTCACCGCGCGTGTGCAGCGCGAAGTCGACGACCGTCGTCGTCCCGCCAAGGAGTGCCGCGCGCGTGCCGGTCTCGAAGTTGTCGGCCGTCACGGTGCCGCCGAACGGCATATCGAGATGCGTATGCGGATCGACGCCGCCCGGAAAGACGAATGCGCCGGTCGCATCGATTGTCGTATGCCCGTTGCTCGGAATCGACTCGGCGAGCATGGTGATGCGCTCGCCCTCGATGAGGACGTCGGCGCGCTGCGTGTCGGTGGCCGTTACGACCGCGCCACCGCGGATGACCGTTCCCATAGTTCTCCTAGACGTTGATGCGGCTGTTGCGTTCCTTCCAGCTCTCGGATGCAAGACCGTTGTCGACTTGCACCATCGTGATACAGTCGTCAACCGGACACACCATCAGGCAGAGATTGCAGCCGACGCAGTGCCCCTGATCGACGGTGAGGACGGCGGTCCCATCCACCACGTTACGGTCGATGCACTGGTGCGCGGCATCCTCGCAGGCGATGTAGCACTTACTGCAGTGGATGCACGTGTCTTGGTTGATCTCTGCGACGATCTGATAGTTGAGATTGAGGTTCTCCCAAGTCGTCACGCGGTTCTTCGCCGCGCCGACGAGCTGCTCGACCGATGCGAGCCCGCGTTCGTCAAGGTAGGTGTTGAGCCCATCGCAGAGTTGGTCGATGATGCGGAAGCCGTGATGCATCACGGCGGTGCACACTTGCACGTTGCTCGCGCCGAGCAATAAAAACTCGACCGCGTCTTGCCAGAACTCGACGCCGCCGATGCCCGAGATCGGCAGCTTGACCTGCGGATCGCGGGCACATTCGTTGACCATGTTGAGCGCAATCGGCTTCACCGCCGGCCCGCAGTACCCGCCGTGCGAGCTCTTGCCATCGACGTTCGGAATCGGGTTCCACGATGCAATGTCGACGCCCATCAAACTATTGATGGTGTTGATCATGCTTACGGCGTCGGCGCCGCCGGCCGCGGCAGCACGGGCCGGCACGCGCACATCGGTGATGTTGGGCGTGAGCTTGACGATCACCGGTACGCGCGCGACCTCCTTCACGTACGACGTCACCGCCTCGATCAAGTCCGGGTGCTGGCCGACCGCGGCGCCCATGCCGCGTTCGCTCATGCCGTGCGGGCACCCGAAGTTGAGCTCGAAACCGTCAATAGCTTCTTCTTGCACGCGCTTGACCAATTCGTGCCACGGCTCGCGCTCGCAGACTTCCATCAGCGACGCGACGATCGCTCGATCGGGAAATGCGCGTTTACATTCACGAATCTCGCGCAGGTTGTCGTCGAGCGGCCGATCCGTGATGAGCTCGATGTTGTTCATCGCGATCATCTTGTTCTGCTTGTAGTCCAGTCCGGCGAACCGCGAACTCACGTTCACGATCGGCGTGCCGAGCGTCTTCCACACCGCGCCGCCCCAGCCGGCTTCGAACGCGCGCATCACTTGGTAGCCGCTGTTGGTCGGCGGCGCCGAAGCAAGCCAGAACGGATTTGGGCTGGTGACGCCGGCGAGATTGCTGCGCAGATCGGCCATTAGTGCGGCGCCTCATGCGTTTGGTAAATAAAGTTGCGAGCGCCGGATCGCGCCAGCGAGGCGTGAGGAGGGAGCATAGTGGAGCCTCTGTGACCGACGAACAACGATGCGGGCGCGTATCCGCCGCCGCAACCCTTCGGGCTGGCAGTCTGGCGACCGCGGATGGTGTCGCTCTTCGCTCGCAAAGCGCGGCTTTTGTCGCTCATCGCTCCTAGCCCGCGCTCCGCCATACGGCCAGCTTTATTCACCGAACGCGTGAGGCGCCGCACTTTACGCGGCCGCCGCGCGTAAGAACGTATCGACGCTGCGCGCTGCGAGTTTCCCTTGTTCGGCCGCCTCGACGACCATCGCCTCGCGCGCTCCCTTCGCATAGATGCAATCGCCGGCCGCGAACACACCGGCCCGGGTAGTTTGCAGCTCGTCATCCACGACAACCACGCCGTCCTCGGTCTTGATGCCGAAGGCGTTGAGCGTCGCTTCGAGCCGCGACTGCCCGATCGCGCTGATCACCGCACTTGCCGGTTCGGTAAACTCGCTGCCGGCTATCGCGATGAGTTTCCCATCGCGCAGCTCGGTGCGCACGAGGGTGATGTCGCCGTCGCCGATCCGTATCGGCGCGCAAAAGTACCGAAACTCGATGCCTTCGTCCTTGGCAAACGCGTATTCGAAATCGTAGGCGGTCATATGCTCTTCGCCGCGCCGATAATACATCGTCACGCGCTCTGCGCCCAGGCGCTTCGCACAGGTCAGCGCATCGATTGCCGTATTGCCCGCGCCGATAACCGCGACGCGATCGCCGAGCTCGCCGATGCGGCGCCCGGTCTTGACGTGCTCGATGAAGTCGAGCGCATCCCACGCATAGTCCTCGCCTTCGATCCGCAGCGACGGCACGCCGCCCATGCCGCAGGCGATAATCACGGCATGATGATTTTGCAACAGCCCGTCGACCGGAACGTCGACGCCGACTTCCACGCCCGTCTCGACGTCGACGCCGAGTTGCACGACGTAGTCGGCCTCCCAAAGGGCGACATCATTGGCGAGCCGGAACGGCACGATGCCGTACGTGTTGAGCCCGCCAAGCCGATCGTGCATCTCGTAGATCGTCACCGCGTGCCCGTACAAGCGCAAATCGCGCGCGGCCGAGAGTCCGGCCGGCCCACCACCGACGATCGCAACCTTCTTGCCGGTCGGTGCGCCGGGCGTAAAGAGCTGCTCGCCGCTGTCCATGAGCGTATCGATTGCGTAGCGCTGTAAATCGCCGATCCGGATTGGCGAGTCGTCCTTCGCATAGACACATGCGCCTTCGCAGAGCTCGCTGGTCGGACAGACGCGCGCGCAGCTCGCGCCCATTGGATTCGCACTGAGGATGTCACGCGCGCTTCCTTTGACGTTGCCTTGCGCAATCTTCGCGATAAATGACGCAACATCGATGTGCGTCGGACACGCACGCATGCACGGCGCATCATAGCAGTACAGGCAGCGATTCGCTTCGAGCTTGACTTCCAGCTCGGTTAACGGCTCGTGAATGGATGGTCCTGTATCGTGCATCGTCACTGCATTACTTATGCGTCGGGAAGCCGAGGTTCACGCCCGCCTGGTTCTCGTCCCAGCGAGCGGTCACGACCTTGCCGCGCGTGTAGAAACGGAAGCCGTCTTCGCCATAGATATGCAGATCGCCAAAAAGCGAGGCCTTCCATCCGCCAAAACTGTAATAGCCGACGGGAACCGGGATCGGCACGTTGACCCCGACCATCCCGACCTGAACGTCACGTTGAAACTTGTGCGCGGCACCCCCGTCGCGCGTAAAGATCGACGTGCCGTTTCCGTAGGGATTACGATTGACCAGCTCGAGCGCGTCGTCGAGATTGTTTGCGCGCACGTTGACCAGCACCGGCCCAAAGATCTCGTCGGTGTAGATCGTCATGTCGGTCTTGACGTCGTCGAAAAGCGTGGGGCCGACCCAGAAGCCATCCTGGCAATCCTTGACGCGTAGCGCGCGCCCATCTTCTACGAGTGCCGCGCCCGCGCGCTCGCCCTGCGCGATGTAGTCGACGATCCGGTCGCGCGCCTGCGCCGTTACGACCGGTCCCATGTCATTCGTCGCATCCGCTCCCGGTCCAATCTTCAACTTCGCAATGCGCTCGCGAATCTTCGGGATCAACGCCTCGTGCGCGTTGCCGACGGTGACGCTCGCCGAGATCGCCATGCAACGCTGTCCGGCCGAACCGTACCCCGACGAAACCAGCGCATCGGCGGCGGCGTCCATGTCGGCGTCGGGCATGACGACCAAATGATTCTTCGCACCGCCGAGTGCTTGGACGCGCTTGCCGTTCGCCGCCGCGGTTGCATAGACGTACTTTGCGATCGGCGTACTGCCGACGAAGCTGACCGCGGCGATGCCGGGATGCGTCAAGATCGCGTCGACCGCGGCTTTGTCACCCTGCACGACGTTGAAGACGCCGCCCGGCAGTCCGGCCTGCGCCCACAACTCCGCGACGAGGAGTGGAGCCGACGGGTCCCGTTCGGAGGGTTTGAGTACGAACGTGTTTCCGCACGCAATGGCGATCGCAAACATCCATGCCGGCACCATCATCGGGAAGTTGAACGGCGTGATCCCCGCGCACACACCCAGCGGCTGGCGAATGGAGTAGGTATCGACGTTGCGCGAAACGCTTTCGCTGAATTCACCCTTGGTCATTTGCGTCAGCGCGCAGGCGTAATCGACGACCTCGAGCGCGCGTGCGACCTCGCCTGCAGCATCGGTAACGATCTTCCCATGTTCCGATGAGACGATCTGCGCGAAACGTTGCGCGTTTGCGCGCAAGAGTTCGCGAAAGGCAAAGAGCACTTCCGAACGCTTGCCGAGTGGCGTCGCGCGCCAGGCGGGAAATGCGGCGGCGGCGGCACGGACGGCGCGATCGACGACGACGTCGTCGGCGAAGGCTACGCGCGCCTGCACGACGCCGCGGGCGGGGTCGTAGACGTCGCCGTAGCGCGCGGCAGGTTCGTCGACGGTTTTGCCGTCGATGTAGTGGGTGATCGTACGGGTTGCGGTAGATACAGCCATAGAGAGATTATGAATTATAAAGGACGATCGATCAAATCGAGGAGTTCCGGAAAGACCCGGTCCGCGACCTGCGGACGGCGAAGCGGTTCGATGATGTCGTGCGAGAGGGGCGTGCCGGTCAGCACGATCTGCTCGACGCGTCCGCCGGGCGCCGGGTGAAGCAGTCCGGCCAACCTCCGCACCGCGCGGTTATTCACCGCGGTTTCCCTTCCATTCATTACCAAGATCAGCTCGCGGGCCGCGACCGCATCGCCCGCGTGCGCGAAGACTTCGCGCCCTAGCAGCAGCGCTTGGCCCACCGCATGCGAGGCGTAGCGCGGGTACCCGTGCTCGGGCTGCTGGCGTTCGCGTGCAATCGGATCCCACCACGCAAAAATATTGGGCAATTTCAGTATCATGTCGGTGAACGGAACGATCAAACGATCGGGCATCCACGACATCCCAAAGAACGGCGCGATCGCAACGGCACGCGCGACCGGATATCGCTGCGCCACCCACGTCGTGAGCAGGCCGCCTAGCGAAAACCCCGCGACGACGACCTGCTCGCCCAAACCTTGCGCGAGTTCGATGCTGTCGCTTGCGAACGCACGCAGGTCGTCGGCTTGGAGCTGCGCGAGCGCCGCGGTGAGACGATTGCGGTGACCGTGTCGCGGGAGACGCGGCACAACCACATTGTGTCCGCGCGCATGGAGTTCGTGCGCAAAACGCACGAACTGTTCGGGACTGGCGGCAATGCCATGATAAAGCACCGTCGCTACCGGCCGGATCTCGCCGTGCAACAGCAATTTGGTGCGGCCTTTTTCGGAGATCCCGCGATGGTCCCGGTGGCGAAAGCGCTCGAGTAACGCGCTCGTTTGGTCGGAAAGTTGCTGCATCAGTGTATGATAGGAGTATGCTTGGCAAGTCTGAGATCGCGCAAGGATTCATCGACCTCGACGAAACGTACGGTGCGCACAACTACGCGCCGATCGATCTGGTCATCGAACGCGCGCAGGGCGTATGGCTCTACGACGTCGACGGGCGGCGCTTTCTCGATTGCATCAGTGCATATTCGGCCGTCAATCAAGGGCATTGCCATCCCCGCATCCAGGCGGCATTGATCGAACAGGCAGCCAAAGTACCCCTCACCTCGCGTGCACTACGCAACGACCGCATGGGGCGCCTTCTAAAGAAGCTCACCGAGCTTACCGGATTCGATCGCGCGCTGCCCATGAATACGGGCGTCGAGGCGGTCGAGACCGCGATCAAACTGGCGCGGCGATGGGGGTATCGCGGTAAAGGCATTGCGACCGATGACGCGCAGATCATCGTCTTCGCGAACAACTTTCACGGGCGCACGATCACGGCAATCAGCGCGAGTGACAATCCCACGTACCGCGCAGATTTCGGTCCGTTCACGCCGGGATTCGTGCTCGTTAACTACGGCGATGCCGATGGACTCGAACGCGCCATTACACCGAATACGTGCGCGATCCTGATCGAACCGATTCAGGGCGAAGGCGGCGTCATCGTACCGCCCGACGGTTTCCTCAAGCGTGCATGGGCCCTGTGCAAAGAACACAACGTGCTCTTTGTCGCCGACGAGATTCAGACCGGGTTTGGACGCACCGGCGATCTCTTCGCGTGCGACTTCGACAACATCAGACCCGACGTGCTGATCGTCGGCAAGGCGCTCGGCGGCGGCTATTATCCGGTCTCGGCCGTGCTTGCAAACGATCGGCTGATGGCACTCTTCGGCCCAGGCGATCACGGCAGCACCTTCGGCGGGAATCCGCTGGCGAGCGCTGTTGCCGAAGCCGCGCTCGATGTGATCGTCGATGAAAAGTTAGCATCGCGTGCGCGCTATGCCGGCGCGAAGATCATGCAGGGCCTGCGTGCCGTTCAGTCGCCGCTAATAAAGGAAGTTCGCGGCCGCGGACTGCTCATCGGGGTCGAACTCACGGTTTCGGCAAAACGTCTTTCCGAAGCGTTGCTCGCGCGCGGCGTCGCCGCCAAGGACACGCACGGGACGGTGCTGCGGATCGCGCCGCCGCTCGTGATCGACGACGAAGCGATTGCATTTCTCTTGCACCACTACAAAGAGGCATTGGCTTCGATGTGAACGTTCCGCTGAGTTTCAATTTCGCACGTGACGTGATTGACCGGCTCGCATCGGAAGGACGGCGGGGACTACTCTTCGTCGCCGCCGACGGCACGCAGCGGGAGTACACGTTCGCCGAAATCGCGGAACTCTCGCAGAAATACGCGGCCGCGCTGCTCGACGCCGGTATCGATCGCGGCGCGCGCGTCATCGTCGCGCTTCCAAAGATTCCGCAGTGGCTTTTCGTCATGCTCGCGCTCGACCGGCTCGGGGCCGTCGCTATTCCCGGAGCGGAACAACTGCGCGCGAAGGACTGGACCTATCGCGCGAATCACGCTGAAGCCGTCGCGATGATCGGCGACGCCCCGAACATCGCCGAGCTTGCCGGCGCACGCGATGCGGCGACGTGCGTGCGCACCGGATTCACCGTGCGAGGTGCCGTCGACGGCTGGCTCAATCTTGACGCACTTGCCGCTAAGGCAAAACCTTTCGAGGGCATCGAGACGCGCGCCGACGAGTGGGCCTACATCGTCTACACCAGCGGTACGACCAAAGACCCCAAAGGCGTCGTGCACGATCGTGCCTACACGTATGCGAAACGTTCGCAAGCGAAATACTGGCTCGACTGCACACCGGACGATCTGGTGTGGTGCACCGCCTCGACCGGTTGGGCGAAATCGTTGTGGAATGTGCTGCTCGGTCCATGGTCCCAAGGCAGCACGATCGTTCTGCATGAGGGCGGATTCGATCCGCCGGCGCGCATGGATCTGCTGCAAGCGCTCGACGTCACGATTCTCTGTCAAGCGCCAACCGAATATCGGATGCTCGCAAAACTTCCCGACCTCGGTGCGCGCTGGAGGTTGCCGAAGCTGCGCCACTGCGTGAGCGCAGGCGAGCCGCTCAACCCTGAAGTCATCGCGCGCTGGAAAGATGCGTTCGGCCTGGAGATTCTCGACGGCTACGGTCAAACCGAGAACACGTTGCTCGTCGCAAACCTCTACGGCGGCACCGTGCGCCCCGGATCGATGGGCATGCCGACGCCGGGACACGACATCATCGTCATCGACGAAGACGGCAACCCGTGCAAAGCGGGCGAGACCGGTGACATCGCACTGCGCGGCAATCCGCCCTCGCTCTTCAAGGGCTACCTCAAGAATCCGGAGGAGACCGCAAAGAGCTATCGTGCCGGGTGCTATCTCACCGGCGATCGTGCGTATATAGACGAAGACGGCTACTTCTGGTTCGTCGGCCGCTCCGACGACGTAATCAGCTCCGGCGCCTATCGCATTGGACCGTTCGAGGTCGAGAGCGCGTTGCTCGAGCACCCCGCCGTGCAAGAGTCGGCGGTCGTCGGCAGCCCCGATCCCGATCGCGGAAACATCGTGAAAGCGTTCGTCGTCTTGCGGGCCGGACACGAAGGCAACGACGCGCTCGTGCGCGAGTTGCAAGAGCATTGCAAGCGGGTGACTGCGCCGTACAAATATCCGCGCGCGATCGAGTTCGTCAGCGAGTTGCCGAAGACACGCTCGGGCAAGATTCGGCGCGTTGAATTACGCCAGCTCGAGCTGCAACGCAAAGGCGCGACGCGCGCCAGCGGCTACGTATAACAAAGGTACCTAGGGCCCGACCCAACACTTTTCACGCTTCGAACGCTCTATAGGACCGAGATGGGGATCCATTTAGCACGTGCGTTCGTCGAGGCAGCGCGGACCGGCGACCGCACCGACGTCGAACGGCTCATCGAAGCCGTCTGGCCTGATGCGTACCGGCTCGCGTACGCGGTCCTCGGCGACCAACACGCGGCAGAAGACGCCGCGCAGGAAGCCTGCCTCGTGATCTATCGCACGATTCCGTCGCTGCGGGCACCTTCGGCCTTTGCCGTGTGGTTCTACCGTATCGTCGTCCGTGTCGCGACCGCGTCGAAGCGCGATCGGGCGCGCGTCGAACTGTGCGACGCCGACATGCAGGCGCGAGACGCAGATACCGCATCGGCGATTGACATTTGGCGCGCCCTCGAGCGGCTCTCGCCCAAGCTGCGCACGGTCGTTGTGTTGCGCTATTTCGAGCAGCTTTCGAGTCGTGAGATCGCCTCGATCCTGCGCATTCCCGACGGGACGGTGCGCTTTCGCTTGATGACCGCAAAGCAACGCTTGCGCCCGCTCCTCGACGACCCCTCACAACCGCTGTCGGCCAATCACGAGGTGCATCCACATGCAATATGATTTCGCACTTCTTTGTCTCGATGCTCGCGCGCGCATCGACGTCCCCGCGGTGCCGCTAACGGCGATCCGCTCCGCTGCAATGATTTCCACGCCGCCAAAAGCCGGTTGGCTCACAACGCTGCTCGCCGGCACGGCGATCGTTGCACTTGCGGCGGGCGCGGGCGTTTTGGGAACTCGCGTGATCTTCGATCGCGCCGGACGCGTCGAGCTCGTCTTAAACAGCCCCAAACTCACGTTTAAGAATCCAACCCCTGCCGACGTTCAGGCGGCTGTCACGCGAGCGCACTTTCCCGTGACGCTACCCGCGGGCTTGCCGAGCGGATCGCGGTTACAGTCGGTTTGGAGTACGGACGACGCAATTATGCTGTTGTACAGTTTCCCCGGAGCTTGGCGTGCATCGCATCATGTTGCGTGGATTGTGCTTGCAAATCCGCAGGCATTGATGTCGTCGCCGGACGCTGATATGAACATGCGCGTCCGATTTGCATCGTCTGAAAGGCCGATTCACTGGCGCGCAGGCGGTGAAGAGGTGATCATTGCGATGCACAACGCGATGACGCCGGCGGAGCTTGCGCGGATGAAGCAGGCGATGCTCACTGCGAGCGCCGCGAAATAATTACGGTGATGCGCTAGGCGAAGGCTTGGGGTCGCTACACTGCGCGATCAGCGGCTGCAACTCGGGGTAAATAGCCAATTCGTCTTGCTGCGTCAGCGCTTCGCGCCTGAGGTATTCTTTCTCGAGTGGCCCGGCATACGCAGTTATCTCAGGCGGAGGACCGGAATTCGTGGCCTTGGCATACTGCCCGGTAAAAACGATTCCGTCCGAGGCTAGCGCTTCCATTTCATACGTGTACATCGTGCCCGACAGCATGTTCAACGCGTTGTTTTCATCGTCTGCGATTTTCTGCAGCCGCTCGCGCAGCGATTCCATACGCGCGTTCTCGGCCGGGTTGTCGGAATGAAAGAACGTATCGGGATTGAGTAACTCGTCGAGCTTGACCCAATTGAGCGCGAGAGCAAAGACCGGCAACTTCGACTGCGGTGAGGGTCGGCCCATCGGGCGCTGGTGAACCATGACCGTGTCTTCGTAGACAACCCGCGAGATCGCCGCCGCGACCTTTTCGCGCACGGCCGTACAAATTGCACTGCTCTCGGTCGTGATAATGATCGGCAGCGGCGACGGCGAGGGCGCAACGAGCGCAGCGAGGACGAGCGATCCAACCACTAGGGCCCTCCCGACGGTGCAACGCTTGGCAGAGCTTTGGGGCCCGCACACTGCGCGATAACGGGCTGCAGCTCGGTGTAGATGGTTAACTCATCCGTCTGCGTCTGCGCCTGGCGTCTGAGGTACTCGCCTTCCAATCCTCCGCCGTACTTTGGGATTTCCGGGAGGGGACCGGAATTCACGTAATTGGCATACATGCCCCCGAATCCGGGGCCCTCTGCCGCGAGCGCCTCCATTTCATACGTATCGAAAGAACCCGACAGTATATTCAACGCATTGTTCTGGTCGTCGGCAATCTTTTGCAACTTCTCGCGCAACGCTTCCATGCGTGCGTTGTCGGCCGGATTGTCGGAGTGAAAGAACGTGTCCGGGTTGAGCAACTCAGCGAGCTTGACCCAGTTGACGGCAAGTGTATAGACCGTCTGGTTGGCCTGGGGCCATTTCTCCAAGGGCCGCTGCCGGGCCATCACCCGATCTTCGTAGACGACCCGCGAGATGGCCGGCGCAATTTTTTCACGCAGCGTCTGGCACACCGGGCTGCTCTCCGTCGTGATGATAATCGGAAGCGGCGACGCCGTCGCCGAGGTCACGACCGCAAGGATCAGCGCCCCTATCATGGCGCCAGTGTTTCTCTGCGGCTTGATAGCGATCTGAGATCGAGCTGATAGCCCAAGCGATTAGCCGATGATCGTGTCGCCGACGTCGATGACCGCGTGCGCCACGATCGGGATGACCAGGCTTCCGGTGCGCATGCGAATCCACGCGAAGACAAAGCCGATCGTGCCGGTGACGGCGATCGTCAACCACGAGACGACGATCTGACCGCCGGCGATCCCGCTGCCGTGAATCACGCCGAACCAGATGCTCGTGATGATTGCGCCGAAGCCGAACGGCGCACCCAAGACCTTCCAATACCGGTTACCGAACGCGCGGTCGAGCAGCACCAGCGCAAGACCGCGATACAGCGGCTCTTCGCTCGGTCCCGGAATGAGCGCTTGATACCACAGTGCTTCAGCGGTTGGTGCAACGTGCGGATGCGGAAGCAGTAGATCGATGCTCCACGAGAATGCCCATACGATTGCGCACGCGATCAGCGCCGGCACGATTGCACCGTTCTGGCTCCAGCGAAACCCCGCGGCATCCCACGAGAGCGATGGAATCATCGCAATCAGTGCGAGCGTAACAACGATCGAGAGAATCTTCCCGGCCCAATTCCAGTGGGCGTGCAGCACAGCGGCGGGAACGAGCGAGGTAAAGACCGCGAGGTGCGCAAGCGCAAGGGACCCCACGACGATGGCCGCCAGGCGAAGGTCGGGAACGCGCCGCGCGGCGAGGCCGGCCACGGCGATAAGCCCGACGAGAATAAGAAGCTGAAAGGCGACGTTTTCGACCGCCGCCGTACTCGGCAAGACGTGCATATCGCGTCAATGCGGCCCCGAAGCCGGGCGTGACCTCCTCGGCCGTTGACACCCTCCGGCAGCCGTGCTATTCTGCGCAAGCCGAAGAAGCGCTTGGGGTACGCCCCAGGAGCTCACCGGATGCCTGCGGGCGATCCGGTTACTACTCGAGGGGCCGTCGGTAGGTTCCGCGCGTGGGGTTGCTTCGGCAACGCCATTTTTTGTCTCTCTTGAAAGGGAAAACGCCATAGCTCGACCGCTGCGAGTCAACGAGCAAATCCGTATTCGGCAGGTCCGCGTGATCGACGAAAACGGCGAGCAGCTCGGCATATTGCCGACCGAGGACGCGCTCACGCGTGCCCGGGGCGCGGGACTGGATCTGATCGAGATCTCGCCCAATGCGCAACCGCCCGTCGTGAAGATCGGCGACTACGGACGTCTGAAATACGAGCAGTCGAAAAAAGATAAAGACGCGCGCAAGAAACAACGCAACTTCGAACTTCGTGAAGTGAAGTTGCGACCAAAGATCGAGACGCACGATTACGAGACGAAGGCACGGATGACCGAACGCCTTCTGCTCGACGGAAGCAAGATCAAAGTGACGATCATGTTTCGTGGGCGCGAAATTACGTACACGGCGTTTGGCCGGCGGTTGCTCGACCGCATGGCCGAAGATATGGCGCCACTTGCTACGGTCGAACGCGAACCGCGGCTCGAAGGTAAAAATATGTTCATGATCCTGGCGCCGCGCGCGACGCCGACCGGTCCTCCGAAGTTCGCGCTCCACAAAGAGCACAAGGAGAAGGACCACAAGGACGGTGCGCACGCCACCGATCATGCAGATCAAAAGGAAGCAACGAAGGAGCCTACCAGTGCCTAAGATTCGTACCCATCGTGGTACCGCAAAACGTGTCAAAGTGACGGCGACCGGCAAACTCATGCACCGTCATCAGTTCAGCGGTTGCGGCCACATTCTCAGCAAGAAGACGCGCAAACGCAAGCGCAACTTCCGCAGGGATCAACCGACGTTCAAGGGTGATTTGAAGCGCATAGCGCCGATGATCCCGTATTTGGTATAAGGAGGGCTCGAAGAAATGGCACGTATCAAACGTGGTGTTGCCGGGCTCAAGCACCGCCGCAAAGTAATGAAGCTCGTCAAGGGCTTTCGCGCCGCCCGTCGCCGCAACTATCGCGTTGCGAACGAGGCGCTGCTCAAGTCACTCGCCTATGCGTTCCGCGATCGCCGCGTGCGCAAGCGCGACTTCCGTTCGCTCTGGATCAGCCGCATAAACGCCGCCGTCCGCCGCGAGGGAATGACCTACTCGGTCTTCATGAACGGCCTCAAGAAGTCGGGCGTCACGCTCAACCGTAAGGCGATTTCGGAGCTCGCGATCAACGATCAAAAAGCCTTTGGCTCGCTGCTCAAGATCGCAAAGCAAGCCGTCGGCAAGTAACGCTACACCTTCAGTACAATCTGCTCGCCGTCGAGCAGCGGAATGGTTTGCGGCGCGCCCTTATACGGCGCGCCGTTTACATATGCGCGCACCCGACCGCTGTAGGGACCGACGCGCGAGGGTGAAAGCGGCTGGCCCCACACGGCAAAAAAGTCGGCGAGCGTGAACGCACCGCCCGGCGCCTCGATGTGAATCAATCCCGAATCGTCGTGGGTGTGCAACCAATAGATGCAGATCACGGCGTAGCCCGCGCTTACGAATCCAACGTTGGCCGGGATGCGCACCTCCGTGCCCCGATGCTCGATGGCGAGGTGCGCGTGAATGTGCTCGGTGAAGATCTCGTTCACGTTGCACCCGACGTGATGCGGCCCGACCGGCTGCCCGGTGGCCATCGCCGCGACCAGCACGGCGGCTTGTATTGTCCCCATTACTCATCCATCGGTCGTCTCCGCGCGTTTCCTAGGTGATGAGCGCGCTCGCCGTCGAACGCCCCCGCTCTATGCGTGCCGTCCCGGATGACGAGGCGCTTGCAGCCGCCTTTGCCGCCAAGGAACGCTGGGCATTCGACGAAGCCTACGCGCGCTTCGGCAAGCTGCTCTATTCGACGGCCTATCACGTCCTCGGAAATGCGGAGGACGCGCAAGACTGCGTCCACGACGCACTCGCGCGGGTTTGGCGTTCGCCGGACTCCTATTTGCGCTCACGCGGCGCCGTCCGCAGTTTCCTCACGGTGTGCGTGCGCAATGAGGCGATCACGCGGCTGCGTTCGAAGACGCGACGGCGCAGACTCGAGGAGCGCGTCGCCGCCGAACCGCAGGAGCACGACGAACTCGGCGCCGTTGACGTCATCGAGCACGATCGTTTGCGCGCGGCGCTGCGTACGCTGCCGGCCGAACAACGCAGGCCGCTCGAACTCGCATACTTCGACTACAAAACGCACGTCGAGATCGCAAACGAATTGCACGAGCCGCTGGGCACGATCAAGAGCCGCATCGCGCTCGGCCTGCGCAAACTCGGCGCGGCGCTGGGAGCCGGCGAATGACCGATCACCTCGGCGAACTGGCCGCCCTCTACGCGCTCGGCATCCTCGACCCGCGCGAGGCACGCGCTGCCGAAGAGCATTTGCTCGGCTGCGATGCCTGCCGTCGTCTGCTGGCGCAGGCGCAGGCCGACGTCACCGCAATGGCGGCGGCCCAGGAGCAACTCGAACCGCCCACCCGCGAACGGGCGCCGGTTGTACGGCCAGTAACCTTTGGGCTCAACCGCATGTGGCTGGCTGCCGCCGCTGCGTTTGCGATCGCAATACTACCGGCCGGTTACCTGTTTGAACAGAACCTCGCCATGCACCAAGCGATGTTGGCTGACGAACAAGCGATGGCGCGCATCGCAGCGAGCCCGCATCGCTCGGTTGCGTTCAGCGGCATGGACGCGCACGTGATGTACGGGCCTGACGGCTCGTGGTACTGCATCGTTATTCGCGGTGCGAGCGCTCCGTTGCATGTTGTATGGCCGCACGATGGCACGCGGACGATGCTCGGCACGGCAGTTCCACACGGCGACGTAGCGCTTCTTTACTTGCCCAAGAGCCATCGAATGGATCAGTTGACGTTGATGCAGGACGATAGAGAGGTAGGCCAGGCCCAGCTCGTTTTCTAGCCGAAAAGGCGCGGCATGCTAACCGGTTTTGCCCTTGGTGCGCTCCTTGTTGCCGCGACCCTTACCCCGGTCGCGCCGATGCACACGTTCACGGCGACAATGGAGCGGCAGGTTGACGATCTCGGCAATTATATCGTGCAAGAGAAGCGCTCGCCGGGTTTAGCGATTGGCGTCGTTGAGGACGGGCGCATCGTCTATGCGCGCGGCTTCGGCTATTCTGACGTTGCCAAACGGACGCGCTGGTCACCCGGCACGCAAACGTACATCGGTTCGATCAGCAAACAGTTCACCGCCGCGGCGATCTTGCTGTTGCAACAAGACGGGAAACTCAAACTCGACGATCCGGTCACGCACTACATACCGGAGCTAACGATCGCGAACGGCGTGACGATCCGCCAGCTGCTGAATCAAACCGCCGGCTTGCCGGATCTCCTCGCCGCAGCGGGCAGCAATCCTGATCTCACCGCGAGTATCAAACCGGCCGATCTCCTCGCAGCGATCGACAAACTGAAGCCGGTTTCGCCGCCCGGCTCGGAGTATCGGTACAATAATCTCAACTACTACCTTGCTGCGCTGATTGTCGAGCGCGTAAGCGGCGTGCCGTTCTCGGATTATCTGCAACAGCATGTTTTTATTCCGCTGCAGATGAACCAATCGTTCATCGCCGGTGACAGGGGTATCTCACCCCAACACGCGGTCGGGTATTCGGGCAGACCTGGTGCGTTTGTGAAAGTGCGACCGTGGGATCCGGCCTGGCTCTTCGGCGCAGGCGACGTGGTAAGCAACGTGTACGATATGGCCAAGTGGGATATCGGCATGCCGCTGCTGATGCGCGTCGACGCGGAGCGCGACATGTTCACGCCGAGCGGCGTGCCGGGCCCGACGCAATACGGTTTGGGGTGGGTGATCGACCAGCGCGGCGGCAAGCGCTACATCTGGCATAACGGCGAGATCGCAGGCTATCACACGATGAATGCATTGCTCCCCGACGATCACGTAGCCGTCATCGTGCTCACCAACGTCGATAGCCTGCATTCAACCGCCGTGGTGCAGCCCGAAGACGTCGCGTCCGAGATTCTCGACATCGTGGTACCGCCGGCACGCGCAAACGTCGGCAACGCGATAATCGCAAAGGCCACCGAGTGGCTCGGACGCATCGCCGACAAGAACATCGATCGCACGCAGTTGACGCCCGCCTTCTCCGCCTATCTCACCGACGATCTAGTAGCAAAGGCGAACTTTGCGGCACTCGGAAAGCCGCTCGACATCATACCGATTTCGAGCAAGAGTCAGGATGGTGGGGGTACGTTGTATGTGTTTATCGTCCGCTTTCAAAACGGACGTTATCATTATCGCTTTGGATTAATGCCCGACGGCAAAATCGACGAAATTTTTCTGACACCCTAGGGGCGTCAAATTAGTCGTCACCGTCAGCTAGACGGCGGCCAGTTGCTTCAACGACTTTTCCGAGCATCGTTACCGCTTCGGCGCGCGTCGCATTACTGAACATGTAGCGCAAGCGCTCGTCTGCATCTTCGACGATCAGCACCGCGCGGCGACCACCGCGAACCGAGGCAATCAGCGACGACAAATACGATTCGTCCTCCGGAGCAAGCACTGACTCGCCGGATCCCTCGTACGAGCCTTCCAAAAGACGGCGCAACACGGCGTCTATGTCGCTAGGTATTTCCACGACGTCCTCCATGGTCAACGACCGCAATGTTTATTTGGAACACTGCAGCCGTGTAAACCCGTACCTCAATTATCGGCACCGATTCGCCCAAGTTCACCCCCAAAACCGCGCAACCACATCCAGGAAATTAGCGTCTTTGCATCAGCAATCTCGCCGTTAAGCACGAGTTGCTGCATTTCGTCGATTGTAAAGTTTTGAACAACTATCCGTTCATCTTCATCGAGGTCGGTCTCACCGGGCGTGAGCTCGTCTGCATGGACGAGATGCATGATCTCATCGCAAAAACCGGGTGTTACGTAAAAACTTCCTAGCTGCCGAGCGGCAGCCGCGCGGTATCCGGTCTCCTCGGCGAGTTCGCGCAGGGCCCCCTCGAGGAGGCCCTCGCCCGGTTCGGCGGTCCCGGCCGGGATTTCCCACAGCTCGCGCCCGACGGCATGCCGGTACTGCCGCACGAGCACGACCTGGCCCACCGCGGGCGTTGCAATAATCGCATACGAGCCACGGTGTTCGACAATATCCACCCGCGCGTCGCCACCGTCCGGAAAGACGATCTCGTCGGTACGCACGCGAAAGACGCGACCGGCGAAGCGTTCGTGCGAGGAGATGACTTCCGGCCTGGAATCCATAAGGCTCCCTTTCATGCAGCGCTCGTCAATACTCGCGGAGATCGGCTGGCTTGCGTATTTCCTCGCCGTTTTTGCCGTGCTGGTCTATCTTTTCAACATCTTTGTCGTGCCGCACCATTTCAATTTCATCGTGGCGAACGTGGTCGCCGGCGGCGTTGCAGCGATCATCATGATCGTTACACGGGCGCGGTGGCGACGCTAACCGGGCCGCACGCGGACCGCGTAATGCGCGTGCGCGAGCTGCTGACGGTCAAGGGGCGCAAAGAGCACGGACGTTTCGCCTTCGAGGGTCCGACCCTGCTCGATGAGGCGCTGCGCAGCGGCATCCCGATCGAGGAGCTCTACGTCAGCGAAGGCATACTCGCGGCCAATACGACCGTGCGGGACCTCGACGCGGCCGGCACGCCGGTGTATGTGATCGACGACCGTACCGCGCGCAAGATTTCGGACCTCGAAACGCCGACCGGCCTGGTCGCCGTCGCGCGCCAGGCGGCGCACTCGCTGACTGGGCTGCTGCGCGGCCGCCTAACGCTGGTCTTGGCCGACCTCAACGATCCGGGGAACGTCGGGACGCTTTTGCGTTCGGCCGAGGCCTTCGGCGCGAGCGGCGTGGTCCTTGGAAGCCTCGGCGTGGATCCCTACCACCCAAAAGTCGTGCGTGCCGCGATGGGCTCGATCTTCCGGCTGCCGCTGGCCGTCGCGTCGGCGGCGGAGTTCGGAGCAGCAGCGACAGCAGCAGGCGCCACGGTCGTCGGGCTGGCGGCTGGGGGCCCCGCTCTGCCAACGGTCACGCCTGGAACGGCGACGGCGCTGCTGGTAGGGCACGAGCGGCGTGGGCTCGGTTCCTGGGAGACCGTAGATACTATTTTGGCCGGCATTCCGATGCGCGGAGCGCTCGACTCGCTCAACGCCGCCGTCGCTGGTTCGATCGGCCTTTACGTGTTGGCAGAAGCCCTGTCAAGAGAGTCTTGACAGCCCTAAAAGTCAAGACTTCACGCGCTAAAAGTCGCATGGTACAATCTCGGCATTCCTATGGTTTTAAGGCCGATTTTCGCGGCTGGAAGGAGACGTCAGCAAGCAATGGCAACCAGCGATCTCTTCTGGAAGCTCTTCGCCCAAACGGGCTCGATCAGCGCCTACCTTGTCTACCGTCGGATCCACCCGATAGCCACTCCCGGCTGACCAAGAAGTCCGGATAGTATTCCCGAAGCGCCCGGTGTATGGACACGGGCGCTTTGAATTTATCCAGCCTTCTTGACGACCTGCACCGCCGCTTCGAAGCGGCGGTTGCGCAAGCTCGTGACGAGCGCGCGCTCGAGAACGTACGCGTCGCATTCCTCGGCCGCAACGGCGAGGTCACGGCGGTGCAGCGCTCGATTGGAAAGCTCCCGCCCGCGCAGCGCCCGACCGCCGGCAAAGTAATCAACGAAGCGGTCAAAAACATCGAAGCGCAACTCGCCATCGCGCAGTCACGACTCGAAAATCGTGCATTTGATACGGACCTTGCGCAGACCATCGACGTAACGTTTCCGTCTATTGCACCGGCAACCGGTACGATCCATCCGATTCGCCGGGTCCTCCGTGACGCGGCCCTCTACTTTCAGCGACGTGGTTTTGCGGTCGTCCTCGGCAATGAAGTGGAGGACGACTATAAGAACTTCGACGCGCTCAATATTCCGCCGACGCACCCGGCGCGCGAAGGCTTTGACTCATTCTTTATCACCGATACGCTGCTGCTGCGGCCGCACACGTCGCCGATGCAGATTCGTACGATGCAAGACTACAAGCCGCCGGTCGCGATCGTCGCGCCCGGCCGCTGTTATCGCCGCGATGCCGTCGATGCGCGGCATCTCTTTCAATTCAATCAAATCGAGGGGCTGCTGGTTGCCGAGGGCATTCACTTTGGCCATCTCAAAGGCATGTTGACCGGGATGTGCCGCGAACTCTTCGGTGAGGATCAACTCGTGCGCTTCCGGCCGTCGTTCTTTCCGTTTACGGAACCGAGCGCTGAATTCGACACGACGTGCCCGAAGTGCAAAGGCCTTGCCGATACGTGCGGAATGTGCGGAGGCTCGGGCTGGATCGAACTCGGCGGTTCGGGGATGGTGCATCCAAACGTGCTGCGCGAAGTCGGCTATGACCCGGATGTGTACACCGGCTGGGCTTTCGGTTTCGGCATCGAACGCATCGGTCTCGCCCGCTATGAAATCGATGATATTCGCCGCTTCGTTGAAAGCGATCCCGATTTTCTGACGCAACTCGCTTAGTAAAAGGAAAAAATGCTCGTCCCTATTTCGTGGTTGCGTGAGCACGTGGATCTGCCCGAAGATGCCCAAACGATCGCCGACCGTTTGGCTACGCTCGGCTTCCCCGTCGAAGAGATAATCCGCCGTCCGCGCGTCACCGGTGTGGTCGTCGGCAAGATCGTCACGCTCGAGAAGCATCCGAACGCCGACAAGTTGCAAGTTGGATCGATCGACGTCGGCGGCGAGCGCCGTCTTACGATTGCGACCGCGGCCACCAACGTTGCCGCCGGTCAAACCATCGCGGTCGCCACGATCGGCGCGAAACTCCCGCAAATCACGATCGGACCGCGCAAAATGCGTGGCATCGATTCGGAAGGCATGATGATCTCGGCCGACGAGCTCGCGCTGCCGGAGGCGTGGTTCGAGGACGGGATCATGCAGCTCGATCGCGACACGCCGCTCGGCGTCGACGTCACGGAACTCTTCTCACTCAACGACGACGTCCTCGATGTCGAGGTAACGAGCAACCGCGTCGACGCCATGGCGATCCTCGGCCTTGCACGCGAACTGGCGGCGTCGTACGGCGTGCCGCTGCGCCTCCCGTCGTTTGAGAATCCGGCCACGAACGCCGATCCGACGCCGCCTTCGGTCAGCATCGAATCGCCGGACTGCACGCGCTTTGTCGCGCAGCGCTTCGACGGTGTCACGGTGGCGCCCGCGCCCGCCTGGATGCGCATTCGCCTAGCGCTATGCGGACAGCGACCGATCAACAATCTCGTTGACATCTCGAATTACGTGATGTTTGAGACCGGCCAACCGTTACACTTTTATGATGAAGCGCAGGTCGCCGACCGCCATCTCATCGTGCGCGACGCGCACGAAGGTGAGAAGCTCACGACGCTCGACGATGTTGAGCGAACGCTGGGACCGCGCGATCTGGTCATCGCCGATGCGCGGCGCATTCTCGGCCTCGCGGGCCTGATGGGCGGCGCCGCGAGCGAAGTGCGTGACTCGACGCACGCAATCATCCTCGAAGCCGCAAACTTCAACGGCGCGCGGGTGCGGCGGATGTCGGCTGCGCTTGCGCTGCGCACCGAGGCGTCCTCGCGGCACGAAAAATCGCTCGCCCCGGTCCTGGCCGACATCGGCGCGGCGCGCGCCGCGCAGTTGCTGGTTGCGCTCGGCGGCAACGCCTACGCGCCGCAACTCTTCGGCGCGCAGTTGACGCAAGCTGCGCCGATCGAGTTGCCGCGCCGCGAAGTTTTGCGGTTGCTGGGACTCGACCTTTCCACCCCACAGATTGCGCGGCATCTGCAACTTCTCGGGTGCGAGGTCGCGGCAAACGGGGACGTGCTGCACGTCGTTCCGCCGCCCTGGCGACGCGATCTCACGATTTCCGCCGACCTGGTTGAGGAGGTCGCGCGCATGGAAGGCTACGACGCGATCGAAGCGGTCGAGCCCGCGATTCCCGCGCATGCGATCCCAAGCGCGCAGTACGATCTCGAAGAGCAGATCGCAACGTCGCTCCAGGGGCTCGCATATCACGAGATCGTGACCTATGCCTTGCAAGGCACGACGATCTTGAATAACGTCGCGCGCTCGGGACTGCAACCGAGCCATCGCATCGTCGAGGTGCTCAATCCGCTGACCGAGGAGCAGCGTGTGCTGCGGTGGGCGCTCGGACCCGGCATCTTTGAATACCTTGCCAAACTCGACCGGCCGTACCGCGTCTTCGAACTCGGTCACGTGTTCTCGCTCGACGACGGCGTCATTCGCGAAGAGCCCGCGCTCGCGTTCGGATTTAGCGTCGAGCCCGCCGACGAGCCGGGGTGGCACGATTCGAATTTCTTGCGCTTGAAAGGCGACTGTGAGGCGCTGCTGCGCGCCGTAGCCGGCATCGAGGTCGAAACTACGGCGGATATACGCGGTGGCTACCATCCGGGTAAGAGCGCGGTTGCAATGTGGCAAGGACGTGAAGTTGCGGCGTTTGGCAAGATCGATCCGCGGCTGAGCAAAGCTTTCGACGCGCGGCTGCCGCTCTATATGTGCAACATCTATCTGGACAGTATTCCCGAATATCAACGGCCGATCTATCGCGCTCCGTCGCGCTTTCCGTCAACCTATCGCGATCTAGCAGTCGTGGTTAATCTTGACGTCGAGGCGGATCGCATCGCTAGCGTCGTGCGCACGGCGATCGGCGAGCTGTGCACCGGCGTCCAGGTGTTCGACGAGTATCGCGGGCCGCAGGTCGGCGAAGGACACAAGAGCATTGCCGTGCGGGCGACGATGCAACGCTACGACACGACGATCACCGACGAGGAGGCCGATGCTGCGATCGCGCGCGCGATCGCTGCCCTGCGCGAGGATCTGGGAGGGACGATCCGCCAGTGATCGCAGGCATTCCTTGGCCGGATATCCTGATCGCGATCATTCTCTTGATCTCTATCTACAAGGGGTTTTCACGCGGTTTTGTCTCCGAACTCGGCGGCGCCGTGGCCGTTGTCGCCGCCTTGATCACACCCTGGTACTACAACGGCACGTTCGATCCGTGGATCGAGAGCGTCACGAAACTCGGTCCGGGCTCGGCCCACGTTGTCGGGATGTTCCTGTGCGGGTTCATCACGTACGCGATCGTGCTTGCCGTCGCGTGGGTGCTCAATCGCTTCGCGAAGCTCCCGATCCTCAACATCGGCAACTCCGTGGGCGGCGGCGCGATCGGCCTTGCAAAGGGTGCGATCTTGATCTGGCTCGTGCTCTTCGTCGCACTCTATTTCCCGCTCTCGCGCGACATTCGCACCGACCTGCATACCTCGTACCTTGCGCCGTACTTCGTCGAGCCGGACAAACAGATCGACGGGGTGATCGAATCGGTGATCCCGTGGTTCGCGCGCCCGGCGCTCTGGCCGTACTTCAGCCGCCACCACTTGTAGATCACCCCGTCGAGGCTAGAAGTTGGTGACGAAGTTCACCAGACCGAACGTGAGGAAGAACCAGATCACGTAGAGCGCGCCCAAACCCACCGCAACCTCACCGATGCGCACGAGCCAGCCGCCGGGCCCGCGCACTACGCGAATCACGGTTTCAGCAATAACGCCGAGCATACCGACGAGCGTCAGTACGCCCAAGCTATAGAGCAGTTGCATCTTCGGTACGATCGAAGCCGAGAGGATGGAGTCCTCATCCGAGAGGATCATGACCCATCCAAGCAGCGTCACGATGAACAAGATCACGCCGAGACGCGCGACGAGGTGGATCCATTGATCCCGCCGCGAGAGCCCGAGCTTAAGGCCGAGCTTGCGACGCGCAATCCACCCGCCGAGGCGAATCAACAGCGACAGCACGAACACGGCGACCGTGCAGAGCAAGAATGTCTTAACTGATCCCATCGTGGTCATGCCGTTGACACGCAGCGAGATCTCGACGGGGATGAAGTCATCGCTCGTCCACGAGAATACGTTGCCGCTTGCATCGGTGTTGAACTTGAGATGCGCTTGGCCGTTGACTTGCTGATAGTACAGCGGACCAACTTCATGCCATTTTAGCGGAGTACCGCTCGGATCCTTAAGCATGCTGACTTCGATCGTGCCGTCGGGAAGCGCCGTAACTTGGTTTTGCCCTAGGACGTAGACGAAGCTGAGGGCACGTTTGATCTGACGGCTCGACGTATACCATCCCGAGACGCGCGCCGCGTCGGCCTTCGCGGTTGCGACCGTCGGCTCGACCTTCGCCGTGTATGGATAGTAGCGATCGAGGAACTCGCGGAAGAGTTGCGTGCGCACCGTTTCGACGGCACCGGCTTTGCCGATGCTGTTGAACGACATGAAGATGCCGACGTGATCCTTTGGCATCAAGTGCAGATCGCTATGGAAGCCGACAAGATCGCCGGCATGCGACACGACTTCCTGACCGTTGCGCGATTCCTGGTAAAAACCGAGATCGAAGCCGTTTAGATCGGTACCTTGCCCGGGCTCGATCTGTCGCGTCCACATTTGCGCGATCGTCGACGGCTTGAGGAGTGCGAAACCGTCGTACACGCCACCGTTCAAATAGGCGAGCATGAAGTGCGCCATGTCTACGCCCGTGCTGGATGCCGCGCCGGCGGGCATCGGAACGACGAGTTCGAACGGAACCGGCTTGTCGCTCGACGCCTGTTTATAACCCTGCGCCATGAAAGGCGCAAGGTTCGCCGGCAGCGGCTCGACGAACGTCGAGTGCCGCATGCCGAGCGGTTTGAAGATGTGGGTTGCAATGTAGTCATCGTACGGTATGCCCGAAACGCGCTGGACGATATAGCCCGCGAGCGCCGCGCCGTAGTTGGAGTAAGCGATCGTCGTTCCCGGTTTGTAGATTTGCGGGGGTTGCCGTTTGATCAGATAGTCGCGTAACGGGTAGAGATCGCTCACTTTCGCAACCAAGGTGTCGCGCGCGACGTCCTCCCAGCCCGGCGTGTGCGTCATCAGGTTGCGCATCGTGATCTTGCCGAGGGGCTCGTTGATCTTGAAATCGAGGTACGTGTTGACGTCGGCGTCCAAGTCGATCTTGCCGGCTTGGACCTGCTGCATCACCGCCGTCCAAGTAAAGAGCTTGGACGTCGAACCTGGCCGGAACATCGTCTGATCCGGAATGACCGGCGTGCGCTTTTTGAGATCGGCATACCCGTAGCCGTGTTGGAAGATGATCTTGCCATCTTTGACCACGACCAGAACCGCGCCGGCGATATCGTCCCGACGGATCGCGTAGTTCACCATACCGCCGAAGAACGCGTCCAGATCCTGCGTTGTCATCGCATGCGCGCTTTGTGTGGGCGCAGGTTGCGGGGGCGCTTTTTGCGCCCCCGCGGTTGCCGCTGCCGGGCCGCCTAGGAGGCTGAGTACGACCAGCAGTGCCGACGTGAAACGTATCATCAATTAAAAGTCCTGCGTAAGGATAATGCGGAAGGTTGTCGGTCCGTAGTTACCAGCCGGCGTCGCTGCGAAACCGACCGACTGCGGTGCGCCCGTAAGAGGATTGGTTTGCGTGGCCCCATTGACGAGCGGTAGCGGAATGCCGTTGAAGAAGCCGGCGTACGCGTTGTCGTATTGGCCGGTGAGATTGTCGGCCGAGACCTGCAGGTGCGTCCCGTAGCTATTGAGTTTGATACGCACGTTGCCTGAGACCACAAAGAACGGCGGCTCGTTGTAGACGTTATTGTTGCCGAAATACGTCACGCCGAGATTGTAATACTGACCGAAGTGTCCGTTCCAACTGAGTTCGCCGTAGCCGGATGCGTACGGCACGCGCGCGCCGGGGATGCCGTTCGGAGCGCCGGATATTGCCGTGGGGGAACCTCCGAAGTTCACGTTGGGAACGACCGCGAGGTTTGTATTGTAGATGCAACCCGGTCCCGGCGGGGTCGTAACACCGGTGGCCGGATTGGTTGAGCCGGCACAGTAGAAGTACGGCGGCAGGTTATACGTATAGGCGCGCTCCAGCGAGCCTTGCAGTTTCCATCCGAAGCCGAAAACCGGCACGTGGTTGAGCGCGAATTCGACGCCCTGGTAGCGCGCCTGACCGAGGTTCCCCGTCCCCGACACGACGCACGGCTGGTTCGGACATCCGGTAGCAGCTGCGCCGGTTACCTGCGCCGTCGAGGTCAGAAACAGGTTGTGCAGTTGCGTGTAGTAGAGGTCGAGCGAAACCGAGGTTGCGCGCGCGATGCGGTGGTCCATGCCGAGATCGTAACCCCACGCCGTCTCGGCGTTGACATCGCCGTTATTTGCATTCTGGATCCAGCCGGCCGCCGGTACGCCGCCGATGATCTGGCTCCACGTCGGACCGCCGGAAGAGACGAGACTGATGTACGGCGGGGCGATCGATCCGCCCGTCGAGAGACGATAGCTCGTATCGTTATTCGGCTGCCAGGTAAGCGCAGCGCGTGGTTCATTGTATGCATGCGTGGAGTCGTTCCACGTCACGCCGCCATCGATCGAATAGTGGCTCAGATAGCTGAGTTGGTAGTCGCCGATGTTTAGCAGAAGTTTCGGCTGGAGCGGGATGTCGCCGCGCAACGAAAGCGTTTGGAACGTCTGCTGCGATCCAACGACGGGACTGAAGACCACGAGGCCGACCGACGGCTCATCGGTGGTCGAGGATGATGCCTGCCGGGAGCGGTCGTACGCGAGCGTAAACGTATCCTGGCCGAGCTGCTCCTGAATTTGCAGCGTCTCACCGCTCATCTGATCGTTCGTGAGAAATGTATTCGCTTCACTCGCGGTGGTGAACGTGACGGGCTGACCGTTGAAAGTTGTGTTCGTTGGAACGCTGCCGTCGCTGCACACGCCGGTAAACGTCGGAGAAGCCGGGTTGTTATTGAACGTGGTGCCAACCGGGCAGAGCGGAACCGTACCGTACGCGCTTTGCAGCGATGCGTTCAGCGCCGTGGTTCCCTCGGTGGCGTACTCGTTCAAGGAGCCCGTGTAGTATCGCGCGAGCACCGTTCCGGTCTGGCCGAGTGTGGTGCGGAACTCGCCTTGGAAGAGGTTCTGCTGCTCGTACGTATAGCCGAGGCCGTTGAACGAGCTGAGATCGAACGGGATCGCCGCGCCGCACGCGGGTCCGGTCGGGGCCGCGCAATTGTACGCCGTTCCCCCCGCCGGAGGCGTCGGGTAGCACGTCAACGCTGCGCCCGCGGTGCCGCAGGGTTCGAAGGAAAATGCCGGCAGACCAGTCGTGCCGACTTGCGAGGTGTCATAGGCGTTCACATCGCCGTTGCCGACGGTCGATTGTCCGCCGAGATACGAGAGTTTCAGCGACGTGTTGTTCGAGAAATTGAACAGGATCTTGCCGAGTTCCGAGGTGGAGTGGTAGCCGGTGGCCATCGTATAGCAACAACCGGTGAGCGGCTCCTGAAAAACCAAGCCCATGCCGGCGTATGGATTGAAAGCGGCCGGTCCGGCGCCTTCGCCAACCGGGGCTATGACCATCGCAAGCGGCTGACCGTTCACATAATACGGGCCTCCGGGCGGTCCGTTATCGAGCGGAATCTGCGACCCATGCATGGTGAAGTTCTCCAGCGCGCCGGGCGCGCCGTCGGTCACATATCCCGCCGCGTACTCGATCTTGTGGTTCTTCGTCGAACCCGTTCCCTTGAATCCGGTGGAGACGCCGCCCCACTTATCGACGCCAAACAATCCCGAGAAATGGTTCTCCGGCGTCGGCTCGAGCGTGCGATAGTTCACCGTACCGTTGATCGCGTAGTTAATCTCGGCCGGCATCGAACCCGGGCCTTTGACGATCTCGACGTTGTCGAGCAGGAACGGGTTGATGAGGTTCGGCGAGAACGTGCCCGCGGAACCGACCGAGACGGGGTGACCGTCGATGAGCGACTCGGTTTCGTACGGTAGCGCGCCGCGAATCTGTGGTGTCTGCGCCGACCCGGGCGAACCGCCGTTGCTTGGATTCCCGTTGCCCGGAGAATACGGCGTGGTAAAGATGCCGGGCGTTTCGTTCAGCACATTCGTGACCTGCTGGCTGCCTTGATCGGCGAACACGCTGCTCGAGATCGTGTTGATCGACGCGGCAGATTTGTTGATCTGCGCAACGCCGGGCGCATTGGTCGAAACGCTGGCGATCGTTTGCAGCGACGAGAACGACGCTTGCGTGAGCGTCACGGCGAGCGTTGCGGTCTCGCCGATGAACACCGCCACGCCGTCGTTGCGAGCGATCGTATAGCCGGCCTTGCTGATTTGCACCGTGTACAGCCCGGGTGGAATGTCGTTGAATGCGAAGGCGCCTTTGGCGTCGGTGCTCTTCGTCGCGCGGGCCGGGCCGGCGATCGAGACGTCGGCACCCGCAACCGCTACGCCATTCGTGTCGTGAACGCTACCGGTGATCGCACCGGTTGTAGCCGCCATCGCCGGCGCAGTCATTAGCGTGGCATAGACCACGGCAACGAGAACGACGATAGACCGTCTAAGAAATCCCATCGCACCAAGCTCCTATATTATGGACACCCTAACGAAATTTTGGTCTCTTAAGCCAAATAAAGCTCGCACTCCTCCAAAAAACCGTTCCTCCAAGCAAAATTTTGGTGCTTGGTGGACGACGCTACCGATTAAAAGTTAGCGCCGCCCCAGACGGTCTCCGGACTGAAGATGCATCCTTCGTCGTCGTAGACGACCGACGGCGCGCGGTCCTTCGCAAGGAAGATCGGCCCGTCGAGATCGACGATCTCACAGCGTTGCCCGAGCAAAAATCCGGGCGCCATCGCAAGCGACGTGCCGCCCATGCACCCGACCATCGTTTTCATGCCGAGACGCCGCGCCTCCGTGTGCATCGCAAGCCCACGTGTCAACCCACCGCACTTGTCGAGCTTGATATTGACCACATCGTAGCGTCCGGCAAGCTGCGGCAAATCGCCGATATCTTGTGCGCTCTCGTCGGCCGCGAGCGCGATCGGCGACGCGAACCCGTCGAGGTCGGCATCGTGCCCGCGCGGGAACGGTTGCTCGACGAGCTGCACGTTCGCCCCGATAAGCGTCGGCATGAGCGCCTCGAGCGAGGCGCGATCGAATCCTTGATTGCCGTCGACCGCAATCCACACGTCGGGACGCGCCGCGCGCACCGCGCGCAGCCGTTCCGCATCCTCACCGGTTCCGGTGAGCTTCAGTTTTAGCGCGCGCGCGTGTACGTAGCTACGCGCACGTTCGGCCATGTGCGTGGGATCCTCGGCGCCGAGTGTATAGGTGGTGCGCAGCGGGCGCGGCTGCGACAATCCGGCGATCTGCCAGGCCGGACGCCCGAGTTGCTTGGCCTCGAGATCCCACAGCGCGCAATCGACGGCGTTGCGCGCCCCGCCAGCCGGCAAAATTTCAAGCAGCTCTTCGCGCGTTATGCCTTGACGCAGGCGGTCCGCTACGGCTTCGATCTGCGCTTTGCAGTGGGCGACGTCATCGTTGAGATAGTACACGCCGAAACACTCTCCGCGACCGACGAGATCGCCCGCGCGTAGTTCGACGACGCCATATTCGCAGTCGTTAAAGGTGTAGCCGGTTATCTGCAGTGGGTGCAAGAATGGCCATTTCTCGATCGTCATCGTCACGTCGAGCTCGTCGGTTTGGAGACGTTGAGACATTACATTTTTCCCGTGGTGACGGATATTGCCGTAACCGGCTGTTTTGAGTCGTTGCGAAGTCTGTGCGGAAAACCGGCTGCAAAGATCGTGCAATCACCGGTGGTCATGGCGTAGTCCACGTCGTTGAGGACGAGGATGACGTCACCCTTGAGCACGTAGAGCACGTCGATGCCTTCGTGCGTGAGCGCATCTTTGAACGCCGACCCGGGAGCAAGCGTCACGATCACGAGGTCGAGATCGAGTGCAGGGAGATGCAGCGCTTCGTATTCGACGCCCTTACCGCGGTTGATGCGCTTGCGATTTTCGCCGGTGATGAAACTCGGACGCGAGATTGTAGCAGTGAAACCGAGAAACGAGCCGAGGTCATAATGAAAGACGTGCGCGAGCCGCGCCAATCGGCCGAGCGAAATGTCGGAGTCGCCCCGCTCGACGGCGCGTATGAAGGACGCCGAGAGTCCACTCTGCTCGGCGAGATCGCGGACGGTCATCCCGCGCTGCGTACGGAGCCGTTCGAGAATCGCCCCGACGTCGGGAATTGAAACCGTCCCATCGGTCGAGTCTTCCGCGCCGCGCGTATTTTTCGTAGACTTCATGACAGGCGACGGTTCCATACCGCGCGCGGCGGTATCCTCTTAATTTCGTCGTCTATACCAAAATTTTGTTGGCGCCTGCAGCGGCCGCGACGCCGCTTCCGAGCGTGACGGTCGCGCCGCAATCCGCGAGGGCAAGTTCCAGCGCTGCGATCGCACCCAGGAGATCGTTCTCGGCCACGTCGCCCATCGTACCGAAACGCACGATCTTGCCGCTCAGCTCGCCTTGTCCGCCGGACAGCACGACGCCGTAACGCTCGCGCAGTGTTTTGAGCAGATTTGCCGCATCGACAGTCTCCGGTGGATAGGCCGCGACCACGGTGACCGAGTGCGCATTGGGCCGTGAGAAGATCGTGCAGCCAAGTGCTTCGAACGCGGCGCGAACGGCGCGCGCATAGGTCGCGTGGCGCGCGAAGTTCTCCTCGAGTCCATCCGCGTGATAGCGTTCGAGCGCGACCGCAAGCGCATAAAAGATCGAGATCGGCGGCGTCCACGCCGTCTGTCCTTTGCTTGCAAACTCGCGCGCCGTCTGGAGATTAAAGTAGAAGCGCGCGCCACGCGTGTTTTTCTCGATCGCCGTCCACGCGCGCTCGCTGGCCGCCACCATGGCGACGCCCGGCGGCGCGGCGAAAGCCTTTTGCGACGCGGTAACGACGACGTCGTAGCCCCAGGCATCCATCAAAAACGGCGACGCGCCGAGACCGCTGACCGAATCGACGAGCGTCAACGCATTGTGGTCACGCGTCACCTCCGCAATCGCGGCCATGTCGTTTTGCACGCCGGTCGACGTTTCGTTGTGCGTTAGTAAAATGCCGCGAAAGCTCTTGGCATCGTCACGTTGCAGCCGCGCGCGCAACGCGGCCGGGTCGAGGGCGGCGCCGAGCGGCGTTTCCAGCACCTCGACGTCGCAACCAAACGCTCTTGCGATCTCCCCAAAGCGTTTCCCGAAGACCCCGACCGGGCATGAAAGAAGCCGGTCGCCGGGCGAGAAGCAACTTGCAACCGCCGCCTCCATGCCCCCGGTCCCAGAAGAGCCAAGGAAGACCACGTCATTGCTCGTGCCGAAGACCGGCTGCATCCCACGCTCGAGCCGCGCGAGCAACTCCGCAAACTCCGGCCCGCGATGATTGATCATCGGCCACGCCATCGCCTCGAGCACGGGCTGCGCGACGGGAACGGGACCGGGAAGCAAGAGCAGCGTCTTTTTCATCTTCAGAGGATTCGTTATGGATGTAGAAGTTCCGGTTCGTCTCACCGCACTCGCGTCGTGCGGTGGTTGCGCGAGCAAGCTCGGCTCCGCCGAGCTCGCATCGGTGCTGCACGGTCTTCCGTCGACTGCGAACGACCGCGTTTTGGTCGGCTTCGGCACTGCCGACGATGCCGGCGTGTACGCGTTGCGCGACGATCTTGCGCTGGTGCAAACCGTCGATTTCTTTACGCCGATCGTCGACGACGCATATGATTTCGGACGCGTTGCCGCGACCAATGCAATCTCCGATATCTACGCGATGGGCGGTACGCCGATCAGCGCGCTGAACATTGTCGCGTTTCCGGAATCGCTCGATCTCCGCGTGCTCTCGCGTATTCTCGAAGGCGGCGCGGCGATCGCGCGCGAAGCCGGCGTCGCGATTCTCGGCGGACATACAATCAAGGATGACGAGCCGAAGTACGGCATGGCCGTGTCCGGCACGATCGATCCGCGACGCATTGTGACCAATGCCAACGCAAAGATCGGCGACGTGCTCGTGCTCACGAAGCCGATCGGGACCGGTATTCTCACGACGGCGGCCAAACGCGATGTCATCTCGTACGACGCCCTGCGTCCGGCGATCGGGTGGATGACGACGCTGAACGCCGGCGCGGCGGCAGCCATGTTGGAGGCACGCGCGCACGCGGCAACCGATATCACCGGCTTCGGCGTACTTGGGCATGGCGGCGAGCTCGCGCGCGCGTCGGGTGTTCGGCTGCGCATCGACGCCAAGGCCGTCCCGCTTATCGACGGCGTGCTCGATTTGATTCGCGCGGATGTGATCCCGAGTGGGACGCGCAATAACGTGCGCACGCACGCGGCGTTCACGTCGTTCACCGCAGCCGTGGACGAGGCCACGCGCGTCGCTCTCTCCGATGCGCAGACGTCCGGCGGGCTCTTGATCAGCCTCCCGCGCGACCGTCTCGAATTGCTACGCGCGCGGCTGCGCGCGGCGGGCGTTCTCGACGCCGTCATCGGCGAGGTCGAGCAAGGCGAAGGCATCACCGTCGCGTGAGGGCGACGATCCGCGCGCACGGGCAGTACCGGTGGTACGCGCTCGCTGTCATCATGCTCGGCAGCATGATGGGCACGCTGGACGCCTCGATCGCCAACGTCGCGATGCCGACGATCTCGCGCGCCTACCATCACTCAGTCGACGACACCGAGTGGGTCATTCTTTCGTTCATGCTCGTGACGGCTTCCACGCTCGTGCTCTTTGGGCGCCTCGGCGACATCTTTGGACAGAAGCGCATCTATCTCGCCGGCTTCGGCGTCTTCGGAATCAGTTCGTTCGCCTGCGCCTTTGCGCCGTCGCTCGGCCTCTTGATCGCAGCGCGCGCCGTGCAGGCGCTCGGCGCCGCGATGTTGCTCGCATCGAATCAGGCGCTGATCGTCGATACGTTTCCCGCGAGCCAACGTGGTCGCGCCATCGGTTTCAACGGGGCCGCGGTCGCCGTCGGTCTCTCGCTCGGCCCGATCATCGGCGGCGCGATCGTCACCTTTGGCGACTGGCGCTGGATCTTTCTCATCAACGTACCGATCTCGATCGTCGCACTGATCGGTGCTACGCTCGTACTCAAACCGGTGCAGCAAAAAAGCGGCGGTCTCGATCCACTGGGCGCCGTGCTCTCGGTGATCACGCTGTTCGCCGCGTCACTCGCGCTCTCGCGTTCGCATATTTGGGGCTGGACGTCACCGTGGACCATCGGTCTGCTCGTGCTCTCGCAGGTTACGCTGTGGACTTTCGTCTACGTCGAAGGGCGTGTGCCGACGCCGACGCTCGATCTCTCGCTCTTTCGGATTCGTATCTTCGCGGTCTCGACGCTCGCGGCGTTCGTCTACTTTACGGCGATCTCAGGCTTGATCTTCATTATCCCGTTGAGTGCACAAACGAAGCTCTCCGACTCAGCATTCGCGGCCGGATTTTTGCTGACGCCGATTACGGCGCTCAACATCGTGCTCGCACCGACCGCGGGCGCGCTCTCCGATCGCGTACCGGTGCGCTATGTCTCGACGGCCGGCGCGCTCATGGTAACGGTCGGGCTTTTTCTGCTCTCGCTGTTACCGGCGCATCCGACGACGCTCCAGCTGATCGGCGCGCTCGTCGTCGCCGGCTGCGGCACCGCCGTTTTCACGCAACCCAATAACAGCGCGATCATGGGCTCTGCGCCGGCGGACCGGCGCGGCATTGCCGCCGGTACCCTCGCCACCGCGCGCACGAGCGGACAACTTCTCGGTGTCGCGATCGCGAGCGCCGTATACTTCACGCACGGCATCAACGCGTACTTCGGGTTCACCGCGTTCGTCATGCTCGGGGTTGTCGCGCTTTCCTGGTTGCGTGACTAGTCTGCTAGCTTCCTAGGACCGTCTTCCGCACGAGACCATCCCACATACCATGAAATACGCCGGGGTTGTTTGCCCGAAAGCTCACGGTACCGCGACGATCGACGTGGGCGCATCGAGATTTGAGAATGCCCCGCTCGGTAGCGTTTGTTGGTTGCCGTTCGCGTCGTAGGCGGTGATATTATACTCGTTCACTACGTAGAAGAGGCCGTTTGCCCGGTCGTATGCGATCGAGATGGGGTTCTCGAGATTGGGGAAGCCGCCGCTGAGCGTGTGCTGATTGCCCTGCGCGTCGTATGCCGTCACGGTGCTGACGAACTGAGCGATGTTGTACTGGTATCCCTCGTTGGTCACGTAGAGCAAATGATTGCCCGGATCGTACGCAATGTCGGTCGGTGCGGCAGTGAGATTGGGGAAGCCGCCGCTCGTCGTTTGCGGTGTTCCCTCTTGATTGAATGCGAGAATCGTACTGTTCTGAGTTACGTACAGCAGCCCGTTATCAGGGTCGTATCCGATTGCTTCGGGGAAATAGAGGCCGGGGAACGCTCCGCCGGGGAGCGTCTGCGCGTTCCCCTGCGCGTCGTACGCGCGCACCGTACCGGCGAGATCATCGACTACGTAAAGCCAGCCGTTTCCGCTATCGTATACGATCCCTTGCGGAATGCTGAGCCCCGGGAAGCCTCCCGCGAGGCTCTGCGAGGCGCCACTCGACGCGCTGTACGCATTCACGCTGGGAGCTTCGTTCGTCACGTAGAGCAGTTGATCGGCGGGATCGTAGGCCATGTCTTGCTCGGTACTGCAGCCGCAGTAGAACTGCAACGTCTGCTGGTCTCCCTCTTGGTCGTAGGTGTAAACCGAGCTCCCGACGAGTTGGACGAGGTATAACGTCCGGGCTGTTGGGACGTTGATCGCGACGGTTGCGGTCACCGGGCTCGCGCCACTCGCCGCCGTCGGCGTGACCGTCGCCGTCAGGGTCACCGTTGCGGTCTGCGCGTTCGAGTCGAGCTGCACGAGATTCGGCGATGCCGTCGACGGCCCGGTCACGCTCACTTGCGCGTTGCTGCTCGTTACACTCACCGTTGGCGCGCCGGCGCCGAAGATCAGGTTCCCGTCGGCATCGACGCCGAAAACCGACAGGTTCGCGTTCGTCGCGCCGTAGTCGAGTTGATATCCCACCTGCGCCGATCCGGTGAGGGCGGCGCTCGCGGAGAGAAATGCGACGCTTACGGGAACTCCGCCAAGCGTGATCGCGACCGCGTTGGCTTGTCCCGCCACAACGGTGAAGGCGACGCTTTGCGCCGCCGACAGGACGTTACCGGTCCCGTTGGTTCCATCGTACGTCGTGAGCGTAAGCGTATAGCTCCCCGGGGCAAGTGCGAAGGTCAGCGTGCACACGGTGCTCGCGAGCGTTGACGTGCAGCCGGTCGAGGTCGGCGTCAGATTTGCGGTCTCATCGAGCACGACCGTCGCACCCTCGTTCACGACGATGGTAGCGCTCTGCGTCGCCGGCGAGACATAAGCGGGGCGCCGCGCCGCCGTACTCGTCGCGGTCGTATGCGGGATCGTGATCTGCACGCGCGCCCCGCTCGAGGCTGCGCGGCTCGGCGCATTCGGCACGCCGGATCCAGCGCCGGCACAGCCGGCGAGCGCGGCGACCGAAGTCAGCACGATGACGAGCGAGCGAGGGCCCATGGTTAGTGGCTACGCGACTAGAGGCTCACGGTCAAGTTCACGCTATTCGTTATGACCGCATGTGCGTCGTAGGGATAATAGACGCCCGTGCTTACCTGGTACACCGGCGCCGACGAGCCCGAGTACGGTGGGGTGAACTCGAGAATCGCTCCTTCGCCACTGCCGGTCGTGTTTGTGTCGTTCACCGAGTACAGGTCGCCCGCTTTATCCATGACCAGTCCGCACGGCTCGAAGTCATCCGTGATAGTCGCCGCCAAGCTGTAACCGCTCGCCTTTGTGTACTCGGTAATCGTGTCGGCACTGTAGTTGGCGATGAAGAGGTTGCCGCTGGCGTCGAAGACGCCGGGGCAACTTGGTTCGCCGATACCGTTCGTAATCGTGACCGCGGGGGTGCTGGAGCTGCCAATCGTCGGCGTGTACTCGAGGACCGAGGAGTCAGACTCGTCGGCCAACCACAAATCCCCACTCGCATCGAAGAACAGCGTCTCCGGGTAATAAATCGTTGTACCGACCGTCGTGCTGATCGTCGCGGTCGCGGTCGACTCGGTGTACGGCGGCGCGTACTCGGTGATGTTCGCCGTCGATCCGTCGTTCCCGACGAAGAGATCGTTGTTCGCATCGAGCGCGATCGATTCGGCATCATCAATACCCGCGGTGATCGTTGCAATTGCACTGCCGGTATAGGGAGGAGCGTAGACATAGACCGCTTCGTTGTCGTAGCTGAGCACGAAAAGATCGCCGTTGGAACCGACGGCCAGCCCATAGACGTACCCCGAGACCGACGGACCCGCTACCGGGCTCCCCGTATATGGCGGCGAGATCTCATCGACGGGTACGGCCGTGTACTCATCTCCCGCGTAAAAGACATTCTCGCTCGCGTCGATCGTTATCGCATTTTCGGGATAATACGCCGAACCGGTAAATATCGGACTCGCCGTCGCGCTCGTAAAGGGTACGACGAAGCCCAAGACGTTGGAGTCGTCTTCATTCGTGAAGAATACGTACTGCGTTCCGGTCACCGAAAAGCTGGTTGAACAGACTGCGCCGGGCTGCGCGCAGCCATTTGTTTCGCCGGATCCATAGCCTGCCGTGATCGTCAGCGTTTCGGATCCGTCGGTCGTGGCGGAGAGCTCGAAGGCGTTGGGCGCGGTCGTGGACGGCTGCGTGATGCTGACAACGGTGGAGCCGCTGCTCTTCGCGACGCTAAACGTGGGCGCGCCCGGGCCGATGATGTAATTGCCGTCGACGTCGAGTGCGGCGACGTAGAATTGCCCGTTGCCGGCGTAGTTCGGCAGGACCTGTGCCGGAATGCCGCTCAGCGTAAGCGGCACGACGTTATTCTGCCCCTGCACCACGGTAAACGCTACGGCCTGCGCGGTCGAGAGGGCATTGCCGGTAGCGTTCGTACCGTCGTAGGTCGTGATCGATGCGGTGTACGCACCGGCCGTAAGTGAGAGCTGCAGCGTGCACTGCGTGCTCGTAAGCGTGCTGGTGCATCCCGTCGAGGTCGGTGTGAGTCCGACGGTCTCGCTTATGACCGACGTGCTGCCCTGCATGATGTTGACGGTCATCGATTGCGTTGCGGGCGACACGTAGGCGGGCTTTTGTGCCGTGGCTTTTTTCGGCACGATGATCGTAAACGACACGCTCGCCTTTGGACCCGTGCCGGCGTGCGCGGCGCTCGCAACCGGTAACGGTACGACCGACGAATGGCCTCCGCCACAGCCTGCCAGCAACGCCGCAATGGCGGCGACAAGTATACCGGCTACGCGCCCGTTCATGTGCGATGTACCCCGTTGACGGAGAGAGAACTGGAGGTGACGCTAATCCACACGATCGTGCTCGCGAGGAACGGATCGCTCAGCGTCATTTTACAGAAGCCCGCGTTGTTGCCATTGACGACGATGCTGTCGGCGCCCGCAGCGTTCACGCTCGACGCAACGCTTGCGACCGCCGACGCGCCACTTCCGCACGTCGTGGAATCGAGCGTCGTCGTCAGTGTTTGGTCGAACGGCGCGCTGGTCCAGCCCACTTCTTGCGCGGTGAAGGTTTGTTGGCTGCCCGTCGAGCCGAAGAACACGGTCGGCTGATCGTAATTCGGATCGGTGGCGAGTCCACCGTTCGCGGCATTGTCGAGCGTGGTGCCCGACGGTAGCGTGATCGCGCCGGCAAGTGCCGTCAACGTTCCGCTCGCGGTCACGCCGCTCGTTCCGCTGCTAATCGTTGCATTCGACGTCGCTTCGCCGTTGTACACGACCGAGATGACGTCAGTCGGTGCATTGACCGTCACGGCCGTAGCCGCCGTACCGCCGTTGACCGAGAGTTGCGTCGCGCCGCTCGTATCGCTGATCCTCAGCGTGAACGGATTGTTGTACGGAGTCGACCCGCCGATCGTGAACCCGCTTGCGTCTTCCGCCGTAACCGTAAGCGCCGTCGTTTCGGTCGTGCCCGGCGTAAGCGTCGGCCCCGTTACGGTAACGGTGGCAGCGACGCCGCCAAGCGAAAGCGAGAGCGCGTTTGCCGTGCCGGACGTAATCGTGAATGTCTGCGTCGCGGTGGCCAGCAGAGCGCCGCTCGAGTCTTCGAGATCGAACGTGTAATTGACCGAGCCCGGCGGTGCCGGAATTTGTGCGGTGCAGGTCTCGATGCTACCGACGATCGTGCAGTTAGGCGAGGTGCCGGTCGTCGTCAGCGCGATCGTCGTTGGCGAGGCAACGCCCGACGGCAGCGTGCTGCTGCCGTTGACGGTATTCACGAGTACGACGAGCTGCGTCGCATTGCCCGAGACGTACGCCGGCCGTTTCTTCGCGCTCGTGGATGGACCGACGGTAAAACGCAGCGTCAACGTCGCTTTCTGCGGCGTCGTGTTTCCGCCGGATGAACCGGGTTGCGGAAGCGAGATATTCGAACCGCCGCCTCCACCACAGGCGCAGACGAGCATGCACGCCATGACGGACGCGATCAGCTGCTTCACGGCAGCCGCGCCTTCGCATTCACGGTGATGCCGGCCGTGGTGACGGTGACGGCAACCGGCGCCGTCTTGGTGCCGTCGGTGAACGTGATCGTGCACGTTCCGGCGGCCACCGGCGTCACGATCGCGCTGTACGGCGACGACGATGACGTTGGACTGACCGTCACGATCCCCGAACAGGAGTCGGTCTCACTCAGCGTGCCCGAGAAATCGGTCTCCTGCACGAACACCGTCTGCTCGGCGCTTGCACCCGTCGTGTAGAACGACAGCGTGGTTGGATTGACCGAAAGCACGCCGGGCGGCGGCGGCGTCGGAGTAGGCGTCGCGGTCGGCGTTGGCGTTGGTGAGGGCGCGGCGTTTGCAACGCTGAGTATGACCGTCAGCGACGCATTGCTGGTTTGTACGGTAAGCGTCGTGGAGCCGACACCGACCGGCGTGATCGTCACGTCGCCTTGCTTGTCGGTGGCCGTCGAGGCCGCGTTTCGCCGATGCGCCGACGGGCCGGGCGGAACGCTTACCGTTGCGATACTCGCATTCGCGACGGTGAACGTGTAATTGCCGGTGTAATTTGGCTCGGATGCCTGGCTCGTGAGGGGAACGCCGAGCGTCAGCGCGATCGCGTCACCGACGACGCCGGAGAGCGAAATGACGGGCCCGGACGATTGAATCACCGTTGCAGGCGTACAACCGGCAACAATGAGCACAACGAGCGCAAACGAGATAGCTGCGGACAGAAGTGGTTTCACAGCCGGCGTACCCTCGCACTAGACGGGACACGAACCTTACAACCGTGAGGCGGCTTTCCCTCTGGGAAAGCCGCTCAGATTACCGCGAAAGGATACCTACGTTACTTCTACCGTTTGCGGGCGGTGCGACGGCGCCGTTCGGCGGTCGTCGTCACGCGCGCCGGGCGCTTCGCGACGCCGTTGCGGCGGCGCATCGGCACGACGTTGCTTGCGCGCACATCCTCACCGAGCGGCACCGGTGAGATCACGCGCTTACCCAGCGCGTGATGCAGCACTTCGCTGATCTCTTCGACCGGCACGAAAGTCATCGTGTCGCGCACTTCCTTCGGAATGTCATCGAGATCCATCTCGTTGCGCTTCGGGAAGAGAATCTTGGTGATTCCGGCACGCTTGGCGCCGAGCACCTTCTCTTTGAGTCCGCCGATCGGCAGCACTTGCCCCGTCAGCGTGATCTCACCCGTCATCGCGAGGTTCGGATCAACCTTGAATCCCGTTAGCATCGAGGCAATCGCCGTCGCCATCGTGATACCGGCCGACGGTCCGTCCTTCGGTGTCGCGCCTGCAGGCACGTGCACGTGAATGTCGTGCTTGTTGAAGTAGTCATCCGCGGCGCCCAGCTCGCTCGAACGCGAACGCAGGAACGAGATCGCGGCCTGTGCGCTCTCCTTCATCACGTCGCCGAGCTGTCCGGTGAGCACGAGTTTGCCCGTACCCGGCATCGCCGACGACTCGATGAAGACGATGTCGCCGCCGACCGGCGTCCACACCATCCCCGTCGCTACGCCAATCGACGCGACGCGCTTCTTCACTTCATTGAAAAACCTCGGACGGCTCAAGTAGTCGGCCAGATTCTCCGGCTTCACGCGCGCTTTGAAGCGCGCGTATTCGGCGATCTTGCGCGCGACCTTACGGAAGACCGTGCCGATCTCGCGCTCGAGATTGCGCACACCGGCTTCGCGCGTGTAATCGTTGATGATCGCACGCAGTGCGGTGTCACTGATCTGCGCCTGTGTCTCTTTGAGCCCGTTCGCGTTGCGCTGCTTCTTCAAGAGATAGCGCTTGGCGATCTGCAGCTTCTCGAGCTCGGTGTAGCCCGCGAGCTGAATGATCTCCATGCGATCGCGTAGCGGCGGCGAGATCGTGTCGAGCGAGTTGGCCGTACAAATGAACAGCACTTGGCTCAGATCGAAGGGCAGATCGAGGTAGTGATCGCGGAACGAGTTGTTCTGCTCCGGATCGAGCACTTCGAGCAACGCCGACTGCGGGTCGCCGCGGAAATCCGCCCCGACCTTGTCGATCTCGTCGATCATCATTACCGGATTCTTCGTCGCGGCGTCGCGCATGGCGCGGATAATCGTGCCCGGCATCGCGCCGATATAGGTGCGGCGATGGCCGCGAATCTCGGCTTCGTCGCGCACCCCGCCGACGGAGATACGTACGAACTTCCGGCCCATCGCCCGCGCGATCGACTGGCCGAGCGACGTCTTTCCGACACCCGGCGGTCCGACAAAGCACAAGATCGGGCCGCTCAGTTTCTTCTTGAGTTTGCCGACCGCCAAATACTCGATGATGCGATCCTTGATCTTCTCGAGATCGTAGTGATCCTCGTCGAGAATCTCGCGTGCTTTCTTGATATCGATATGATCGGGCGTATCGACGCTCCACGGCAGTTGCACGATCCAATCGAGATACGTGCGAATGACGCTGTACTCGGGGCTCGCCTGCGGGACTTTGGAAAGCCGGTCGAGCTCGCGCTCCGCCGCTTTTTTGACGTCCTCGGGCATTTTGGCTTCGTCGATCTTCTGTCGCAGCTCGTTGTTCTCGGCTTGCTGCGGATCGACTTCGCCCAACTCTTCCTGAATCGCGCGCAACTGCTGACGCAAGTAGAACTCGCGCTGATTCTTCTCCATCTCGCGCTGGATATCGCTCTGAATCTTGTGGCCGAGTTCGACCACTTCGAGTTCCTTGGTAAGCAGGAGCGTGAGCTTGCGCATGCGGCGCCCGGTGTTGCGCTCTTCGAGCAACGCTTGCCGGTCGGCCGTCTCCAAACGCATCGTCGATGCGACGAAGTACGTCAAGACGTTGGGATCGGTGATGTTTTGAACTTCCATCTCCATCTCGCGCGGTGCTTGCGGCAAGTAGGAGAGGAGTTTTTGGAAGAGCCCTCCGAGGTTGCGCTGCATCGCCACCAGCTCTTCGTTGTCGACGGTCACGTCGGGAAGCTCGGTGTATGCCGCAACCATGTAGGGTTGCTCTTGGGTAAATTCTTCGATTTTAAAGACGCTTTGGCCGGCGACGATGCAACGAATCGTGCCGTCGGGAACCTTCAGCATCTTTTGAATCACGCCGATCGTACCGATACGCTGTACGTCGTTCGGCCCGGGATTCTCGATCTCGCGATCTTTAAGCACGGTCAGGCCGATCGGCTTGCCTTCGCGCAGCGCTTCTTCAACCAACAAAATGCCCGGCTTCTTCACGACCGCAAGTGGAATCACGGTGTTGGGAAACAGCACGGCTTCTTGCAGCGGCAGGATGCCGATGAGATTTGCGGGCACGAGTTCTTTGGCTTTGCGTTCAGCCATGTTCTAAGATAACGTCCTCTTCACGATCATACGAATCTCGGTGCGCGTCGCCGGCACATACGCCGTCGACGAGATGGGCAGCGTAATTACCAGCACACCATCGGTGTAGTTGGCTTGCGCATCGCCGAGCAAATCCACCGCCACCGGCAGGCGGAGACGCTTGGCAAAAGACCCATACGAGATCTCTTTTTGGATGAATGAGCCGCTGCGGATACGCACTGATTCAGAGCGTACCCCGGAGATGGTAAGCGACCGGTCGTCTACCTCGACGCGCAGGCTCTTGGGGTCCGCGCCGGCCGCCTCGACCGCCACCACCACCACCCCGCGCTCCTCGTCGACCACGACGTCGGCGTTGGGCTCGAATGCCCCCAGCCGGGGCCGCACGATATACTCCATGGCTCTACGTCCCTAGATTCGCAATCTTAGCACTCAGTTGCACCGTCTGCCAGCCCCCCGATGGCCCTCGTGCCGTATTTTGCCGAAACCTTCTACTTAGAGGGTGCCTTTCGAGCCACCCTGGTTTTCTCCGTGGTCCGCCGGCGGGCGGGGAGGGGCAATGCACGTCGCCGTCGTCGACGACCAAGAGTCGTCGCTCGCGGGCTTTTCGCAGATCTTGCGTCGCATCGCCGACGTCGAGCCGATCTGCTTTAGGAAAGCGTCAGACGCGCTCCACTGGGTGGGGGGCGTTGACCCTGCGTTCGTTGTCGTCAACAGCACCCTTGCGGATATCAGCGGCATCGACTTCTTGCGTCGCATGCGACTGATCGACGGCCGGCAAAGCACCCCAGTGATCTTTTTAACCGCGCAACCCGATCGCGATTTGCGCCGCGCCGTCTTCGAGCTCCACGCCCACGCCTTCCTCGAAAAGCCGATCAACCCGTCGGAGTTCTTGGTGCATGCGATGCACATCATCGATGCCCAACGCGAGCGCGCCGACATGGCCGCGCGTCTAAAGGAAGCAGGCTCGCGTGGCAACGCGCCGCAACGCGCCACATCAGGGCCGAGTCCCGAGGCGTTGATCGACGCCATGCTCGACGTCGCCGCGCTACACGATCCCTCGATCGTTCCACACCACAATCTTTCGTCACAACTTGCGATGGCGTTAGCGCGTGAGGTGAAGCTAACTGACGACGAGCTCGAGACGTTGCGTCTCGCCTCGCGCGTCTACGACATCGGCAAAGCGGCAATTCCGCAGCGTCTTTTGGAAAGCCGCAACACCGCAACCCAAGCCGATCGCGTGGAGATCGAGCGCCACGCCGAAGCGGGATCGCGGATTCTTGCTGCGCACAAAGATGAGGTGATGCGCGCCGCAGCGGTGATTGCGCAAACGCATCACGAGCGCTACGACGGCTCCGGCTATCCCAAAAAACTGCGCGGTTCCTCGATCCCGATCATGGGACGCATCGTCGCCGTCTCCGACACGATGAGCGCGCTCTTGCGCACGCGCGGCGACCGTCCTGCGCTTTCACTCGCGCAGGCAATCGAAGTGGTGGAGAAAGGCTCGGGCACGCTCTACGATCCCGCGGTGGTCAACGCGGTGCGCGGCAATCTCAACGAAATCTCCCGCGTGGTCCACGAAGCTACGCAGCGAAGTGCGCAGGCCAGCTGAGGGAGCCGGAGGCTCCCTCGCCCTTCCGTAGTATTCAGCCAGGCATGTCTATGCTGCAACGCCGGCTGAACGTTTTCGACCTGACGCTGATTACCGTCGGCAGTATCATCGGCTCGGGCATTTTCCGCAATCCGGCGGTGGTCGCAAACCGCGCCCACCTTCCCTGGCTCGCGATTGGCGCATGGGTTGTCGGCGGGCTGCTCGCGTTGATCGGCGCCTTCGTGTTTGCCGAACTTGCGGAACGCCGGCCGGCAAACGGCGGCATTTATGCGTATCTTCGCGACGCCTATCACCCGGTCGTTGCCTTCGTCTTCGGGTGGACGCTGCTGCTCATCGCCGATACGGGCGGCACCGCCGCCGCAGCCGTGCTCTTTTCCGGCTACCTTACGCCGCTGACCGGCATGACGTTCGACACGCGCATCGTCGCCGTGGTCGTGCTTGCGGTGCTCGTCGGCATCAATTGTTTGGG
>DATJOM010000033.1:0-7246 GCA_035507095.1 Candidatus Acidiferrum sp.
ACACGCACGTCCAAAGGCGGACGCAATGGCCGCAGCGGCCGCGTTCGCATCGCCGTTGGTGGCGATCGTAATCTGGCAGCGCGCGCCCGCAAGCGTAAGGGCGACCGTACCCTGACCGCTTCCGGCGTTTGTAATGCCAAACGCAGCGTAGGCATCATCCGGAGGCGTCAAGCTCAAGGTCTGCGTGCCGCTCGCCGGCGCTGCATGCGACGATTTGAAATTCCAGGGCCCCGCCGCGGTGTCGAAGGTGCCGCCGTCGTCGCTTGCATGCAGCGTCACGTACGCTTGCGCACCTGACTCACCGTACGGACCTCCCGGCTGCTGTTGACCGGCAATGATCGTGGCGTTGCCGACCGTCGCAAACGAGGTTTCCGAGAGCCCGACGGTCGGCAGTAAATATTCGGGCGAAGCTGCGAGCGCATCAATCACGTGCGCGTTGGCATCGGATGACGGTGCGAATTTAAACGGCTCGCAGGCAAGGTTGCTAAAGCACCGCCATGATGCCGGCGGATGGTACGCGAGATAGGTGCTTATCGCACCATACACCACGAGCACCCCTCCGGTCGCCGTTTGTACGAGCGCGGGTGCGTCGTGTCCCACTCCGGAAACGGCGGTCGTGTATTCGCCGTTGGGTGAGACATTGATCTGCCGGTCGAGCTGCATCTCGCCGCTGCCGGCGTTCCAGAGCGCAACGCCGGGTTGAATCGTTCCTGCAGCGCCATTGCGACCATCGCCGTCAATGCCGAACGCTCCAAGCACGAGCGAAGAATCGCCATGCAGTACGATCGAGGTGCGGGTGAGATTAGCCGGTTGCGTTTTAGCGACGCGGTCGGCAGCCCGGACCGCGGCTGCCGCACCCGTACACGCAACCGCAAGGAGCAGAATGACGGCTAAGCGCTGCACCGCTGTATCACCTCTTGCAAGACCTGCGCGTATCGCGCGCCGAATTCGGAGAGTTCGAACGGCGCAACCGCTTCCTGGCTGATCGCCGCGGTTTCGCCACGGCGCCACTCTTCGATCGTATCGACGATCGCGCCACGTAGACCCGCGACGTCACGATACCGCGCGCCGGCGCCGGTGAGCGCGAGCGCATCGTCCATGACCGTCCGCTCGTCTCGTCCACCGACGGCGATGATCTTACGCCGTGCGCCGAGGTATTCAAAGAGTTTGCCGGTGTAGGTGCCGCGTTCTTCAGGCCCGTCGCGGGTGACAATGAGCAGCCGCGACGCGGCGCGCTCGCGCGTGCGGATCTCGTCGCGCGGCACCTGTCCGTGGAGCGTGAGGATTCCGGTCAAACCGTAGGCTTCAACTTCTTCTTGCAGCCATGGTTCGCGATCGCCGAAGAATTCGACGCGAACCTCGTCGTCGGTAAAGAAGCGCTCGTGACGTAATTGTGCGAGCGCCTCGAAGAATGGCCGCGGATTGCACAAGCCGTGATACAGCGAGCCGGCATAAATAAATGTCGCTGCGGCGGGATGCACGAACGGCACGTATTCCCAGTCGCGATTCGAAAACGCGTTGGTGACCGCATAGATCGGCTTGTTACGATAGCGCGTACGCAGCGTTTGGGCGATCGGCTCGGAGACGGTTACGAGCGCGCGGGCGGTTTCAAATGCGTAGCCTTCGAGCAGCTCGTCAATCGCTCGCAGAATCGGACCGCCGGACAAGTCGTCGCCACGCAACCACGGATCGCGCAGGTCGGCGATCCACGGCACGTCGCCATGTGAACGAGCGGCAACCAGATGCGTGGCGACCGGCGGCGAGCTCGAGATAATGGCGTCGATGCGTTCGCTATGTACGATATCGCGCACCGCGCTCACGCCGGGCCCGAGCCAGCCCAACCGGCCATCGACAAAGCTCAACACCCGGTGCCCGGTTCGTATCGCTCGCTGCTTCCAGTTTGGCGGCTGCAGCACGCTCCCGCGTTCGACGTGGAAGCGTTCGTGCGTCGTCTGGCCTTCACGTACACCGAACATACGGCGTATGGGCGCTTTGAATTCTACGATGCCGGTTGTGCGCACCGGTGCCTCGTATTGCACGTCGCCAAGGTCGGGAACAACGGGAATGACCTCCCAACCGTGCTCTTTCAACGACGCCACGATGTGTTCGGCGCGCACGGTGGCAATGGCGGGACGGGGCGGCGCGTAATACGTGAGCAGGAGCGCGCGTTTCATAGTGATGCGACCCATCGGTCGACGATGCCCGACCATGCAAAGCGTTCGACCGCCAGCGTTCGCGCATTGTTCGCCATGCGCGTTCGTTGCACCGGGTCGGCCGCGAGCGTCGCCATAGCCATCGCGAGCGCTGCCGGATCTTCCGGCGGCACGACCAATCCTGCGCCTGCGTGCTCTACGATGTCGGCGCCCTCGCCTTCCCCGCCGTATATTACCGGCACGCCGCATGCAAAAGAGGCGAACAGCTTGGAGGGGCGCGCATCGCGGTGCAACTCGCTGCGCACGAGCAGCACGACCGACGCCACCGCGAGCGAAAAATACTCCGGAATTTCGTCCAGCGGCACCGGGTCGAGAAAACGCACGTTCTCGACGTTACGAGCACGGGCATACGCCATGAGCGCCGCCTTCGTCGTACCACCGCCGATACAAAGCACGGTCACGTACGGCGCCAACGCCGCTGCATCCACCAATGTGTGGAGACCTTGCGCGATGCCATGCGTGCCGGCATACACAAAGAGCGGGCGATCGTCGAGTTGTAACCTCTGCGCTAAAGCGACGCTGCGTTCGCACGGTGCGAGACGTTCGGTGTCGACGCCGTTGGGTAGAAAGCGCAATTTCGTTACCGGGACGCCTTTACGCTCGCGCAGGCTGCGCTCGATGCCGCTGGTCACCGCGTTAACGACCGTTGCTCGACGGTAGGTCCACGCTTCGAGCCGTTCGGCGACGCCGAGGAGCGGCCCAGGGCGCAGGACCCCGAGTTCACGTATCGCGTCGGGCCACAAATCGGCGACATTGAAAATCAACTTGCAGCGATAGCGCTTTGCGGCGAGCCATCCCGGGACGGCCAAGAACAGGGGCGGCGACTCAACGAAGATCGCGTCGGGACGGCGCACCCGGAGGAGCCCGAGCAGGCAACTAAACGCAAACGAGAGATAGTTTAGCATCCGCCGCACACCCGTACCGCTTGCAGCGTACACCCACGTGCGATGCACGGTTGCGCCGTCGAGCTTTTCGCAGGAGTAGATACGGCCGCGGTACCCGTGCAGGATTCGCCCCATAAGATGGTGCGGCATCGCCGTGACGACCTCAACGTGCCAGCCGCGCTGTACCAGCGCGCGCGTAAGCGCTGCGAGCCGCGTCTGCGGTGCGCCGATTTCAGGCGGATAATATTGCGTCAAAAAGACGAGGCGCACGATCGCGCATGCTCCCTGACGGGGAATGTTGCTTCCAAGGCGTCGACAATGCGCGGCGCACTTCCGCCGGTGCCAAATGGCGCGATGCGCACGCGCGGCGGATCGCGCCGGGCGGCTGACGCAATCGCCGCCGGATCTGAGCCCGCCAGAATGTTCCAGCCGCCTTCCAGCGTTTCGGTCCATTCCGTGCAGTCGCGCAGCGTTACGCAGGGAATGCCGAGCGTGACCGCCTCCTTCTGCATGCCGCCCGAATCCGTAACGATCGCGCGCGCGTGCACTTGCAGTGCAAGCATCTCGAGGTACGAAAGCGGTTCACACGTCGTAATGTTGTCCGAGCATCCGACGCAGAGCAAGTCGACGAGTGGCCGCGTCCGCGGATGCACGGGAAAGATTACGTGCAAATTGCTTTGCCGTAGTCCCGCGATCAGGCGGGCAAAAACCTCGACGTCGTCGGTGTTTCCGGCGCGGTGAATCGTGGCGACGGCGTAGTCTTGGCCGCACACGCCGAAGCGAGCGAGCACGCGCGCCGGAAGGTCGCCGAGGGTCCGTGCCGCTGCCAGCGCTAAATCGACCATGAGGTCACCGACGACGACGACGCCGTCGCTGACGCCTTCGCGCCGCAACTGACGAGCCGCCGAAACCGTCGGCGCCAACAATAACGTGCTCAAGCGATCGGCGACGAGGCGATTGATCTCTTCGGGCATCGAGCGGTCGAATGAACGAAGGCCGGCTTCGACGTGCGCGAGCGGCACGTTGAGTTTACCGGCTACGAGTGCGCCGGCGAGCGTGCTATTCGTATCGCCGTAGATCAGGACCGCGTCGGGACGTTCGTACTTGACGACCGGTTCCAGCTTGCTCATGATCGACGCCGTCTGCAACGCGTGCGAACCCGAGCCGACGCCGAGGTTGTGTTGTGGCGACGGAATACGGAGCTCGTCAAAGAACACGTCGCTCATCGACGCGTCGTAGTGCTGGCCGGTGTGTACGAGACATTCCTCGACGCCACGCGCCCGCAGTTCTTGCGAAAGCAGCGCGGCCTTCACAAACTGCGGCCGTGCACCGACGACGGTGAGGAGCTTCATGCGAGTTGGGCCGCCGTGTCGAGACTGCACACGGCTGCAATCACGGCGTCGCGTTCGCTCGCTTCGAGCTCGGGAAACATCGGCAGTGAAAGCACGTCCAGCGCCGCCCGCTCCGCGTGCTCGAAGTCGCCGCGGCGATAACCAAGCGGCTCGTAGACGGCTTGCAGATGCAGAGGCACGGGATAGTAGACCATCGTGCCGATGCCGCGCTCGCTGAGAAAGCGCTGGGCGGCGTCGCGATCCTCGAGACGAATTGTGTACTGGTGGTAGGCATGCGTCGTTCCCGGCAATTCTTGCGGGACGGTCACGTGCTCCGCCAGCGCAGCCGAATATGCACGCGCGACCTCATTACGAAGCTCGATCCACGCGTTCAAATGCGGCAGCTTGACGCGTAAGATTGCCGCTTGCAACTCGTCCAGACGGCTGTTAACCCCGAGTTCCTCATGATGGTACTTGACCCGGCCGCCGTGCGAACGCAGCGATCGCACACGTTGCGCTAGGTCGGCATGCGAGGTCACGACCATTCCACCGTCGCCAAAGGCTCCCAGGTTCTTTGACGGGAAAAAGCTGAAAGCAGCGGCGTCGCCGAAGGAACCGACGCGAACTCCATCGATTGTCGCGCCGATCGCCTGGGCGCAATCTTCGACGATTGCGAGGCCGCGCCGCGAGGCGATCGACATAATCGCATGCATCGGCGCCGGGTTCCCGTAAAGGTGAACCGGAACGATCGCGCGCGTTCGCGGGGTAATAGCCGCCTCGATACGCAACGGGTCGATGTTATACGTTTGCGGATCGATGTCGGCAAAAACCGGTCGCGCCCCGACCATAGCAATGGCCTCGGCGCTCGCCACGAACGTGAAGGGCGTCGTAATGACCTCGTCTCCCGGTCCGATGTTGAGGGCACGTAGCGCCAAATGCAGGGCGTCGGTGCCGGAGTTAACGCCGACGCCATGGCTGCAGCCCACATACGCCGCAATCGCCGCTTCGAGCATCTCGACGTTCGGCCCGTTGATGAAGTGGCCGCTTTCGAATACGGCGGATGTGGCCGCCGCGATTTGATCGCGCAGCGCCGCATACTGGCGGCGCAAGTCGAGAATCGGAATCAGCTGACGCGCCACACCGATACTCCTGACTTGAGGTAGCGCCGGTCGCACGCGGCACAACGTGCACGTTCGGTTTCGAAGCGCAGGCGGACGCCGCACTCACACGCGTAGCCGGCGATCCGCGCCGGATTGCCGTAGACCACGGCATATGGGGGCACGTCGGCGGTCACAACCGATCCGGCCCCCACGAAAGCGTACTCGCCAAGCGTGTGTCCACACACGACGGTGGCGTTCGCTCCAATCGATGCGCCACGTCGCACGACGGTTAAGGCGTAGTCGGCGCTCGTGTTTCGCGGCGTCGCCGAACGCGGCGTGTTCACGTTAGTAAAGACCATGCTCGGACCGCAGAACACGTCGTCCTCGAGCGTCACCCCCTCGTAGACGGACACGTTGTTTTGAATCTTTACGTTGTTACCGATCACCACGTTGCCGGCAATCAGCACATTTTGTCCGATCGAACAACGGGCACCGATCTGCGCGTGGGCCATGATATGGCTAAAATGCCAGATCTTCGTGCCCTCGCCGATCGCGACGGGCTCGTCGACGTACGACGATTCGTGCACGAAGTACGGCACGGTGCTGTTAGCAACGCTCATACGATGCTCATCTCCTCCAAACTGCGGCGCTTGTTACGCGCGCCTAGCATGCTCAATACTTTCACGACCTCCAAGCCGTTCTCTCCGTCGGTAATCGGGCGCGTCCCGCTTTCAACTGCGTCGATGAAGGCGCGAAACTCCGCGGCTAGCGGCTCGGTCGGCGTAAAGGCCACAGGTCGTGGTTCGTCTATCCAGAGTTCGGGACGATCGAATTCGTCGTGGCGCGTTCCGCACGGCGTCAATGTAAGCGACGCTCCCTCCCGCGAGTCGATCAATCGCAGCACGCCGTTCTCGCCGAAGACATCCAAGCGCGAGCTCTTGTCGGGATCGAGCCAGCTCGCTTCGACGTGCGCGCTGCGCCGGCGGGTAAACGTAAGATCCGCATATGCGAAGTCGGCGATTTGCGGGCGGATGAACGCGGAGACTGCGCCGCTCACCGCGAGCGGCGCTTCACCGAAAATTTCCAGAACGAGCGCGATATCGTGGGGGGCGAAACTCCACCACACATTTTCGTTCGCGCGCAGCGTTCCCCACGAGAGCCTCCGCGAGCGCAGGTGCCGGACGCTGCCGATCGCGCCTTCACGGAGTAGCTCGAGCATCCGCTGCACGGCCGGATGGTAGAGCAGCACGTGCCCGACGAACACGGTCATCTCGCGCGCGCGAGCGGCGCGCACGACGGCGGCCGCGTCGTCGGCCGTCATGGCTAGCGGCTTTTCGACGAATACATGCTTGCCGGCGGCAATCGCGCGCAAAGCCAATTCGGCGTGTACGACCGGCGGAGCGGCGATCGCGACCGCGTCGATATCGCGTTTCAGGAGCGAGGCAATCTCAAATTCTAGGTTGACGTTAGGATACTCCATCCCGATCGCGGTGAGTGCTGCTTCGTTCGCGTCGCACACCGTGTCGAGCACGCCAAGCTGCTCGCAGGTGCGCACGATGTTGCGTCCCCAGCGTCCTGCACCGACGACACCGATCTTCGTCATAGCATCACCACGTTGGTCCGGCCATCTCGCACGGCTTTGGTTGCGTTTCGGGTATCGATGACGAGACGCGCACAGTTGACGACGCGGCTATAGTCGATCGTCGAATGGTCGGTCA
>DATJOM010000034.1:0-8345 GCA_035507095.1 Candidatus Acidiferrum sp.
GCGCCAAGCGACGGTATGGTCGCTAAGGAGACAAGTTCGTCGCCGTCGGTTCGAATCGAACCGTCGTGATCGTCGCGCTTGGCTGCACCCACGCTCGCAGACTGTTCCACCAGCCTGCCGAGCACGGTGCCGGCCGCAGCCAGCATTGCATCGGCGAGCTGTTGTGTATCGGGCATGCGCTATTCGTCCTCGCTCGTGAAAACGTGTGCAACCTGAATCGTAAGCTGGTCCTTGTTGATGCCCGGGAAAACGCGGAATTTTTCCTTCTCGTTAACCCTGGCCAAGAGCGGCTCGTTGGTCAACTTATCGAAGACGACGATGTCCCCTTCCTGCAATGCCACCAAATCGCGCAGCGAAACCGTGGTTTGTCCCAGCTCCACTTCGACCTCCACCGGCGCGCGTTCGACGTTTCGAGTCAGCTGCGCGATGTCTTCCTCGGTCATGCCGCGTCCGGCAATCACCGTAGGCGACCACTGGAACTCGGTCAATTGCTGGCCGATCGACTGCAATACCAAATACGGCAGGCAGAAGTTCATGACGCCCGACATATCGCCGATCTTTAGCTCCATCGAGATGTACGCGACGATCTGATCCAGCGGAATGATGCGCGGGATGAACTGCGGGTTGGAGTCAAGCGCCTCGATCTTCAGCGAGAGGGTGAGCAGGTAGTTCCACGATTCGCGGTAGCTGTTGAGCATCCGCGCCATGAAACGCTGCATGAGCGTGCGCTCGATGTCGGTGAGGTCCCGCAACTTGTTCGGGAACCATCCGGGACCACCGAGCAGGCGGTCGATGATCGAGAAAACGAGATTGAGGTCAACTTGCACGATTCCGCTGCCGGGAAGCGGATCCATGGAAAAAATCCCGAGGATCGACGGTATCCCGATTGACGCGATGAAGTCGCCATAGCTGATCTGCTCGATCGAGACGATCGTCGCCTCGACGCGCGTTCGCAAATAGACGGAAAGCGAGTTGTTCAGCAGGCGCGTGAAATTTTCGTGGAGCGTGCGCAGCGTCTGCAGTTGATTGTTGGTAAACTTATCGAGCCGCTTGTTGAAACGGAAATCGAACGACTTTACCCTGCGGCCGTCGATCGCTTCCTTCGCCGGAGCACCTTCGCCAGAAAGTTGATTGATAAGTGCATCAATCTCTTCTTGTGAAAGACTTGACATTGGCGCTTAAAATTGAACCTTTCCGCCGCCAGGCGCCGCGTTGCCGGTAAGTAGGACGATGTCGACGCGCCGATTTTCTTGTTTGTCCGTGTCGGTCGAATTGTCGTTGCGTGGGCGAAACTCGCCATAGCCCGTCGCGCTGATCTTGCTCGGCGCCACGCCGTCTTTCTCGACGAGGTAACGCGCTACGCCGACGGCGCGCGCGGCCGAGAGCTCCCAATTCGTTGGGTATTGGTAGGTCGAGATCGGGACGTTGTCGGTAAAGCCCTCAACTGCGATACTGTTGCCGCCGCGCTTCAGTATCGGGCCAATACCGTCGAGAAGCTTTTGCGTCCCCGGCCGGATCTGCGCGCTGCCGCTGTCGTAGAACGACTTGTCGGAAAGCAACGTCACGACCAATCCGCGCGCTTCGGCGTGTACCTGCACCTGCTGCTCGAGATGGTTTTCCTTAACGTACTTCTCCAGTTCTTTCTGGATCGCCGGTATGCTTGAACTCGCCTCGAACGACGCCTCGCCGTTGGCGCCGCCGTTGGGTGGCTGGTTGACCGTCCACTGGTTGTTGAATCCGGCCGAGACCGACTTCGCGAACTGCTGCACCTTGACCCGGCTAATCGTCGACATCGCAAAGAGGATGATGAACAACGCCAACATGAGCGTGATCATGTCGGCGTAGGTCAGCAGCCAGCGCATCATGCCCGCAGTCTCGAGCTTCTCCTCGGACTTCTTGCGCGGGCGGTTCGACTCGGCCGCGCGTGCGGCGCTCTTGATCTGTTGTGCCATCAGTGGTTACGCGCGCGCTTCCGTTAGGCGGACGAAGCCGAGTAGCCGGCCTCACCCGCGATCGCTCCGCCTTCCTCGACGGCACTTTCGCGCTCTCTCGGATCGATGAACGCAAGCAGTTTCTCTTCTAACAGGCGCGGATTGTCGCCGGCTTGGATAGCAAGGATACCTTCGATCATGATCTCGCGCATCAGGAGCAGTTGTCCGTTGCGCTCTTTGATCTTGGTCGCGATTGGCAGCCACAGCAAGTTGGCGAACAAAATGCCGAAGAACGTCGCCACGAAAGCTTGGGCCGTCGCGACGCCGATCGTGCCCGCGACATTCGTGCTATTGCTCATCTCCGAGAGACCTTTGAGCATGCCGATCAAGCCGAGCACCGTACCGATAATGCCGAGGGTCGGCGAGTACCCGCCCAAATTCATGAACACTTGTTCGGCCTTCGCGCCGTGCTCTTGCGTGCTGCTGACTTCGGTTTCCAAAACTTTGCGGATGATCTCGGTGTCGCGTCCATCGATGACGAGTTGGATGCCCTTGCGCATGAAGTCGTCATCGAGCGCCGCAGCCTCGTTTTCGAGTGCCAAGAGCCCCTCGCGGCGGGCCTTCTCTGCAAATGAGACGAGCGTCGAGATGACATCGCGCTCATGGTAATCCACCTGGACGAACGCGGTGCGGAAGCCGCCGAAGAAGCCGCGCAAAAACGTTCGCATCGGGAAGGACGTCAGCGTCGCGCCGACCGTTCCGCCGATGATCAGCATCAGCGCCTCCCACCGCCCGAAGATAATGTGCGGATCGGTTCCGCCTATCCATCCGGCAAGGAAGATGACTCCAAAGCCCAAGATGAGGCCTAAAATAGTTGCTAAATCCAACGTTTTGCTCTCCGCGGGGTTACCCGGCGCCTTTACGGGGTATCGGCCGGGCCAATCCCAATATCAAGCCCATGTAAATGGGGGCTTGCTTGGCACCTACACGGGCCCGTAGATTCGCCTCTTGAAGTCGACGATCTTTTGCTGAATCTCGAGCATCCGGTCGCGCACCACGAGCCGGTTGCCGGAGGTGAGGGTGACCACGGTATCGGGCGTCTCCTCGATTTGTTCGATCAAGTCGCTATTGACCATCACCGGATGCCCGTTGAGCCGCGTAAGTGCAATCATGCCGATCTCCCTGACCCGAGGAATTGGGGGCGGCGGGCGTGCTGGGCCCCGCCGCCCCTGTAACCGCCCCCACCTCCGTGCGGCTGACGGAAACTTGGTCCTCTAGGTCTCTAGGCTAGTTCTGCGAGGCCTGGAGTGCGATGACCGTTTGCATGTTGGCGTCCGCCGTCTCGATGCCGCGGGTATTTGCCTGAAACGCGCGTTGCGCGACGATCAGGTTGGTGAACTCGTTGGCAAGGTTGACATTGGACTGTTCGAGCGATCCAGCTACGATCGCACCGTAGCGGCCGCTGTTGGCTGTACCTACTTGGGCCAGGCCCGACGCGGCCGTCTGCATGAATTGGTTGTCACCGACGCGTTCCAGGCCGTCTTCGTTTTGGAAGGTCGCGACGGCAAGTTGCGCGAGCGTCTTCTGCTGGCCGTTGGTGAACGACCCGGTGATCGTTCCGTCTTCGCCAACCGTGAAGTTCGAGAGCGTGCCTGCGGAGTAACCGTTTTGGCTCACGACCGTCGCGGCCGATGATGCGTTCAAGCTGGTGTCGTCATAGAGACCGAGCGCAATCGCACCAGGCGCTGCGGCTTGGGTAGGTGCCTGCGCGGCGTTGCCCGGACTCGGGCCCCATTGCAGGACGTTGAGTTGGTTGCCCTGATTGAGTGACGCCGTTGCGCCCGCGTCGTGGAAGTACCCGGCTGACCCGGGTCCACCGATTGCCGACCCGGCTCCGGTGACCGACTCGATCGACGAGGTGTTTATGTACTGTCCGTTCTGGTCGAAGTACGCATACCCGACCACGCCGGATGATGCATCCGTGGTCGCCGCCGCCGTAACGGCCGCGCCATTATAGGTTGCGCCCTGTGTGATCGCCTGGAACTGCGTGCCATCGGCAAAGGACACGCTGACCGCCCACTCGGTCGCGGGTGTGACCGCCGTGCCGGCCGAGTTCTCAACCGACGCAGGTAGTCCGCTGTTCGCAGCGGTGAGCGCAACCGTTGCTATATCGCCGGCAGCCGGCGGTGCAGCATTAACGGTAAACGTCGCGCCATCGAAGGTCACCGTTGAACCTGCGGTGGCAGTCGTGCTGTTACCGAGCGTATCCGTGATCGTGTAGGGGTTGCCGGCGCCCTGCGAGGTCACCGTGATGTTGGTCGTCACGTTGCCGGTGAGCGGATAGGTGGCGTTGGCGGTCAATACGCCTGCGGCATTGGTCGTTGTCGCGAGCGAAGCGGTCGCGCTCGGCGCAATCGGCGTGTATGTGATCGTTGCTTCGTGTGCGCCGCCGAGCGAGTCGTAGAGCGTCGTCGAGACGGTTACGGCCGCGCCCGGATTAGCCGACGCGCCGATTGCTTGCTGGAACGCCTGCGTCCAGTTGGTTTGATCGAGATTGCCGCCGAGGGCAACGTCAAACACCTGATCGTTGTTCGCTGGGCCGGTTTTCACGCCCGAACCGGTCGCCGTCGCCTGCTCTTGCAGGCCGACCGGAATCGTGATCGCACCCGGCGTGCCGGTTGCGTTCACGGTGCCCTCCGCGTTGGCCATATAGCCCATCACGCCCAGGCCCGAGGCCGGGTCGTACAGCACGCCGTTCGCGTTTGTGGAGAACGCGCCGTCGCGCGTGTACGTCGGCGAACCCGTGCCGCTGATGTTATTGAGAATGAAGAACCCGTCGCCGTTGAGCGCGAGATCGGTGTTGATGCCGGTCGTTTCGAGACCGCCCTGACCGAACTCGGTGTCGACGGTGTTGACCTTGACGCCAAGACCGAGATCCTCGGGATTGACGCCGCCGCTGGTCGTTGTGGGACCCGACGGCGAACCGATCTGCTGATAGAACTGATCGGCGAAGGTCATGCGCTGGGCCTTGAAGCCCGTCGTCGCCGTATTGGCGATGTTGTTGGAGATCACGTCGATCCAGCTCTGGTATGCGTCCAGACCGGAGATCCCCGTGTAGAGTGAATCGAAAGCCATTCTGACCTCTATTACGGATCCGCGACGCTTCGATCTATCCACGTCGCGGCCGGAGCTCCGCAAGCGGTCCGCCCCGGTGTAGTGTTCTTAAATGATTGCGGCCGAATCGATGTTGGTGAAGACGTTGTCCTTCATCGAGTCGGAATCGACCGCGGTAATGACGGTCCGGTTCTTGATGCTCACGATCATGGCGGTGTCGCGCACGATAAAGAGCGAGTTCTTCGCTCCCTTTGCCGCGGCTTTATCGGCCATTGCGCTCATCTTGGTGACGTCATCCGACGTTAGGCTGATGTTGCGCGATTGCAGACGTTGCATGGCGTGAGCTGAGAATTTCAGCGGTTCGCCCGACGTTGCCGCCGGAGCTTGCTGCTGCGCCGCTACGTTGTCGAGTACCGCACGGAAACTCGGCGACGAAGTCGGCGGAATTTCAACGGGTTTACCGACCGGACGCGCCGTTGGGCCCGGGATGATTCCCGGTTGTTGGACGCGGCTTATGTCGTTCGGATCCACGTCGCTATTGTCCCGAACTGCTCGTGCCGGTTACCGATGACGCGCTCCCGATGCCGATGATTTGGTTTGTCTGGAACAACAACGGATTGCCGCTGCTATCGGTGATGGTTTGTCCTGAGGAGTTGGTCATTGTGAAGTACGGCAAACCGTTCTGCACGTCGATCGATTGGATGATGCCTGTAACCGTCGACGAGTTTGAACCGGTCGAGCTGGTTCCGGTGTTGACCGTTGCCGCCTTGCCGATGAGCGAGGCCGCCTGCATGACGCCGAAGTTGCTCGAGAACGATTGAAACGCGCTGGTAAGCTGCTGCTGATACTGCAGCTCAGACATCTGCGCCAACTGGGTAACGGATTCGGTCGCATCCTGGGGCTGATCCGGATTTTGGTTCTGCAATTCCGTCGTGAGCAATTGCAAGAACGCATTCGGGCCCAGTGTGTCGTCCGAAGTCGCCGCCGAGTTGTTGGCACCGGTCGCCGTTGATGCGAGTGGCGAGCCGACGCCTGATGTGATTCCCATTAAGGTCCTCCTATGCGAGGGAGTTAAAGAGCCCGAGCCCCGACCCGCTCAAAAGCGGCGGCCCGAGATTCGAGGTTTCGCTGGTATCGTTCGTCGTGGCACCGTTCAACTCGTGAACGACGTAGCGGCGTCCGAAACCGGCTGTGCGATCCTTGCTTTGATCCTGGCCCGCGTCACCGCCTGAAACGTCGACCGAGAAACCCGAAAGGGTCAACCCGGCCTCCGCGAGGGAGCGCGCGAGGTCTTGATGGTTGGCAACCAGCGCACTACGAACGTCGGCGCTCTGCGCGAGGACGTTTGCACTGACTTGGTTCCCCGATACGGTGAGGCGCATCGTCACCTGACCGAGGTTCTCCGGCTGCAACTGCAGCCGAATCTCCGAGGTCCCTTGGGCGAGCGTGCGCATCGTCATCCCGTTGACCATCTGCTCGATCAGCTGGTTCGCGTCAACCGTGCTGCCATTGCTCGCACTCGATTGCAAGGCGTTCTGCACTTGCGAAGCGAGCGTGTTGCTGGGCGGCGCGATCAGACTCGCCGGATTTGCGCCCGATGGCGCTTGCTGCGCGAAGTCTTGACCGAACGTGTGTCCCGAATTGGTGCTGGTCGACGTGTTGGTTGAGGACGAACTCGCACTGACGGCACCGGCATCGAGGTCCCCCAGCATCGCGGCAAATTTTGCGGCGAGCATGGTGGGCGTGAGTGCCGATGCACCGGACGGGACGAGCGCCGTAGCGCCGGCCGCGCCTGCGTTGTCCGCGCCTGAAGCGGCTGCGCTGCCGTTCACCTGGGCGTCGACGCCGGCTGCGCGCACGAGCATACGTGCGAGCAGATCGGGTGCATTCGACATCGAGATGGATTGCTGCGAGCCGACTGCATTTGCAGTCGCTTGCGTCAACAGTCCGGTTTGCGCCGTTGATGGTGCGTCCGCCGGCTGTTGTGCTGGTGCGAGTTGTATCGGGGTCGACGCCGCCGCGCTCGATTGCACGGGCGACGGAGATGGGCGCTGTACCGGTGCTGCGTTGGCTACTGGCGCGTTGAGCGCAGCAACCGCGGAAGCTAGCAGCGAACCGACAACCGACGAAACATCGAGCGTACTCGCTGTACCGTTGTTGTTTTGTTGTTGGGCCGGGAGTTCTTTCGCCGAGTTGGCGTCCAAGAGGTTTCCCGCGATTTCGTTCTGCTGCCCCGATCCGTTTTGCGCATCCCTCGCGACTGTCTCGACCAGATTTTGTAATCGAGTTGCGAGGGCTGCCGCTTCTTGTGCGGCGGTCCCTGGTGGCCCGTTACTCGGTGGCGAGAGCGCATTCGCGATCGTCTGTTTGATGGAGTTGCGTAGTCGATCGAGATCGCTTGCCGAGTATTGGCCTTTGAGCAGATTTGCTGCCGAATTGCCGACGTTCTGGGCGAGCTGATCGACGATCGTTGCCATCGGTGTTCCGTTTTGCAACAGCGACGTGATTTGCGCGAGCAGATCCGCGTTCGCCGTACTCGACGACGATGACGAAGACGTACCCTTTGCATCTGCGAGTGTGGATCCGAACAACGACGCCCAATGTGCGCCCTTGCCTTTACCGCTCGCGTGCGCCGCGCTGCCGGTGGCCAAACGTTCGATAGTGGCCGGAAGCACCGATGCGATGGAAAGCATGCTTATTTCATTCACCTCCTTTCTTCGTAGTGGCCTCGAATACCAAAGGGAGAGCACGGCCCCGATGCCCTCACTTATGATGTTCGGCCCCTACCCCGGCAATGTTGAGCATCGCCCGCAGCAACCGCCCCCCGTGTTCGCTGAGGACGGACTCCGGGTGGAACTGGACGCCGTGGACCGGCAGATGGCGGTGGGCGATCCCCTGCACGACCCCATCGGGACTCTGGGCGCTGATGTGCAGTGACCCTGGGAGGCTCGCCGGCTCGAGGCAGAGGGAATGGTAGCGGGTGGCGACCAGTGGCGAGGGGAGGCCGGCAAAGACGCCGGTCCCATCGTGTTCGATCGGGCTGGTCTTACCGTGCATCTGCAAGGGAGCGTGGGTAACGGTCGCGCCGAGTGCTTCGCCGATCGCTTGCAGTCCCAGGCATACCCCGAAGACCGGCATTCCCCGCTCGATCGCGGCGCGCAGCACCTGCATCATCCGGGGCTGTTCTGACGGGTTGCCCGGTCCAGGCCCGATGACAAGCAGTTCATAGCGATCCAAGAGCGCCGGCTCGAGACGTGGGTCGTCGTTCATGATCACGTCGGCGGGCGCACCCTGCGCGGC
>DATJOM010000035.1:0-13124 GCA_035507095.1 Candidatus Acidiferrum sp.
CGCGCGAGCCTCATGCGAACGGCGAACGATTTCCCCTCGCGGCGTCGTTCGCGGTGTCGTGCCGAAGAATGCTTTGTAGTCGACGCCGAAGTGACCGAGGTGCCAGAACCCGCAGTCCGCAGCGATATCGAAGACGCGCACGCCGGGTTCCGCGCTCTGCAAACGATGGTGCGCGATATTGAGGCGCTGAATCTTGAAATATTTCATCGGACTCATGCCGTACGTGGCGTTAAATACGTAGATTAGTGTGCGAACGCTGCATCGGGCCGCCGTACAGATCTCTCGTAGTGTCGAGGGCTCCTCGATGCTGGCCCACATCAATTCGAGTGCAGTGCGCACGAGTTTCTCGCGATTCGCGTCGGCCGGGCTATCGGTACACGAACGTGCGCGTTGCAGCCACGAGACTACGACGCGCTCGACGTCTGCCTCGCGACCGGGCACTCCCGCCAGGCGATTGTTGGCATAGCTCGCGAGCGTCCACCACTGCATCGCGCCCGGCGCGAATGCGTAGTTCACCGGTGGAAACGCACGATCGCTCTCCGCAAGGGAGCGGCGATCCACATCGAACCATAATATCGTAGCGGCACCCAAGATATTTACTGCCAGCTCTTCACCCGACGCGATGATACAGCAGGGGTCGGTATACTTCTTTCCGTTTGCTAGAATCTGGCAGCCGTTGGCCGGTCGCAACAGCAACACGATCACACGCCAAGGCTCAACGTCGTTGCGTATCTGTACGCCGCAATTGATTTCGAGTTTCGTGATACGAACCGCCGGAAGCGTCGCGCGCGACCGCTTGCACGAAAAGACTCCGGGAGTCAATTGCAGCCAATCCCCCGTGCCGGCATATAACTGGTCGAGATCGCCGTATTCCCGATGCGGCGCAAGAACGTAGCCCCGACGGTACACCGCCGTACCTCGTGAAAATAGATGGGGCGTATCAATTAGATTCACGGCTCACCCCCGTTGTTTACGTGTCCTGATTTTGCCATGCCACGCTCCGAATAGCGCAACGCTGTCCAGGACCGGAAAAATTTTCATGAAGTTCGCGGCTTAGGGATATCTATCTCGGCCGCGGGAGCGGCACGCTAAAGGGGAATCAGGAGTACCTTTCCGTGGCAAACGCAACCGCGGCCTACCGCTTAAATCCGGAGATGCAAGAGGTCTTGGGCACGCGTCTGATTCGCATTATCGTGCGCGAGCAGACGGTGATCGGACACTTCGGACGCTACGGCTACATCTCGGGGTCGCTTACCGGGCACGACCTCGATGCCACGCTGCGCGACAAACGCCACGAGGGCCATTTAACTGTCACTTTCGATGATGGCTTTACATCGTTCAACGGCCAGTACGCAAGTGCGGCGGACGATCGGACACGCAGCCGGCTTTGCTCGGGAACGCGCGTGACGCGGCGAAAACCCTAGCGCCGTACGTTACGGGCATTTAACGAAGGCCAAGGGGGCTGCGCCCCGGCCGGCACGAACCGCGTACCGAAATGGCGCAGTCCAAGGCCCAACACGCCGTCGTGTATGTTGCGTGGATTCTGGTTGTCGCAAGCGCATACGTCCTGTTCGCCAAGATCGGGCTCTCGCTAGCGTTCACCCTCAAGCAAGTTACGGCGGTGTGGCCCCCGACCGGCATCGCGATCGCCGCGCTGCTGCTGGGCGGCTACCGGCTCTGGCCGGGTGTCCTCTTGGGAGCCTTCGCGGCGAACGCGTACCTCGACGAGCCGATCTACACGATGCTCGGCATTGCCGCCGGAAATACGGTCGGCCCGCTCGTCGGCGCATATCTGCTCCGCCTTTTCCGGTTCGATCGTGCGTTCTCGCGCGTCCGCGACGTAGCCGTCTTCGTCTTCTTCGGCTCGATTGTGGCAATGACGATCACCGCTACGAACGGGACGCTGCAACTCGCACTTGCCCACTTGGCGCCCTGGTCGTCCTTCGGGTCGGTGTGGCGTCTGTGGTGGGTTGGCGACGCTGCGGGCGTACTGCTCGTCGCGCCCTTTATCTTGACCTGGCGCGACGTGCGGCACGACGGGATCGTACAAGGCGAAGCGAGGCCGCTCGAACTTACGATCCTCATCGTCGCAACGCTGGCGTTTTCGCTGCTCGAGTTCTTCGGCAAAGCGCCGATGGCGTATCCGCTCTATCCTTTCGTCGTCTGGGCAGCGCTGCGAACAGGCATTCGCCCCACCACGGCACTCATGATCGTCGTGTGCGGCTTCGCCTTATGGGCGACCGCGCACGGCTCCGGGCCATTCAACGCGCTATCCGAAGATCAGCGGACCACGGGATTCATCCTTTATACGGCGGTCCTCGCCATCACCGGTCTCGTGCTCAGCGCACTGACCGCGGAGCGCCGTTCAGCCCTCGCACAAATGCAGGCTGCCGAGCGCCGCTTTCAGATACTTGCCGAAACGGTACCGCAAATCGTCTGGACGGCCGATTGTGCCGGCACGATCGATTGGTTCAATCAGCGGTGGTATCAGTTCGCAGGGCAGGACGAACTCTCGTCGGGCCTTCCCGACTGGCAGAAGCTCATCGCTGCAGGTCAACCGTTCGAGCGTGAACTGCGCGTACGTCGCGCTGACGGCGTGTCGCGCTGGTTTCTGGTCCGCGCGGAGCCGATGCGCAACGATCGTGGCGCGATCGTGCGGTGGTACGGTACCCACACCGATATCGACGATCAACGCCGGGCGCACGAGCGGACCTCCCGCATAGCTACGACGCTCCAATCGGCCTTTTTGCCGCAGACGCTTCCCGAGCATCCGCACATGCGCTTCGACGCGCTCTATCTCACAGCCGGACAAGAAGTGCTCATCGGCGGCGACTGGTACGACGCATTTGCGATCCCGGGCGGACGCATCGTCGTTTCGATTGGCGACGTTACGGGCCACGGTCTCAATGCAGCCGTGAGCGCCGGGCGCATTCGCCAAAGCATCGTTGCGACGGCAATCGACATCCACGATCCGGCCGAGATCCTCACGAAAGTCAATCGGCTGCTGCAATTTCATGATTCGACGGTTGCTACTGCGCTCGTGGCGATCATTGAGCCGGACACGTTCACCCTGCGCTACGCAAGCGCCGGGCACCCCGCGCCGATACATGCGGGCGCTAGCCGATCCGCGCACGCCTTACCGCACGGTTCGCTACCGCTTGGCGTCTCGCACACGCCCGATTATCGCAGCTACACGGTCGGACTGGCGAAAGACGATGTCGTGGTCTTTTACACCGACGGCATCACCGAATTTCAACGCGACATCGACGCGGCCGAACGTGCGTTGCACGCAGCGATCGATGCGGTTGCGATGTCTCCATCGCCGCGGCCGGCCGAAAGGATTCGCCGCGCGGTGCTCGGCGACGCCGCACCGAGCGACGACGCGGTACTCGTCGTGCTTCGCATTGCGCCGGTGGCCGAACCCGGCAGCGGCGAGGACGAAGCGAATCTGCAACGCACGTGGAGCTTCCATTCCAACCATGCCTATTCGGCGCACAATGCTCGCCACGAAGTCATGCGCTTCATCCAAGAGCTGGCGCAGGGCGACGAGGAGCTCTTTACCGCTGAGTTGATCCTCGGAGAGATCCTTGCAAACACGGTCGAGCACGCGCCGGGTCTAGTAAGCATGGAGATCGACTGGTCCGACGCAGCGCCGATCGTTACCGTGGTCGACACCGGCCCGGGCCTCGAGCGCTTCGCCGCACACCTTCCCGATGACGCGCTGACCGAGGACGGGCGGGGTCTCTATCTCGTGCAAACGTTGGCGCGCGACGTCTGCATCGAGTCCGACCGTGGCCATGGTACCAAGATGACGGTCACACTCCCCATCGAGCGCCGCCGGCGTTCGGCGTGATCGCGGGCTTTCTCGCACTCAATCGCGAGTGCGAGTCGCAGCTTTGGCCGCTCACCGAAGACGAACTACGCCGGCTGCTCGACATCGCCTATCTCGCCAAGCTCACCGACGACGCACACGCGATGTTGATCGCGTTCGACGAGCGCGCTCCCTACGAGAGTCCCAACCATCGCTGGTTCCGCGAGCGCTACCCGCGCTTTGTGTACGTTGACCGCGTCGCCGTTTCCGAAAAAGCGCGTGGGCGCGGCCTCGCGCGTAAACTCTACGAAGAGTTGATGACGAAGGCGCGCGGCGATGGGCACACGGTCGTCTGCGCCGAAGTCTACAGCGACCCGCCCAATCCCCAGTCCGACGCCTTTCACGAAGCCATGGGGTTCACCGAAGTCGGGCGCGCCTTACTGCCCGATCGCGGCGGCAAAACGGTGCGCTACCTGGTACGAGAACTCTAAGCTAGGGCGTCGTTGCCTCGCGCGTGAACGTCTCGAGCGTGGTCTTGGTTGGAAAGACGTGCGTCGTCTTCGCCCATTTCATCGGCGTTCCGCGAACGAGGGAATCAAAGAACGTGCGTAGCGCGCGTATTGTGGCTCTTCCGTTGATATAGGCCGCGACCGGAGCCCGCAGCACGGAGAGCACGCCCGCCTGCCACCCGTAAATCCACGTGGTAAAACACGCACCCTGAATCAGCTCGAGCAGCGTCGAGACCAGTACGAAGATCAGCAGCACCCATACCCATCGTGTGTTCGGCAGGATCGGCGTGAACGCGCGCGGATCGACGCGATTCCAGATCACGAGCGCGAGCGACGCCGCAAAGACGATGTAACCGATGAACGCCCCCATGTTCCCTATCAAGCCGCGCCGGTCGCGATAGAGCATGTATCGCGTCGCAAAGTTTCCGTGCCAACCGGTCTTCTGCCAAGCTTGGAGGCAGATTCCCGCGACCCAGCGCGATTTCTGCCGGATCGCGGCGCTCGCTTTGTTCGGAAAATATTCTCGCGTTGCGATGTACGCCGCGGCAGTCTTCGGTTCACCACGATATTGCGGCGAGAGCCGCAATAGGGCGAACGATGTACGCAAACCATGCCGGTGCAGGCGCAACGCGAACTGATAGTCTTCCGTGAGGGCGCCCTCCGGAAAGAGGTCACGCTCGCTCTCGGCAACCCGGTCGAGGCCGCTGCGCGCCATCGCCGTCCCGACGCCGGCCGACGGCACAAATGCGCCGAGCCGCTCGCGCAATAGCATATCCTTGCAGTGATTCTTCGCGAACTCATCGGCGTACGTCCATCCGACGAATTCATACCACGGATATTCGAGCGCAAAGACCGGAATCTGGAACAACTGCGATTCGGGCACGAACCGGTTGTAGAGGCGCAACGAGAGCGGGTGGATCACGTCCTCGACGTCGTGGAGCACGACGATCGCAAACGGGTCGTCGCCTTCGATCTCGAGCATCTTGCGGAACACGCAGTTGAGATTTTGCGCCTTAGTGGTGGGGCCAGGTTTGTCATTGACGACCGCATGGACGTTGGGATAGCGCCGCGACGCCGCCTCGACCTTCGAACGGGTCGCTTCGTCGTTGGGATAGACACCGACCAAGAGATCGAAGTGGTCGTAGTCGATATTGGCAGCCGCGTACTCGAGCATTTGATCAATGACATCATCTTCGTGCCACGCCGCAACGAAGATCGCGATACGCTGTTGTGGTAAGCTATGCAACTCTTCAACCGTAGTGTTCCCGCGCCACGTCGCGTGCAAGTGCACAAAAAACGTCCACCAGTACATGGCGTCGAAAATCATGTCATCGATGCGAAAGAACGCGAAGAGGAGCGCCATCGCGATGATTGCGACGCCGACGATCTCGGCCAGGTCGTAGCTCAGCGTGATCGCGCTCACCGGATCCCCAAACCCGAAACGAGCAGCACGCGCCACGTGGTGTAACCCGGCGAGGCGATACGCGGGATCCCGCGTCCGTCGTAGGTGCCCTGCACGCCGTAGCCCTCCAAATACAAACCCGGCGTAAGCCAATAGAGCGCGCCCTCGTGCACTTCCAGAAAGTTGTTGTATGTCAATCGCTGTGAATCGGCATAAGCACGCCAACCCACCGAAGGGCGCAAGTGACCCCAAAGTTTCACATCGTAGTGCATCTGTAAATAGCCGATTGTGTTACCCTCGAATCGCGAATAATTTGCCAGGCTCCCGTCGAGAAGCGCGTGCGGCTTGTCGCTGTTGAGCACGCCGTAGTCGCGCGACCCGGCAAAGCCATACCGCGTTTCGAAAAAGCTCGGCTCGCCGCTGAGCCCAACCGAATATCCGGCTTCCGCGTAGGCGTAGACATAGGGGCCGAAGCGATGCCGCAGCCCGACGTCTCCCGAAACGTAGTGTTCGTAATAAATCTGGCCGAGGCCGATCGCCGATGCGGTGTCGTACGTGTAGTGCAGGGCCGCGTAGGGCGTGAGCGCACTCGACCTGCCGAGGTCGTAGTAGTCGAAGCCGTCGAGAATAACGTCGTTGAACCGCGATTCGTAAAGCACGGCATTGTACGCGTAGCCGCGCGACGCGCCGCCGCCCGACATCACGGCGAGCTGCTGCCGTGCGCCGCTCGCGACCTGCGGGTTCGTCGATCCGGCAAGCTTCTTAAAGAGCGCAAGCGCATCGTCGCGATCCCCGGCCCGCAGCTCGGCGTAGGCGACGTCGAGCGCGAACGCGTCGTCGTTCGGATGTGCCGCGAGATAGGCTTTACCGATTTCCACCGCTTTCGTGTCGTCGCCGGCTTTGACCGCGTCATAGAAGGCCTGGCGTTGCGCAAAGCCCGTGTCATCGGCCATGATGATCGCCGCGACAATCATGAGAAGCGCCTCGCGCGACGCGCGACGAGCCAGGTCGCGATAGCGAGCACCACGATAAAGCCCGCGAAGATCACTATTCGCATACGCTGGCGCCGTTGCGCCTCGGTCAAGAACGGTCCGCCGTGCGTCACCACGGCGCCGGTGGTGCCGAACTCAAAGCGCGTCGTATCCGATCCCGCAAGCACGCCGCTGAACTGGCCAAGCCGATCGAGCACCGCCGGATTTCCGATGTACGAGACCAAGATTGTGCCGTCAGGTTGCACCCGGACCTCGCCATACGAGCCGCGATCCTCCGCTTCGATATCGGGCGCAGCGCCGATCTCGAGCTTGCTCGCCCGCGCAATGCTCGGGTCCCAAGGCTGCACGTCGATTGCGGAGAGCGTGTGGTTCACCGCCCCGAGCGCGCTCATCACCGTGAACGCCTGCGCGAAGATCGCAGGATCGGCTTCTACCGTGAGCCGCCCGGAGAGTTCGCCGACCCGCCGTTCCACCGTCATCGGAATGTCACCGTGACCTGACCACCGCAGTTCGCTGCCCTCGAGCGAGGCGTTCGGCGCATTGCTTTCGCAAAACGACTGCGGATGACTGAAGCGGATCTCGATGCGCAGCGCATTTGTCCCACGCAGCGCAGAGACGGCTATCGGTACGCGCAAAGTCTGCGTGCCGGCGGCGATCGAGAAGTCATTGATCTCGCGACCGTTAAATGCGGCACGAATGCGCGCAGGGGCGCTCGCGCGTACGTGCAGTACTGCAACCAAACGATTCGGCACGTCCGCCAGTTGTCCAAGCGTAAACGGAACGACAAAATTGACGTCCTCGCCGGACTGCTCGAGCGGCAACAGGCCAAAGTCCGCGAAGGTACGTTCCCCGCTGGGAGGCTTCTGCGCCGGCAACGAGATCGCGTTGAGGTCGCGGATGCCGAGCGTCCCCGGCGAGGGTGTCGCGCCGAGCACAACCGTGACGCGGCGCCATCCGTTGACGACGTGAAGCGCGTAAGCCGTGGCGAGCGCGTGGGCCTCCCAACGTGCATCGGGACGGGCGGGCTCGAGGACCGTGTACGCGCCCGCGTAGCTCGCGCGCGCCGCCTGCGCGTCGCTCGCATCCTGCGTGACGACGATCGTGCCGGTATATTTGACGAAGGCTCGATACGCCGCCGCGCCTTCGCCGCACTGCGTCAGGCGCGAAAGCAGCATGATCTGCAGCGCGCGTTCGCCTTTGCGCACGGGAACGTCAGCCTGCAATGTCCCGCTACGAAGTTGCTGTGCGGCAACCTGGCGTCCGTCGACGTAGAGACGTATTTGCGCATGCGCGAGCGCGCCCGATGCATCGATCGGGAAGCGGACGTCGATGCGTTGCAACCCCGGCTGCACGGGAAGCTGCAACGTCACGCCCCCACCGGTGAGCGGGATCCCATCGGGGTAACCAAGCGCTGCGAGCGGGATCGTCGTTCGAACGAGGGACAGCGCGATGATTGCCCCGAGCATGTATCTAGGTCACTGCGTGAAATGCACGTCGGTCGGCGCTTGCGGCGGCGTTTTGAACGAGACGAAGCGCAGTTTGCCGCCGGAGGTGTCGACGAGACCGGCGTGATTCGTGCCCATCGGGATCACGATCATCATGCCTGGCTGCAGCGGAACTTGCTTGTCACCGAGCCACTCGGTGCCGGTGCCCGCAAGTACGATCTGCACTTCGTTGGCATCAGCGTGATAGTGTTTGGGCGCGGTTCCTATTTGCAGTGCCGCGGTCATGCCGTCGGTAACGATGAGCGTCTTGGAGCGCAGGTTCGGAAACTGCGCCGACGGCGAGGGCATGGCATCGGGTGTGATGGCGAGGAGGTCGATGGCGGCGGCTTGCAACGGCGCAGCTGCGGCATGCGCAAGCGGCATACGCGCAGCGCTCAGACCAAGTGCAAAGCCGATCGCAGCGACAACGCTAAGACGAAGAAGCTGTTTCATGCCCTAAGGCATTAAATGGATGTCGTCGGGGGCCTGCGGCGGCGTCTTGAAGGCGACCAGTCGCAGCTTACCCCCGGACGTATCGACCGTGCCCGAGTGTGCCGTGCCCGCCGGAATGATGATCATCATCCCGGGACGCAGATCGACTTTGCGCTCGCCAAGCCACTCTTGCCCGCTGCCGTCCAGAATCACCTGAATCTCCGAGGCACCGGCGTGATAGTGTTTCGGCGCGTTGCCGAGCGCCAGCTGCGCGGTAACACAATCGGTCGCGAGCAGCTGCTTGACGTGCAGATTTGGGAAGATCGCGCTCGGCGGCGGCATGTCGGCCGTCGTGATCGCCATCAAATCGATCGCCGCCGGCTGCAGCGGCGCTGCTGCCGCCCTGGCAAACGGTATCCGCGCGATCGTCACTCCGAGCACGAAGCTGATCGCAGCAACGACGAGATAACGCGAAAACTGTTTCATGGCCACTCCCCCTATTGTGTCAGTCCTTGCAGTTGCGCGATCGCAGCGTCGGCCTGATTCTTCAGGTCCGCGTACGTCGCTTGTTCAGCCGCGGTCGGCGCTTGGAACGCGTTGTCCAACGAGTTCAACAGAAAGGCGAGATAATCGCGCAGGCGAGTTTCGTGCAGCAAGTCGCCTTCGTCCGAATGGATGTCGAACTGCACTACGCTGTTGACGATCTGATCGACCTGCGCGCGCTTTGCCGGCGAGAGGCGGCTGCGCGCGGCCATTGCCGCATTGACGGCTTTGTTGAGCGCATCCAACGTGCCGCTGACTTGCGTCGCAAGCGCGAGGCGTGCTTCGAGTTCGCCGTCGGCCGGATGCAGCCGTGGATCGAGCTTCACCGCGAAGTTCTGCTGTGCGCTCTTCCCACCGTAGCCGAGCACGACGGTGTACGTGCCGGGCAGAATCGTCGGCCCGAACGGCTCATCGCTGAAATCGTCGGTCGACTCGAGATTGAGGTTGTGCACTTCGGTCGCACCGGGATAGCGCAGATCCCAGAGGAACGCGTTCATCCCCGGCTCGATCGCCGTGAGTTCGTCTAACTGGTGGGCGAGTTGCTTTTCTTCCGGCTCTTTGGCGAGCTGATAGAACGGAATGTGCTTGGCCTTCTTGTTCTTCAGATGCAAGTTGAACGAGCGCACCGTCTTTCCGGTCGAATCGAGGAAGGTCAGCGTGACGGGCGTCTTTCCTTTGTAATCGCTTGGGATGTTGAAGTAGACCGTCGCGCCGTAATCGGGATTTTGACCCGTCTCACCGAATCCGCCGCCGCCGTAGGCGTGCGTTAACCAGGCGGTCTCGGGGGCGTAGAGCATCTGCGAGCCGTCTTTTGCAACTTGCTCGATCAGCGCGAGGTTATCGAGGATCCAGAACGAGCGCCCGTGCGTCGCGATTGCCAATTGTCCTTGGCGCACGCTGATCTGCATGTCGCGCACCTGCACGCCGGGCAAATTCAACGTGAGTGGCTGCCAGAGCGCGCCGCCGTTCAAGCTGACGTACGCCGTGCTGCGCGTGCCCGCGAAGAGCACCTGCGGTTCGCGCGGATCTTCGCGCACGACGAAGACGTACTGATCGTTCGGCAAACCGGCGGTTAGCGTCGTCCAGTGCGCGCCGTAGTCGGTCGTCTTATAGATGTACGGATGGAAGTCGTCCCACTGGAACCGCGACGCGGTGACAAAGGCCGTCCCTTTGTCGGTGTGCGAGGGCTCGATGCTCGAGATCTGCGCCCACTGCGGCAGCGCCGGTGGCGTCACGAGGTTCCAATTCTTCCCGCCGTCGGTCGTCACGTGCACGAGGCCGTCGGCGGAACCCGCCCACATCGTGTCGCCGTCGAGCGGGGAGATCGCAAACGACGCGATATCGGGGAACGTTTCGACGCCGGTCTGATCGAGATTGATCGGGCCTCCGGTCGGACCTTCGGTCGACGTGTCGTTGCGCGTAAGGTCGGGGCTGATCGGGGTCCAGGTCTTGCCGAAATCATCGCTCTTGAAGACGACTTGCGCCGTCTCGAAGAGTTCGTCCGGCTTCGCCGGCGAGAATAGAATCGGATGCGTCCAGCCGAAACGGTATTGCGTTTCCGCCGAGGTGGCGCCGCTCATGTACTTCGGCCATGGGCTGATGTTCTTTTCCTCGCCGTTCGAGGTCTGCAGTTGCACGGTCGAACTCATGTATCCGCTACCGTAGGTAATGTCGGGATTGCGCGGGTCGACGGCAACGTACGTACTTTCGCCGAGCGCGACGCTGTGGACGACGTTTTGCCCGAGCCCTTCGTTCGAGGCGCTCGGAATCTCGAATGCGCCTTCGTCCTGTTGCGCGCCGTAGACGTGGTATGGGAATTGATCGTCGATTGCGATGTGGTAGAACTGCCCGGTTGGCTGATTCCAGTCGGTGCTGAAGGTCTTCCCGCCATCGGTCGACACGGACGCACCGCCGTCATCGCCTACAAGCAAGATCTTCGGATTGTTCGGGTTGATCCAAATGATGTGATTATCGCCGTGCGGCGGAGTAATCGGCTTCCAGGTCACGCCGCCGTCGCTTGTCTTCCAGAACGCGTCGACGTTCGGCGCGTAGGCAACCTTCCAGTTCGTCGGGTCGACGTAGATCGCCATATAATAGAAGGCGCGCTGCCGCAGCATCCATTCGGCGTTCACGCGCTTCCACGTCGTGCCGGCATTATCGGAGCGAAATACGCCGCCTTCCTTTGCCTGCACCATGCAGTACACGACATTGGGATTGTTAGCCGCGACCGCGACGCCCATCTTGCCGAGCACGCCCTTTGCAAAGCCGGGATTGTTCGAAATCTTCGTCCAGCTCGCACCCGCGTTTGTGCTCTTATAGAGTCCGCTGCCCGGGCCGCCGCTTACCATGATCCACGGTTTGCGATAGGCTTGCCACATCGTTGCGTAGAGCACGCTCGAATTGCGTGGATCCATGACGATGTTGTTGGCACCGGTGGTATCGTCGATGTAGAGAATCTTCTTCCAGTTCTTGCCGCCGTCCGTGGTCTTATAGATACCACGCTCGGAGTTCGGAGCAAAGACGTGGCCCATCGACGTTGCGTAGACGATGTTCGGGTTGCGCGGATCGATCGCGAGCGAGCTGATCTGGTGGGTCTCGCTCAATCCGGTGTATTTCCACGTCGTGCCCGCGTCGGTGCTCTTGAAGACCCCGACGCCGGTATCGAAGTCGCCGCGAATGTCGCTCTCGCCGGTTCCGATGTAGATGATCTTCGGATTCGACGGTGCCACCGCGATGGCACCAATGCTGGTTGCCGTACCGGGAATCTTCCCGTCGGTGATGTTCTCCCAACGTATGCCGTAGTCGGTGCTGCGCCAGACGCCGCCTTCAACGCCGCCGAAGTAGAACAGATCGGGTTGACTCGGGACACCGGTGACCGCAACCGCGCGTCCACCGATAAATGGCCCGATGCTACGCCACTGCAGCTTGCTCAAGAGCTTCTGCGTGGTTTGCGTGGTTAACGTAGCGGACGAGGCGTCGGCTGCAAACGGGCCAACGACAAAGAGCATGCTGAGAACGGCAACGAGAACGCGCTTCATGCGCAACCTATCAACCGCGTGCCTCTAAAATCCTTTCATCGTGGGTACCATGCATGCATGAAATTGCTCGCAACACTCCTATGCGCCGCGCTGCTCGCAGCGGCACCAGCTGCAACCGGCGCGAACCTGACGCTTGCCTCTTCATTAATCGCAAGTGGCGGCGGCCCCGGAAGCTACTCGACCGTGCGCGCATTTGACGCGATGATCGGCGCAGATGCCGTACTCACAAATCAGCGCCAGCTCACGACCAACTATGGGCAAACCAATGCAGATCAGTTCGTGCACATGTTTGACTATGCGATCGCCGATGCGTGGCAGCTAGCCGGGAAAGATAACATCTCGATTCCTCCCCCCGCGCAGACCGGCGGCCAGGCGCTTGCGACCCAACTGGTGCAAGCCGGCGTCACCAACGGCGGCATCACGTTCGATAACGACACGTTCTTCACGCAGCTCTTTGGCGCGAAAATCGCCGGCCAAGTGCAAAACGACATCAACGCGAAGTACGGTGCCGGCGCGTGGACCAACTTCAGCCGCATGTCGGACCAGTTCTTCCACAACATCGGACAAACGGTCGGGATGAACGTCTAAGCGAGATCGGCCGCGTCGCGTTGCGCCGCGGTCGTCCGAGGTATGAAGTGTAAAGCGCCGCCGACGGTCGCCGCAATTGCCGCACTCTGCCTGAGCGCATTGATCGTCGCCCAGAAGAGCTGCTGCGTAATCATGACTCCGTCGCCTCGTCGATCAACTGGCGCATCTGCGTCAACTCTTGCGTCGAGAGCTCCTCGTTCTCGAGCAAACGCACCGCGAGCAAGCCGGCCGAGTTATGAAAGAACCGCTTAACGACACTTTGCACCGCTGCGCGCGCGGCGTCATCGCGTTCGACCTTGGCATGATAGATAAAAGCACGCCCACG
>DATJOM010000036.1:0-57277 GCA_035507095.1 Candidatus Acidiferrum sp.
GGGCGATCGCAGCGCGTTGCTCGCGCATCGCGCCTACCACGTGTATCGCCACGGGCTCGATCTCGATGCGATGGGCGATGCGGCGGCGCAGCTGATCGGCAAGCATGACTTCCGCTCGTTCTGTGGCGTCCTGCCGGAAAATGGTGTAACCGTGCGCGAGGTGCGCTCGCTCACGCTCGCACGGCACGGTGATCTCGTGCGCGTTGCCATCAGCGCGGACGGGTTCGTGCATCGCATGGTGCGCACCATCGTCGGCACACTGATCGAATGTGGTCTCGGGCGGCGCGATCCGGCGTCGATGCGCGCGATTCTCGCCGCGCGTGACCGTCGCGCTGCTGGGCTTACGGCGCCCGCCCATGGGCTGTATCTGGCCGGCGTGCGCTACGACGACTACGACTCGTTCAAAGAGCCGCCGGTTTTTTGTTAGCGGCCGACTTCTTCCAACAATCGTTGCAGTTGTTTGGATTGGCCGACGTTGAGGCGGCGCAACAAGCGCGATGCGCGTTCGCCGGCTTCTTCGAGCGCTTCATCTAGGAGCGTGCGTCCCGCCCGTGTCAGGACCGCGAGCGACGCGCGGGCGTCGCTTGCGTCCTTGCGCCGCTCGACGATGCCGCGGCGCTCGAGCGGCAGCAACGCCCGGGTCACGCCCGAAGCGGTAAGGTGCAGTTCGTGGGCGAGTTCGGTCGGCCGGCGCCCGCCGTTCGCTTCGCGCAGCGGCACGAGGAGTCGAACCTCGGCAAAGCTCAGGCCGCGAACTTCAAGGGAGCGAACGGCGCGGGCATGGGCCGCGGCGAGGGCGAGGACCGTCTCCATAGCGTCGGTAGGCATGGGGTCTAATATACTTGATTAGTCAAGTACTAGTCAAATAAAAGCAATCTCCAAAAATCACTTGACGCCGCCTCCGGCGCCCGGTAAGATGCGCAAGTTATGAGAACCACTTTGCAAAAGACCGCGGAGACGAAGGCCGACTGGTATATCGTCGATGCGGCCGGGCAACGTCTGGGCACGCTTGCCGTGCGCATTGCGCGCGCGCTGTCGGGCAAACACAAGCCGACGTGGACGCCGCACATCGACAACGGCGATCACGTCGTCGTGATCAATGCCGCCCAGATCGAGCTTTCGGGTCGAAAGTGGGATACGAAGCTCTATCGTCGTCACAGCGGTTTTCCGGGCGGCCTCAAAGAGCCGACCGCGCGTGAAGTGCACGCCAAACATCCGGAGCGTTTGATCGAAGAGGCCGTGCGCGGCATGCTTGCGACCAATAAGATGCGCGACGTGCAATTGCGTCGCCTCAATGTCTACGCCGGTGCGGAACATCCGCACGACGCGCAAAAGCCGCAGCCGCTGTTTTAGGAGCATTCGTGGATAGTACGCAAATTCAAGCCACCGGTCGTCGCAAGCGCGCAGTCGCGCGGGTGAAGCTCTCCCTTGGTCAGGGTGTGATCACCGTCAACAAGAAACCGATCGAAGAGTATTTTCCGCGCCCGCAGCTGCAGCAGATCGTGCGCCAACCGTTTGAAGCAACGCAGAGCGGCGGCCGTTACGACGTGACCGTCAAAGCGGCAGGCGGCGGCGTTACCGGTCAGGCCGGTGCGGTTCGCCACGGCATTTCGCGCGCGCTCGTTGAGATGGACAGCTCGTTCAAAGAGATTTTGCGCAAGAGCGGCTTCTTGACGCGCGACCCGCGTGAAAAAGAGTCGAAGAAGTACGGACGCAAGCGGGCACGCAAGCGCTTCCAGTTCAGCAAACGATAATTCGTCGCTCGACGGTTCTGAAGTTGGCCGTCATGGCGCTCGGCATTGCCGCGCTGCTATGGCGGCCTTCTTCATTGTGGGTCGAGAACGCGTACGTCAACGGCGCATATCCGCATTGGGAGCACGCATTGTACGGGATCAGTTCGCGGCTTCCGTGGTCGCTCGGGGACATCTTCGTGCTCGCCGGTGCCCTGCTGATCGTGTGGCGTATCGTGCGCCGCGACTGGCTCGGTGCGCTCGCGGTTGTCGGGCTGTACGCGTTGTGGTTTGAAGCCGGTTGGGGCTGGAACTACGATCGCGCCCCGATCGAGGCCCGCACGGCGTACGACCAATCGCGCATCACTCCGCGCGCCGTCGACCTGCTGCGCGCGCAAGCGATCGCGCAGATGAATCGGCTCGCCGCGCCGGCGCATGCCCAGGCGTCGACCCCGCTCGACGTGAGCGCCCTGCGCGCGGTCTGGCTTCCGGTCGTGCAGGCCGGCGGCGACCGTTGGGAACCCCTCACAGGAGACCCCAAGCCGACGCTGGCGGACCCGTTCATGGCCGCGACCGGGACCAGCGGCTACATGAATCCGCTTGCGCTCGACGTGCATCTGGCAAGCGATCTGCTCTGGTTCGAGCGCCCCTTCGCTCTGGCTCACGAATGGAGCCACGTGGCGGGGTATGCTCGTGAGGATGAGGCGAACTTTCTGGCAATTTTCAGCTGCATTCGGTCTAATGATCCGATGGTGCAGTACTCAGGCTGGCTGGAGCTCTTCCTCTACCTGCCGCCGCAAGCGCGGTATCCCAAACGGACCTTCGTGCCCCAAGTGTGGCAGGATTTTGCCGCGATGCGCGAGCGCAATCGCCGGCACGTCAATCTTCGGCTTGCCGATTTCTCGTGGCGTACCTACAACGCATACCTCAAGAGCAATCATGTCGCCTCCGGCATCGCGAACTACGACGAAGTTACCCGGCTCTATCTGGGTATTGCGCGCGATGCAAACGGCCTTCCGGCCCCGCGGGCATCGGAGAGCGGCAACTAGCATGAGGCGGGTTCTTTCGAGTATCGCGCTCGTAGCGCTTGTCGCCGCGTGCGCGAAACGTCCGGCGCCGCCGGCGGCACCGTTCGTCGAAACGGCAATCGCGCAGACCGGTGCGATCGTTCCGTCGTCGACGATGTCGGGGTTGATCGCACCATTTCAAAACGTCGCCATTCAATCGACGCTCGTCGAGCCGGCCGATACGGTAAACGTGCAGGAGGGCGATCACGTGCGCAAGGGCGAGGTGCTCGCCCAACTCGATACGGCCGATCTACAAGCGCAACTGCAATCCGACCTCGCAACCGCGCAGAGCGATGCCGCCAACACAACCCACACGGTGTATTCTGGGAACGAGTCGATCACGCAGGGCAATCAAAGTCTCAATTCCGCCCAGGCCAATCTATTTCGCGACCAAAAAGTCGAGGACCGCGACGCCGCGCTCTACCGGCAAGGCTATGTGTCGCTGCAGCAATATCAGTCCGATCAGGCTACCGTGCGCAACGATTTGGCCACGCTGCAAAGCGCGCAGGCCACGGTTGCAGCCAACGGCCCAAACATCAATGCTCCTGGGTTGCAGCAGTCGTCGGTCGCCCAGGCGGAGGCGCAAGAAAAAGTCGCGCTTGCGCAGGCGGAACAAATTCGCGTTTCGATTTCAAAAGCAACGATCGTCTCGCCGATCGATGGTGTCGTGGTCAATCGTAATCTCAATCCCGGCGAATATCCCGGCACGCGCGAGATCTTCACGCTGCAGCAGGTCTCGCCGATTTACGCGATCCTGCGCGGCTCGTCGGATCAAATCTCCGGGATTCAGGTCGGCGCGCCCGCAACGATCCAGACCTCGGCCATCAGGGGCGTAGCCAAGTTCTCCGGCACCGTGGTCGGCGTTCTGAACGAAATCCAGCCGGGCTCGACGCAGTTTCAAGTGAAGGTCGAGCTTCCCAACGCGCAGGAAACGCTGCGCCCGGGTATGGCGGTCAGCGGCGGTGTGACGCTTCCGGCGGTACGCGGCGTTGTGGTGCCGACGACGGCTTTTACCGATGACAATCACGATGCGGTGGAAATCGTCCAAAAGGACAATACCGCGAAGACGATCACCGTTAGCGAAGTTGCAAGCGACGGCAATCACAGTGTCGTTACGGGCTTGAATCCGGGCACGCGGGTGCTCAGCAACGGTCAAGCCAGCGTCGGCGACGGCGAGAAGGTCTCCTATAAACCATGATTAGGCGCGCAGGTGCGTGCCGGCAGGATGCCGGCACAATGGCCGAGCGCAGGATGCGCGACGGCGCGGCGCGCCGCGGCCTAAGCGGAGGCTGGGCCGGAGCACCTTCAAGATGAAATTCTCGCTGACGCGGCTGTTTATCAACCGGCCCACGCTGGTCTTCGTACTCATTTCGATCATGATGTTCGCGGGCATCATGAGCACGATTACCATCGTGAAGGAGCTCTATCCCGACGTCAGTCAGCCGACGGTGACAATCTCGGTGCAATATAACGGCGCGTCGGTAACCGAGATGCGCGACGAGATCGTGCAGCCGATCGAGCAGAACCTTGCCGGCACGCAAGACCTGCAAACGATCAACTCGGTCGTGCAACAGGGACAGGCCTCGATCAGCGCGGTGTTCGACATCAAGTCGGATACGGCGACGGATCTTGCGTTGGCGAACAAGGCGGTGCAGGCGTCGGAGAAGTTCCTTCCGACCAACATCACACCGCCGACGGTTAACCTTTACGATCCAACCGAATCCACCGTCGTCGTACTCGCCCTCTACTCGCAGAAGCTGCCGCTGAGTCAACTCGCGCTGTACGCGCAGAACGTCATCGCGCCGGCGCTCGAACAAGTGCCGGGTATTTCATTTGCTAACGTAGGCGGCCTCGTTACGCCGGCATACGAGATTCAGGTCGATCCGGTCAAGCTCGCGGCGAACAATTTGACGCTCAACGACGTGATCAATACGGTCTCTACCGACAACAACCGTGTACCGGGCGGCTTCGCCTACGAGCCGAACCGCCAAACGACGATCGACGTTCGCGGCGACATCACGACGCTTGAAAATGTGCGAAATCTGCCGATCCTGGTTTCCGGCTCGTCGACGCCGACCAACGCGCTGCCCGGCCAGGTCGAAAATTACAACGGCGGTCTTTCGAGCTTACCCGGTCAAGTCGATCCGTGGACCGCGAGCGACGCGGTGGTGCGCGTCGGCGACATCGCGACCGTCAGCGCGGGCTACGAGCCGCGCTTGCAGATCGCGCACATCAGCGGCAAGCCTGGGCTATTCTTGCAGATGCAGAAGACCTCGCAAGCAAGCGAAGTCGACGCTTCAAATGCGGTGATCGCAGCACTTCCCGCAGTCGAGCGGCGCTTCCCGGAGATCTCGTTCCGCGTCATTCACGTGCAATCGACCTTCACCGAGCAGCAAATCGAGATCGTCGTTCGCACGCTCTCCGAAGCCATATTGCTTACCGGGCTTGCAATGGTATTTTTCCTGCGCTCGTGGCGCAGCGCCATCGTGGTCTGCATATCGATCCCGCTCTCGCTTGCCATCGCGATGACCGTGATGAAGCTGATGGGCCTGACGCTCGATACCGACTCATTGCTCGGTATGTCGCTGGTGATCGGCATCTTGGTCGACGACTCGACCGTCGTGCTCGAAAACATCGAACGGCATTTCACCGAGCTCAAGCAGAAACCCGAGGACGCCGCGGTCAGCGGACGCGAAGAGATCGGTGCCGCCGCCGTCGTCATCACCCTCGTCGACGTGGTCGTGTTCTTCCCGATCGCATTCATTCAAGGTCAAGTGGGCCGCCAGCTCTCCGAGTTTGCAATCGTCGTCGTAATCTCGACCCTGACCTCGCTCTTTGTTTCGTTCACGGTTACGCCTACGCTCGCAGGCTTGTGGGCGCTCAAGTCGCACTGGAAACCTTGGAGACCGGTCGAGTGGTTCGGCGAGCGCTTCGATGCATTTCGCACGTGGTACACGCAGCGCGCGTTGCCGTGGGGCATGCAGCATGGCAAGCTCGTGGCGATATTCTGTCTGGTGACGTTCGGGCTGGCGATCGCGATGATTCCGCTCGGCGTCGTCGGCGAGGAGTTTATCCCGGCAACGGATCGCGGCGAGATCTTTATCCAAGTCGTATATCCGATCGGCACGCCGCTTTCGACCGTCGAAACCGGCATTTTCGCCTTTGAAAAGAAGGTCCTCGGCTATTCCGATATCTTCGCGAATACCGCAGTTGCCGGCGCGTATGCCGCGTCATTCGGCGGTTTCGTTTCGCAGCAAAACGTAGGTCAGGTCCATGTCTGGCTTAAAGACAACCGCAAGCATCCAACGTCGTACTGGGTAACCGAATTTCAGAAACTCGCGCAGACCGCGCACGTGTTTCCTCCGGGAGTCAGCGTCGTCGTCATTCCCTCGACCGGCACCGGCGGCGGTAACGCGCAGCCCGTCGACATGCTCGTGACCGACGTCACCGGCGGCGATCCGACGCCATACGCACAGAAAGTGCTCGACGCGCTCAAGACCGTCAAAGGCGCGACCAGCGTCAATAGTACCGGTACCGCGCTCACGCCGGAGGTCTCGATCATCTTCGACCGCGAGAAGGCGCAGGCGCTCGGTGTCGACGTGGGGCAGGCTGCGGAAGCCGCGGGCGCGGCGTTCGGCGGCAATGTCGCAACGCAGTTCGAAACGACGTCGGGTCTCGAGCAAGTGCAGGTGATCTATCCGCCACAGGACCAAACGAATCTCGATCTGTTGCGCAACGTGCCGATTCGCGCGTCAAACGGCTCGATCGTGTATCTGGGCGACATTGCGACCCTCGAGTCGACACCGACGCCGCCGCTGATGACGCGCACCGATCGCAATACCGTGATCCACGTCGACTCGAACGTGGCGCCCAATTCGTCGCTGTCCGCCGTCGAGAACGCGCTGATGAAGAAGCTTCCATCGCTGCATCTCCCGCCCAGCATCGTGGTGCGCCCGGCGCCGCTCGGGCAACAGGACTTCATGCACCAAGCGCTGCTGGGTATCGGCACGTCGATGATCATCTCGGTGATCTTGGTGTACTTACTGATGGTAGCGCTCTACAACAGCTATCTGTCGCCGTTCATCATTATCTTCTCGGTGCCGGTCGCGGCTATCGGCGCGATCACCGCGCTTGTCGTCACCCACCGCACGTTGAATCTCTTTTCGCTAATCGGGACGATCTTGTTGATCGGCATCGCGACCAAGAACGGCATCCTGCTCGTCGACTATGCCAATACCTTGCGAGAACGTGGCAAAAACAAGTTCGACGCGATTATGGAGAGCGCCCACACGCGATTCCGTCCGATCATCATGACCAGCTTCTCGGTCGTCGCCGGCAATATACCGCTTGCACTCGCGCTGGATCCAGGTTCCATCTCGCGCTCGAGTCTTGGCATCGTGGTCATCGGCGGTGTGGTGAGCTCGCTGATACTAACGCTGCTCTTGATTCCGAACGTCTATATGTGGGTCGCGCCGTCGGACGAAAAGTTCGCGCAGATCATGCACCTCGATCGGCAGAGAAAGAACGGCAAGGCCACGCCGCCCGAGCCGGCCACCGCGCCGAGCTAAGTCCGGCCCGTTGCCGACGCGTTGTAGAACGCGAAGTATTGCACGAACGCCCAGCCGATCGTGACGCCGACGATCGCTGCTATTACGACGAGCGCGACGACCATCGACACGGTCCAGACGCCGCTGCGATGGTCACGCACCCAAGCGTTCCCGATCGCAATTGCCATCGCGAGCGCGATCGCCAACCCAAAACCGTAGAAGAAGACCGTCATGCGTCCGCGTCGACCCCGCGCGGAATGAAATAGTAGAACGCGATCAGGATGTAGGCAGCAAAGCTGAGCAGCGGAAGCACAAGCGCAAGCAGCGTTGCGCCGGCGTAGGTCGCCCAGCCGACCCGATACGCCGTAACCGTGCGCCGCACGCGTTCCGGCGTGACCAGTACTTCGAAGGCATCGCTGCGGATCAGATGCACGAGCATAAGATTGTAAGCCGTCGAGCACCACGTGAGCACGAGTCCGTAGAAGAATGCCGAGGCATGCATCGTTGGATACATGCCGAGCGTCGAAGTCGCGAACGGGATGACCACCGTACCGGCAAGCAGGACGAGGTTCCATCCCACGGTCTTGCGGTCAATCTTTCCTACAAAGCGGAAGAGTGCGTGGTGGTTTTGCCACATGATCCCGATCACCGCAAAGCTGAGCGCGAAGGCGATGAAGTTCGGCCAAAGGGAGAAAAGCGCGCTGCGTAGCTCACGCTCGCTCGGATGCGACATCGCCGGCAGCACGATTCCCAATATCAATAGCGTAATCGCGAAGGCGAACACTCCATCGGAAAACGATTCGAATCGGCCTTTGTTCATAAGTCGGCAATACCGCAGTTGCGCCTTGGCCATCGCCTGTCCCTACCGTAAGTGCCATGTTCGACGTAGCCGATTCCCTGCGCGGCGGACTCCAAACCGCCGCCGAACGATTAGCGCAAGCACAAGCGGCGGTTGCGCGCGCCAACGCCGGAGACGGCGGACGCACCGCCGATGCGGCGATGGCGCAAACCGCGCAAGCCGCGATCTTCGATGAAGCGTTGCTCGGCGCCATGCACGACCGTCTGGAAGAAATCAAGGCGGCAACGAAATGAGCGATCTGCTTGCCGGCGCTGCCAGCGCCATGGACGCGCAGCGCGCCGCGCTCGATGTCTGCGCGCGCAACGTCGCGGCCGCCGAAGCCGCTGGACCCAATGGTAACTACACGCGGCAGATTCCCGAGTTCACGCTGAGCGGCGACGAGGGAGATACGATCGTGCAGTTCGCTGGGACACGTGAGGAACGCGGCAATAATGTCGACGTGATCACCGAGATGATCGCCGTAATGAATGCTTCGCGCGCGTACGAATCGGATGCGTCGCTGTTCGATGTCGGCAAAACGCTCGAGGAACGCACGATCGACATGGGACGGCTTGCATGAAGGTCGAGTTGTTGCACCCGGATGTGGCGCCGCCGGCATCGGCTGCGCCGGCGGACGAGTCGGGCTTCGCGCAAGCGCTCGACGCAATAGGCAAAGTTTTAGGTGGTGCGACGCAGGCGGAAGATGCGTATGCGGGTGGCACGGGTTCGCTCGAGGAGGCAATGTACCAGCGCGCGCAGGCCGATGTCGCACTTTCCGTGGCGACCGCTGCGGCGCAGCGCGCCGCGCAGGCAGTCCAAACGCTGTTGAACTTGCAGATCTGATTGGATGCTGCAGCTGCAGTCACTGGTCGCCCGCGTGCGTGGTCTGCCAGCGTCGACCCGGATTCTCGCCTTCGCCGTTTTCGGCTTCCTGGCGGTGTTCGCAGTCGTCGCGACGATCGTGGGTCACCCCGACCGCGTACCGCTTTTCGCAAGCCCGCTGCACGCCGAACAACTCTCCGAAGTTCAAGAACAGCTCGCTGCGTGGAGCGTTCCATTTTCGCCGAGTGCGGATAACGTCGTCGTCGACGCATCACGGCGTAACGATCTGTTACTGCGGCTCTCGCTCGCGGGCGTCCCGCACGCGCATGTCGAGACAACCGGCGAAGCGCTGGCGAATGTGGGGGTCCTGACACCGCAAGCCGTGATCGACGCGCAGGCGCGCAGCGGCCTCGCCGGCGATATTGAGGTTGCGTTGCGCAGCGTCGACGGCGTCGACGACGCGCACGTCATCGTGGCACCGGCGCAGAGCGCCGAGTTTGCCGACCAGAGCGCGCGGCCGGCAACCGCCAGCGTACGGTTACAACTGCATCCGGGAGCAACGCTTTCGCGCGACGCCGTAGAAGGCATACGGCGCTTCGTTGCAGCATCGGTGGCCGGGCTCGAACCGTCCAACGTGACGATGCTTGATGATCGTGGCGTCGCGCTGGGAGAAAACGCGGCGGGCGGTGACGATCCAAGCACGCTCGAGCGGTCGCTGCAGTCCGCACTCGATGGCGCGCTCGGTGCCGGCGTGACGATCGTGCGCGTTCATGCAGAGTATACCCATGTAACATCGGAAGTGCGCGATACGCGCCGCGCACCGGTCGGCGGCGATCCTATCGAACGCACGACGGCAAGCGAGACGTACGACGGCGCTGGGAGAAAGTACGCAAAGAACGATGTGCACGACGATCGTGGAAGCGTGAGCGAAGAAACGGTAACACACGCCGATCCCGGTGCGCTTGCACGCATTTCGACCGCTATCTTTATCGATTCCGATCGCGGCGCCGATCTCGTCAAGGTGCGCGAGCTTGCTGCGGCAACCGTGGGTTACGACCCGCGCCGCGGCGACGAGTTGACGGTGCAAGCAGTTGCTTTCCACCGCGCGCTGCAACAGAAGCATGACGGTTGGTTTCTCCTCTACGGCGCGGTCGTGCCACTATTGCCGACGCTGGCGATTGTCGCAGGCTTACTGCTCTTCGGGCGCGCGCTGTTGCCAAACGTCCATACGCTGCTCAAGGGCGCGCTCGAACGTGAGGCGATCGCCCGCACGTCGCGTACGATTGCCGGCTATGCGCCTGCGCGCGTGCGCGGCGCGCTGGCCGGGGAGCCGCCGCACGCTGCTGCAGCGATCATTAGTGCGCTGCCAACGGCAACGGCGGCGGCGGTGTTGGAACTCTATCCGCCGCATGAGCGCGAAGCGATCGTCAAGCGAATGCAGCGCTCCCACGGCTCGGTGATTCCGAGCGCGGATGAGGTCTTCGCGCAGCATGGCTGAGTTCGTCTCGCTCGCGACATGGTTGCGTGAACCCACGGCCGAGGTGGTCAAAGAACCTATCCTCGCTATCGATGAGCCGGCGCACGTAGAGGAGCACGCGCCCGAAGACGCGTTGGTCGATGACGTGTGCGCGCGCGTTCGGCGTTTCCGCGCGATGCTGGCCGACGCATTCGATTATGTAAAGGAACGCGGGGCCCCGACGACGCCGCTCGTCATTCGCGTGCATCCGGCGGAGATGGCAGCGGCAGCGGCCATCGGCCTTCCGATCGTCGACGACAAGCAGTTGCGTCAGGAGGAGGCGGTGATCGAACTACGATGCGGATCCATCGATGCTCGTTTGCATGTTCCGCTTGCACGATTGCTGCCGGCGAGCGATCGATGATGCTTGGAACGGCTGCGCTTGGGCGCGCGCTGGATGCGAGCGGTGCGCCACTCGACGGTTTGGGCGCGATCGACGGGTTGCACATCGGTGTCGAGGGAGCGCCGCCGTTGCCGTCGCAGCGGGTTGCAATCGCGCAGCCCTTGTGGACGGGTGTGCGCTGCGTCGACGCGCTGCTGACGATCGGGCGCGGCGCACGTGTCGGTATCTTCGGCGCGCCGGGCGCCGGCAAATCGACGCTTCTCGAAACGATCGTCCGTGGAACGCGAGCGGATGCGATCGTTATCGGTTTAGTCGGCGAGCGCGGGCGTGAGGCGCAGCGCTGGATCGCTACCCGCGACGAACGCACAACCGTGATCTGCGCGACCAGCGATCGTAGCGCCCAGGAGCGGGCGCGTGCTGCGGATCTCGTAATGGCGCATGCGTGGGCGCTTGCATCGCGCGGGCTGCACGTGCTCGTCGTCCTCGATAGCCTTGCGCGCTATGCGTACGCATTGCGCGAGTTGGGGGCGAGCAAGAGTGAAAGTGTCGGCCGCGGTGGCTATCCGCCAAGTGTGTTTTCACGCATGGCGCAACTGGTCGAGCGAGCCGGCGAGGTGGCTGGCGCATCGATTACGATGCTCGCGACGGTGCTCGACGATGGCGAGGATCGCGATCCGGTGAGCGAGTGCGCCCGCTCGCTCCTCGACGGACATCTGCAACTCTCGCCGCGCCTCGCGCAAGCCGGCCGCTTCCCGGCGATCGACGTACCGGCGAGTGCGAGCCGCACGATGGACGTGGTTGCGGGCGCCGGCCATCTGGCCGCCGCTGGGAGCGTCCGCGCTGCGCTGGCCTGCCTGGAGCGCTGTGCTGATGCCCGCTCGCTCGGTATCGAACCCAGCGACGCTGCCTCGCGCCGCGCAATTAGGGCCGAGGCCGCGCTCGAGACGCTTCTGCGCCAGGGGCGCGACCCGGTTTCATATCGCCAGTCCCTGGAGGCATTGGAGCAAACCGCCGATATGTTGGAAGAAGCCCATGGATATAGCAGCTGAACTTTCGTCCGTTGCCACGCGCATCGAGCAGATCACGGGCGCACCCGTGCAATTGCCCGGCTTGCCTGAACAAGCGCCCGAGGGCGGTTCGTTTGCCGCGATGCTGCAGGCCCAAATGGCCGCGCAGAGCGAGTCCCCGCAAGGTGATGACGCCGCGCCGAACGCGCCGGCGATGATTCCGCCCGCGCAGATCGACGCGCTGGTCAACGACAACGCGCAATCGCAAGAGGTCGACCCTGCGCTGATTAAGGCGATCATCGCCAATGAGTCCGGCTTTAATGCCAACGCCACCTCGAACGTGGGCGCGCAAGGCCTGATGCAGTTGATGCCCGGCACGGCAGCCGGCCTTGGTGTCACAGACGCCTATGATCCCGCGCAGAATGTAGCAGGTGGCACAAAGTACATCAAAGGCTTGCTCGAACATTTCAACGGCGACGTCCGCCTCGCGGTCGCAGCCTACAATGCGGGTCCGGGCGCAGTGGAGAAGTATGGCGGCGTACCACCGTATGCCGAAACGCAGAACTACGTGCAGAACGTCCTGGCAAGCTACGCGAAGTATCGGAGCAACGCTACGCCGTAGCGCGCTGCTCTGCGCGTGCATCGCCGCGCTTTGCGCTGCACAAAGCCGGCCGCCCGAGCTTCCGCCACTTGCAACGATGCTCGCCGAGCATCTCGACGCGCTCAAGGCGTTGCAAGTGCGCGAACCACAGACACACGAGACCACCGGAACGCTGCTTGGAGCCGGCATTTCCGGCGCGTTTCACGAGTGGGTGGAGGGCGACAAAGCGCGCCGCGATGACACCTTCGGGATCAGGACGCAGCGCACGCTCCGTGTGGGCGATCGCCTCTGGCAAGAGAACGCGAACGGTGAAATCCGCGAATTGCAGGGCATCATCGCGCGCCGGCAGGTCACCGAGGATTTCATCGACAGCGGCGAGTTCGCAAAACATCCCGAAGACGTGCAATTCGTGGACCACGAGACGCTGTACGACGGCCGCGACGTCTATGTGCTCTTGGTTTCGGCGCCGAACGGCGAGCCCTATCGCGTTGCGCTCGACACGAAGACCTGGCTTGTCGACCAGGAGGGGTTCGTCGATGGCGACAGCATGCAGACGGCAACCTACAGCGACTACAAGGTCGTCGATGGCTTGCTCATCCCCTATACCGAAGTGGACTCCGACGGCACGCATGCATTCGATATTACGTCGCACGTCACGACGGTCACAGTCGACCAGCCGATTGCGGCCTCCATCTTCGCGCTCTTGCCTGCATCGACGGTGAGCAACACGACGCCGGTCATTGTTCCCTACGAAGAACACGGCGGCCTGATGTTCGCGAAAGTTACGATCGACGGTAAGCCGCACACGTTTCTCATCGACTCCGCCGCACAGGCCGACGTCTTCGACGTGTCGCTTGCGGCAACGCTCGGACTCCACCCCGAGGGCACGGTCGAGATCCGCGGCACCGGACGCACGACCAGTCCGGGCGTGATAGAAGCGCCGCCGATCACACTCGGCGGCGTAACGTTTCCGATGCACGTCGCGACGGTGCTGAAACTGCCGCAGTTTGAGCAGACCAGCGTCGACGGCATCTTGGGCTACCCGTTCTTTGCCGCGGCGGAGTTGCGTTTCGATCCGACGCAGCAGAATATCACGATTGGGCAACCGGGATCCCTACCGATAGACGGAACGAAGATCGCCGTCGACACCGACCGCGAATTGCCCGAGATTATCGCACAGGTGCAAGGTGCGCCGACGCGCGTGATCGTCGATACCGGAAACCAGAAAGAGCTGCTCGTTTTCAAGAGTTTTATCGAAGCGCACCCGGGGCTCGTCTCGCTGGCTTTGCTTGGGCCGACGCTCAATCGCGGCATCGGTGGTTCGGTCGATACGGTCGGAACGATCGTCTACGTGCTGCAGCTCGGACCGTATCGGCTGTTCAACCGCTACGCGGACGTCGTGCTGAGTACGACGGGCGCCTTTGCCGATCGCAACGACGGAGGTAACGTGGGCTACGGATCGTTGCGCAATTTTGTCATGACCTTCGACCTTGCCGAGCACGCGCTGTACTTGCAGAAAGCCCAAGGCTTCGACGACGGCCACGACCGCCGCGTTCCGCAGTTGTAAGCCTCGAGTCGCGCATAACAATTCGGCAACGAATTGGCGATGCAGCGTTGATCGTGTGGGCGGACGATGCGGGCATGATGACGCAGCAACTTGGCTTCAGCATTCTCACCGCACCGCTCGCCGCCATCGACCGGCGCGCGCTCTCGCAAGCGTGGTACTCGGCGCTGCACCTGGCGCGCGGCAGCGCGTCGCAGCCGCTCGCGCCCCCGGCGCACACTGCCGTGCCGGTGCGTGCGCACACGATTCAAACCGCGGACCCTCTCGAGCGCACCCGCCTCCCCGAGTCCGAGATCGCCGCGCGGGTCTGCGAGCGCGGATCGAAACCGGACGGCCAGGTTACGTCTGAGCGGCGCGCGCCACGCTCGGCGTTGGCGCGGCGTATCGAGCGGACGTTTCTGCGTCCGATTTTACGCGCGCAACGCGCGACGTTTACCGTCGAGGGCACGCGGGCTCGCGTGCACGTCGCGTTGCAAACGACGCCCGCCGGTGTACGCATCGTAGCGGTATGTCCGGCGGCCATGCAGACGCGCGTATCGCGTGCGCTCGATCAGGCGCGGTACGCGCTTGCGGCGCGGGGCATCGCGCTGCATGCCGACGTCAGCGAGGCATAACCGATGATGGTCAATGCTGCGGCGCAAGATGCGCTCGACCGTATCGCGCAGCGGGCAGCCGACGTGCAGCGAGCTTTTACACCGGGAGCGATACCGCAATTCGGCGACGTTGCTACCGATGGACCCGCATCGCGTATGGTGCTCGATCCGCTGTGCGTTGCTCCGCCCGCGGGTGCCTACTTTTTGACAACCGATGAGCGCGGGCGCACGGCATACACGCGCGACGGAAGCTTCGCAATGCGCGACGGCAAGCTCGTCGGCGCGAACGGCCGCGCCATACTCGGATTCACGACGAGCAATGGAGTTACGAGCGAGCTCGACGTCGATGCTGTAGACGAGGCGCTCGGACGCGTACAGAATGTGCGCATCGAAGCCGACGGAACGCTTGCCTACGACCGCATCGTGATCGATCCGCGTGGCGGCAAGCTCGAGCGCGAACGCGTCGCGGCCGGACAACTTGCCCTCGCGCGTTTCCCAGCGGCGACCAAACTCGGTCCAGTCGATGCGAATCACTTTGTCGTGCCTCCCGGAACGCTGCCGCACGTCGGTCGCGCAGGCGACGGCAATTTCGCAACCGTCGCACCGATGCAGCGGGAAGCGAGCGGCATCGATTACGACCGCAGCTTGGATCGTCTCGAGGAGGCGTACATTGCCTTCGACGCGCTGCAAGCGGTACACAAGGCGCAGGGCAGTGCCGGCAAGACGGCGATGGACCTTCTGAAGTGAAGATGCTCGGGTTTAGCCGTTGCGCGCAATCGGTCGCCGGGCGGCACATCAGGACATTGACCTTCGAAGAGCGCTCGATGCTGCCGGTAAGCGCGGCTTGTGTCGTCGCAAGCAGCGTGCGCGAAACGCTCGGCGCGCTGTTCGGCGAGACCGTATCGCTGAGACTTTACGAGCCGGTGATTCCGCATGCAGCCGCGTGGAATGCGATCGTTCGCAATGCGAACATCTATCGCGTGCGCGGCGCGGTCGTCGACGCAGCCGTGATCGTGCGAGCCGAAGACGCGTCGGCGCTTGCGGCGGCTGCCTTTGGTGAGCGAGAAGCGCGGAGCACGGCGCTCTCCGCAATCGAACGCACGGTGCTGGAGCGAATCGTGCGCGCCGTCGCAGCGCAATGCGGCCCGGTCTGCGGTACAGCGGCCGAGCTTACGGTCGAGCAGCAGCCCGACATGCAGAGCTTGCGCACGTTTTTCGAGTTGCAGGTCGAACGGCCGGTCCGTGCGCGCATCGGGATCGCGCTCAGCCGCGACCCGCTCCCCGAATCGCAGCCCGGGCTTGGCGTTGACGATCTGCTCGAGCTTGACGTGGACCTCTCGGTGTTCGTGGAGGTGGGTTCGCATCCGGCTACCGAGATCGCCGCGCTTGAACCGGGCCGCATTCTGCCGATACCCGAAGGAGCGCTCCGCGGCACACTGCTGTTGGCCGGAAGGCCGCTCGCCGCTGGCGAATGCGGGGTGCACGGTCAGCATTACGCCCTGGCGATTGACCGCACTCCAACCGGAAGGGACGAACCGGAACGATGACCATCGACGCAAAGAAACTCAAAGATCGCGGCAATCTCGACGTATTGCTGCACGTGCCGCTCAGCGTGACCGCGGAGCTGGGTACGTGCCATATGTCGGTTGCCGAAGTCCTAAAGCTCGGCGCGGGCTCGATCATCGAGCTCGACCGCCTCGCAGGTGGTCCGGTCGATCTGATGGTGAACAACAAACTGATCGCGCGCGGCGAGGTTGTCGCCGTCGATGAGAACTTCGGCGTGCGCGTTACCGAGTTGATCTCCCGGCCGCCGATCAATACCAACCCCTGACCGTTAACTTTTCCGCAATCATATTTCTACAAAACGGTGATGCAAGTGCGTCACCGTTTTCGCATGGAAGGTCTCTTTGACGTCGCCGCGCGCGGACACGCAACGCTTCCCCTCGACGTGCTCGCGAGCCTTACCGTACTCGCGATCGTGCCTTTCCTGCTGATGATGTGTACGTCATTCGTTCGCATTGTCGTAGTGCTATCGCTCGTGCGTTCCGCGATCGGTGCATCGGCACTCCCGCCCAATGCCGTGCTCTCGGGCCTCGCGCTCGTGTTGACGCTGGTGGTCATGACGCCGACGTTGCAACGCATCGGAACAGAGGCTGTCGATCCGTATGCGCGTGGCGCGCTAACGCAATCGCAAGCACTGGATCGCGCAGCGGCGCCGCTACGGGCCTTCATGCTGCGTCAAACGCGGGTTGCCGACATCGCGCTTTTCGAGCGCGTGGCCCACCGCGGCAGCGAAGCTGCTGCGAGAGCTCCGCTCACCGTGCTTGTGCCGGCGTTCGTCGTCGGCGAGCTCCGTGGCGCGTTTGCGATCGGCTTTGCCCTCTATCTCCCGTTTGTCGCGATCGATCTCGCGGTGGCGGCGATGTTGATGGGTCTCGGCATGATGATGCTTAGTCCGCCGGTCGTGTCGTTGCCCGTGAAGCTCTTGCTCTTCGTTATGGTCGATGGGTGGGCGCTGATCTGCGGAGGCGTCGCCGCCAGCTTTAGATAAGACCGCCAATTGTGCGCATATCCCAGGCCCTGGCCACGCAGCGACCGTTCTTTTCCTTCGAGTTCTTCCCGCCGAAGGACGACGAGGGCGCGCGCGCGCTTTTTGCGACCATCGAGCTGCTTACGCCCCTGCGTCCGGCGTTCGTTTCGATCACCTACGGCGCCGGCGGTTCGTCGCGCGAGCGAACCGTTGCACTGGCCAAGCAAATCCAACGCGATATCGGACTGACCGTGATGGCGCACGTCACCTGCGTGGGTTCGTCGCGTGCGGAATTGCGCGCGCTCTTCGACGATCTTGCGCGCGGCGGCATCGAGAACGTGCTGGCGCTTCGCGGTGATGCGCCCAAGGGTACGGGAACGTTCGAAGCGGCCCCGGGCGGGTTTGCGCATGCGAGCGACTTAATTGCGATGTTGCGTCGCAATTACGATTTCTGCATCGGTGCCGCGTTCTATCCCGAGACGCATACCGAGGCGGAAAGCCCTGAGGCCGACCTTCGCCATTTAAAAGAGAAGGTCGATACCGGGGCTGATTTCCTGATTAGCCAGCTATTTTTCGACAACGATCGCTATGCGGAGTTTCTGGGACGCGCGCAGCGCGCCGGGATCGACGTGCCGATGATTCCGGGTCTCATGCCGATAACCAATGCTTCGCAGGTTGCACGGTTTACCGCGAGCATCGGCGCATCGATTCCACCCAAACTTTTGCGGGAACTCGAGCTGCGACGCGAGGACCCGAAGGCGGTTGAAGATCTCGGCGTGGCATATGCCGCGCTGCAGGCGACGGAACTGTTGAGTCGCGGCTCGGCGGGAATCCACTTTTATACGCTCAACCGTTCGCCCGCGACGCGTGCAATCGTTTCGGCCTTGATTGCGGGCAGCGCGTGGCGACCGAGTTTCGGAGCCGTACATTGAACACCGGTCGCGCGGATGAGGTCGACGCCTACCTTTCGTCGCTCTTCGTGGGCGACGATCGCGATCTCGAACGCGCGCTTGCGCACAGCGCGGCGGCGGGCCTGCCGCCTATCGCCGTGTCGGCCGTGCAGGGGAAGCTCTTGCATCTGCTTGCGCGATTGCGCGGCGCGCGGCGCATTCTCGAGATCGGGACGCTTGGAGGATATAGTGCGATCTGGCTCGCGCGCGCGCTCCCAAGCGATGGTCAGTTGATCACGCTCGAGATCGATCCCGAGCATGCCGCGGTGGCACGTTCGAATCTCACCGCTGCCGGGCTCGACGCGGTCGTGCGCGTTGAGGTCGGCCCGGCGCTAAAGACACTCGACCAGCTCATTGCACAAGGCGCACCGCCGTTCGATCTGATCTTTATCGATGCCGACAAAGAGAACAACCCGAACTACCTTGCTCGTGCGCTCGAACTCTCGCGTCCCGGCACGCTCGTCGTGGTCGACAACGTCGTTCGCGGCGGGAAGATTGCCGATCCAAAGAGCAGAGATCCGATGGTCGTCGGCACGCAGCGCGCGCTCGAGATGCTCGCTCGGGATCCGCGCTTTGCGGCGACGGCATTACAGACCGTCGGGGCAAAGGGCTACGACGGCCTCGCCGTAGCGCTGGTCGTATGAAGGCGGTTCCATTCCGGCAACATTGAGGTAACGCGGACTCCGTACCGTCGGCCCATGGACGCCTTCGATGCGTTGCTGCGCGAAACGATGGTGCTTGCCGCGCTCTTGTGCATTCCGGTGCTGACGATTGCTGCACTCGTCGGCACGGCGATCGCGATCGTGCAGGCCGCGACGCAAGTCCAGGAACCGACGCTCACACTGCTTCCGAAGGTGATCGCGGTCGGACTGACGATCGCGCTTTTCGGCGCATTCGGATTGCACGCGTGCGCGCAACTCTTCAGCGACGCGCTCGCCGCGATCCCCGCGCTGGTCTACGGGTCGTGACCGCAACGGCGCTGCTCGTCTTTGCGCGCTGCGCCGGATTTGCTTCGCGAGCGCCGGGGTTCTCGCATCCGAGCGTCCCGCACGCGTTGCGCGCCGGGCTTGCGCTCTTTTTGACGATCGCAATCGTGCCGGGCGTACCGAGCGTGCACCTCGATAGCATGGCGTTGGTCATCGCACTCGTGGTGGAGTTTTTGCTTGGCAGCGCGATCGGCATCGGCGCGTCGCTGCTTTACGACGGAGCGTACGCCGGTGGGCGTATGCTCGACGATTACGTCGGCGTGAAGGCGATGGCGCCGAGCATCCAGCTCGTTGCGCCCAGCGGTTTTGGGCGCGTGTGGTCGATCGCATTTACCGGCGGCTACTTCATACTGGGTGCGTACCACGTGACACTGCTGGCGTTTGCGCAGAGCTTCGAACGCGTCGCGCCCGGCGCGCACGTCGATCCGCATGCCTGGCTTGCGTTCGCGGGCGCGCTGGCAAGCACGATCGTTTTCGTCGCCGTGGCAGTGGCAGCGCCGGCAATCGCGCTGGCTTTCGTCGTGCAGGTTGGGGTTGCCGCGCTGACACGCGCGATCCCGCGCTTTGCCGGCTTCTCGCTCTCGTTTCCGCTCGTGTTCGGGGCGGTGTTGCTGGTCACGGCGGTTTCGATTCCGCTGCTCTCCGCCCGCGCCGGGCATCCGTTGCTGCTCTATCCAGGAAACGTGCGGTGAGCGCCGAGGCCGGCGAGAAGACGTTTGATGCGCCCCCGTCGCGCATCGCGAAGGCGCGGCGCGAAGGCAACCTGCCGCGGGCACAAGAGTTCAGCGCAAACCTCGCGTTTATCGCGGCTGCGTTCGGCGTATGCGCCATTGGGGCGCCGTTCGGTGCGCTCGCGAACGAAGCGTTGCTCGATGCGACGCGCGGAACGGTTGCGCTAGGGCCGTGCGTTGCACTCGCCGCACTCGCGCTCGTGCCTGCGGCCGTGGCTGCGGCAAGCGGTGTTGCTGGCGCGTTGCTGCAGAGCGGCGGTTTCGCCCTGGTTGCTCCAGCGATGAAGTTCGAGCGTCTCAATCCGGTCGAAGGCTTCAAACGCATGGTTTCGCGCGAGGCCCTCACCCACGGAGCGCGCGCTTTGGTCGCTTTTGCGCTGGCATCGGCGACGATGTTTCCGGCGCTGCGCGATCTTGCAAGCGCTGGAGCCGTCGCGTTAACCCCGCAAAGCGTCGCGCAAATTGCATGGAGTGGCGCGCAGCGCGTCGTGTGGTCTGCCGCCGCGGTGGGATTGGTTTTCGCGATCGCGGAGTTCGGCGTTGCTCGGCGCGCATGGCTGCGCAAGTTGCGGATGAGCCTCGCCGAGCTCAAACGCGAGTTGAAGGAGAGTGACGGCGATCCCCTGGCGCGCAGCCGGCGCAAGGCTTTGCACCGCAACCTCATGCGTGGCGCGCTTGCAAAAGTCAAAGAAGCCGCTTTTGTCGTCGTGAATCCGACGCACGTTGCAATTGCCCTCGACTACCGGCCGCCGACCGTGCCGGTGCCGACGGTGCTGGTACGCGCGTCCGACGAGACGGCGCTACGCGTACGCGAGGTCGCTACCGAAGCGGGCATTCCCGTGATCGAGAACGTCCGGCTCGCCCGCGCGCTCTATCGGGACGGCACCGTGGGCGAAGCAATCCCGCACGACCACTACGTGGCCGTCGCGGAAATCGTTGCGTCGCTTTTGCGCAGTGGAGCGTTAGGAAGTCCTCGATGACGCGCTTGCCGGTCTACGCCTTTGCGGGCATCTTGCTCGCGATCGTCGGCATACTCATCGTGCCGCTTCCGCCTGCGCTGCTCGACGTACTGCTCGGGGTCAATATCTTCGGTTCGGCACTGGTCTTGCTGCTCGCCGTAACCATCGACGACCCGCTCGAATTCTCGGCTTTTGCGCCGGCCCTGCTCGTGGCAACCCTGTTCCGGCTTTCGCTCGACGTTTCGGCCACCCGCCTCATTCTTACGCAGGGCGCGACGGCCGGCGCGGTGGGCGCGATCATCCCCGCGTTCGGCGCATTCGTCGTGCACGGCAATCTCGTCGTTGGGTTGATCGTCTTTGCGATCCTGATTACGATCCAATTCGTCGTAATCGCGAGCGGGTCGCAGCGCGTCGCCGAGGTCGCGGCGCGCTTTACGCTTGACGCGATGCCCGGCAAGCAGATGGCGATCGATGCCGACGTCCACGCCGGCGCGCTCGACGCGGAAGGCGCGCGTCGCAAACGCGCGGCCGTCCAACGCGAGGCCGATTTTTACGGCGCGATGGATGGTGCCGGAAAGTTCGTCAAAGGCGACGCGATCGCGGCGCTCGTCATCGTGGCGCTCAACTTGGTTGGCGGCATCGTTGTCGGCATTGCCTACCACGGGCTCTCGCCGCTCGATGCGATCAATACCTTCGCGCTGCTCTCGATCGGCAACGCCCTCGTCACGACCTTGCCGGCCTTCCTTATATCTACGGCGATGGGCATGATGGTTACGCGCGTCGCCTCTGACGGCGCGCTCGGCGCGGACCTCGCTGCGCAACTTTTCGCGCGACCCGACGTCCTGCGCAGCGCAGGCACGCTGCTGCTCGTCCTTTCGTTCGTGCCTGCGCTCCCGCGTCCGGTTTTCCTCGTGCTGGGTGCGAGTGCGTTCGTGCTCGCGCAGATCGCGGTGCGAACAAAGCGACGCACGAGCGAAGAAGCGCGTGCGGCGAGCGACCGCGCGAAACGCCAGGCGCTGCGCCGTCCCGAACTCGCGCTCAGTCTTGTCGGCGTGGATGCCATGGCGATCGACATTGGCACGGAACTTGCGCATCTGCTCGTACCGCCGCTCTCGGAAGCGTTGCTGGATCGTATCGGCGAGGTGCGCCGTGCGCTCGCCGGCGAGATCGGCATGGTTCTGCCGGGCGTGCGTTTGCGCGACGATCTTGCCCGCGATCCGCAAACCTACGCGATCCGCGTGCGCGACCGCGTAGTTGCGCAAGGCCGGCTTGACTTGAAGCGCATTATGGCGGTTGCGGATGCGGCATTGCTCGAGCGACTCGGATTGCGGGTTGAGAGCGAGCCCGTCTACGCCTTGCCCGCCGCGTGGATCGATCCGACCGATCGCGAGCGCGTCGCTTCGGCCGGAGCGCTGGTCTTCGATCCAATCTCGATCATCGGTTCGCATATCGCAGAAACGGTTCGCCGGCACGCAAGCGAGTTGCTCGGTCGTCAAGAGCTGCAAACGATGCTCGAACATCTGCGCGCGACGATGCCGGCGCTGATCCGGGACGTTGGCACCGACGCGTTCCCATTGGGAACGCTGCACAAAGCCTTCGGCCATCTCTTGCGCGAAGCGGCGTGGCCGCGTGACCCGGTCACCGTGTTGCAAGCAATGTTGGAATCGCCCTCACGCGATTCGCGCGAGCTGGCGGAGATTGCGCGGCGCGTGATACTGCCCGATTTGCTACGCCGGCGCAACGTCGAGCGCTTGGAACCGCTCGTTATCGATGCCGAGTACGATCGCGATCTGGTGCGGCAGTGGACCGGTTTCGGCGCCGACTTTGCGCCCGATCCGCAGCGCGCGAGCGCGCTGCGTGACGAAGTTGCGGCGTACATCGCGCGCGTTCCGCGGGATCGCGCCGCCGTGCTCTGCAGCGCAGCGCTGCGCCCGGTGCTCGCCGATCTGCTGCTACGCTCGGGCCTTCGCGTCGACGTGCTGAGCTACACCGAGCTGCCGCCGGAGTTGGCGCTGGCACCGGCGGGCATGGTAGTGGACGAGCGATTGATCGCCAACTGAAGAGCGATGGCTCGGGGAAGGCGGCTACTTTTGATAGCCATCGAAGGAGCCCTCGTTTGACGAGGCCGCGGGAGGCTGATACAGTCTCTAGGTTAAAGACCTCCCGGCCCCGGCGTCACGCCGAGGCCCTTTCTTTGGTAGCAGACCGAAAGCCGCATGAGCTGGAATTTTCTTAGACCCCTCGCCAAAGCGCTGGTGATCGCCGGCGTCGTCGCATATTCGTTGTGGGCATGCCTCCCAGTCGATCAGAAGATTCATTTGGGTCTCGATCTGCAGGGCGGATCGCGCTTATTGCTCCAGCTTTCACCCACGGCCGACGTCAAGTCGATCACGCCCGAGGTACAAGCGCAGACGCGGCAGGTCATCGATCAGCGCATCAACTCGCTCGGCGTCACCGAGCCGCAGATCAGCAACGTGGGCAGCGATCGTATTCTCGTCGAGATTCCGAATTTGAAGAATCCCGATCAGGCCGAGCAACTCATCAAGCAGGTTGCGGTGCTCGAGTACAAGATCATGCCGCCCGAGGTTAACGCCAAGGCCGAACAAGCGTTGCAGGTCGTCAACAATCCGAAGGCTGTGCCCGCCAAAGTGCTGGCGCAAGCGCAGGCCTACGTGCAACAGGGCGCCTATGCCGCAAGCGGGCCGGTCGTGTACAGCGGCAAGGAATTGCAATCTGCCACCGCAGCCTACGACCAATCGAGCAATCCCGATATCCAGTTTACAACCAAGAACCCGAGTAAGTTCTACAAGCTCACCACGGCCAACTTGGGCAAGCTGCTCGCGATCTTCCTCGACCATCGCTACGTTTCGGCCGCAACGATCGAAGGCGCGATCTCATCCAACGGTCAGATCACCGGACAATTCACGCAAGAGCAGACGGTGACGCTCGCCAACGAACTCAACGCCGGCGCGCTGCCCGCCTCGATCTCGATCATCGAGAAAGAGTCGATTGGGCCGACGCTCGGCAAGATTGATTTGATTCAGTCGCTCAAGGCGTCGATGCTCGGGCTTGGCCTCGTGCTGATCTTCATGATCGTCGTCTACCGCCTTCCCGGCTTTTTGGCCGACCTCGCGCTCGTGCTTTACGTGATCGTGATGCTCGGGATTCTCGCGCTGTCGCATGCGACGCTCACCCTACCGGGTATCGCCGGCTTCGTGCTCTCGATCGGTATGGCCGTCGACGCGAACGTACTGATCTTCGAGCGCATCAAAGAAGAGCTATGGAACGGCAAGACGCTGCGCGCTTCAGTACGCGTCGGCTTCGCGCGCGCATTCTCAGCGGTGTTCGATAGCCACTTCACCACGATCGTCGGCGCGGGCGTGCTCTTTATGCTCGGCACCGGCACGGTGAAAGGCTTCGCGTTTACGCTCTTCTGGGGTACCGTGGTCTCGCTGGTCACTGCGGTCTTTGTGACCCGCTTCTTCGTCGACGTGCTGGTCGACAACAACATTCTCACCGCTCCCGAACTCTATGGCGTCAAGTCCGACGACGTCGGGATCTTTGCCAAGCAGGGGGCGACGGCGTAGTCAATGTTTTTCCGCAGACTCAACTGGAATATCGTCGGATGGTTCCGCACCGTCTCGGCGATCTCGTATATCATCATTGCGCTCGGCTTGGGTGCGATGATCTATCACGGGTTCCAAGGCGGCCATGGCTTCCAAGTCAAGAACATGCTGCGCCTGGGGCTCACCTTTACCGGCGGTACGGAAGTCGATGTTGCGTTCACGCAGCCGGTGACGACCGATCAGGTGACGGCTGCGCTCGCGCCGCTCAACCTGAGCGACGAGCGAATCAACACGGCTGGGACCGACGGCAAGCATTTCACGATCGAAACGCAGACGTCGTTCGCCAACAACTCGGTGCCGCTCAAAGATGCACTGAACAAAGCCGCGCCGATCGATCCGAGCCAGCTCAGCATCACTGCGGTCGGGCCGACGCTCGGCGCCGAGTATCTGCGCGACGCCCTGTTGGCGCTGATTATTGCGCTCAGCATTCAGTTCATCTACATCGCCTTCCGCTTCGGCTGGAACTACATCTTCGGTCTCGTCACCGTCATTGCGCTAGTCCGCGACGCGCTCGTCATGATCGGCATCTACGCGATCGCCGACCGTCCGGCGGATGACGCGTTCCTCGCGGCGGTACTAACCGTCATCGGCTACTCGGTCATGGATACGATCGTCATTCTCGACCGAATCCGCGAGAACACGAAGTTGATGGTTGGTGTTGCCTACGAAACGATCGTGAACGAGTCGATCAAGCAGACGATGACGCGTTCGTTTAATACACTTGCGACCGTGATCATCACGTTGGTCGCGCTGCTCGCGCTCGGCGGTGCGAGTCTCAAGAACTTTGCCTTCGCATTACTCGTGGGTATCTGCTCGGGCGGCTATCACTCGATCTTCTTCTCGGCGCCGCTCGTGCTGAATTTCCGTAAGCGTCAGCTCGAGGCGGCCGCGCGCAGGCGCAAAGCTTCGCTTGCAGCGCCGGGTGCCGCGCCTGCACGTGTCGATGCGAGCGGTAAGGCATCGCGCGACGATATCGTCGCCGCGCGTCGTGCGCGCCGCGCGCAGCAGAAGACCTCCGCGCGTGCGCCGCAAACCTCGCCTGCACGCTATCGGCGCAAGCGTGAAGAAGGCGCGCCCGCGTCCGTCGACACGATGGAAGCGGTCGATCCGCTCGATGCGCAAGTCAGCGGTCTGCACGATGAAGCCTACGACGCCGGGCACGAAACGATCAGTTTGAATCTCGAAGGGTTCGAGGCTCCCGCGCCGGAGCATGAGCCGGACGGCGCGCACCAAGAGTAAGTCCGCGTTTCCGCCGCCGACCGCGTCGGAAGCCGCCTTTGAACGCGCGTTCACCGCCTTTGTTGGTGATGCGACCGAATCTGTCACCCCGAGCCTGTCGAAGGGTGCGCTCACGTCGTTCGTCGAGCACGCATTTGCAAAGGCCGATGAATACGCGAAGGATCGTTATGCGACGATCGGCGGCGCCTCGCAATTTCACAGCAAGATCGTCGGCGTCTCGTTCGAGGGCCGCCAAGATACGATCGCCGGCCTACGCGTCGGCACGGAACTGGACCTCGAGCGCCAACCCGCCAACGAATTCGATGCCAACGCGATCGCGGTGCGCTATGGCGCACTGCAACTCGGCTTCGTGCGCAAAGAGATCGCCAAGCATCTCGCACCGCTAATTGACGCGGGCGCCCGCTACCGCGCGCGCATCGAATCGCTGACCGGCGGCCCTTCGACAGGCTCAGGACAGGCTAAAAACCGCGGCGTCAATATCTACATGTGGCGCGATGCCGAGGCCGCTATTCGCCCCGCCGGTCCCTCGTCCTTCGAGGCTCGCCCTTCGACGGGCTCAGGGCTCGCACCTCAGGATGACAGAAGCGCGAGCGATGTTGTTAGGCGCGCGCTCATCGGCGATGCCAAGCCGCACGTTGCGCAGCAGCAAGCCTTGGAGCGGATCGAAGCTGGGCGCAATACCCTCGTGGTGCTCGGCACGGGTCGCGGTAAGTCGTTCTGCTTTCAATATCCGGCCGCCGTGCGCGCGCTCATCGCGGGCCATAAGACGTTGGTCATCTATCCGCTGCGTGCCCTTGCCAACGATCAATACGAGGCGCTCATCCGCAAGTTCGATCCGCTTGGCTTGCGCATCTATCGCGCGAACGGTTCGATCTCGCACGACGAGCGTGAAGAACTCTTTGTCGCACTGCGCGAAGGCGCCTGGGATATCGTCCTCGCAACGCCGGAGTTTCTCGAGTTCCATCGCGAGACATTTAGCAGCGCGAGCGCGCCGTCGCTGGTCGTGGTCGACGAAGCGCATCACCTTTACGAGTCGCGTCACCGCGCGGCCTATAGCCGGCTCGGCGCAACGATTGCAACGCTTGGGGCACCGCAAGTGCTCGCGCTCACGGCAACCGCAAACGATGAGGCCTTTGCGCATATCGTGCGCGAGCTACGCATCGACGCGTGGGTGATCGACCCGACCGTGCGCGAAAATCTTCACGTCGTGGATGCGCGCGAAACCAAGCATCGTCTCGAGTATCTCCTCGATCTGCTCGGCGCCGGTGAGAAGGCGATCGTCTATTGTAATTCGCGCAAAGAGGCGACGAAGCTCGCCCAGAGTCTGCGTAAGAAACTTGGTAACGCGGTGATGTTCTACCACGCGGGGATGCCCTCGCCCGAACGCGCGGAGGTCGAGCGGTTCTTTCGCGAGGGCGAGCTGCGCGTGATCGTCGCGACGTCGGCGTTCGGCGAAGGCATCGATCTGCCCGACGTGCGCCACGTCGTGCTCTATCACCTCAACTTCGACTTCACCGAGTTCAATCAGCAGGCCGGCCGCGCCGGGCGCGACGGTGCGCCGGCGGAAATTCATCTGCTCTTCGGGTCGGCCGATCGCACGATCAACGAATTCATCATCGATCGCGAGGCGCCGACGCTCGGTGTGCTGCGCGCCGTGTACAAGGGTGTGCGCGGACTCGCGTCCGAAGGCATCGTTCGCATGAACTACACCGATATCGCGCGCACGCTCGAGCTCGACAAGGTGAACGATCGCACGGTAAGTCGCGCGCTACACATCTTTGATGACGAAGGCTTGGTCGAGATCGGCGAAGACGATGAAGGCCGTTACGTGCGCTTCTTGAGCGTCGATGGTAAGGTCGATCTCGAGCGCAACGAGCGCTTCGCCGAGGGTGAGGCCGAGCGCGAGAGCTTTAAGCGCTTCTGCGACCTCGTCCTGAGCGCGCGTGCGGAGGATCTCGGGCGGATCATCAACCGCCCGATCTATCCGCAGCGCACCGCGCTGGTGCGATGAGCGAGGAGCGGCGTCCGGCCGCGGTCGTGCTTGGGATCTTCGAAGAGCCGCCGCATGGCGTGATCTTTATCGAACGTGCAGCGCATCTACGCAATCACGCGGGACAGATCGGCCTGCCGGGTGGCGGAATGGATGCCGGTGACGAGGGCGATCTACGCGCGACGGCCCTGCGCGAGATGTGGGAAGAGGTCGCGGTTGCTCCCGAGCGCGTGACGATCGTCGGAGAGTTGCCGGTGATCAACGCGCGTGTCAACCGCTATGCGGTCACGCCGTTCGTGGCCACCGTCGCGGCAGGCGACCTGCGCATCGATGCAACGGAGACCGTCGGCGTCTTCACCGTGCCGCTCGAGCGCGTGGTCCACGATCTGCGCGAGGACAAGGTCGAGGTCGGCGCGTTCACGATCGATTCGCCGGTGCTCGATCACGCCAACAAGCGCATCTGGGGGCTGACCGGCCATATTCTGCGTGCCTTTGTTGCGGCATGGAATGACCCGCAGTACGATCTGCGGGCCCGCATTGAGACAAGGCTCTTCCCGAAATAATGGCGAACGCGCCAAAATATTAACGGAGGACCACGATGCGGAGAATTCTCGCGGCGACACTACTTGTTGCCTTAATCGGCGCTTCCACGACGGCGATGGCCAAGGCCTACGATGTTGCGGATGTGTTGAGCGCCCCTTTCCCCGATAATTTGACGGCTTCGCCCGACGGCACGGTGCTGGTGTGGAAAGTCGATGCCAGCGGTGTAAAAAATCTCTACACCAATGCCGGCGGGAGCATCCACGCCCTGACGCACTACACCACCGACGACGGTCAGGATATCGACACGCCGCAGATTCTCCCGGGTAACGACGGCGTGGTCTATCTGCACGGCGGCGTCGAGGATCAGGCTGCCGGCGAAAATCCGAACCCGCTGCAAAAGATCCCACCGCCGACGCGTGCGATCTTCGTGGTGCCGATGGCCGGCGGCGACCCGGTGCAAGTGGCTGAAGGCAACGGCGTCTATCTCTCACCCAAAGGCGACGCGGTCGCGTTCACGACGGTCCAGGGACAGCTCGGCGTGGTTTCGCTGAACAAGAGCGACACAACGTTTACGGCAGGCAAACCGGAGATGCTACCGATTCGCGGTACCGTTTCGAGCGTCGTGTGGTCGCCCGACGGCAGCAAGATCGCTTTTACGAGCACGCGCAAGGGCGATCGTTCGTTCATCGTGATCTATACGCCGGCGAAGCATAGCTATGTGTATGCGACGCCGGACTTTACGCTCGACGACGTTGCGGCATGGTCTCCGGACAGTTCGCGCGTCGCGTTTGTCCGCATGCCCGGGATGAAATGGGGCGAGACGGTGTACGATGAGAGCACGTTCGAATCGAACGACTCGTCAAAGACGCCGTGGTCGATTTGGGTTGCGAATGCAAACAGCGGCAACGCGCGGCGCGTCTGGACCGCGCGTCCGGGCATGGGGCACGCGTTCTACCCGTCGTCAAGTCCCGCGCAGCTGTGGTGGATGCCGGGCAATCACATCGCCTTTACCTGGGAAGGTGACGGCTGGCCGCACATCTACGCCGTATCGGCAAACGGCGGTTCGGCAACGCGCTTGACGACGGGCGCTTTCGAGGTCGAAACGGTGGTCCCGTCGCTTGACCACACGCGTTTGCTCTACGCAACCAACGAAGGCGCAATCGATGAACGCCACATTTGGAGTGTCGGACTCGACGCTAAGCCGAAAGCGCTGACGCATGGGCCGAGCAATCAGTGGTTCCCGACGGCGATGGCAAACGGCGGCTTCGCCTATATCGATGCATGGTATGCTGCGCCGCCGGTCGTGACGATCGCGGGGAGTCCGCCCACGAAGCTCGTCGCGGTCAAGACGCCGGCAAACTATCCGGAGTCGCAGATGGTGCGGCCACAACTCATCACCTACAAAGCGCCCGACGGGCTGACGATCCACGCGCAACTCCTCGTCCCGCGCGGCACAAAAGGCAGGATGCCGGCGATCGTGTTCGATCACGGCGGTCCACCGCGACAGATGCTTGGCGGCTACCATTATATGGAGCCCTACACGCATCTATACGAGATGAATCAGTTTCTGGTCAACAAAGGCTTCGTCGTCCTCTCGATCAACTATCGCCTCGGCATCATGTACGGCTACAAGTTCCGCAATCCGCCGCACGGTGGCTGGCATGGCGGCTCGGAGTATCAAGACGTACTCGCCGGTGCGAGGTGGCTGCAGAAGCAGTCCTACGTTGCACCCAACCGCATAGGTATCTACGGGCTCTCGTACGGCGGTCTTTTGACCGCGCTCGCGCTCGCACGAAATTCCGACGTATTCAAAGTCGGCGCCGACTTCGCCGGCGTGCATGATTGGCCGTCGACATTCGATCACGATTACGGGAAAAAAGTCGGTACGCCTGAACAGCGAAAGATCGCGCATATGTCGACTGCTGAGGGTTATCTCGATACCTGGAAGTCGCCGGTCTTCATCGAGCAAGGCGACGACGATCGCAATGTGCCCTTTTCACAGGGCGTCGATCTCGCGACGAAGTTGCGTAGCCGCGGAGTAACCGTACAGACACAGGTCTTCCCCGACGAGGCGCACGAGAACCTCGTGTGGTCGCATCTGGTCGAGCAGTATACTGCCGCCGAAGCGTTTCTGGCGCAGTACTTGCGACCCTAGCGCACGAGACTCGATGCAACATTGACGAGCGCGTTTGCCTGTTCGCCGAACACGCGAAAGCGCTCGTCGTGCGTCTGCCCCGCGTCGAAGCGTTTGTAGATCTGCTGGATAATCGCCGCGAAGCGAAAGATGTTGAAGACGTGATACCAGCCGGCGGCTGACACGTCGAAGCCCGTCGCGTTGCCGTAGGCGGCGACGACTTGCGCTCTCGTCATGAAGCCCTCGCGCCATGTGGGCATGCCCCACAAGCGAAATGCGGGCGGATCGCTTGCTTGTGGCCAGAGCGCTAGCACGTACCCGAGGTCCATCAGCGGATCGCCATAGGTACACATATCCCAATCCAGCAGTGCGGCGATTCGCGCGGGATCTTGCGGATCGAGCAGCATGTTGTCGAGCTTGTAGTCGTTATGCACGAGCGTAGCGGCCGGCGAGGGCGGCATATGCTCGCGCAACCACTCGACGAGCGCGGATGCATCTGCCGTGTTTGCCGTGCGCGCGGCTTCCCAGCGTGCGGTCCAGCCATCGAGCTGTCGCCGCACGTAACCGTCGGGATGACCGAGTTCCTGCAGTCCGGTCGCAGCAACGTCGACGCGGTGCAATGCGGCAAGCGTCTCGATCAGCGCATTGCCCAGTCGCTGCGCGAATCCAGCGTCGGTTTGCAACGTCTGCGGAAGATCGCGGCGGATTGCGATGCCCCACTTACGCTCTTCGATTACGAAGTCGGCCCCGATGATCGCGGGATCGGTGCAGAGGTGGTAGCTGCGCGGCGCGAGCGGGAATGCCGCATAGAGCTTGGAGAGGACGGCGTGTTCGCGGCGCATGTCGTGCGACCGCTCGGGGACCGGGCCCAGCGGCGGCCTACGCAACACGTATTCCCGTTCACCGAACGTTACCAGATAGGTGAGGTTCGCGTGACCGCCGCCGAACTGCCGGAGCCGCAATGTGCCGTTGGTTTGCGGGAGATGTTCGCGCAGATACGGCTCGAGCTTTGCGATATCGAGCCGTTCTTCAGGACGGACCTCGATGACTTCGGGATCGTCGTCGATCACTTGTGGGAATCCAGGTGCGCGATATCGTTGACGGTTACGAGCAACCGCAGGCTATCACGCGCGCGCACAATCGAGAGCGACGTATTGCCGGCGGGAAAAAAGAAGTCGCTGGAGAGGCCGAGCAGTGACGCGATGTAGGCGTTGATTGCGCCCGCGTGACTGATCACGGCGACGCGCTTCCCCGGATGCGTAACAACGATCGCATCGAGTGCCTCGCGCAGACGTGCGCGCACGTCTTGCGACGATTCCGTCCCAGGCAGATGCGACCAGCCACCGTTCGCGATTGCAATTTCGGCGAGGTCGTGCATCGCGACGGGTCCGACGCCCGCAATCTCGACCTCGCGCAGACGCGAATCCTCGGCGATCGGCAAACGGGTTGCCTGCGCGAGGATCTCCGCCGTCTCGCGGGTCCGCAGTAAAGGGCTTGTGTAGATCGCTGCGATACCGCGCTGTTGTAGCCGTACGGCGAGGGCGGCGGCCTGGCCACGCCCACGCGGTGTCAGCGGTAGATCGACGTCTTTCGGTTCGAACGCCTCGCTCGGTCGCAACGGTTCCGCTTCGGCGTGGCGGATCAGCAGCAGTTCGGTCGCGCCGTGCGCGACGCGAAAGTCACGCATCGTATTTCGCCAACTCGGCTTTGGCGATGCTGCGCATATGCACTTCATCCGGTCCATCGGCGATGCGCAGCGAGCGCGCGTTGATCCACGCGTGCGAGAGCCCGGTGTTGTCGAGGATGCCTTCGGCGCCGAACGCTTGAATCGCGCGATCGACGACCTCTTGCGCGACGCGCGGCGTCTTCACCTTCGCCATTGCAATCGCGGTTGCGGCGCGCTTGTTGCCGTGCTGATCGAGCTGCCGCGCTGCGTCGTAGACAAGATGCCGCGTGCTGTCGATGTCGATCCGCGACTGCGCGATCCATTCGCGAATCACGCCTTGCTCCGCGAGGGGACGACCGAACGTCACGCGATCGCGCACGCGCACGCACATCATGCGTAGCACGCGTTCCGAAAGCCCGAGGAGCCGCAGGCAGTGATGCAGGCGTCCGGGCCCGAGGCGGCCCTGCGCGATCTCAAAGCCGCGTCCTTCGCCCAACAGCATGTTGCTAGCCGGAACGCGCACGTTCTCGAATGCGAGCTCGGCGTGACCAAATGGGGCGTCGTCATACCCAAAGACCCTCAAGGGCCGTACGACGTGCACACCCGGCTCATGCATCGGTACGAGAATCATCGACTGCTGCAGGTGCTTGGGCGCTTGCGGATCGGTTTTACCCATGAAGATAAGGATCTGGGTGTGCGGATGCATCGCGCCCGTCGTCCACCACTTTCGTCCGTTGAGCACATAATGATCGCCGTCGCGCACGATCGACGCCGAGATGTTCGTTGCATCCGACGAGCCTCGGTCCGGCTCAGTCATCGCAAAGCCGCTGCGAATCTCACCACGCAATAGCGGCCCGAGCCAGCGCTCGCGCTGTTCGGCCGAGCCGTATCGCGCCAGCACCTCCATGTTGCCCGTGTCGGGTGCGTTGCAGTTGAAGATCTCGGGTGCGATTGGCGACGTTCCCATCAACTCGCACAGCGGCGCATACTCGCGGTTGTCGAGCCCTGCGCCGTATTCCGAATCAGGAAGAAAGAGGTTCCAAAGTCCTTGCGCGCGTGCGCGCGATTTGAGCTCTTCCATGATGCCCGGCTGCGTCCAGCGAGTCGAACCGCTTTGCAGCTCTTGTGCGTAGCGCGCCTCGTTTGGATAGACGCATTCATCCATAAATGCGTGCAGTCGCTCATCTAAAGACTGTGCCATTGTTGCAGCACTTCCAGCCGGGCGGGAAAAGCGCCTTGCGGCCGACCGCCGCGCCCGTAACCAACGCAGGCCGTCGGTACGCTACGCGAGCGCACCGACGAACTTGGCTTGATCGACGGCGTCGTAGAACGCATTTTTCGTCTCGCTGATGCCTTTGGCGGCCCATGGGTCGATCTGCTTCGCAGAAATCGGCGCATGGATCGTGGGTCCGACGGCATCGGCGTAGCTCGAGCCGTCGAACGGACCGAATTTGCGCGCCTCTTTGTGCGCGAGCACGAGCGCGCGCGTTGCATCGGATGCTGCGCGTGCGTCATCACGAAGCTGGCCTGGAAGATTTCCGTCGGAAGCAATCGCATCGTACATGGCAATCGCCGGACGGTCGGCATGCCACGGCATGTCTGGGGTCGCCTCCCCGAAGCGGACCATGCCGTCGACCGAGCCGACGTCGCGGCGAATCGACGCGCGATCCGCAGTATCGGCCGCAGCCGCGTCGTTGAACGCCTTGATTGCGCGTTCGGCATTGGCGAGTTTCTCGGACGAGCAGTCGAGGACGTCGAATGCGGCTGCGGTACCGAATGACGCGCCGAACGGTGAGCCGTAGCGGGCGTGCATGACGGTGTTGACGACCCCGGCTGCCATCGCAGCCGGATCGTCGATATTGCGTGCAATTGCATCGGCGACGCTGGTCGGCACGCCGGGTGAGAGCATCGTCTCCGGGGATGCGGCGAGCCACTTTACGCCGGCGCGCGAGAGTGCGTCGGCGAAGCCCATGGTCGACATCAGGCATTGATTCGCGACGACGCCGTCGATCGAGCGCGTCGCATCCTCGGGATGTTCTTTCGCATGCAGCGCCATGCCGTCGGCGATCGCCTTGGCCATATCGGGCATCGACATCACCGCGCCGGTGTGCGTCTCGAGTCCGCCGCCGTCGCCGCCGCCGTGATCGACCAGGTCGATCCAGGTTTGCTTCGCGTCCGATGCTTCGGCGTTAGCGAGCGTTCGTGCGACGAACTGCGCGAGGTTTGCTTCGCTCGCCATATTGCGCGCTTTACCGATCTGCTCGTTGCCGATCTTGCCATCGGCAATGGTGAAATTGTCGGTGCGTTTGCGACCATCGACGATGTCGTCGCCGTCTACGCGCAAACCGGTGGTATCCTCGACCGTATACTCCACCGCGGAGTCGGTTCGGCTCGATTCTAATGCCTGCGCGACGGTGAGACTTTGCGACATGTCCAAATTGTTATCGCCGTCGCGATAGATGCCAAATTCGAGGTTCCGTGTACGAACCGGCGACATAGTAACCTGCACTGCATTCTCCTCAGTCGGATTGTTGGTGCGGGTCTACTGCGCGCAAAGACGCTGTAGGAAATAGGTGGAATCACCCGGTTCTAATTTGGCCGCACACGCCTTGCAGCGGTTTCGAAACGAGGCCTGCGCGAGCTGCTTGTGGTCGCGCTGATCTCGATGTTTCTGCGCCTGGCGCTACTGTTTGACGCCGGATTCTTGCAAAATCTCTTGCAAGTCGAAGCCGCGCTTGACCGGGAAGAGCAGTGACCACACGAAGCGCAGGTTCGTTTGTGGCGTCGAAATCGGGCGCTGAATGAATGTGTAATAGAGCACGTTGACCTGCATCGTCTGATCGCCGATCTTGAACGTCTTGCCGCCGCCGCCGCCTATTGGCACCGACCATTTTTGATTGCCGGGAGCGTTGTAGTTGACGGTGATGATCGGGGCGGTCGTGATCGCCCAGCCGCCTTTGACGTTGTAATTGACGAAGGGCTGAAACAGTCCGGAGCTCACCGAAGGCGCGCCCGCTCGTCCCGTAACCGACCACAGCTGCGTCGCGAGCATGCCCACGACCCACGGACCCGGCATCACCAAGCCGACAACGGCGGGGCCGGCTGACCATTGGCCACTTCCGAGCACTTGGGGGGTTGCCGTCGGAAACTGGAAGATCGGCCCCGCACCCCAAATGAATTCGCCCGGTTTCGTTTTGGGTGCAAAGAACAACTGCTCTTGCACGTCGCTGATGCCAAATGTGCCGCCGCAAGCACCGTTAGGCGGACACAACTGCGGCGGAAGATTCGACGGATTATAGACCACGGGAAGAATCGTGCGGGCGATCAGCGTCCAGTCCTTGCTGAGCATGAATGGCACGACCGGCTGAAAGTTCATGTTGAACTGATAGCGCGCGTACGGACCGATCGCGTAGTTGTTGTTGAACTGGAACGGCAGGATCGCGATATTGCCGACCGGGTTTTGTGAGGCTTTGATGATATACTGTTGCACCGCCGCTTGCTGCGCCGGTGTGAGTTGCGACGCAGCCGCGGCGGGCGCAGAAGAGGCAGACGCGGCCGGTGTAGGCGTTGCCTGCGCGAGGATGATTGCTGCAACAAGCGCGATCATTGCGCCTGCACCTTCGGCGGCGCCCACGTGCCTGCATAGATGTAGGCCTGCGCGGCGAGCGCATTGAGGTCTTCGGCAGTCGATGCCGAATCCGTTGAACCCCAAAATGCGGCTGTTCCGAGTACGATGCCGAGTGCCGCTGCTGCAAATTTCCTCATAGGCTATCAGGATAGCGCTTCGTGTAGGTTCAGCTGTCCCAAAAGCGCACGGGGGCAATAATCTCGTCAGCGCCCGATCGCGCGTTTAGTTGAATCCACTGCACGGCGCCGGTAACGGATTCGGCACCGGCGTCGAGGCGGGCACGGGTTCGTAGAACAGATTGCTCAACTCCGTAACCTGCGGAACGGTGAGCGTGGTAAATCCCTGATACCGCGCTTCGGGCCAGACTTCGATCGCGCGCGCACCTAAGATGATGCCCTGGGTGATCGTTTCCGGCCAGATGCAGCCCATGCCCTCGGGCGACTGCGTCTGGAAATTGATCAGTCCGCCCATGCTTTGAATATCGGTGTAGATCTGCGGATCGCTCGTAATCGGCGTCTGCAGCGCGTGATTGTCGAGCACGCAACGCGAGCCGGCCGTCGTGCGACACTGCTGCATGACGCTTTGCGTGAACGCCGTGTCGAGCCCGCCGGTAAGCTTGTTGTATGAATTGAACGTGAAGTCGATATCGGTGTTCACCCACGCCGAATAGTCGGTCATCGCGCCCGAGAGGCATGACTCTTGCAGCGGGTCGGTGAGCCCGGCCGCCTCCAGATTCGCCTTGCTGATTGGGCCGGTTGACGCAACGAACGGTTCATCCGTCTGCTCGGCACACGATGTCACAGCAACCGCGACGATCAGCGGGTTGGTGTCGTACTTCGTCGCGACTTGCGCCTGAAACGATCGCCAGGCATTGATGTACGGCGTTGTCCAATATGGACCGAGCGTGAGGGCACACGAGTCGGTTAGACCGTTGCAGCCGGCGGGATTGCGGTAGATCGTAATCGGCCCGCCCGGCAAATGTTTGGCCCAGAGCGGCGCGTTGCTACCGGCGTAGATGCGCAGCTTTACGCTGACCGGCGATGACTGGGTCACGTTCGATGAGCTGTTATACATTCCGACCGCTTGCAGGTCGTTATCGACGGCTGTGGTCACGATCGCGCCGCCCTGCGTCGGTTGCATATCGGCCCACGTCTCGTTGATGACGATCCCGCCGAAGAGGCCGGGATAGCCGGAGATATAGGACGTGGTGAACGGCGCGGGCGTGGCGTTATCCGTGTTGTGCCAGGAGATGTCTTGCATGTCGATCAAGCCGCGGATCGGAATCTTCGGCTGTGAGAGCGTTACCGGGGCGAGTGTCGGTGTCATCGACGGCGACGGAATCGGTGGATAAGGATAGTTTCCGTTCGACGGCGCGCCGCCGTTGCAGGCGACCAGCGCCACGGATGCGAGAAGCAGTAGCAGGGCACGGTTCATTGTTGTTGGGCTCCCACGATGACAGCGGTATTACTCATCGCCGCTTTCCACGTCTCTTGATCGGCGCCGAAGCCGGGAAACATCTGGGTCGGCGCGTCGGCCTCAAGCCAGTCTTCCGGATAGAGTTCGAAGATTTGCGTGTTGTTCATTAGTGCGTATTGAAGCAGGTTCGTAAAGTCGATGTCGTATCCGGCCGATTTATTCGCGACGGCTTCAATTGGCTGAAATTCGAACGGTACGGTGCCGACGTGGCGAAAGAACGCCTGGCACCAATAGATGCTCGCGTTCTGTATCTGCGTATTGCACGGCTGCGGTGCCTTGCCGTTCGTGTCCGCTACGTCGCCGATCCCCAGATTCTCGGTTCCGAAGCCGATGCCGTTGTTCGCGGCAACTTCGGCCTCAGCGTTGGAGTAATCGTAGATCGTATTCGGATTGTCGGGAATCTCGTTCATTGCGGCCATCACTTGTACGCCATGGGTGTTCAGCGAGCCGATGTAGTTGATGATGTGCCGCGTGTGCGTAACCCAATTGTCGTAGGTCCAATCCACCGGTTGCGCCTGCCAGGCGGCGAGGCATGCAAGAGCGTCGGCGCTGGTGCCGGTCATGTGCCCGGCGTACGCCTCAGTGCCGGCGCCAATCGCGAAGCGCATGTATCCAATCGATGCATTGATCGCCGTTTTCCCAGGTGTCGTGAACTCGGCGACCGCGTGGGAAATCAGATCTTCCCAATCCCCTTCGTACGTGGAATTCATGTAATCCGGATAGGGCGGCTGAGGAGAAGGGCAGTTGACAACGGGAACGTCATCGCCGCTTGGATCCGTAACCCACGTCGGCGTCGCCCCGTTGGTTGGCGGCGTCGTCGAACTGCTTTCGGTCGCCTCGAAGAAGAGCAGGTTGACGGTCAGTCCTTGGCTGGTGTACTTCATCGCTTGGCTGATGACGTTGTTCCACGTGAAGGTGCCTTTGGTTGCTTCGACCTCTTTCCACTCGACGACCAGACTCGCGCCGCAAATATTCGGGTCTTTGGGCTTGCCGCTGCTGTCCTTGCCGATGACGTACTGCTCGATGTCGGCTTCGTACGCGCCCCCGTCGACCTTGAAGGGATTCCACACGTACATGCCGTGCGGCGCGCTGGGATCGGCAACGCGCGCATCGGGACCGCTGCACGGCGGCGCCGCTGCTGCGGCGAGGCCTGACGGCGCTGATGCCAGCGTAGAATTGACGGCGATGCTGACGCGCTGTGCCGGCGTGTTGCTATCGCTGACGACGATCTGCGAGCAATTGAGCGATCTGCTTGCGAGCAGGCCGGCGAAAGCGAGCGTCACAGCCGAGCCGGTGATGCTTTGCGCGAACGTCTTCCCATCGTCCGTCATTGTCAGCGGCCCGTAAAACGCCTTCGCGCACGTGCCGCTAATCGTGGGCCGCGTGACGATGTTGTAGGTCTGCGTTCCGTTTTCTGCGACGGCCACGAGAGCAATGGTCTGACAATTGTACGGAGAACTCGAGCCGGCGCAGCCGAATTGAGCGTTTCGCGGTGCAGCGGTGAGTTTGGCCAATGCGCCGATCGAGACCGCAACGCTGACCGCCTCCGAGTTCTTACTCTGATCGAGGAGCGTAATCGTGCAGGTATTCGTGATCGATCCCTGCCCGTAGGGAATCACCGTAAAGGTGCCACCGTTCGTTACTTGACTTGGCGCGACGGTGAGGCCGCTGCTCTTCGATTTGCATGTTGCGGCCGCCGACACGTTGCCGCTGAACCCCGCCACCGGGAGATCTTGGGCGAGAAGGGAGGTAAAGCTCAGCGCCGTTGGCGTGGTGGACGTGCTGCTCCGCGTGATGTTCGTCACGTTGATACGGTGGAGCGCGTCGGGAATGTCGGTCACCGGCGTGTTGCTGTAATTAATGATGACGGTCGCGCTCGAGCCGTCGGAGCCGCTCACGGTTATCGCGCACGTCGGCGGCGGCGTGGCGCCCACCGCGGCAACCGTAAACAGCAGGGGGGCGCCGGCAACGTCGAGTTGCGCGGTGCCGTCGCCGCTTACGACGATGCTCCCCGTCAGGGTCGAACACCCGGCCGAGGCATTTGGTGTGTAGCTAACGCCCGCCGTGTCGCCCTGACCGTTGAACGTGTCCGAGAGCGCGTTGGGCGTCAGGTCGATGCTCGAGGGCGAGAGTGTAAAGGCGGACTGCGAGCCGGTCGACGGGGGTGGGGTGAAGCCGGTCGAACCCGAGCACGCAGCCACGACGATCGCCGACAGAAGGATCGAGATACAACGCAGGTTCACGCAGTCGTCGTCTCCGCTTGGCACCCCGAGGGTAGACAATAGCTCGGCCAATCGTACCATGGCCGAGCGCGCCTCTGGTGGGCCGAAATACTCGGTCCACGATGTCTGGGAACGAGCGAGCGGCTGCCGGGCCGCCCGGAATTTCCCGGCCACGGCTCGTTCTGCCGTCCTGGGGTGGGACCTTAAGACCATCGAGCGCGTCCCGGGAGCAGTCTTTACGTCCGCTTTACGCTGGCCATACACAAACTATGCGCTTTACGACCGCTTTATAGATCCCTAACCTGCCTGCTTGGACCATAATTGGGGTGTGGGTGTGGCGCCGCTCTTGTATGAGCGACGTCCTCTGCTGCTGTTAGGAGGCCCTCGTGAAACGCTTTAGTTCGGTCGGTGCAGTACTTGTACTGATCGCAATGTTAGGCGGATGTGCCGGCTCTACGGGTTCAACCGTACCGTCGACATCCGTCACCCAATCCACTCATGGCACGCCCGCGACACAAAAAGCCAGCGTGACGGGCTGGATCGTCAAGCCCGGAAGCAAGCACACGACCGATGTCGGTGGTGGCGGACCGTTGCTTGGCCTCGTGTTCGAACTTCTACTTGGCGACGCGCAGCCGGTGATCGGCAACATGAATGTTGCACAGATCAACCTCGGCATCGACGCCGTCAACGTTGTTTACCAAGGTCAAGTCACATCGATCGCGACCTACTCCTCGCCCTACGTCGTGAACGTCATGGCGAACGGCGGCGACCCGTCGTCAATGGGCGTTGGTCAGGTGTACCAGGGTAACTACGACCACATTCAACTCGTGGTCGATACCGCGTCGAGCAACGTCGTTGATGCCAGCGGCAACACCTATCCGATTCAATTCCAGGTCGGACAGGCGTCGCAGAGCACGATCGGTGCAGGCGCCCGAACGGTGACCACCGGAACCTCCTCGACGGTTACGATGACGGTCGGCGGGAACTTTACGTACGGTGGAAACCCGGAGGCCGCGGCCTTCACCGATTTCAACGCACTCGAATCGCTGGCACAGAACAGCGCCGGCCAAATCATCTCGCAGCCGACACTCTACGCGGTCGGCACCGACAATGCCGGTGAGGTGCAGGGCCAAGTGCTCAACGCAAGCGGCCAGCCGGTACAAAACGCGGTCGTCGCTGCGATGTACACGGCGGCGAGCGGTGTAAACCGTGTTTCCAACACGACCAACACCGATGCGAACGGCAACTTCGATCTCCACGCGATCAACGCCGGTTCGTACCAGTTGGTCATCTATAACAACTACACAACCGCGAGCGGACAAACGATCACCGCGAGCGGGGCTGATGCGTCGGTGGGCGCGTCGTTCCAGGGGCCGTCACTCACTGTGCCGGCTGGTCAGATCACCCAAGTCGGAACGCTGAACGACTAGCGCTCCGCAAATGACTCCTAAGCAGCAACTCAACGAGGCGCGCGACCTGCTTCGTACCGGACGGTACGAAGCAGCCCTCGCGCGTCTTGTCGAGTACGAGGGGTGGCCCTCACCGCAGATGGAGCAGGCGCACTTGTTGCGCGCCGAAGTCCTTCTCTACCGTGATCCCGTTGATGCGCTTGAAGCCCTCGCTCGCTCGAGCGACGTGCTGCGCAACGATGACGTCCGCTTCGACTACTTTCTGCTCTCGGGTCGCGCTTACGCCAACAGTCGCAACTTTGACGGCGCAGCCGAGATGTTTGCGCTCGCTGAGGGAGCTTCCGGAAACGCTCCAGCGCGCCATGCGGCACTCGCGTACCAGCGCGCCCGCCTGCGCTACTTCCAAGCCGACCTGAATCCCGACGACCCGAATTTTGCGGTCGCGCTCACGAGTCCGGACCCGACGATTCGCCTCTCCGCACTGATCTGGCGCTCGTGGATGCACTCGGGGCTCAACAACTATCGCGCACAAATCGCAGATCTTCGCTCAGCGCTTGCGATCGCTCGCGAACATCCGGCTGAGGTAGAACTCTTTGCCGTTGCGCGTGGCGTGCATGCGCTGCTCCGCGCCGCCTCCGAACTCGCTGACCACGAAGCCGTCGATGACGCACGTGATGTCTTTGAGTCGCTCGAATGGTCGCCGGAGCTCGCCGAGGAACAATTTTTATGTCTGCGCGCGTTGGCGTGGGATGCCTTCTTACGTGGCGATTCCGCTCGCGCGCAGTGGCTGTACCGTGATGCGAAAGAGGTCGCGCCTTCCGATGCGTGGCGTGTGATGTCACACGTCGACCGCGGTTACGTCGCGCGCATGAACCACAACGAAGCGTGGGCACGTGACGAACTGATGCAGGCGCAGGCACAGGCGCGCTCAGTTGTATGGGCCGCAACGAAGGGTGAGGAACGTCAGGCACTTGTTATGCTCGCCGTGCAATTTGCAACGGTCGACATGGGTCAGGCGCAGCGCTACGTCTCCACCTATACGCGCATGGGCAAGGACAGCGTCGATCCCACCTTGGCAATAGCGCACGACAAACGTATGACGGGTTACACGTACTACGCGTCCGGCTGCGTCAATCAAGTCCTCGGAAATACCGAAAGCGCGACCGTGGCCTTTGAGACGGCCTACAAAATATTCGATGAATCGGAGTATCATTTCCGCGCTGCGTTGGCGGCGCAAGGTCTTGCCGAAGTTACCGGTGCGTCAATTTGGGTCGAGCGCGCGCGGCAGCACGCCGGCGCCTTCCCGAAGAGCGCATTCTATAAGTACCTGACCGACCGCATCTCGAAGAAGACGACGCCGTGGATCGAGGGCCTCTCGCCCATGCAGCGACAGCTCGCGCTCTCGCTCTGCGAGGGCCTCGACAACCAGCAACTCTCTAAGCGGTTTAGCCGCAGCGAGTTCACGATCAAACGCGAAGTGCAGGCGCTCTACGATCTGTTCAACGTCCGCTCTCGCAACGCGCTACGGAGTGTGCTCGAGGAGCGCGGCGTGCTGTGATCGCGACGCTTGCCGTCGCAGTGACGGTTCTTGTGTTGTGCTTCGCGGCGGCGGGTTTCATCGTCTACTATATCCGAACGGTCTCTCCGAGAAAATTTGACGAGCGTCGCTATAGCATTCTCGAGAGCGTTCAGGATGGAATCTTCATCGTCGACGATCGCTGGCGCTTCACCCATATCAACGAAAAAGCCGAGGAGTTACTGCACTCCACTGCCGCGGAGCTCGTGGGCCGTCGCGTCGACAAAGTCCTCGATCCGCTCGCGTCGGATCTGCTTCCCGAAATGCGCAACGTGCGCAATAGCAGCATGCCGATCGAGCGCACGCAATTTTTTCCGGCCACCAACACCTGGGTTGAAATCCGCGTTCAGCCGGCTGAGCACGAAGTCGTCGTCTATCTGCGCGACGTCAGCGACCGCAAGCGCGCGGAGATTTTGCTGCGCGATTCCGAGCGCCGGTTGCGACTGCTGCTCGAGCAGGTGCCGGCGTTGCTCTGGACGGTCGATCTCGACATGCGCTTCACGTCGTTCGTTGGTACGGCGACGTCGGCCAAGGGCTTCACGCAGGAAGAGCTTGGTGAGGCAAAGGTCGACCAGATCCGGCGCGTCTTCAGCGGCGATTCGCAACGTTTCGAGTCGTATCACAGCGGACGTTGGATGCAGCATCACGTCGAACCGCTGCGTGGGGCGAACGGACAAATCATCGGTGCGATCGGTGTCGCGCTCGACATTACCGAGATGAAAGAGACCGCCGATCACCTTGCGCGGCTTGCTCGCTTGGATGCGCTCACGCAGTTGCCCAACCGCTTCGCACTCGAAGAGCAGATGATCGAGATGGTCGAGCGAGCCGAAAACGAGGAGCGGCGTTTGGGCGTGCTCTTCGTAGACCTCGATCGATTCAAGACGATCAACGATACGCTCGGACACCGCGCAGGCGACGAGTTGCTGCGCCAGTTCGCAGTTCGTCTACGGCGCGCGGTCGATCCCGAAGCGAACGTCTTTCGTAGCGGCGGCGACGAGTTCATCGTGATGCTCGAACTTGGTCCAACGACGAGCGTGCCGATGATCAGCGCCGACATTCAGCTCGCGCTCGCCGAGCCGTTCTTCATCGCCGAGCGGCAGCTCTTCGTGAGTGCCAGCGTCGGCGCAGCAAGCTATCCGGACGATGGGATGAGCGCGGAGGAGTTGCTTTCGCGCGCCGATTCGGCGATGTATCGGGCGAAGTACAGCGGCCGCAGCCGTATCGGATTCTTCGATATCGGCGGCGACGAGCAAGCGCCGTACCGCCTTCGTCTCGAGCAAGACCTGCACTACGCGATTCCGCACGGCGAATTTCGTTTGCTCTATCAGCCGATCGTCGACGCCGTGACGACGCGCCTGGTTGGTGCCGAGGCGCTTTTACGTTGGCAGCACAGCAAACACGGCGAGATCATGCCCGAAGAGTTTATCGCGATCGCTGAAGAGACCGGGCTGATCGTGCCGATCTCGCGCTGGGTTTTGCACGAAGCGTGCTTGGAAGCCGTGCGCATTCGAGCCAGCGGCTATCCCGATTTCCGTGTCGCGGTTAACCTTTCCGCACGCGACTTCGGCGAAGTCGATTTGGCCGATACCATCCGCGATATTCTCGCCGAGACCGGCTTGCCGCCAAGCGGGCTCGAGCTCGAGATTACCGAGAACATGAAGATCGATGATGTCGCGTTGATGACGATGCGCTCGCTCAGCAGTTTGGGCATCCGCATCGTCGTCGATGATTTTGGCGTTGCCTACAGTGCGCTCGGCTACCTCAAGCGCCTACCGATTGCCGCGGTCAAGATCGACCGCACCTTCATTCGCGACGCGGGTGACGACCCACAAGACCGCGCGATCGTGCGCGCGATCGTCGCCCTCGCGCGTTCGCTGGATCTGGAAATCATCGCCGAGGGAGTCGAGACGCGCGAACAGTGGCAGTTCATCAACGAACTTACCTGCGAGCGCGCGCAAGGTTATCATTTCAGCCGCCCGGTCGAAGCGGGCGAGCTGCTCGGCCTCTCACTACGGGCCGGGTGAAGCGACCGGCGGAATATTCGGGCAGTCTTCGGCGAGATTCGCCCGGCCGGCGGCGCTGGTGTGAGCGATGATGTACTGCACGACCGCGGGTTCCGAAGCGCGCTGTGCCGCCGGCGGAAATTGGAAGAGCATCGGAGCCGCGTCGTTGGCGAACGGGTCTTGCTCTTCGCTCTTGTAGCGCCACGTCCAATCGAGTGCGATCCGCTGGTACGAGCCGTCGGTGTAGTACACGGTCGCCATGATATTGTTGCGTTCGTAGTACCCCGTCCCGGCGTCGAACTCGGCAATGCCCCTCGCTTCGAAGTCGATGGCCCCACACGGCAACGCGCCACTTCCGTTTGCCGCTCCGGCACTTCCGGCGCCGGTGCCGTTCCCGTTCGTAGCTGAGAGGCTACCCGCATTCGCGCCGTTTTGCGCGCCGGCCCCTTCGCCGCCGGTTGGAATCGCGGCGTCGGGCGTTGCGTAGACGACTTTTGGTGGTGTGGGGCGCCGCGCGCCGGCGTTTTTGATGCGCTCGACGCGCGCGTGCGTGCCCGCCGGGACGGCGGCGACAATCTTGTGGGGCGGTGGCGGTGTTGGGCTGGGGTGCGGAGAGGGCGTGCGCGCGATGCGCGCGAGGGTGACACGCGCGACGATCGCTTCTTGCGGCGCCTCGATGACTCGCTGCCTGGGAATCAGTGCGAATGCTATCGCGTGGAGCACGAGCGCGCATGCGACGGCGAGGCCGAGCCGCCGTAAAAGGCTCACCATGGCCGCTCGCGAATGCACGTCCGGTCGTGAAAACACAAGCTTTGATTCGTGCGATCCCGGATTTTCCGCTGCCCGGAATCCTCTTCCGCGATATTACGCCGCTGCTGAAGGATCCGGCGGGGTTCAAGGAGGCGATCGACCTTTTTGTGGATCGATTCAAGAATCGCGGTATCAACTATGTCGTCGGCGTCGAGGCGCGCGGCTATATGCTCGGCGCGCCGCTCGCGTATGCGATTGGCGCGGGTTTTGTGCCGGTGCGCAAACCGGGCAAGTTGCCGTACAGCAAGCTTTCCGAGTCGTACGCGCTCGAGTACGGCACGAATTCACTCGAGATTCACGAAGATGCGCTAGGTCACGGTGAGAAGGTCGTTGTCGTTGACGACCTACTTGCGACGGGTGGAACGGCCGCCGCGACGCGTCGTCTTCTCGAACGCTTGGGTGCGCAAATCACGGCGTTCGCATTCTTGATTGAGCTCGACGCTCTCAAGGGGCGCGAGACATTACCAGGAGCCGAGGTTGTTTCTTTCATTCATTATTAGCGTCGCGCTGCTGATCGCGCGGGCACATCCCTCCCCTACACCGACCGCGACCCCTACGCTGCCGCCGGAGAATCCGGCGATCACGGCGATCGCGCGTCGCGAGTTCGTGTCGTGGCAGGCCGGTGCCGTTGATAAGAACCACTACGTCGAAGCCGCGCAATCACAACTGACTCCCGATATCACCGATAAGATGTCGAAGGCGCTGGTTGGCTACGGCGCGCTCGAACATACGGAGTGGTACGGCACCTTTCCGATCGTCGGGGCGCCCCCCGGGGTCGTCGGCTACACCTATCGGATGGTGTGCACGAATGATGCGATCTTCGAGCAGATGATGATCGAGGCCGACGGCAAAATCGACTCGATCAACTTTCTCAAAAAGCTTCCCTAGACGATCCGCCCGCCTGCGGCGGGCGCAAGCCCGACCGCTATCGTTGCTACCCCGCAGCCGATATGAGAGTATAGGCAGATACTCCCATGACGATTGCGGAACTGATCGGTACCGTCCAAGCCTACGACCCCTCGCTCGACGGGGACTGGTTGCGGCGCGTCTACGAAGTCGCCGACCGCGCCCATGAGGGCCAGCGCCGGGCCTCGGGTGAGTCCTATATCGAGCATCCGCTCGCCGTGGCCGGCATCTTGGCCGAGCTCGAGATGGACCGCCAGACCATCGCCGCAGCGCTGCTTCACGACGTCGTCGAGGATACCTCGATCACGAGCGAACAGGTCTCCGCCGAGTTCGGGGACGAGATCGCGACGCTGGTGGACGGGGTCACCAAGCTTACCCGCATTCCCTACCAGTCTAAGGAAGACGCGCAGGTCGAAAACTTGCGCAAAATGTTTATGGCGATGGCGCGCGACATTCGCGTCATCATCATCAAACTCGCAGACCGTCTGCACAACATGCGCACGCTTGCGAGCCTTCCGCCGACCAAACGCCAATCGATTGCGCGCGAGACCCTCGACATTTACGCGCCGATCGCGCATCGCTTGGGCATCTGGAAAATCAAGTGGGAGATTGAGGATGAGTGTCTGCGCTACCTCGATCCCGAAGGCTTCCGCGAGATCGTCGAACGCGTCGCCAAGACGCGGCGCGAACGTGAAGCCGACGTGCACGAAGCGATCGAGCGGTTGCGCGGCGAGTTCGCGAACATGGGCGTCAACGCTGAGATCCAAGGGCGGCCAAAGCACTTCTATTCGATCTACTCCAAGATCAAGAAGGGCCGCGACTTCTCGACGATCTACGACCTAACCGCGATTCGTATCATCGTCGACTCGGTAAAGGATTGCTACGCTGCGCTGGGCGCCGTGCACGCGATGTGGACACCGCTCCCCGGCCGCTTCAAAGATTACATTGCGATGCCCAAGCCCAACATGTACCAGTCGTTGCACACGACGGTCGTGGGGCCGCAGGGCGAGCCGCTCGAGATTCAGATCCGTACCTGGGAGATGCACCGCACGAGCGAGTATGGCATCGCGGCGCACTGGCGTTATAAGGAAGGCAGCAAAGCCGACCAATTCGAGAACAAGCTCTCGTGGCTGCGCGCGCTACTCGAGTGGCAGAAAGACATGCGCGATTCGCGCATGTTCATGGAGAACCTCAAGCTCGACCTGTTCGATTCGCAGGCTTTCGTTTTTTCGCCGCGCGGCGACGTGTTCTCGATTCCGGCCGGCGGCACGCCGCTCGATTTCGCCTATCTCGTGCATACCGACGTCGGCAACCATTGCGTTGGCGCTAAAGTCAACGGCCGCATCGTGCCGCTCGATTCAACCCTGCAAAACGGCGATATTTGCGAGATTTTGGTCAATAAATCCAGTGGGCGTCCCTCGCTCGACTGGCTCTCAATCGTCAAAACGAGCGGCGCGAAGCACAAGATCAAGCAATGGTTCCGCAAGGAACAGCGTGAAGAGAACGTGCTCGCCGGCCAAGAGGCCGTCGAAGCAGAGCTTGCGCGTGAGCGGCTACGCCCCGATCTCGCGCGAGGCGAGCTGATCGAGCGTATCGCACATCGGATGAATTATCCCGCGCCGACCGATCTGTTTGCCGCGATCGGTTTTGGGGATGCATCCGCACAATCGGTGGTCAACCGCATCCGCGAGGAAGTCAAAGGCGACAATGTCGTCGACCTCACACAGATCCGCAAGCCGACGACGCGCAAGACCGCGCGGCGTTCGAGCGGCGTACGGATCGCGGGTGTCGACGACGTGCTGGTGCGCCTTTCGAAGTGCTGCTCGCCCGTTCCGGGCGATCCAATCATCGGGTACGTGACGATTGGCCGCGGCGTAAGCGTGCATCGGGCCGATTGCCCGAACGTGGCGTACATGAGCGCAACGCCGGAACGCATTCTGCAGGCGCAGTGGGTTGCGAGCTCGGATATGACGCACGCAGTCGACATCGAAGTCGAGGCCGAAGATCGCTCGCAGCTGTTGCAAGACATCATGGCGGTCTTTGCGGAGCTCAAGACGACGGTCAGTTCGGTGACCGCGCGCGTGCGCAAGGACGGTATTGCCGTTACGAGCCTCACAGTGCAGATTCGCGACCTCGACCACCTGCACAAGCTTCTGACCAAACTCGAAGGCCTGCGCAAGGTGCGCCGTGTCTATCGCGTCACGAAACGCGAGAAGAGCGCTGCCGGAAGCTAAGATCTGGCTGCCGCTGGTGGCAGCTTTTTTCGCGGGCGCTATGAACAGCATCGCCGGTGGCGGCAGTTTCCTGAGTTTTCCCGCGCTGATCCTCGCCGGCGTTCCGTCGATTCCGGCCAATGCTACGAATAGCGCTGCGATGTGGGTCGGTACGTGGGGTGGCGCGCGTGCCTATTGGGCCGACGTGCTGCCGCACAAGCGCATGCTCAACGTCATGCTCGCGATCAGCATCGTCGGCGCGATCCTCGGCGCAACATTGCTCTTGCTGACGCCGCCGGCTGCGTTCAATCGCCTGATTCCGTGGCTGCTGCTCTTTGCAACGCTGATGTTCGCGGTGAGCCCGTGGCTGACCAAAGTGCACGATGGCGATCCGGCACATCAATGGTGGCAATACGGTGCGCAGTTCGTGGTTGCGGTGTACGGCGGCTATTTCACGGCGGGCATCGGCATCCTGATGCTCGCGCTGTTGGCATTTTCGGGGCTGCCGAGTTTCAACGCGACCAACGGCATGAAGAACGTGCTCGCGGTCGCCATCAACGGCTTTTCACTCGTACCGTTTCTGATCGCGCGGATCATCGATTGGCGCTACGCGATCCCGATGGCGATCGTCGCGCTCGTCGGCGGCTATATTGGTGCGCACCTCTTCCGGCGCGTGCCCGAAGCGTACGGCCGATGGTTTGTGATCGCCATCGGCGCAATCATGACGATCGTCTTCTTCGTACGCTGACGCTAGGGCGTTACAAATGCTGCGAAGGAGGACGCGTTCGTAGAGAGTTCGTCCCCGCTAGCCGACAGCGTGCACGACGAGTTGCATGACGAGGCGGTATAGAGATCATAACCCGTCTCTTCACCCGTGCCTTGGCCGAACCACATATTTTGACCGGCCGCCGCACCGAAGCTCGTGCCGCCCGCGCCGGACGATACAAGCCCGACTTGGGCGATTTGTGTAATTACCGGTGAACTCGCGGTGCCAGAAACTTTGTTGATGTAGACGTTGGTCCCATCGCTCATCCAAAGGTACCCGGCGGAGTCAAAGCCCAGGACCTGCGCGCTTATCGTCGGCGCGGTCGCCTCTACACTGGGGCTGAACGCTCCAGAAAATGCCGGGTACACGAGAAATACGCTGGCGGAGGTGCCAAGCCAGAGCGAACCCACGAGTGAACTCGGCACGTTTGCTGCCGTGGGCGCAATAGCGAGGGACTCGGCCGTCAAAGTGGTGAGGTTGGAGTCGTTTGATGTCGTAAGCGAACTCCACCCGCCTGAGGATGTCGAATAGGCTTCAAGCGCAACGTTTCCTGAATTATTATCGACGATAAAGCCATGATGGTTGGTGTCGATTGCGATCGCTTCGAACGTATCGCCTGCGGCGCCGGTGTAACTTGCAGCCGACGGCGGGATAAGGCCGGCCGATCCCGCGCCCTGTGTGAATGCGTAAATCGCAGGAATGCTCGAGGAGTTGATTCCGGCCGCGTAGATCGTGCCGCTGGTCGGATCGATTGCTGCGGTGTCCAAGTTGCACGACGAACCGCCCCCACCACAGAGCGCGTTCCCGACCGGGTCGGCGTAACCGTCGACCGGACCCGCGACGCTTGCACCGGGATAGAGCGGATATCCGTATATGCCATTCGGGTAACTGCCGGCTTCCTGCGTCGTCCACAGCTCTTGCACGGGCGTTACGGTAACGGCATCGACAATCGGCGAGAGTCCGGTGCCGCCAGGTGTCGCAGTAAGATCGATTGTTGCGTTGGCGAAAGCGTTCTTTGCCGTCAGCGTATATTCGTATGGCGTCGCCGTTGTTGCGACGGTGAACTCTTGCGGCGAGTCGCTCGCCGATTCGGCGAGCGTCACGGCCGGCGCGCTGCCGTCGGTGCTGTCGATCACGAAGCCGTCCGCGTCGACTGCTTGCGCAAAAAAGTTTTGCGGCGCGTTGCCGATCACCGCGATGTTGCCGCCGTAGGTCGTCACGTGCGATTGCGCCGGGCCAGGGACGAAGCTTACGGACGCCGGGATCCCGTAAAACGTTAGACTCGGAACCGTGTTGGTTTCGCCGGCGGTGATGACGACCGGTGCGGCAAGTTGTCCTTGCGCCAGCATGTTCGCTGCTGAGACGAAGGTGCCACCACTTGCAGGCGCTTGATCGAAGGTCGTCACCGTGAAGGTCGGATACGTTCCCGCCGGTATTTGAAGTTGGAACGTGTAGTCAGTGTTACCGTTTGCGTCGACCGTGCAGCTGGCGACGCCCGGCGGAAGGTTCGGGTTGCCCAACGTCGGGGTCGGGCATCCTGCCGTAATCGGTGCCGAGTAGTCGGGTGCGTATGGATTGGACGATGTCCAATCGATCGCGACGCCTTGCGTAGCCTGCGATTGGTAGTAGCGCCGGCGCAGCTTCGTCATCGTGCTCTTGCCGGGTAGCTTAAATGAAAACGTCGCTTCGCCACTTTTCTTCGTTTGTGGAGTCGTGGCCGGCGGAAGCGAGCTGCCCTTTCCACCGCCGCCACCGCACGCGGTCAGCAATGCGAGCGGGATGACCATCGCGGATGCGCGGCGGTTCACTAGAGCACCACCTTTCCGATTTTGTTCGTGGAACTGTCGGTGAACCAGATGTTACCGTCTGGACCACTCGTAATGCCCCACGGCGAACCGCCGACGGAATATTCGAATGCTTTGCACGTGCCGCTGGCGCACGTGTTGAGGGCGACGAATCCGACGTAACCGCTCGAATCGGTAAACCAGACGTTCCCGTCGCGGCCGATGGTCAAATTTTGCGGCTGCGCACTTGCATTGGGAAGACCGATTGCCGTATACGTGCAGTTCTCGCCCGAACACGATTCCCAGGTCGATGGACTGATTTGATCGATGGACCCGCTCGCGTCAGCGACGTAGATGTTGCCGTCGGGCGCGGCGACGATTCCCTCGAGCGGACCGGTAAAACTTGACTCCGTGCCGCAGCACATGGCGCGGTGTCGTCGCGGCACGAACGCGGGCCGCGGACCGCCGCCCGTGCGCACCCGGGTTGCTGGACCGCTTGGCGGCGGCCGATGTGCGGCGCCGCCCTGCGGGCCGTTGTTCGAATAGCTCGAGTCCGAGGGTTGCTCGATCGCAGTGCACGATACTTCGCATGGGAGACCCGCAATGAATCCGACGTTCGCGTTCCCTGCGTCTGTGAACCAAAGCGTTTGCCCGGTTTGATCGAAGGCCATCATGTTGATCGCGCTCGGCTCACCGGCTACCTCGATGGCGTAGGAGTCGTTGCAGCATCCGACGATCGGGTCCCACACAATCGCTGAATTGTCGCAGCAGTCCGATGCTGCCGAGATGTAGAGGTTGCCGTCGGGTCCGGCCACCACGTCGGTCAGGTTCGGCGTATTGGCATCGTAAATGTCGTAGTAGGGGTAGTCTGTGCCGGTGCACGACGCCGGCGATGGCGTGCACGAGAGCTGAAATACATTGCCGTAGTCGGAGATGCCGTTGCCGACGTCGGTAGCGTAGAGATTACCGTCGGAGGCGGCGGTGACCGCAAGCAGATTGGTGGGCGCCGCCGACTGCCATGGAACCGGACCCTCGCTATACGAGCAGCTCGTGGCGTTGCACGCGCTCGGATTCGGCACGGCTCCAAGTTGCGCATTGGTTTGATCGACGAACCAGAGCGTTTGCCCATCCGGACCCACCGTGATGCCGTAGTTCTTGCCACCGGTCTGCGTCGAATACTCATAATGGGTGTACGCCGGCGCGACCACGGAACCACCGCCGCCGGCAGTCGCGATCGGCGTGAAACTCACCGAAGCGGTGACCGATCCGTATGCAGCCGTAATTGTTGCGGTGATGATCGGCTTTGTCGAATCGTACGAAAGCGTGATACTGCTTGCGCCGCCGGATGGTCCCGGTGACGCGATGCTTGTCGCCGAGAGTGAAAGCGCGCTGTTCGTGTCGCCCGTAATCGTGAGCGCGATCGGTGCCGGATACGCTCCCGGTGGAATGATGGTGTTGCCTGACGCGTCGAGCGCTGTGACGGTGAATGGAATCTGATGAGTCAGCCCGTCGGCAGTGGCGGAGAGCGTGCTCGGGGCGATCGTGAGAGTCGCGGGCACACCGCCGACCGAGACGGATTGCGTCGGTATCGTGGCGAGCGTCGTGTTGATCGGACCGATCAAGGCTTGACCGAGCAGATTGCCGCTCGCGTCGTAGGTCGAGAGTTGGAGCACGACTGCGGTCGCCACCGGCACGGTAACGGTGATCGTGCACGTGGTGCCGCTCGCGCCGCTCGTGCAATCCGAACTGGTTGCGACTGCAATCGAAAGCGGTGTCGGAAGCGGACTCGGCGTTGCGCCGTTGACCGTATAGATGCCGATCGTAATCGTCGCGGTATTGGAGGCAATAAACGCGGGTTTGCGCGCGCTCGATGAGGTCCCGCTGCTCTTGGGGATCAGCACGCGGACGGTCGCCCCGGTGTTTTTCGAAACGCCGCCGCCGCTAGCCGGAAGCGAGCTCGACCCGCCGCCCCCGCCGCACGCGCTGACAAAAACGGCAAAGCCAAACAGAGCAATGAAAAGAAACGCCCGCTGCATACTGGCAAGCGTTCTCTAGGTGCGGCGTTAGACCTCGCTCGGTACGAGCTCCGGCGTGGGTATTGTGGCCTGCTTTTCTCCGCGGTGGAAGCCGCCGAAGCGTGGTTCGACGTGCTGCGCGACCCACAAGTAGAGCGTCGGCACAACGAGCAGCGAGAGTGTTGTCGAGAAGAGCAGGCCGCCGATCACGACCGTCCCGAGCGGCGCTTGCGTTTGGCTGCCGGCTTCGATGCCCAGTGCGATTGGGAGCATGCCGCCGACCGAAGCGAGCGTCGTCATCAGGATCGGCCGCAGGCGCAGCGGCGCCGCGTGCAATACGGCTTCCTTAATAGAGTAGCCGCGTTCGCGCAGTTGATTCGTGAACTCGACGACGAGGATCGCGTTCTTCACGACGATGCCGACGAGCATCAAAACGCCGATAAACGCGGTCAAACCGAAGGCGCGGTGCGTAAGCCAGAGCGAGAGCACGACGCCGGTCGATGCGAGCGGTACCGAGACCATGATGACCAGCGGATGCAACAGCGACTCGAACTGTGCGGCAAGCAGCATGTAGATGAGTATGATCGCAAGCAGCACGATCAGTCCAAGACTGCTGAAGGTATCGCTTTGCTGCGTGACGGTTTGTCCGAATTGCCAGTAGTAGCCGGGCGGTAGCGCGATGCCGCTCATGATCTTCGTCGTGGCATCGACGGCTTGGCCGAGCGGCGCCGTGTCGAGGCCGGCGGTGACGTCGATTTCGCGTAACTTGTCTTGGCGCGTGATCTCCGACGGGCCGGCACCGAAGGTGACGTTGGCAAGTTCGCTAAGGGCCATGACCGGCAACGTGTTGCTCGCACCCAAATCGGCCGAACTTTGCACGATCGATCCGCCGAGCGCGCCGCTAGCGCTGCCGTTGGCAACGCTGCCGGTCGTCGCACCGGGCAGGCTGGAGACCGGGATCGCGAGATTGAGCACCGTTTGCAGCGAGCGGCGCTGATCGGGCGGCAGCTGCACGATGATTGGGTATTGCGTGCCGTTGATCTGCATGTACGACGCGATCGTGCCCGACGTTGCGGTATCGATCGTATTTGAGATCGCCTGTGTCGAGATCCCGAGCTGAGCCGCTTTCGTGCGATCGACGTTGATGTCGAGCTCGGGTTGCGATGCGGAGATCGCGCTCTGCGGCGTTTGAATCCCGGGAATGCGTGAGAGGTCGGGAACGACGGTGTATTGCGCGAGATTGTAGAGCGTCCTGATATCGGGACCGAAGATCTGCACGTCGAGTGCGTCTTGGCCGCGCGAGATGACGTTCTGCACGATGTCGACCGTCCGCCCGTACGTGCGGAGTCCGGGGATCGCGTTGAGTTTCTTCGTCCAATCGCGGACATAGGTTGCAGCGTCGTTGCCGCTGTACCGCGGCTTGAGCTCGACGGAAAGATTGCCTTGGTTGGTAACCTGCGTGCCGTTGCCGATGTAGCCTTCTTGGCCGACCGACGAGCCGACGTAGAGCACGCGCGGATCCTTCAACATCGCTTGCTCGATGGTGTTGAACGTGGCGTTCGTGATGCTTACCGCCGTACCGGTCGGCATCTGCAGATTGAAGCGCACGAAGACCGAATTGGACGCCGGGAAAATTTCGGTCGCGACCGCGCCTAATTTGGCGGCAGCGATCGTGACCAGCAGTAGGCCGCCGGCGATTGCAACGACGAGGCCCGGCCGCGCGACCGCGCGCGCGAGCACGCTGCGGTACCACCGTTCGAAACGGTCGTAGCCGCGATCGAATCCGCGAGCGAAACGCGCATATCTGCCGCCGGCGTGCATGCCGCCGTTGCCGTTGCCGTTGGTTCCGGCGGTATACTTGTTGCGAATCAGGACCGATGAAAGCATCGGTACCGTGGTAACGGCGACAACGAACGACAGCGCGACCGCCGCCATGACCATTACCGCGAACGGCGTGAAGATTAGGCCTTGCAAGCCTGGAATCAATACGAGCGGGATGAATACGGTCACGACGGTGATCGACGACGCGAGCACCGCGCTAAAGATTTCCGTGGTCGCGCTCTCAGCCGCGTTGCGCGGCGACTGTCCAAGCGCCATGTGCCGGTAGATATTCTCGATCACCACAATCGCGTCGTCGACGATTAGTCCGACCGCAAGCGCAAGACCGCCCAACGTCATGATGTTGAGCGAATAGCCGCAGACATAGGCGACGAAGAGCGTGCCCAGCACCGAGATCGGCAGCGAGATCGCCACGATCAACGTCGTGCGCCACGAGTGCAGGAAGAGCAGAATGATGATGACGGCGAGGATCGCACCGTAGATCGCGGTGTGCTCGAGCGCGTTGATGGCTTCGAGAATGAAACTCTTTTGATCGAAGACGACGCCGATCTTCATGCCCGCATACCGCGCCTGAATCTGATCGATCTTATGGTAGGTGCCGATCGCGGTGGCGACGATGTTGGCATTGGGCTGTGCGTCGATCACCACGCCGATCGCCGGCTTGCCGTTGAGGCGCTCGAAGGTGCGCTGCTCTTGAATCGAGTCCGTGACCTTGGCCACGGTGCCGATGCGAATCACGCTGCCGTTCTTGACGGCCAATACCAGGTTGGAAATCTGTTGTGCATTGGCCAAGAGCGCATTGGCGCGGACCTGGTATTCGTTGGGCCCAACTTGAATGATGCCGGCGGGCAGGTTGAGATTCTCTTGCTGCACGCGCCCGATAATCTGGTTGAGCGTCATCCCGTAGGCGGCGAGTTTGTTCGCGTCGGGTTCGATCATGAACGCGCGCTGCTGATCCTGACCGACGACGACGTTGGCGACGCCGTCGACCGAAGCAAACTCGTCGGAAAGTTGATTGGCGAAGAGATCGCCCAGATCGCGCAGCGGAATGTTCGGATCGGTTACGTAGAAGCGCACGACCGGCAGCGAATTGGAGTCCCACTTCGCGATCTGCGGCTGCTGCAAATTCGGATCGTTGGGGAGTTGGCTGCGGATCTGGTCGACCTGCTGCTGCACGTCGACCGCCGCGGTGTCGAGATTGGTCCCGTAGTAAAACTGGGCGGTGACGGTGCTTTGCCCGAGTTGGGAATCGGAGTTGATCAGCTCGATGCCGTTGACCCGGCTGACCGCGTTCTCGATCGGGCGGGTGACCAGCGCCTCCATCTGCTCCGGCCCGACGTTGGGGTAGGTGACCGACACGGTGACCACCGGCGGCGTGAAGTTCGGGAGCAGTGCAACCGGCAGCCGCGGCAGGGCGAAGATACCGAGCACCACGATCGCCAAGGCGAGCATGGAGACGGCCACCCGGCGGTTGACGGCAAAACGGGCGATGGACATCGCCCCCCATCTTAGCATTGCTGCCGAGGGGCCACATTGCGTTTGGGCGCAGATTATAGTAAAATTCGTGAGTTTTGGGAGACTTTTGATTTCCCGTCACCACCTGCCCCGACCGGGGCCGCCTGCGGGCGTCCATAGATGGAACGAGCGATGAACGACTACGAAGTAACCTATATCCTGAGGCCCAACTTCGAAGAGGCCGAGGTCGAAGCGCGTGCCAACGCGATCGGCGAGATCATCAAGAACCAAGGCGGCTCGGTGGTCAACATCGAGAAGCTCGGGCGCAAGCGCCTGGCCTACGAGATCGCCGATCTCCGTGAAGGCAACTACGTGGCGATGCACTTCCGCAGCAGCGGTGACGCCTCGAAGGAGCTCGAGCGCCAGCTCAAGTTGCAAGAGGACGTCCTCCGGGCGCTGGTGATCCACCTCGACAAGAAAACGCTCGCGGCAATGGCCCACGCGCTGGCGAATCCGCCGCCCGCTCCGGTGCCGTTGACGCCGCCGATGTCTCCAGCCGACCGGGCCGAGCGGGCCCAGGTCGCCCCGGCCCAGGTCGCACCGGCCGAGGTCTAAAACTCTACCGCATTCGACAGGCGGCTCGTGCCAAGCACCTGGCACGGGCCCCTTGTATTTCTAGACCTGGTCCGCGTTGGGTGGGATTGACGGGCCGATAGCATAGCGACATTGCGAAAGAGAGTAAGAAGAAGATGGCCGGTTCGTACAATCGAGTAATTTTGGTCGGGAACCTCACTCGGGATCCCGAGATCCGCTACACGCAATCAGGCAAAGCGGTCACCAAGTTCACGCTTGCCGTGAACAACCCGCGCAACAAAGAAGAGACGACGTTCGTCGATATCGTCGCGTGGGATCGCCTCGGTGAAACCTGCAACACATATTTGAAGAAGGGCTCGAACACACTGGTCGAGGGCCGTTTGGTGATCCGTTCGTACGATGATAAGGACGGCAACAAACGCAAAGCCACCGAAGTGGTGATCGATAACATGCAGATGCTCGGTTCACGTCCGGGCGGCGGTGAGAGCGGCGGTTTTAGCGGCGGCGGTGAATACGCGGGCGCACGCAGCGGCACCGCGAATGGTGCGTCTGCCGGCGAAGCTTTCGGCGACGAGCTGGACGACGAAATCCCGTTCTGA
>DATJOM010000037.1:0-37210 GCA_035507095.1 Candidatus Acidiferrum sp.
GCAAACTTGCGGGATGGTCAGCACGCGATTGCGCGCGCGATCGATCGCCTGGCGCAGACGCACGGCGTGCGCGTCGCATTCTTGCCGCTCGGCGGCATCAACGACGCCGAAGTCTCGACCGCGATCATTCGCCTGTGCAAAAGTGCGCCGATGCTCTTGCCCGAGTGTTCGCTTGCGCGCGCGGCGGCGGTGCTGCGCGGCGCGCGCGTCGTTATCGGGATGCGACTGCATGCCTTGATCCTCGCGGCGCGTTTCGCCGTGCCGTTTTTGGCCATCCCGTACGATCCCAAGGTCGCCGCGCTCTGCGACGATCTTGGCTATCCGCTCGATCCGCTCTGGACGCCGGGCAAGCCCGCGCCGTCGGACTCCGCCGTCGATGCTCTGGTCGACCGACTGATGTCGCAGCGCGACGTGCTTGCCGCCGAGCTTCGCGACAAAGTTGAGGAGATTCGCGCCGCCGCAGCACGAAATTTCGACGTGCTCGGCGAACTACTGCGCGACCCATGAGCGAGACCGTGAGCGAGCGCGACTACCGCGATACATTACTGTTACCCAAGACGGCCTTTCCGATGAAGGCGGAGCTGCCCAAGCGCGAACCGGACCGGATCGCGTGGTGGCGAGAGCGGCGCGTCTACGAGCGCCGCCTTGAAGCCAATCGCAAGAACGGCCCTTGGATTCTTCACGACGGGCCGCCGTACGCAAACGGCGAGCTGCACATGGGCCACTTTTTGAACATGGTGCTCAAAGACATGTTCGTGAAGATCGCGTTGCTCGACGGAAAGTGGGCCGATTTTGTTCCCGGTTGGGACATGCACGGGCTGCCGATCGAACTCGAGACGCTCAAGCATTTGGGCATCAAGGACTTCCATGCGATCGATCCGCTCGAGTTGCGCGAGCGCTGCAAGGAGCGCGCGCTCTTTTGGCTCGGCCGTCAGAGCGGCACGCGGCAGCGGATGGGCACGTTCGGGCACTACGACCGTCCGTATCGCACGATCGATCCCTCGTTCGAGGCGACGATCGTCGACGCACTCGCCGATTTGGCCGAGAAGCAGCAGCTCTACAAAGGACTACGCTCGACACTGTGGTGCTGGCACGACGAAACCGCACTCGCCGAAGCCGAGATCGAATACGAACCGAAGGTCTCACCCTCCGTCTACGTGCGTTTCACCGCAAACGACGATCAGCGCGGACAGCTTTTAGCTGCGTTTCGTCTCCCTGAGGTGCGCGCGTCGAACGACGAGCTTCGCAGGGTCTCAATTTTAATTTGGACGACGACGCCGTGGACGCTACCGGCGAACGTGGCGATCGCGCTGCGCGCCGACGCGACCTATGGGCTCTACCGTCTCGACGACGAATTGCTGGTTCTCGCAACCGCGCTCGCGCCGAAAGCGCTCGGCGAACGCTTCAACGATGCACAGCTGCTTGCAACGGTGACCGGCGAACGGCTCGACGGGACCAGCGTGCGCCATCCCTTCATGGATCGCGATTCGTTGGTCGTGCTCGCCGAGTATGTCGACCTCGAGACGGGTACGGGCGCGGTACACACCGCACCCGGGCACGGCGCCGATGACTTTGATACCGGGGTGAAGTACGGCCTGCCGATTCTCAATCCGGTCGATGCAACCGGCCATTTTACCAAAGAGGCGGGTCCGTACGCGGGCGAGTTCATCTTCAAGGCCAACAAACACATCACCGAAGATATGCGAGCGAGCGGCGCGCTCTTTCGCGCGGAAGAATACGAGCACTCGTATCCGCATTGTTGGCGCTGCCACAACCCGGTGATCTTCCGCGCGACCGCACAGTGGTTCATCGCGATGGATCAGAACCGGTTGCGCGCGCGCGCGATTGCAGCAGTCGACGGAGTGCAGTACGTGCCCGATTGGGGACGCGCGCGGCAACGGCAGATGATCGAGACCCATCCGGAATGGTGCGTGTCGCGTCAGCGTATTTGGGGCACGCCGATTCCGGCGCTTATTTGCACGTCGTGCAACGAGTCGATCCTCGATCCGCACGTCGCGCGCAATGTCGCGAAACGCTTCGCCGAAGTGGGCGCCGGTTCGTGGTGGACCGATCCGGTCGAGACCTATCTTCCCCCTGGATTTCATTGCCCCAACTGCCGCGGCACGACGTTCGAAAAAGAGAAGAACATCGTCGACATTTGGTTTGAATCCGGCGTCACGCACCTGGTCGTACTTGGGCACGACGGCGTGCCGTGGCCAAGCGACATGTATCTCGAAGGCGGCGATCAATTTCGCGGCTGGTTTCGCAGTTCGCTCTTGACCGGCGTCGCGATCAAAGGTGCCGCGCCATACGAGCGCGTGGTGAAGAACGGCTGGGTCAACGACGAACAAGGACGCCCGATGTCAAAATCGCGCGGCACGGGCATCGATGCCGCCGAAGCGATGGACACGTGGGGTGCGGATGTATTGCGCCTGTGGGCGGCATCGGTCGAGTTCGTCGACGACGTACGCTTCGGCCCGAACGTCGTCGAGCAGGTCGGGCGCGTCTATCGCAACATACGTAACCGTATCCGCTTCATGCTGGGTAATCTGTTCGATCTCGAACCGGCCGACGTCTTGCCGCGCGAACGGCTCGAGCCACTCGACCGTCTTGCGTGCGCAATTACGGATACGTTCGTTGCCGACGTGAAGTCGCTCTACGATACCTTCGGCATTCACAACGCCTATCTGCGGATCATCGAGTTCGAGAGCGCGATGTCGAGTCTCTATTTCGATGCGATAAAGGATCCGCTCTATTCGCTTGCAGCGAATAGTCACCGGCGCCGCAGCGCGCAGTCGGCGCTGCTTTACGCGCTCAAGCGATTTTTGACTGCGGTTGCCCCGCTGCTTTCGTTTACGGCCGAGGAAGCTTGGCAGGAGATTCCCGAGCGTCTACGCGGCGAGGAGCACAGCGTCTTCGATTCGGCCTTCGGTAGTGCCCCGCAGGCAAAGACGAGCGAAATCGAACTGTGGGGGACATTGCGTGAGCTGCGCGCGCGGGTCGCGGCGTCGAGCATTCGTGACTTTGAAGCTCGCGTCGAGTTAGCGGTTCCGGCGCCGGACTACGAGGCGCTCGCGGCCCTCGGTGATAATCTGCGCGATGCGCTCGTGGTTTCGCAACTCGATCTGCGCAAAAGCGACGGCGATGAAATTGAGGTCACCGTGCTGCCTGCGTTCGGCGAAAAGTGCAAACGCTGTTGGAAGTTCCGCGAACTCGGCACCGATTCGGCACACCCTTCAATCTGCGCCGACTGCTCGGCAGTCGTGAAGAACCTCTAGGAGCCGCAGAGAGTCTGTACACGCGTATGAAGGGCGTGCTCGAGCGTGTCGCCCGACATGTCCGCCAGCTCCGCGAGCGTATGCGACGTGCCGAGATCTTGGGCGAGCAAATAGCCGATGAGATAGCCGCCGCGCGCCGGTAATCCCGGCGGATGCTGACCGCCGTCGAAGAGCAAGTTCGCGTCGTTTGCAGAACGCGAATCGAAGCGCTGTTCGACGAAACACGCGAGCTGCTGCACCTGCGCGGCCGGCAACGTCGCCAGGCGCTGCGAGAACAACGCCGTGGCCTCGGTGGTTCCCGGATTGAGCTGCCGGCTCACATATGTCGCGAGCCCCTCGGCCCAAAGCTGGCGATAGATGCCGTACTGGTAGAGATCGTTCTCGCTCTTGGTCGGGAAGAACGCGGGGTTGATGTCGTGGTGGTAGATGTGGAAGAGCTCGTGATCGATGAGGACGCCGAGCGGGGCGTGCTCCGCGGCGATGTTGTCGACGCCGAGAAGCAGGCCATGATGCCCGTCGACGTCTTGCGTCATGCCGTCAAAATCGCCGAGCGACGGCGTGAGGTAGATCACGACGCTCTGCGGACGGAATTTCGGAAAGGCCGAGGCGAACGACGCGGCAATCGGAGGGATCGACGCTTCGAGTGTCTGCTCCATCGCACGTACGGCCGGTAGCTGCGGATCGACCGCGTTGAGATACGCGCCGAGCTGTGCGTCGTTGAGCACGATTCCCGTATCGGCGAAAAGCGTGTGATTCGGTTCGAGCACGTCCGTCTTGAAGCGCGCTACGCGCGCCGCCGTTGGTTCGACCGATTCGGCCGCATACAGACCCGGCAAGAGATCCACGACCTGGACCGTGGCCAGCAACGCGAGTGTCGCAAACATTCAAGCAGTTCCCTTTCACGCCTCAGCTACGGGATTGCCTGCGTGCTTGTTTCGAAACGCGGCCCATTCGCCGCCTTCGATGGCCTCGCGCGCGCCGCGCATCAGATCGTTGAGCACGTAGACGTTGTGGTATGAGAGCAAACGTGGGCCGAGCATCTCGTTGGCGCGGAAAAGATGATTGAGGTATGCGCGCGTGTAGGTGGTGCACACGTAGCAGTCACATTCCGGGTCGACCGGTGTGTAGTCGCGCGTGAAGGCGGCATTGCGAATGTTGTACTCGCCGCTGCGCGTCATCGCGCGCGCGTTGCGGCCGCAGCGTGTCGGATAGACGCAGTCGAACATGTCGATGCCGCAATCGACGGCCATGATGATGTCGCGCACGGTGCCGACCCCCATCAAGTAGCGCGGTTTGTCTGCCGGTAAAAGCACGGCCGACGCGCGGGCCGTGACGTACATCTCGTCGCGCGTCTCGCCGACGGAGAGCCCGCCGATCGCGTAGCCGGGAAAATCCAGCGCGACGATCTCGCGCGCGCTGCGCGCGCGTAGTTCGAGATCGAGGCCGCCTTGCATGATCGCGAATACCGCCGTGTTCACGCTCTTCCAAGCCGCGCGCGAGCGTTGCGCCCAGGCGGTGGTCGTGCGGACCGCTTCCTCGAGCGCCTCGCGCGTCGCGGGCAGCTTCGTGCATACGTCGAGCACCATCGCGATGTCGACGCCGAGCGCTTCTTCGAATGCGATCACGGTCTCGGGCGTGAAGCGGTGCGTGCTGCCGTCGATGTGTGATTGAAAGGTGACGCCGTCATCGTCGAGTTTGCGCCGGCCTTGCAAGCTGAAGACTTGGAAGCCGCCGGAGTCGGTGAGAATCGGCCCGTCCCATGCCATGAATCGGTGCAGACCGCCCGCTTCGACAATCGTTTCCAAACCGGGGCGCAGCCAGAGATGATACGTATTCGCTAGAATGATCTGGCTGTGCGCGCCACGCACTTCGTCGGGCGTGAGCCCCTTGACCGTGGCGGCCGTGCCGACCGGCATGAACGTCGGCGTCTCGACGACGCCGTGCGCGAGGCGCAGCGTACCGCGCCGCGCGCTCCCTTCAGTTCTGCGTAGCGAGAAGATGTCGTGCATGCACGTATTCCGGCGGGGGGTCGGCTTCGAAGAACAGTTCGCGCTCGGTGCGCGGATGCGCGAATGACAACTTCCAGGCGTGCAGCGCCTGCCCGGGCAAGCCGAAGCGCGCCTCTTCGCGTCCATAGACCGGGTCGTTGACGATCGCGTGTCCCATCGTGGCCATATGCACGCGAATTTGATGCGTGCGTCCGGTCTCCAGACGAAACAGCAACTCCGCCGCTTTGGGAAACGCTTCGCGTATCTCGTAGTGCGTGATCGCGGGTTTGCCGTCGGCGACGATTGCGTACTTCAAGCGATTGTGGGGATCGCGGCCGATAGGGCCTTCGACCGTGCCGCGCGCATGTTCGGGGACGCCGTGCACGAGGCCGAGATACTCACGCTTGATACGGCGCGCCTTCATCGCGATGCCGAGCGCGGAAAGCGCTTGCGGCGTTTTGGCGACAACAATCAATCCCGACGTGTCGCGATCGAGCCGGTGCACGAGTCCGGGACGCAACGCGTCGCCGGGAAGCGTGCCGATGTGCGCGAGTAGCGCATTTACGAGCGTACCGCTGGTCGCGCCGTGCGCCGGGTGCGTGACCATGCCGGCGGGTTTGTCGACCACGAGCAGATCGTCGTCTTCATAGACGATCGGGATATCGATCGCTTCGGGTGTGGCTTCGAGCGGTTTACGTGGAACGATCTCGTACGCAAGCGCGTCGCCGCGTTCAAGAGGATGACTTGCCTTCACGGCGCTGCCGTTGACGCGCACCGCACCACGCTTGACCGCATCGGCGACGAGCGAGCGTGCCGCACCCGAGAGCCGCGCGACCAAGACGTCGGCGCGCGTTCCCGCCTCGTCAGGCGCGACGACGTGCTCGGAAGACACTCGAAATCAGCAGCAGAACGACGCCGATCGTAATGCATGAATCGCCGACATTGAACGTAAAGCGCCAAATCTGCGGGAAACGATAGAAATCGATGAAGTCGATAACGTAGCCGTAGTGCAGGCGATCGATGATGTTGCCAAGTGCCCCGCCGACAATCAGGCCGAACGCTACGCAGACCAGCCGCGAGCGCGCGGCAGCTTCGCGAAAGCTCCACCAAAAGATCAAGAGCACGATCAGCGCCATCACGACCAGGAGTGGTTTGCTGCTGCCGAACATGCCGAACGCGCCGTGGGTGTTGGGGATCGGTGCCAACTCGAGCCAGCCCGGAACGAGGATTTTGTGTCCGCACCACGGGCTGCAGTGCGCGTCGAAGAAGATCCTTGCCGTAATCCAATGTTTCGACCACTGATCCAGCGCGAACGCGACGATCGCGGTCAGCGCAATCAGCAGGCTTGCGTTAAAGGTTCGGCGTTGGGACAAATTGATAGAACCATCCTGCAACGGAGTAGAAAGCATTATTGACAAGTACCAGTCCAACTGCGACTAAGAAAAGGCCGGCCGTAAATTCAACCACCGGCAGGAAGCGCTTGATTCGGTTTAGCACCGGCAATACCGCACCGATCGCCAACGCAGTCAGCAGAAACGGCACCGCCAAGCCCAGCGAGTAGACCAACAGCAGCAGCGCTGCCTCGGCGTTGTGCTGCTGCGACGCGATGGCGAGAATTCCCGCTAAAATGGGGCCGATGCAGGGCGACCATCCCGCGGCGAACGCGATACCGACCAAACCCGACGTCCAATACGTTCGCCGCTCGTGCTGCACGTGCACGCGCGTGTCGCGCATGACGTGTGGAATGCGCAGCATACCCATCATGTGCAGGCCGAGGATCACGACGATCACGCCACCGATCTGTGCGATCAGCACGCGATTGGCATTGAGCGCGCCGCCGATTGCGCTGGCCGTCAGGCCGAGTGCCACAAAAACCAGCGTGAAGCCGATGACGAACGCAATCGCATGGCCGACCGCAAGCGTCCGCAGCGCTGCGCCACCTTCTTGGCCCTGCAGCTCCTCCAAGCTCCGGCCCGTAAGCAGCGAGAGGTAGGCCGGAATCAGCGGGAGGACGCATGGAGATACGAAGGAAACGAGCCCGGCTAGAAACGCGATGCCAACCGAAATGTGCGCGGTCGCCGTCATAATAGAGAGTATTCGTGATAGCCCATTGGTTTAACTATCCGACAAATGTCGACCCGATAGCGATCCACCTTGGATTCCTGAACATCCATTGGTACGGGATCGCCTACCTCATCGGCTTTATAGCGGTCTACCTGTGGATGAGCCGCCCCGAGGGGAGGCGCCGTCTTGGGCTGACGCGGGAGCAGATTCAAGATTTCTTATTCTACGCGTTGATCGGCGTTTTGATTGGCGGCCGGACGTTTTTCGTCATCAACGACATTATCTCCAAGCACGATCTCTCGTACTACACGAGCAACCCGCTCAATATCATCGCGGTGTGGCAGGGCGGGATGGCCTTCCATGGCGGCCTGGTTGGGGTGCTCATTGCGATCTGGCTCTTCGTGCGCAAGCACCCCCAACTCAAATACACGGTGCTCGGTGACGAAGTCGTCGTGCTGCTGCCGGTCGGCATTACGCTCACGCGCATCGTTAACTTCATCAACGACGAACTCTGGGGCGATGTCTGCAATCCCGACCGCCCGTGGTGCATGATTCCCAATCGTCCCGGCGATGTGGAGATCTGGGGCACGAGCTATCGGCACCCTGCGCAACTCTACGAAGCGGTGCTGGATATTCTGACGCTGCCGATTCTGCTCTACATCTACAAGCGCCGCCCACCCGACGGCGTCGTCGGATTCAGTTGGATCTTGATGTACGGCATAACCCGCAGCATCGCCGAAATTTGGCGCCATGCGGATTTTCATCTCGGCCCGATCACCGGGGGGCAACTCTACGCCTTACCAATGATCCCGATCGGCATCATTGGGCTGTGGTACTGCAACCGGCGTGGACGGTATACAGCAGCGTCTTAACGCGCTGCGCGCCGCGATCGACGAGGAACTGCGCAGGCTCGGACGCGCGCCCGGCTGCGTACGCATTCTTGGTGTAAGCAAGAAGCAGCCGGCGGCGGCAATTGCGCAGGCAGCACAAGCCGGGCTCGACGCGATCGGGGAAAATTACGTGCAAGAAGCGCTCGCAAAGTTTGCCGATCCGGTTCTTACCGGCATCGCGATCGAAAAGCACTTCATCGGCCACGTGCAGACCAACAAGGCGAGCGCAATCGTGGCCACGTTCGACGTAGTGCAGAGCGTCGACCGTCCCGACGCGGCGCGCGCCCTGGGCCGGGCGGCGGTGCGCGCGCAGCGGGTGCTTCCGGTGTTACTGCAGCTCAATATCTCGCCCACCGAACGGTTTGGCTGCCCACCGGTCGATGCGAGCCGCCTCGCCGCGACGATCGCGGCCGAGCCGGGCTTGCGCCTGGAGGGCGTGATGGCGATTGGCCCGCTCGATCCCGGCCCCGGCGAGACGGCACGCGCGTTTGCGCTCGCCGCCAAGACGTTGGCATCCATTGGTGGAAGTACGCTCTCAATCGGCATGTCGGGTGACTGGCGCGAAGCCGTGCGCGCAGGCTCGACCATGGTGCGGATCGGCACCGCCCTCTTCGGGGAGCGTCATTAAATGAGCATGTTCAGCAAAATCGGGTCGTTCTTCTCGATCCGTGACGAGGAAGACGAACTCTACGACGACGAGCCGGTGCCCTCGCCGCGCGTTGTGCCGCTCTCGCAAGCGGGCCGTCGCGGCGGCACCGAGGTCAGCGTCTTCTCACCGCGTGGCTTTCAGGACGTCGTCGAAATCGGCGACGCGCTGCGCAATCGTCAAGTCGTCATCGTCAATCTGCAAAACGCCGACCGCACGCTGTTGCAGCGCGTGGTCGATTTTACGTCAGGTGTCGCGTACACGCTCGATGGCAAAGTGCAAAAGCTCGCGGAGGCGATCTACCTGATCGTTCCGGCCGGCGTCGTCATCAACGCGGCCGGATTGCGCGATACGATGATGGCTGATTCCTCATTCGACTTCATGTCCGGACGCGGTTAGGGCTTACCCGATGGAAAAAGTTACGCCTGTCGACATCCAGCACAAGACGTTCAAGAAAGCACTGCAAGGATACGATCGCGCCGAGGTCGATCAGTTTCTCGACGAGGTGATCGAGACGCTCGAGGACGACGCGCAGCACCGCGCCGCGCTTGATGCCGAGATTTCCGACCTCAAAGAGCGCATCAGCCATTTCAAGGCGATGGAAGAGTCGCTCCACAATACGCTCGTGCTCGCGCAACGCACGGCTGACGAGGTCAAGGCGTCGGCGCACAAAGAAGCCGATCTTATTCGCGAGCAGGCGCGCCTCGCCGCCGAGCGCGAGATCGCGTCATACAATGAGGCGATCGGGGAGGTTCGTCGCGAGCACCAGCGCGCAATCGAAGCTGCCGAAAAAGCCAAGAGCGAGCTGCGCAGCCTGCTGCACACGCACCTCTCATTGCTGGACGGCACGCACAATCAGCTCCAGCAGCAACAGCTCGCGCAACAAGCGGAAGCGCAAAGCTCAACCACGACGACGACGACAACCACCGACACCACGCGGATCGAAGTCTTTTAAACACCGACGTGCCGAGCATAGCGGTTCTGGGCGGCGACGGGATCGGCCCGGAGATCATTCGCGAGGCGGTTCGCGTGCTCGCACGCGTGCGACCCGACGTCGAAACCGCCGAAGCGCCGGTTGGCGGTGCCGCGCTCGAGCGCGGGTTGCCGCCCTTGCCCGACGAGACGCGTAGGCTGTGCGCGCGCAGTGATGCGGTCCTCTTCGGTGCCGTCGGATTGCCGAAGTACGACGCAGCACCGATGACGCAGCGTCCCGAAGCTGCGCTCTTCGCGCTCCGCAGCAGCTTTGAGCTGTACGCGAACCTGCGGCCGGTGCGCGTCTTCCCGGGACTCGAAGATGCGTCGTCGCTGCGGCCGGAACTGGTACGCGGCCTCGATCTGGTGGTCGTGCGCGAATTGACCGGCGGACTCTACTTCGGTGCGCGGGAGACGCGCGTTGAAGATGGGGTCGAGATCGCGGTCGACACGATGGTCTATCGCGCGCCGGAGATCGAACGCATCCTGCGCACCGGCTTTGAGCTTGCACGCACGCGGCGTAAACATCTGACCTCGGTCGACAAAGAGAACGTGCTCGACACGTCGCGGTTGTGGCGGCGCATCGCGGTGCGGATGGCGGCCGAGTATCCCGATGTGTCGGTGCAGCATTTGCTGGTCGACAACGCCGCAATGCAACTCGTGCGCCGTCCTGGTGCGTTCGATGTGATTGTGACCGAGAACACTTTCGGCGACATTCTCTCCGACGAAGCGGCGATTGTGACCGGCTCGATCGGCACGCTCCCGAGCGCCAGCCTCGGTGCGGGTGGAGTTCCCGGTAAACAGTTTGGGATGTACGAGCCGATCGGCGGCACCGCGCCCGATATCACCGGCAAAGGCATTGCCAATCCGACCGCGGCGATTCTCTCAGCCGCGCTGTTGCTGCGTCACAGTCTCGACGACGAGACGAACGCGACGCGCATCGAAGGCGCCGTCGCGGCAGTCTATGCATCGGGTAAACGCACGGCCGACGTTGCCGCCGGCAGTGTATCGCTTCCAACGGCGGCCTTTACCGACGCCGTCCTCGCCGAACTGTGACGAACGCACGGTTCGTCAGCGCCCCGGCGCGCATCGGCGCGGTCGGTATGTACGTGCCGGCGCGCGTGCTGACCAATGCGCACTTCGAAAAGCTGTTTGACACGAGCGACGAGTGGATCGTGCAACGCACGGGCATCCGCACTCGTCACGTGGTGAGCGAGGGCGAGTATTCGAGCCATCTCGCGATTGGCGCGATCGACGACATGCTGGCGCACAATTCGAGCGTGAAACTGCGCGACATCGACTACCTGATCGTCAATTCGAGCACGCCGGACTACGCCTATCCGAGCATAGCCGCGCTGTTGCAGACGCACTATGGCCTGCCGAATACCGTCGGCGCGCTCGACATCGCGACCGCCTGTGCGGGTTTTGCCTATGGGATCAACCTGGCGTGCGGATTGATCGCGAGCGGCGAATGCGATCGCGTGCTCGTCGTCGCGGCGGATGCGCTCACGCGCAGCGTCGACTACACGGACCGCGCGACCGCGGTCCTCTTCGGCGACGGCGCGGGCGTCGCGTTGATCGAACGCAGCGCGCAGCCGCACATCTTCGGCATGAGTCATGGCTCCGATGGAAGCGGTGGCCGGTTTCTCTATCGCACGAACGTGCGTAGCGAGATCAACGGACAGATCGATGAGTCGCGGCTCTTGCGCCAGAACGGCCGCGAGGTCTATCGGTGGGTGATCGAAACGATCCCCGCGGAAATCGAGCGCATCTTAGCGCGCGCGAACCTGACGCTCGAACAGATCGACTGGTTCGTGCCGCACAGCGCCAACCTGCGCATGATCGAGGCGCTCGACAAACGGATCGGCTTCCCGATCGAGCGCACGTTGATTTCGATGGTCGAGTATGGGAACACGTCGGCGGTGACGATTCCGCTCGCGCTCGTGCCCGCACTGCGTGACGGCCGCGTCAAACCAGGTCAGCGCGTCTTGATCATGGGCTTCGGTGGCGGACTCGTCACGTCAGGCTGCGTAGCGGTTATCTAAGCCCGGACGTGCTCCGTCACCCAGGTGCGGCCCATGAAGTCGACGAGCCGCAGGGTGAGGACGGCGTGCTCGTGCGGATGCGCGGCGCTCCACGCGATGCGCCAATCATGCGAAGCGGCGGCCTTGAATTTGTCGACGTCGTTGTCACCGGTTGAGATGTAGCCGTTTGCATCGATCGAGATATCGAGCTGGGTTGTGCCTTTCATATCGAAGGCGACGACGATGTCCGGGTAGGCCGCTTTGAGCGGAGCGAGCGCGGCCGTTTCCTGGGCGTCGATCTGTTCCTGCGCCGACGGGTGCGGCGCGCAGCCGGCACCGAGGACCAGCAGGAGCACGATGCCCGCGCGCGACCATAGCGTTGCCATATCGCGTTCACGATTCGGCCACAGCCGTCGCCTACCATGCGCGCATGGACGGAATCGCGTGGGCATCAAGTGCAATGGTAGCGGCGAGGACACGGCTCGACATCGCGACCGAAAACCTCGCCAACGTTTCAAGTGACGGCTTCCATGCCGCGCTCGCGCGTGGCAGATTGACCGCTGCGGGCGTCGAGATCGCGCGGGTTGCGACCCGGGATCACGGCGCCCTCCGACACACCGGCCGTCCCTACGACTTTGCCATTGTCGGCGACGGCGCGTTTGCGGTCCGTGCGGCCGACGGCCGCGTGAGCGCCACGCGAAACGGCGCGTTCGAACGCGATCGCGACGGCCTCTTGCGCGACACGCAAGGTCGCGAGCTTGTCGGCACGACGCTTGGGCCCGGTGCGACCGTTCGGACCGGCTATCTTGAGACCTCCAACGTCAACGCGATCGACGAGATGGTCGACGTCCTTACATCGCAACGCTCCTTCGAGAGTGCCGAGAAGGTCGTTTCGGCGATCGACGGTGTGCGCGAGAAGAATGCGAACGACGTCGCGAGGGTCAAATAGTGGATCGCGCACTTTTTGCCGCGGCGACCGGCATGGCGGCTCAGCAACAGAACCTCGACACGATTGCCAACAACCTTGCCAACGGCGACGTCGTCGGCTTCAAGGGCTCGGAAAACGAATTTGCCGCGCTCGCGGCACCCGGCGAGCCGGGTGTGGGCACGGTTCGCACCGCCGAGCACGCGCTCTTCAAGCAGGGAAAGCTCGAACGCAGCAACGGCCCGTTCGACGTTGCGATCGACGGCGAGGGGTTCTTCGTCGTCGGCGACGGCCATCGTCGCGCCTACACGCGCGCCGGCGAATTTTCGCGCGCCGCTGACGGCACGCTGCAAAATGCGCAAGGTTGGCGCCTCGTGGGCGTACGTATACCGGGCGATGCGCAAAGCGCGAACGTCGCCGAAGACGGCGCGGTCACGGTCACGACGAGCGCGGGCATACGCACGATCGCGCACCTGCAGCTCGCGCAGTTCCCGGCGCCGGAGCGACTCCAAAGCGTCGACGGCGCGCTTTTCACGCCGACGCCGGCGTCGGGTAACGCGCATCTCGTGACACCGGGCGGTAGTGACGGCCCGAAGTTGCGCTACGGGATGCTCGAGCAGTCGAATGTTTCGATCATCGAATCGATGATGCAGATTCTCACCGCGCAGCGCGCGTATGAGGCCAACGCTAAAGGAATTCAGGCCGCCGACGAGATGCTGCGCATTGCCAACAACCTGCAACGTGGATAGGCTCGAGGCGCAACACGTCGCTGCCACGATCGAAGGACTGATCTTTTCCGAGGCACTCAAGCCGCTGATGCGCGACGCCGATCCGCTCGGCGGATATGGTGTCACGTACTTCGCGCAACTTCTTGCCGCGAAACTCGTACCACGTGACTGACGAGCAGCGCGAAGCGCGTATTCGCATGCTGCTTCCGCTCGTACGCAGGATTGCACGGCGTGTGAGCCGGCTCGTGCCGTGCGACTACGACGACTTGGTCGGCGACGGAAGCATCGGGTTGATTCGCGCGGTCGACAACTACGATCCGTCGCGCGGAACGTCACTCGAGCACTACGCGCGGCACGTAATCTCGGGCGCGATGCTCAACGGCATCCGCCGGATGGATCCCGTCTCGGAACGCACGCGCCGTGCGATGCGCGATGGCGAACTCGAGCGTTATCAGCTCGCGGGCGAGCGCGGAAGCATTCCGACATTAGCGGAGATGGAGCAGCGACGGCCGGGCTTTATTCGCGCCAGCGCCGCGGCAACGCTCGGTGTTCCGCTTTCCCTCGACCGCCCGCTTCCCGAAGGCGAGCACGTGCAACGCGACTGGAGCAACGATCCGGCGAACTTGATTGAAGCGCGCAGTGAGTGCGAAGCGATCGGTGCCGCCGTCGATGCGCTCCCCGCGCGTCAACGCCAAGTCGTCCGCGAACACTACTATGGCGCATGGTCGCTGCGTGAAGTAGGACGGCGCATGAACATTTCCCCGCAGCGTGCTTCACAACTGCACCTCGTCGCCATGCGCAAGCTGCGCAAAGCTCTCGGGAACATCGATGCTGCGACGCATTGACGCCGATGAGGGCCGCGCGCACGCCGCGCAGCCGCACGCGGCAGCCATTGCAACCGAAGCGATGGTTGCGCCGGTAGCCGAGAGCGAGACGGAAAGCTCGCTCTTGCCGCGCGATCATCCGAAGTGGGCGCGTGACGCTGTCACCCTCTCCCAGCGCGCACGCGAGATCGTCGCGCGCTTACGCCCGGTGATCGTGAAGATCCTCACCTTCTGGGATCATCGCGTGCGCAGCGCGCTCGTCAGCGGCGCTCGCGTCTCGATCGATCCGAGCGGAAGTTACCGCGTGGAATAGCACCTTCCCGTGAATCCCGCCGTAGAAGACGATCGCGGTCGCTGAATTAGCCGTTTTCCTCTCGACTCGCGATCGTAACCCGGGCGCCGCCGGCCAACACTTGAGGGAGTCGCCGCCTCTAGTATGAAGATGGCGAGAATGCACGCGTGGGGGGAGGACGGCGAGGCGATCGCTGCGGCGCAAGCCGGTGATGCGACGGCGCTCGAAACGCTGCTTACCGCGGCCTGGCCGCACGCCTACCGCATCGCGCTCTCGATCCTGCGTCACCCGATGGCGGCCGAGGACGCGGCGCAAGAGGCGTGTGCGCGCGTCGTGCTGGCCATCGGGCAGTTGCGGTCGTGCCGCGCGTTCGGCGTGTGGTTCTACCGTCTCGTCGTTCGCGAGGCGCTTGCCATCGAACGACGGACGCCCTCGCACGAAGCGCTCGACCCCCGCACGTTGGCGTCGGCCTCAACGCTTACCGATGTGCTCGTGCGCCTGGACGTACTGCGCGCGCTCGGTCAACTCTTGCCCCGTGAACGCGCGGTCGTCGCGCTGCACTACTATGCCGAGCTGAACAGCCGCGAAATCGCTGCCATTGTCGGGATTCCGGATGCAACCGTGCGCTACCACCTTGCGCGCGCGCGACGGCGGCTTGAAACATTGCTCGCATCGCACCGCCCGCAACCCCTTGCCGAGGTGCTCTTCGATGCCCGTTGATCTTCGCGGCGCGCTGAACGGCGCGCTCGACGTCACCACGCCGTCTTTTGCGATCGAGCGCGTGCGTGCGCGCGCGGCCGCCGCTCTTCGGTCGCGCGAACGCCGACGCGCGCGTTCGATGTTGTCCGGTGCAGCGCTTGTGGCGCTGATCGCGCTGTTTGCCGGCGGATATGGATCCCGCGCGGCGTATCCGCCGGCGGTGGCTGCTCTGCCCGTTCCGGCGCCGGCACCCCAAGCCACGTGATCGCGCTCTCGCAACGCGCTCGCGATGCCGTAGTCGCGCTTTCTCTGGGCATCGCGTCGTTCGTGCTGCTTTTCGTGCGCTACTGGGTGCCGCCGGGCAAGATCTTCGACGAAGTCTATTTCGCGCGCGCGGCCGAGGAGTATCTGCAGCGCCGCTATATCTACGAGAACACGCATCCGCCGGTCACGAAACTGCTGATCACGCTCTCGGTGATCCTCTTCGGGGGCTTGCAGCACGGCGATACGTCCTACGGGTGGCGTTTCCTCAACGTGCTCGCGGGAGCGATCGCGGTTCCGATCTGCTTTCTACTCGCTAAAAGAATTACGCGTTCGACGGTCTTTGCTGCCTACGCCGCGGTCCTTTTCGGCTTGGACGGCATGCACTACGTGCAATCACGTATCGCGACACCCGAAGCCTTCGTCGTTTGTTTCTCGATGTTGACGCTCTATGCGTTCTGCCGCTACTGGGATGCGGTGGTCGAGGCGCCGGCGCAGCCGCTCGGGCACCGTTCGTGGGCCGAGCGTCTACTCGAGTTCGGTGTGAGCTTGGCCATCGCCGCGCTCGTGGTCTTCATACGTTTTCGCGGCGAGACCCTCGCCGCGCGCATCGTCCTGCTCGTCGTGATTTCGGCGAGCATCTACGCCGTGTATCGACTCTGGCGCGAGCGCCCGCCGGGAGCCAGGTGGCTCGTTGCGTTTGCCGTTGCCGGCGCGTTGCTGGTTGCGAGCAAGTGGTACGGCGTGATGGCCTACGGTGTTGCCGCGGTTGTGATTGCCTACGCCTCGATTCGCGCGTGGAGCGCACGGCGTGCGTCGCCGTTTCCGGTCGACCTGGTGGCTACAGCGGTTATCGGTAGCATCGGCATCGTCTACGCGCTCGCCTACATCCCGCACTTTATCGGTCTGCGCGATTTGCAGACGCTGCCGCCGCGGCCCTATACCGTTAGCGACATCGTCGAGATGCAACGTAATGCGTTTATGTATCACGCCACCTTGAAGGCTACGCATCCGTATGCCTCGGCGTGGTGGACGTGGCCGCTCGAGTTACGGCCGCTGCTCTATTCAGCCGAGTACGGAGGTACGTGTCCAAATTGCACGGCCGCGATGATCTACTCGATGCCGAACCCACTCCTGCTTTGGCCGGGCCTCATCGCGGTACCCCTGGTAGGCGTGCTGGCATTCATGCGGCGCAATCGCGGGTACGCGCTCGTCGTGCTGGCGTATCTCTTGCAGTGGGTGCCGTGGGCGTTCTCGCCGCGCATCGCCTTTTTGTATCACTTTTACGTGAACATTCCGCTCATCGCGATCTGCAATACGGTGATGATGCAGTGGATACTTGAACGCATGCGTGGCTGGGATCTCAAGGCGGCGCGCTGGATCGTCGTCGGTTATCTCGCGCTGGTTGCGCTCGCGTTCATCTATTTCTTCCCGATTCTCTCGTCAATCCCGATTCTACAGTCACATTGGCAACAACGACTTTGGTTACCAACGTGGGCGGATTAGTGTTCGTAGAGTGAGCCGGTGCCGAACGACTGACGGAACATAAAGCGGAGGGTGAACGGCACGAGCCCGTACTGCGGGACCGGCCCGAAGATCGGTGCGCGATTGGCTAGCTGGTTCGTGAGGTTCTCGGCCGAGAATTGCAGCTTCGCGCGCCCGCCGAGCGAGATTTCGAGATTGCTGTTGAGCGTCGCGAACGCCGGTGCGCCGTAGGCGTTGTTCGAGCCGACATAGAGCGCGCCGATCGAGGCGCGCGAGCCGCGCGGCCACTTGTAGCTGATCTCGGCGTAGCCCTGCGCGTACGGAATACGAAACGGTGCGATCGCCCCGTAGCCGAGATTTTGCGCGCCGTATAGCGTGCCGCCGGTCGCACCCCAGACGTAGGTGCGCGGTAGCTGGAGCGCGGCAATGAAGCCCATACCGACGCGCTTGAACTGCTGCAAGCTGAACTCGGCGCCGCTCTCGACCATCGGTGGCCCGTTGTACCAGCTTCCGAGGCTGTAGGCGTAAGCGTTTTGTGTGTTGTTGTGATAGAGACCGGCGGAGAACGTCGTGGTGTTCCCGTGTAACCGCCACTCGAGCCCGAAATCGCCGCCGGTCGCCCGTTCGATCGAGGTCACCGAACTCGTCGTCGGAAACGGCGCCGACACATATGGAACGATTGCCTCCAGCGGCGGCGCGACCGCGCTTGTTCCGTACGAGGCGCGCACCGCAAGTCCGGTATGCAGCGTGTGCGCGTAAGCGATGCGCGCGCTTGGACCATCGACCGTGCCGGCGGTAGTGTTATACGCGTTCAACGCGCCCGAGAGATCGAGTTCGTCGCGGGCGTTCGGTTTGTAGGTGAGGTTCTCGTCCAGGCTCGATTGCGTTTGGTACGCGTTGACGCCCAGAAGACTTTCGTTAACCACGCGTCCGCTCGTGTCGAAGGCGAGCTTGCCGCTCGTGTGCTGCCAGCCGAGCGTCACGCCGTACTCGCCGTCGGTCGGTTGCGGCAGAACGTTCGGTGAGACCGTGCCGGTTTGTGTCTGCGCGAGAAACGTGCGCAACGAGAACGCGTCGCCGCCGCGATCGACCGATGCCGCCACGTCGGCGAAGGTGAGATGCTCGTAGCCGAATCCACTCAAGCCGTAGATCGAATCCAGCGAGCGGTTGAGCACGACATTGAGCGCCGTTTCGGTGATCGAGACACCCGTCGACGGCGTTTCACGCAACTTGATCAACACCGCTTTGCGGGCGTAGTCACTCGGATCGCTGTCGCAGCATGGCGAACCGTCGACGGAGAGCATGCTTGCATACGCGAGCACCCCGCCGGGCTGGGTGCCGTCGTAGGCGAGATCGGTAAACGAGCCGCCCTGCGAGTCGCCCTCGGTTTCGAACGTGCCGCGCTGGCCGAGCGTGGGTTCGGCGGTGCGGAAGTTCACCGCTCCGCCGGCGCCGCCACCCGCGCCGGCGACGTCGCCCGCGCCTTTTACGATCTCGACCTCCTGCAGCACATAGGTCGGCAGGAGGCTCAGATCGAGCGTGCCGCTGGGGGTGAGAATCGGCTCCCCGTCGATCAGGACCGGCGTTTCAAATGGCAGCCCATTGCGGACCGAGGCGAACGCGGGAGAGAGCGGCGTCGCCGTATTGGTGCTCGTGCTGGTCAGCGCGAAGGCGCCGGGCGTTTGATTCAGCACGCTGGTCACATCGGGCTGGCCTTGATCGCGATAGGCCTCGCGTGGATACACGTGCTGTGCAACCGGCGTGGCATTGAACGGCGTATTGGCGTGTCCCGTGACCGAGCCGATGACGTGAAATGCACCAGCCGAGCGCTCGAGCGAAATGTTGACGGCTTTTTGATCGTTCAGCCGGAGGGATTGCGAGAAGATTCGGAAACCGGTAGCGGTCACGCGCAGTGCGTATGTTCCCGCGGGTGGACGCGTCAGGCGAAGGTTTCCACGCGCATCCGTTGTACCGCGTTGGACCGGGGTCGAAGCGAGCACGACCTGCGCGGCGCTAATCGGCTGACCGTATTCGTCGCTCACGGTTACGACAAGTGTCGTAGCCGCGTTGGCATAGAGCGGACTGCAGCACAACAGAAGGAAGGCAAACCAGAATCGTATGGGCACGAAGCATCTAGTGCGGCTTTTGCTGATCGTTACCCTCGTCGTGGGCACCCTCGCACGCGCACAAGCGCAGACGGGCGGAACGATCACTGGTACCGTTCGTAACGGCGCAGGCGCGCCGATTGCCGGTGCGGACGTGTACGTTTACCCCGATCGCGCGGCGCGAGTCACGACCGACGCGCAGGGTGCATTTACGATTGCGAGCGTGCCCGCCGGTACCTACAACGTTACGGTGACCAAAGGCGGCTTTACCACCTGGACCTATGGCGGTGTAACCGTTCCCGGCGCAGCGCCGCTCGCCGTGACGCTCGTCCCGCGGTCGCTCGACACGATGCGGCAGATCGCGTCGGTGCAGACGAGCGCCGGCGGAGCGTTCAACACGAGCGCGTCGGCGATTCAGACGCTTTCACAACAAGCCTTCGTGAATCAGGGAGCATTGACGATCGGTCACGTGCTCGATCAAATTCCGGGCGTCGTCTCGGCACGACCCGATAGTGCGAATGCCGCCGCACCGGGATCGATCACCTCGCCCAATCTCCGCGGCGCACTCGACTACGAGAAAGCAACGTACGTCGACGGCTTTCCGTTGATCAACGGCGGCAAGGGCGACTATCCGACGATGCTCGTTAACTCGCTGCTCTATTCCGACGTCGAAGTCGTCAAAGGCCCGACGGCATACGCCAACGAGATCAATTACGGCATCGGCGGAACGCTGAATTTTGTCACGGGCCAGCCGACGCTGACCCCGCACGATACGGTGATCGCCGGGTTTGACAATCAATCCGGTTCATTCTTCCAGTTGCGCCTTTCGGATACGCTGTTCAACGGCAAGCTCGGCTATCTCGTGTCGCTCGTGCGCAGCGGCACCGCCGGTCCGCTCAACAACTATCCGACCTACGTGACGCTTCCATCGGGAACTAAGATCAACGGTACGACGATCTCGGGCTCAACTACCAGCTCGACTGCCCCGCCGGGTTACAGTGGACCGTACCCGGTGCCGGGATCCTATACGAAAAGCAACCCGACCAACGCATACACGACGCTCGTTGCGTGTTGCCAACAAGTTACGTCGGACTATCAAAGCAACGGCGAACTCGCCAAGCTCGCCTATCACTTTTCGAACACGACGACACTGACGGCGGGATACATCGGTATCCAGGGACAGTACGACGGCCCGGCGTCGAGCTTGACGCAACTCTATTCAACGTTCACGCCCGGACTCTCGTTTAACGCGGCGGGAACACCGTTAACCAACGGTGGGCTGTTCCTGTTGAACAACACGACGACGCTGCCCAACACGACAACCTACGACAACGAGCCGATGTTCGAGAGCGAGCTACGCTCCGGAATCGGGAACGACACCGTGCTCGCGCGCTATTATAGCGCCGTGCTCGAGCGTCCCACCTACTCCGATTCGAGCAATCCGCTCGCCACGTACACCGTTCCGCTGCAACTTTACGGAACGGCAAAGCTTGGCGCGACGAGCACGGCCTTCACCGGACAGACAGCCGACGTAACGATTCCGGCTGCCAATGCGTATACGAACAGCATGGGCGACCACGACTATCTGCGCGGGGGCTCCTTCGAGTACGATCATCCCTTCGCGGGAGAGGATTTGCTCAGCCTTGCCTACGACACCGACACGATGCTTACCGACTCGTACAAAGTTGCGGTTGTCGGAGGCGCGCCCGTGACGGAATATACCATTGCGCCCGGCACGCGTCAGGATTTCAGCAACTATCTCGTGCGCGGCGTGTTGCAGATCGGCGCAAAAGCGCAGTTGACACTTGCCAACTACTACAATATTTATCGTTCGACGTATACGCCGACCGGCACACTGCCGAACGTTTTTAGTTTCACGACCACGACGACGACCCACGACGATCCGCGTCTCGGCTTCGTCTATCGTCCCGATGCCGACCTCGCCATTCGTTTCTCTGCCGGCTCGTCGGTTGCGCCGCCGTACGGTTCGTTGATCGACAGCAACACGACGACACCGGCAGAGCTCGGCGCTCCAACCAACGGCACCTATACGATTTCGCAGAACTCCGGAACGCTCAAGCCCGAGACGGCCTTCGCCTACGACCTCGGCAGCGACGCGCGTCTTCACAACGGCATGATCGTGTCGGTCGACACCTATCTCACGAATATCTGGAATCAATTCGCAACCGCTGTCAGCGATTCGGGAACGACCTTCACATACCAAGGCGTTGCGTATCCGGTCTACGTGAGCACAAACGAAAATCTCGCCCAGAGCCGATATCAGGGCGTTGAAGCCGCACTGCGCTACGATCCGCCGGTAGGCTACGGCTACACGATCGCCGGCGACTTGGCGCGCGCCTATGCCTACAACATCTCCGGCAACTTCTACCTTACCGCTGCCGGCCCGTACACGACGAATCTCGCGGTCGTTCCCGGCGTCAATTATTACGGAAACGGGACCGGCTACAACGGCATCTCGAACAAGAGCGAGGCCTATTCGATGGGTTATGCCGGTATCCACCGTCGCGGTTCGTGGGGCCAGTACGCCGAACTCGGGATCACGTACTACGGCTCGAATAATACGTTCAACGTCCCGGCATACTTCGTCGGGCACGCAACCTTACGCCAGCCGGTCGCGCGTGATACGGCGATTCAGATCTCTGCCGACAATCTGTTTGGGGCGAACGCCCTGCCGTACGTGCTCTACGGCGCGAACTCGGCGGCAATTCCGGCGCCGCTAGTCAACGGTCAGGTCGGCTTGCGCGCCGACGTGCCGTACGGCCCAACGGGGATTCGCGTGATGATCGTGCGGTCTATCTGATCAGCTGGGAGGCGAGGGTCGCAATCAGCGTGGCTGTCCCAATGAACACGAAGTAGATCAGGGCCTCGGCCAGGATCACTTCGTCGGACGCCGCGGTTCTCAGGTTTTTGAACATCATGCCCCCTCTTGAGCACGAGTATGCCTGCGTTTCCTGACAGGCGCCTTGACCAAATATGAGAGGGTCCTAAATTTTATCTAAAAACTTGGATATAAGGTCGGCCAGGATGGGGCCGGTGCGGACCCCTTGCTCGGTCACGTCGATATGGCTCGTGCCCGGGGTAGCGACGACGTTCGTAATCATGCTGAACGCCAGCACACCCATGCTCAAGAACCGCGCGAAGATCGTCTCGAGCACGGTCGACATGCCCACTGCGTCGGCGCCGATCGTGCGCAGATAGTTCGCTTCGGCTACCGTCTCGTAGTTCGGACCTTGCACGCCCGCATACACACCCTCGCGCAGGCGGTGTGCCGGCGCAGCGACCGACTGCACGATCGCGCGCAGCCGCCCCGAGTACGCATCGGCCATATCAAGGAATGGATTCTCAAAGGGCCAGCCGATGAGGGGGTTGCGCCCGGTGAGATTGAGGTGATCCTTGAGCATCATGATGTCGCCCGGCTCGAGATCGTCGCGTAGCGAACCGGCCGCGTTGGTGAGAATCATCATGTGCGCGCCCGCCGCGTAGGCTAGCCGCACACTCGTCGTCACCTGCGACGGCGAGAATCCCTGATACAGGTGTACGCGGCCGGCGAATGCCGCAACGTTCTTGCCCCGCAAGTTGCCGACGAGCACCTCGCCCGCATGGCCACGTAGCGTAGCAACCGGCATGCCGAGCAGCGAGTCGTAAGGAATAGAAACGTGTCTGAACGATTCGCGGAATGCCGATGAGAGGCCGCTGCCGAGCACGATTGCGACGTCGAGCTTTCCGCTTACCGCCTCTTGGATGCGCGACGCATCAACGGCGAGGAGCTTATCGTTGGGCGATCGGCGATCGATCATACACGTTCACTCCAGTCATGGCCTCGGGAACCGGCAAGCCTTCAAGCGCTAGCAGCGTCGGCGCAATATCTCCGAGCTTGCCCGGCACGAGCCTGCCGCGCACGTCATTCGAAACGAGGATCAACGGCACCGGATTGGTCGTATGCGCGGTTAGCGGATTGCCGCTCGGATCGAGCTTCTCCTCGGCGTTGCCGTGATCGGCGGTGATTACGAGGAGACCGCCCGCAGCAAGTACGGCATCGGCCAGCCGTTGCAGACAGCTATCCAGCACTTCGACCGCTTCCACGGTGGGCTTCCACTTGCCGGTGTGCCCGACCATGTCGGCGTTGGCGTAGTTCACAATGATAACGTCGTGCCGGTGTTGCTCGATATCGCGCACGGCAATGTCGGTGATCTCCGCAGCGCGCATCGCCGGAGCAAGATCGTAGGTCGGTACGCTCCGGTCTGACGGCACGAGTTCGCGATCTTCGCCGGGGAACACATCCTCACGGCCACCGTTGAAGAAGTAGGTGACGTGCGCGTATTTCTCCGTTTCAGCGAGGCGTAACTGCGAAAGGCCGGCGCGGGCAATCACCTCACCAAACGTATCGTACTGCGGCCGCGGACCGAAGAGCACCGGATTGGGAAACGTCTCTTCGTACTTGGTCATCGTGGCGAATAAGCCGTTCTTCCAGGTGTATTCGTTGAATCGTTGGGTGAGCTGGCGCGCGCGATCGGGGCGGAAGTTGAAGAAGATGCACGCATCGCCGTCACCGACGCTCCGCGCCTGACCGACGATCGTCGGCACGACAAACTCATCGCTTTCGCCACGCTCGTACGCGGCGTCGAGCGCGGCGAGTGCGGCCGGTTCGCGATATTTCGCCTCGCCTTTGGTGAGCATGTCGAAGGCCGCGTCCGTACGCTCCCAACGCTTGTCGCGATCCATCGCGTAGAAGCGCCCCGAGATCGATGCAACCGAGCCGGGCCGGCCGGCCGCATCGAGTTTTTCCTCGAGCTGGTCGATGTAGACCTTGGCCGAGCGGGGCGGCACGTCCCGGCCATCGAGAAAGGCATGAACGGCGAATCGAACACCGGCCGCGACGGCGGCATCGATCAACGCAAAGAGGTGCGTGATCGAGCTATGCACTTGGCCGTCGGAGAGCAATCCCATCAGGTGCAGTGTCGATCCCGCCTCCTTCACGTGGTCGAGGCAGGCGCGGAGCGTTGCGTTGCGGGCGAATGCGCCGGATGCAACGTCTGCGTCGATTAGCACGACGCCTTGCGGCACGACGCGTCCGGCCCCGATGTTCATGTGACCGACTTCGCTGTTGCCCATGATCCCTTTGGGGAGGCCGACGGCTTCACCGGAAGCCTCGAGCGTCGTCCACGGATATTTTTCGAAGAATGCGCGCCAATGCGGGAGTTTCGCTGCGGCGATTGCGTTTCCGTAGTCCGACGCACTGCATCCCCAGCCGTCGAGCACGGCGAGCACGAGCGGCTTATGCATGGCGCCCCGCCGATTCGATGAGTTCCGCGAATCCCTCGGGGTCGAGCGACGCGCCGCCGACCAAGCCTCCATTAATATTCGGCTGCGCCGCGTAGGACGCGACGTTGTCCGGCTTGACGCTTCCACCGTAGAGAATCGACACGTCCTCCAAACCGGGCACGCTCCCGCGAATCTCGCGCATCACGCGATCGGCTTCGATCGGGTCGCAATTCGCTCCGGTACCGATCGCCCAGATCGGTTCGTACGCGAGCACGACGCGTGCAACGTCGATTGCCTCGAGACCATCCAGCGCAGCGACGGTCTGCGAAACCACGCGATGATCGGTCGCTCCGGCCTTTCGTTCCTCAGAGGTCTCGCCGACTGCAACGATCGGCGTGATGCCGTGTTTGAGTAGCGTTTTGACCTTGAGGTTGACCGTACGGTCGGTTTCGTTGAAGTACATGCGGCGTTCGGAATGGCCGACGATCGCATAGCGCACGTCGAACTCGAGCAGCATCGGCGCCGAAATCTCCCCCGTGAAGGGGCCGTGCAGCTCCCAATTGACGTTCTGCGCACCGAGGAGCACACGCGGATGGTCGCGCAAGATCGTATGCGCGTTCGGAATCGCCGTGAACGGCGGCGCGATGATGATCTCGACCCGGTCGGGAATTTGTGCGCACAGCGGCAAGAATGTTTGAAAAAATGCACGCGTTTGCGCAGCGGTCTTGTGCATCTTCCAATTGCCGGCGACAATCGTGCGCGGCATCAGTCGTGCTCCAGTGCGGCAACGCCGGGGAGCGTCCGTCCTTCCAGGAATTCGAGCGTCGCGCCACCACCCGTGGACACGTGCGTCATCGCATCGGCGAAACCGAGCATGTGCGCGGCCGCGGCCGCGTCACCGCCGCCGACGACGCTTGTGGCGCCGGCTTTCGTCGCACGGGCAATTGCTTCACCCACGACCTTGGTCCCCGCGCGGTAGGCCGCCTTCTCATAGACGCCCATCGGACCGTTGAAGACGATCTCTTTCGCTCGTGCGATTGCGTCGGCGTAGGCCGCCGCGGTGCGCGGACCGATATCGAGGATCATCTCGGCCGCAACGTCCTCGATGTTCACGACGTGCGCGCCGTCATCGGCATCGAACGCGTGCGAAACGACCGCATCGATCGGCAGGTGTAAGGTAATGTCGTGGTGGGCCGCCAGGTTGAGAATCCGTTTCGCCGGCTCGAGATCGTCATCACGAAGTGACGCACCGACATTTGTGCCGCGTGCCGCGAGAAATGTGTTGGCCATCCCGCCGCCGACGCAGAAGGCGTCGACTTTGTTCATCAGATTCGTAAAGACCCCGACCTTATCTCTGACTTTGGCGCCGCCGATCACGCACACGTATGGGTGCGCGGGATTGTCGGTCAAGCGGGCGAGCGCCGCAAGTTCTTCTTGCATCAGCAAGCCGGCGGCGTTTGGCAGCAGGTGCGCGAGGCCTTCGGTCGAGGCGTGCGCGCGATGCGCGGTGCCGAATGCGTCGTTGACGTAGAGATCACCGAGCAACGCGAGGTCCCGTGCAAAGGTGGGATCGTTCGCCTCTTCGCCCGGATGAAACCGCACGTTCTCGAGCAGCAGCACGTCGCCGTCCTTGAGCGCTGCAACCGCATCGCGCGCGGCCGGTCCGACGCAATCGCCGGCGAACGCGACGGGAATGCCCAGGCGCTGCGCGAGCGCCGGCGCGACTGGGCGCAATGAATACTTCGGATTGGGCTTTCCATCCGGGCGTCCGAGATGCGAGAGCACGATCACGCGCGCGCCGCGTTCGTGCAGCGCACGCAGCGTGGGGATTGCGGCGTCGATCCGTGTAAAGTCGGCAACGTCGCTTCCAGACATGGGCACGTTGAGATCTTCGCGCACCAGCACGCGCTTGCCGCGCACGTCAAGGTCGTCGATGGTGTGGACGCTCAGGGGTTAGACCTTACTCGGAAGTTTTTCGAGAACCATTGCCGTCAGATCGCCAAGACGGCACGAGTAGCCCCACTCGTTGTCGTACCACGCGCAGATCTGCACCATGTCGTCGACGACTTGCGTAAGCTTGGCATCGATGATCGAGCTGTAGGGTGAGCGCTTGAAATCGCTCGAGACCAACTCTTCCTCGGTGTACTGCACGTATTTCTTGAGCGGACCTTCGGCGTCGGCGCGCAAGATCGCGTTGACTTCGTCACGTGTCGTCGATTTCTTGACCTGCGCAACCAAATAGCACATCGAGACCGTCGGTGTGGGCACGCGCAGCGCAAACCCTTCGAAGGTGCCTTTGACTTCGGGAATCGTCAGATACAGTGCCTTGGCGGCGCCGGAGCTGGTCGGCACGATGTTCGTTGCCGCGTTACGCCCACGGCGAATATCCTTGTGCGGTGCGTCGAGTATAACTTGGTCGTTGGTATACGAGTGGATCGTGGTCATGAAGCCCTTGACCCAGCCGAGATGATCGACCAGCGGCTTTACTGCCGTTGCCAAACAGTTCGTCGTGCACGATGCGTTCGAGATAATCGTGTGTTTCTCGGGATCGTACATGTTCTCGTTGACGCCGAGAACGAGCGTCACGTCTTCGCCCTTGGCCGGCGCAGAGATGATGACTTTCTTCGCGCCACCGCCGGTGATATGGGCGCGGGCCTTCTCCGCATCGGTAAAGAGCCCGGTCGATTCGATCACGACGTCGACGCCGAGGTCTTTCCACGGCAGCTTGCCGGGATCGCGTTCGGCCAGCACCTTGATGCGCTGCTTGTCGACGACGATCGCATCGCCATCGACGCGTACGTCGCCCGGATATGTGCCGTAGTTGCTGTCGTACTTGAAGAGATGCGCGCACTCGGCGGCGCTGGTGAGATCGTTGACGGCGACGATCTGTACGTCTGGATGGCGCTCGAGGAGCGCCTTGGCAAAGTTCCGTCCGATGCGGCCGAAGCCGTTGATCCCGATTCGCATAGCCCCGGCATCTACCGGGCTCGGTTCGTTAGGCCCTGCCGGTACGCAAGCGTGCGGCGAGCCGGCTGAGTGCGCTTAAGCGACTCGAGACGGTAGGCTTGGCGATAGGCGGGTTGCAGCGGGCGCCAAGCTCCGCCAGCGACTCGTCCGGATGCGCCAGGCGTAACTCCGCAATTTCGCGCAGCGGCGGAGAGAGCTGCGACAGCCCGTAGGCGTTTTCGACGAACTCGATCGTGCGCCGCTGTGCCGCGGCTGCGGCTGCCGCGCGTTCGAGGTTTGCCGCCTCGGTGTTGACAAGGCGATGGATGCGATTCTTGGTTTCACGCAGCGCGCGGACGTCTTCGAGGTGAAGCACCGCGCCGAAGGCGCCGATGATCGTGAGCACGTCGACGATCGCTTCAAAGTCCTTGTAGTAGAGCACGTCGCGGCGCTTGCGCGTTGTGTGTTTCGGCGCGCGTCCGGTACTGCGCAACATCCACACGAGGCGCTCGCTTAGCGCGCGGCTCGGCAGCACGAACTCGAGGTGGTAGCCGTGTGCGCCGGCGGCAAGCGATCCGCACGCGAGAAATGCTGCGCGAATCTCCATCAAGCGGTCGCACTTGAGGGTCGGCTTGGGCGGCATCTCGCGCAACACGGCCGGCAGCGAGATCGCGAACGTCGGCAAGCGCGCGAGCCGCGTCACGGCGCGGGTCTCGATGGGGTGCGACTTGCGCTCATCCAGCAACGACCAGAAAAGTCGCGCGATCGAGTTGCGATGCGTGATGAAGGTGGTGTGCGCGCTCGCAGCTCCGTAGAGCGCAAGCCCGGTCGCGAGCGCCGTCCGGCAATGCTTGGCTTGCGGAAGCTCGCGCGCAAGCGCATCTTTTGTGTCGGCCGAGATCGAGGATGCCGCCAAGCTAGTGCGCTACTCCCACTCGGCGGGATCGTCTTTGCGCCTGTCGACGATCTCGTAGAGTTCGGCGGCTTTGACGCCCGGTGTCATGCGCAGCGGAACCTCGCGCACGCGGACCGTGACGAAGCGGGTCGCGTAATGAATTTGGAGCACGTCACCGGGCTTGACGTTATATGCCGGCTTGAGCGGCTTACCGTCTTTCGTGATCCTTCCGTGTTCGAGCGCCTCGTGCGCTTCACTGCGCCGTTTTGAAAGACGTGCTACCTTCATAAACTTATCCAATCGCATCGCGATGCCCTAGCTTACCACGTTACGATTAAGAAAACCGCAACACTCGGCGGGAGTTTCCTCCCACCGCGCCGAGAGGAGTAGGGCGTATGTCACAGGCAACGCCGGCCCGGCGTATGGGCGTGAACATCTTCGACGAGTCCAAGCCGATGTGGCAGATCATGTTGATCTTCTTGATTCCGCTTATGATCAGCAATATTCTGCAATCGGCTTCGCAGACGTTTGCGTCGATTTTTCTCGGGCGCATGATCGGCGTCAATGCGCTTGCGGCCGTCTCGGCGGTTTTTCCCGTCGTCTTTCTCTTGTTCTCGTTCTTGATCGGCATCGCGAGCGGCAGTACGGTATTAATTGGGCAGGCCTACGGTTCGCGCGACGAACATCGCGTGAAGAAGGTTGCCGGTACCGTGCTCGGCGCGACGATGATCTTTGCCGTGGTAATCGCCGTAGTTGGCCCGCTGATCTCACCATGGATGTTGCAAGCGCTTGGCACGCCTGCCGTGATTCTGCCCGACTCCGACGCGTACACGCGCGTGATTTTTCTGACCGCGCCGATCATCTTTCCGTATCTCGTCTACACGACGTTTCTTCGCGGCGTCGGCGACTCACAGACGCCGTTGTACTTCTTGATCGTGAGTTCCGTGCTGGCAGTATTCTTCACGCCTGCGTTCATCCAAGGCTGGTTCGGCTTGCCGCATCTCGGCGTCGTCAGCGCCGCGGTGTCGGCCATGATCGCGAACCTCGTCGGTTTGATTGGGCTCTTGGTCTTGCTCGCACGGCGCAAGAGTCCGTTGCGCTTTGACCTCGAGATGGCGCGCGACATGCTGCCCGACCCGATGATCCTGTGGAACGTGATCCGGATCGGCGTTGCGACCGGGATACAGGTTATCATGGTATCGCTGGCCGAGATCGCGATCATCAGCTTTGTGAACCACTACGGCCCCCATGCGACGGCTGCCTATGGCGCAGTGAACCAGATCGTCAACTACGTACAATTCCCGGCGATCTCGATCGGCATTGCCGCATCGATCTTCGGCGCGCAGTGCATCGGCGCGCGGCGCGAGGACAAGCTCGGCGGCGTCATTCGTTCGGCCGTCGCGCTGAACTACGCCGTCGGCGGGATCCTCGTAACGCTCTGCTACCTGCTCGCGACGCCGCTGCTCCAGCTCTTCATCACCAACGCGCCGACCGTGCAGATCGCTCACGAGCTCCTGATGATCACGCTCTGGTCGTACTTGATCTTCGGCAACAGCGCGGTGATCAGCGGCGTGATGCGCAGCAGTGGCACGGTGCTCGTGCCGACGATCAACGGGCTTATCGGCATCTGGCTACTCGAAGTACCGGTGGCATATTTCTGCATGCGCTACATCGGCCTGCCGGGCGTTTGGGTAGGCTATCCGGCCTACTACTGCTTCATGTTGTGCGCGCAATTCACGTATTACGAATTCTTCTGGAAGAAGAAAACGCACGCTCGTCTGGTATAATCGGTTTGCGATGCAGCGGGTCACGCTCGTACTGTTCCTGCTAATTTCGGCCGTTGCGTGCGGCGGCGGTAGTACGAGCTCGCTTCCCTTGCCAGGCGCTTCGCCAAGCTCGAGCCCCTCCTCAGCCGCGTTCTCATTTACGCTCGGTGCCACGCAGCAGGTCGTACAACTCCCGGCCGTCGCGGGATTCAGCGGGAGCATCAGGCTGCCCGCGGCCTCGACTACGACCACGGTTAGCGGAACGATATCGACCAGCGTTCCGGCGCTGGCTCAGACACGCTTGCGCTTGGCGCATCCGAACGCATCGACGTATCAGCCGTTGCTGTATATTACGCTGACTGCCCAAGGCGCGGCGACCGTCCTTGGAACGCCGGGCTACACGTTTTATCTGCCGTCGGGTGTCGCAACCACGAATACTGCGTTTTACTTGTCGGTGTTCAATCCCGCGGCGTCGACGACAAACTTTTTGATCGGTCCGGCGACGGTGACGGCGTCCGGAGCGATTGCTTTCCCGTTGAGCACGGCGCAACAAATCGTGTTCGCGGGCGGACAGACATTCGAATTCGCGCTTTTTGCGGAGCCCCAGCAGAGCGCATCGGCTACGACGTCGCCGTCACCGGCCAGCACGCTGTTCGCGGAAACTTCGGTGGGTGGGATCCTAACCAGTATCGCTACGGGCCCGGACGACAATCTGTGGGTGACGTCGGCGCGAAATCCGGCCAATAGCACGGGAGTTACCGGCGTGGTGAAGCTCACGACGTCATTTCTTGCGACAGCGTATCCCGTCGCGCTGCCAACCGCGAGTAGCGTCTTCACGAACATCATCTCCGGCCCGCATCAACTGCTGTGGTTTGACGACGGCCAGCAGCACGTATTCTCAATGACGACGACCGGAACGTATTATCCCTATGCGGTCGAGTCGAATCTCAGCCAGATCACGTCAATCACCGAGGGGCCGGATTTAAACATTTGGGCGGCCGTAAATGATGCCGATCGGATCGATCAGCTCAACGTCACCAGCGGCGCCGTAACGGCGTTTCCGGCGGTGCTGCCGACGCCGCTGTTTACACCGGTCCCAACGCCGTCCGCCGCAATCAGCTCACCCTACAATATCGCTGCCGGCGGCGCCAATTCGTTGTGGTTCACACAACTGCCGCTCAATGCAAATCAAGATGGCGCCGCGCAGGCGCTTGGAAGCATCACGACCCTCGGCATCGTGAGCTATTACTCCACGAATTACGTCCCCGGCGTGCCCTCGTCGCAAGGGTGGACGACCTACGTTTCCGCGATCGTGTCGAATCCGGTTGACGGAAACCTATGGTTCACCGAACCCTCGTCGATCGGACGCATGACGCCAAGCGGAACGCTGACGGAATTTCCGATTGCAGTCGGCGACGGGGCATGTTGTTCGATCATCGTACAGCCTCCAAATGGAACGCTGTGGTTCATCGACGCGCACGGAATCGGGCACATGGATATTCATGGAAACTTCCTTGGGGACTATGCGCTGCCGAATAACGAGGTCGCGAATTCGCTGACGCTTGGACCGGACGGGAATATTTGGTATTCGGAGACCATCGGGAACGTCGGCTATCTCAACGTTCGTGCCGTGGAAGCGCAGGAGCGCGCGCGCGGGCACTAGCGACGTTTCTTGTCTTTGGGAGTGACGCAGGTGCCGCTCGCGCGACAGACGATTGTCGGTTCGGGCAGGACGTCGGCGGCGCTCGCGTTCACGTCGGGACGCACGGCAATCACTTTGCGCGCTTCGAATGTCATCGCGCGCGAGGTTTTCCCGACGTGGGTGATACGTCCGCGCGCCTCGATGTAATCGCCGGCAAATACCGGCGCAAGAAATTCGACCTTGTCGTACGCGACGAATAGGCCTTCGTCGCCATCAAGCTGGATCAACAACTCGGTTGCGACGTCGCCGAAGAGCGCCAGCATCCGCGCGCCGTCGACGAGATTGCCCCCGTAATGGGCATCGTGTGCGCTCATCCGCACGCGGACGAGCGCGCTCAGGCTGCTTGGGTCTTCGCCAGTTGCCACAGTTCCTCGAGTTCGTCGAGTGAGAGATCGGAAAGGGATTTGCCGCTTGCCGCCGCGCGCTCTTCCATGAACGCAAAGCGCCGATAGAATTTTTCGTTGGCTTCACGCATCGCGGTTTCGGCGTCGATGCCGAGCGAGCGCGCGAGATTCACTACCGTGAAGAGGACGTCGCCCAACTCTTCGCGCACGTGCGGATCGTCTTGCTTGAGCCGCTGCGCTTCGGCCAGTTCGCTCAATTCCTCATGGAGTTTATCGAGCACGCCGCCGATATTCGGCCAGTCGAAGCCGACGCGCGATGCTTTCTCTTGCATCCGTTGCCCGCGTTGTAACGCGCCGAGCGCCTTGGGAATGCCCTCCAGCCGGCTCTTGCGCTTCTGGCTCGAGGCTTCTTGGGCTTTGAGTCTCTCCCAACTGCGCCACTGCGAGTCGACGTCGTCGATCACCGCGTCGCCAAAGACGTGCGGATGACGGCGAACCATTTTGTTCGAGAGTGCGTCGACGACGTCGGCGACCGTGAACTTCCCGACCTCGGCGCCCAATTGCGCGTGAAACACGATCTGCAGCAAGAGATCGCCCAACTCTTCGCAGAGCGCGTTCAGATCTTCGGCTTCAATCGCTTCAACGACTTCGTATGTCTCTTCGATCAAGTATGGTACGAGCGTGCGATGCGTTTGTTCGCGGTCCCAAGGGCAGCCGTCGCGCAGTCGTGCCATGATCTCGACGAGATCATCCCACATGTAGTGTTGCGATTGCGGTGGCAACGGCACGAGCGGCATTGCGATCGATGCGGAGAGCGTGGAGTGCGGCATCCCGGGCGCGATACGCGTCGTATGTCCCGCGTCTTCGAGCGCGCGCAGCAGCACCGGAAGCCCAGGGAAGTCGGAGAGCGGATTGCCAAGCACGCCGAGACCGAACGTCGCGGCGTCGAGCGTGCCGAGCGCGGCGACGAAGTGCGCGATTGCCTCGTTGCTGCCGTGCGCGAGTGCATTTGCGTCCGGAACGAAGGTACGATCCACCGCAATGCCGTGGGATTCGATCGCGCGCACGAGATCGGGCGGCGCAAGCAGCGCGACGACGAGCGCGCTCTCGCGTAAGGCCTCGAGGCTTCCGACCGTCAGGTATCCGGCATCTCCGGGCCCGAGGCCGACGATACGAACGAGCACCTCGGTGCCTTCGAGAAAAATCGAAGGGCCCCGTTTGGGGCCCTTGCTTTCGGCTAGCTGGCTGACGGCGCGGGGACCGCGCCGTTACTCGGCGCGGCCGCGGCCGGCGGCGTGGGTTCCGGCGTCGGGAACGCGGCTTGGAAGCGCGGATCGGTGATCTGGATATTCGCCTTGCTTTGGAGGTCCATCAGGAACGGCTGAATCAACGGCGCTTCCTGCTGCTGGCGCAACATATCGGCGATCTTGTCGCGGCTGTTCGCAAGCGTCGCCTTTTGACCCGGGTCGCGCGATTCGACCTGAATGATGTGGTAGCCGAACGGCGATTTGACCGGCGCGCTGATTACGTTGACCGGCAGGCTGAACACCGCCGCATCAAAAGCGGGCACCATCTGTCCGTGACGGATCGGACCGAGTTCACCGCCTTTGTCTTTGCTGCCCGGATCGATCGAATACTGTTTGGCTTCGGCTGCGAAGTCTTTTCCGGCTTTGAGATCGGCTTCGACCTTCTGCGCGGTCTTGAGATCGGCAACCAGAATGTGGCGCGCCGTCACCTGGGCCGGCTTATCGAATGCGGCGTGGTTCTTATTGAAGTACGCTGCGATCTGCGCATCGGAGACCTTGACGTTCTTGCCGACCGCTTTGTCGATGATGATCTGATCGGAGATCAGCTTGTGCACGTCGTCCTCGGTCAGACCGCGCGACTTGAGCATGTCGCTCCACGAGCCGGGCGGGAAGTTGGCCTTGATGGCATCTTCCTTTTGCGCGATCTCTGCGTCGCTGACGGTGATGCCGTTCTGCTTTGCGTATTGTTGCAGCAGAATCTCGCGAACCATCTGTTGCAGCGTCGAGACTGCTGCCGGACTGCTCTCGAGCTTTGCATCGAAGTCCGCTTTGCTGATCGATTGCCCATTGACGGTTGCGACGTTTCCGCCGGCCGCACAGGCGGTCAGCAGCGTGGCGAAGAGCAGAGTAGCAAGACCCGCAGCGATGCGGCCGAGGTTCGACATGATCACTCCAGACTAGGAAAGGTCGGTGCGTAGTAAAGCGGAGCTTGGGGGCTCCGCGGATGGCCTTGGGGGTTCGTCTTTCGCACGCGCTGCCCTTTAGAGCGCTTCTAAAAGCTTTCTCAAAAGCGGCATCCACGCGGCCTCAGCCGCTTTCCCAGCCCCAATCGGGGGCAAATCGACCACGATCTTTCCCTCGCCAAAGCGGAAGCGGTTCTTGGTTAGCGACTGGAGTTTCGGAATCGTCGCCGGGTCAAGCTCGAATCCCGCCCCGACGCCAAGGGTCAGGCGTCGTTCGTCGACGACCACGCGGGTGACCCGCCGCGAGAGCGCGATCGCGCGCAGCTTGGTCAGTTCGACCAGCCGCTCGAGCGGCACCGGGAGCGGACCGAACCGGTCGCGCACGCCGGCGGCGATCTCCTGCACCTCGTCTTGCGTGCGCGCTTTGGCGAGCTGCTGGTAGACGGCGATCTTCTGTGAGACCTGCGGAATGTAATCGCTTGGAATGAAGGCGCTGATCTTCACGTCGATCACCGCTTGACGACGGTCGTCATCGAGCGAGCCGGTCATGCCGCGCCGCTCGGCAATCGCTTCGGCTAACAATTGACAATAGGTATCGAACCCAACCGAACCGATAAACCCCGACTGCGCCGCGCCGAGCAGATTGCCCGCGCCGCGAATCTCGAGGTCGCGCATCGCAATCTGCAATCCGGAACCTAAGTGCGTGAATTCGCGAATCGCTTCGAGCCGCGCCTTCGCTTCTTCCGTTAGCGCCTTGTGCCCCTGATAGAGCAGATAACAATAGGCTTGATGATTCGACCGGCCGACGCGACCGCGCAACTGATAAAGCTGCGCGAGCCCGAACTTATCGGCGTCGCTCACGATCATCGTGTTGACGTTGGGAATATCGATGCCGTTTTCAATGATCGTCGTCGCCACCAGCACGTCGGTCTCGCCGTCGATGAATGACTGCATCACGGGCTCGAGTTCGTTCTCGTGCATCTGCCCGTGCCCGACCGCGATGCGCGCACGCGGCACGAGCTTCTGGAGTGCGTTCTTTACCGCGTGGATCGACTCGACGCGATTGTGCAAGTAGTAGACTTGCCCACCGCGATCGAGTTCGGCGGTGATTGCGCGCTGCACGATGGCATCGCTTGCCGGCACGACGACCGTCTTGACCGACATGCGGTTTTTCGGCGCGGTCTGTATCAGTGAGAGATCGCGCACGCCCATCAGCGACATGTGCAGCGTGCGGGGAATTGGCGTCGCCGAGAGCGTCATGACGTCGACCGAGGTCTTGTACTCTTTGAGCCGCTCTTTGTGCATGACGCCGAAGCGCTGCTCTTCGTCGATGACGATCAACCCCAAATCGTTGAACGCAACGTCTTTTTGGAGCAAGCGATGCGTCCCGATGACGACGTCGACTTTTCCCTCGGCCAAATCGGCGAGAATCTTGCGCGCCTCACCCTTGCTCTTGAAGCGCGAAAGCTCTTCGATGCGCATCGGGAAACCCGCAAAGCGCGCGCTGAAATTGCGGTAGTGCTGGTCTGCCAAGAGCGTCGTCGGCACCAGCACGGCGACTTGTTTCTTCTCGGCGACGGCTTTGAAGGCGGCACGCATCGCGACTTCGGTCTTGCCGTACCCGACGTCGCCGCAGACCAGACGATCCATCGGCTGGGCGCGTTCCATGTCGGTTTTGACCGCGTCGATCGCTTTGGCTTGATCGGGCGTCGCCTCGTACGGAAACGCCTCTTCCATCTCGGCCTGCCACGGCGTGTCCGGCCCGAATTGGAAGCCGCGGCTCAGCTCGCGCTCGGCGTACAGCTGCACGAGGCCGTCCGCGATCTTCGCAAGCGATTCGGAGACGCGAGATTTCGCGCGCGCCCAATCCGCGCCGCCCATCTTTGAAAGTCGGGGCGACTGCCCCTCCGCGGCGGAATACTTCGTAACCTGGTGCATCTGCGTGACCGGCACGAGCATGCGATCCGAGCCGGCGTAGGCAAGATCGAGATAATCCTGGGTCGCGCCCAAGATCGTTTCGGTGCGCAATCCGAGATATTGGCCGATGCCGTGCACCGCGTGCACGACGTAGTCGCCGACGCGCAGATCGGCGAGCGTGACCGGCACGCCCTCTTTGACGGCACGCAGTTTGACCCGCTTGGGCGGTGCGCCGAAGATCTCACGATCGCCCAGCACGCGCAGTCGTAGATCCGGGAGCGCAAACCCCGCTTCAATGGAACCATGGCTGATGACCACGCGATCGTGCGCAACACCCGCGGCGCGCAACAGATCGGCGGTGCGTGAAACTGCACCGCTTACGATATAGAGCGTTTCGCCGCTCGCTACCCATTCGCGCACACTCTGCGAGAAGAGCTCGATCTGCCGGTTGAAGTGCTCCATCGGACGGCATTCCAGCACATGCGATGCAATCGGGCGCGGAACCCACTCCATATCGTCATGGCGTTCGATTGCCCCCGGGAACAGCAGCATCGGATGCGCGCGTAGTTGCGGCGCAAGGTCGGCAAGCTGCGGATGCGGTGCGGCGACGTCGGCGAGGAGAGCATCATCGACTTCGGAATCGCTGACCGAGAATTCACCCGACTCGACGCCGGCTAAGAGCACGCTCTGTTCGCGGGAGCGCTCCTCTTCGAGCGCGCGCTCGATCGTTGCCAGCATGCTCGGCTCGTCGAGAACGACGACCGCATCGTCCCGCAGATAGTCGAGCAGCGTGGCGCGCTCGTCGTAGGCGAGTGGCAGCCACGATGCGGGAACGTCGCCACCGCTTTCAATGTACGCGGCCAGCGCCGCGCGCACGCCGGGAGGCCCGGCGAAACGCTCGAGGATTCGCGTCCGATAGGTGGTTTCACGCGGGATCTCGCTCCAGGGAACGATCGCGATCTGGTCG
>DATJOM010000038.1:0-15329 GCA_035507095.1 Candidatus Acidiferrum sp.
TTTGCACAGGCGAATGATCGCGGTCGAGACTTCGGCGTCGTTGATGCCGCCGAGCGGCAAGAATGCGACGCGCACGCCGTGCGTCTGCGCCAGGCGATCGATCGCGCGCGCAATCGCGTGCTGACCATCCCGCAAGTTTGCAACCTTGCGTACGCTCACGATCGCATAGGGCTGCGTGCCCAACCCTTCCGCCGAAAGATCGATCTCTTCGACGGGCAGTTCGTAGAGGAAGACCGGATCGGCCGTCTGCACGACCGGCGTATGCGGCAGGAGTGACTGGAGCAGCCGCGCGGAACGCAGGTCGCGCACGGTCGCCCGATTCGTACCGCGGCAAAAGCTGCGCACCACGATGCGCCCGAGCAGATCGAGCGGGCCAATCGACTGCGCAAAGATCATCGCTTTGCGGCGTTGCCGAATTGCCTCGCGCAAGATACCCGCATAGTAAACGACACTGCGGGCGCTGGTTGCGGTCTGCAACAGTCCACCGCCGCCAGATACCACGACATCGGCGCGCTCGATTGCTTCGCGCACGGCGCGCATGCTCCATCGCGGCGTGGCTTCGACGCCGTAGGTTCTCGCCGTCAGGTCCGGCGTCGCTGAGAGCACGTCCATCGTGATCGCGGGGAATCGTGCGCGCATCTGTTCCACGATCACTTCAAGCAGCGCCTCGTCGCCGAGGTTACCGAACCCGTAGTAGCCCGAAAGCAATACACGCACGGCGATAGATCCAAATAACGAGGGCAGCTATTATCGCACCGATGACCAAGCCGGTGAAGGTACGCTGCAGCGAGATCATGACGGGAGTGTGCAGATGCGAGAACGTATCGAGCACATCGCCGATGCCGACGCCGATGCAGAGCGCGAGCAGCCATCCGACGGCGCGCCGGTGCGCGCCCAGGAGCGCCGGCATGATCATCAACGCAGGAATGCCGATCAGAAACTCCTTGAATCGCGGTCGCACGCTCAGCACGCCGGTCAAGAAGTGCCGTAGCACGAGCTCGAAATGCGACGGTGCGATGTCGCTGTCGTTGCCGCTGCGCATAAGCAGCAGTACGCCGGCCGCGATGATGATGATCCCGGTGAAGAGTTGATAGACCCGAACCGGCGCGCCGAATACGTCGGACGGACGGTCGATGCCCGCATTGAAGCGTTTGTCGAAGAGATAGAGCACAAGGGCAATGAGCGGCGGGAGCGCCAAGACGAGGCGCACGCCGCGGAAGCGCTCGATCTCTTCCATCGTAAGCGGAGAGCTCATGACCCCGACGATGACGAGCGCACCGGCGAGCGCAACGCCGAGCGCGACCAACGTCCAGCCTAGACTGCGCACGAGCTGATCGGTCAAGCGGGGTGCCGGCTCTTCGCTGCACGCGCCTGCTATCGCAAGAAACGCGGCCGTCGCAAAGAGCAATGCGCCGGCGAGCGCGATCAGCGAGCGTGCGAAGAGGTCGTGATGCGCGAGCAGACCCGCAAGATACAGCAACACGGTTACGGCGTAGGCAGTGTACGCGAGCCACGCACGATACCAGCCGAAGAGGCCAAGCAGTAACGCGAAGATCGACGGCACGGCCAGCGCCGCGACGCCGACAAGGACGCGGTTGTTACCGCGGTACTGCGGAATCGGCGTCGCCCGGCCAAGCTTGAATCCGTGGGCCTTGAGTTGATCGGCGATCTCTTTGACCATCTCGACATTGGTAGCTTCAATCGAGAGATCACCGTCCTGATGTCCCCACGGGCGCAGGTACACGACGCGCACGTTACGCTCTCGCACGCCGAGGACATAGCGGCCCACGACGTCGTCGAGGGTGATCTTGTCGAGCTCGGTCTTGGCGATTGCTTGGACGCGGACGGTCTGGCCTTCGATGTCACGTGCCAGCGTTTCGCTGCCTTTTTGGATCTGGCTGTCGTCGTACGTCTCGATGTTGCCGAAGTTGAACTCGTCTGCACCGCTGTGCTTCGCGGCCTGCGCGTTGTGCGCTTTGAACGCGGCGGCTGCGTCATCGAGGTGATCGGGGAAGCCGAAGACCTGATTACGTAGGCCGAAGAAAATGATCGTCGAGACCTTGCGATCCTGACGCAACACGTCGTTGAAAGCCGCCTCCATCTGCGGCTGCTGGTAGCGTTCGTCGTTCTGGAAGCGCGGGATCACGAGCAATCCCAAGCGCTTTGCGAGCGCAATTTGATCGCTGGGAATGCCGAGCGCGTTTGCGTTGAAGTAGTCGATCTGGGTGCGTACCTCGACGATCCACGGCTCCGTGCCGCGCAGCACGCGCACCGTCTTTGGTTCGTAGTGGAGCGCGAGTTGCGCGCGATAGCGTGCATAGGTTGCCGGATCGGTCACGATCAGATAGACGGCGTCGCGCGCGATGCGCTTCGAGCGCACGAGCGATTCGAGCAGCGGATCGGAGAGGTGCGATAACTGCGCGGCGTTGAGCAACGCAGCGCCGGTCGTTGCATAAGCGCGGCCGTCGTCGCCGACGTTAGCGCCCAACTCCTCGGTCAGCGCAAGCGACGTAAGGCCGGCGCGGCGCAACGCAATGAGAAACGCGGCAGGGTTGTAGTTGTACGATCGCGCGAGTGCGACAAAGTCGGTATAGTCCATGGCAATCTCGACGCGCCGCGTCTGGGACTCCGTATGGACGCGGAAGACCGCCACGGCGAGCGATGCCAAGAGCGCAATAAGGAGAATCACGGCGGCATACCGCGGTCGGATAGCAGGACGGATCACGGGGGAGGGGTGTTCGCGCTGCGCCACGCTCTACCCCACAAATACATAAAGGCTCGCGTAGCGAGCCTTTATGCCGTCGCGTATGCGGTTGCCCGCATACCGGGTGTGGGCGACGTCTTTGTAGTCTGCCACGGCGAAGCGCCCACGTCTCTAAACGCCGAGGCAGTGTAATTCTGTGTCCTACTCTACCAGACCCGGAACGTCCGCGAAAGCCACCCGGCGCATTTTTTACACCCCGCTCCGGCGGCTCAGCTCGGCCACCGAGGCACCCGCTTGTCGATAAAAGCGGTAATACCCTCCTGCGCATCGGCAAGCTGGGCGTTCTGTACCATCACGTCCTTTGTGAAAGCGTATGCCTGAGGCTGACTAAGCTCAAGTTGGCGGTAGAACGTTGCCTTCCCCAGGCCGACAACGGTCCGGCTGGACGCCGCGATCTTCGTTCCAAGGCCCAGCGTTGCAGTGCGCAATTCGTCCGGTTCGACTACCGCGTTGATCAAGCCCCACGCTTGCGCGGTAGCCGCGTCGATTGGGTCGCCGGTGAGCAGCATCTCCATCGCCCGCTTTCTACCGATGTCACGGCTCAGCGCGACCATCGGCGTGCTGCAGAACAATCCGATGCGCACTCCCGGCGTTGCAAAGCGTGCCTGGGTTGACGCGACAGCAAGATCGCACGACGCAACGAGTTGGCATCCCGCCGCAGTTGCGAGTGCCGCAACTTCGGCGATCACGGGTTGTTGGACGCGCTCGATCGTCTCCATCAACACGACGCATTGTGTAAAGATTTCTTCATACGCGGCGGCGTCCGCGCCACGTAGCTCGCGCAGGTCGTGACCCGCAGAGAAGGCCGGCCCTTCCCCGGCCAGGATGATTGCTCGCACCGAGCCGTCTTGACCTAGCTCGCCTAGTGCACCGGCAAGCTCGCGCATCATCGCAAGCGAGAGCGCATTGCGCTTCTCCGGCCGCCGCATCGTTACGATCGCCGTGCCGGCCTCGCGTTCCACGCTGATTTCGCTAAAAGTTTCGATCATTTGCTGACCCTCGGCCGGTTTTTACCGAGCAGTTCCGAGCACGGACTGATGACGAAATGCGAAGGTAAAATGGGCGATGACGGACTCGAACCGCCGACATCCTCCTTGTAAGGGAGGCGCTCTCCCAGCTGAGCTAATCGCCCGCAACCTGCGGCCCGCTTGGCGGCCCGGATGGATTGTTCTTCTACGCGAAGGGGCACAATCAGCTTCGCACCTATGACGCCAAACTTTCGCGCCGCGTTTAGCGGCGAACGCCGGAATGTCCCGCTAGCGCGCAACGCGATCGCCGGCTTTGCGCGGATCTGCGGTTTTTCCAACGACGAGGTCTCCGACATCCGCGTCGCGTCGGGCGAAGCGCTCAGCAACGCGGTGGAACATGGCCGCACGCGCCGTTCGAGCGGCTTCTCCGTACGGTGCTCCTTCGACGACGAGCGGCTGACCATCGAAATCCGCGACAACGGCGACGGATTTCTTCCGGCGAGCACGGCCCTCCCACTCGATATTGAAGAACGCGATCGCGGTTTCGGTATCTTGCTGATGCGCCGCCTGATGGACGGCGTACAATTCGAGCGCAACGGCACGCTCGTCCGCTTGACGCGGCGTAAGGTCAGCTAAGTCCCACCTACTCCGGCTTTACCGGCGACGTCGCGGCGATCTTCTTATTGAGAAAGTCGAGGGCCGCGCGCAACTGCGGATCCTTGGTCGGATCTCCGAAGCGTGAGTCTTTGGGCTCGATCACGGCGAGGTCCGGTTCGATTCCCTTCAGGTTGATATCGCGATGGCTTGGCGTCAGATAGTGCGCGGTCGTGATTTTGATCGCGGCGCCGTCGGAAAGTGGCGTAAGCGTCTGCATCACACCCTTGCCGAACGTGCGCGTGCCGATCAACGACGCAACGCCGTCGTCTTGTAGCGCGCCCGCGGTAATTTCAGAAGCCGAGGCCGTGTACTCGTTTACAAGGACCGTGACCGGCACGTCGATTCGCACGCTGTCGTCGTCCGCCGTTACGACCGTGTCGGGGCCGCCGCGCTCTTGCACCGTGAGCAGCGGCTTACTTGCGATAAATCGATCGCTGATTTTGAGCGCCGACTCGACATAGCCGCCGCCATCGTTGCGAAGATCGAAGACGAGCGCCTTTGCACCGGCCGCCTTGACGCGCGCAACCGCCGCATCGAACTCCACCGGCGTGCTCTGTCCAAATGCGAGGACGTAGATGTAGCCGATCGATCCCGGCAGCATCTTGTAGACGACCGTCGGGGGTTCAAGCTCGCTGCGCGTGATCGCGACATCCATCGGTTGCGCAGTCCCGCGCACGATGCCGAGGTGCACCGGCGTGCCGGCCTTGCCGCGCAACATTTTGCTTGCAGCCTCGGTGGTGAATCCTTTGGTTGATTGGCCGTCGATGGTCGCAATCGTGTCACCGGGTTGCAGGCCGGCTCGCTCGGCGGGCGTGCCGGGCACGACATACGACACGTCGATCAACCCCGACGTCTCGTCGGGCGAGATCAACACACCGATGCCGGAGATTTTTTCCGGATCGAGCGCATCTCTGAATTGCTTGTATTCGTCGGGCGTCATGAACTGCGTGTAACGATCGTCGACGGCTTTTGCCATCGACGTGATCGCCGCATATGCATAGTCGGTGGTCGAACCGTGCGCGCTCGCCGCAGCGTCCGCGATTGCATCGTCGAGTACTTGCGTCGTGGACATGGCGTCCGTACCGGCACGAATGGGCGCAACATCGATTTTCGCGCCATGCTTGTGCGCGTAGTCGATCAGCCCCTCACGCGCTTTATCCAGAATCGTCTGCGGTTCGACGGGGCGATAATAGGTCGATGTGAGCAGACGGTAGCTCTCGTTGACGTCTTCCGCCGTCGCGGCGGGAAGCGACGCCGAAGCAACCGCCGGCAAAACGGTCGCGCATACGAGAACGAATGCGCCCACCAGGGCGCGAAGGCGTGAGGCAGTTGACACAGTCATCTCCGCTAGTCTAAGGGTCGTGCGTTCGATCTTATCTGAGAACGGGACAGCATGCGACCCATGGTTCCATCTTTTGAAAGTCTTTTAACTTTGTGTTGCAAAGTATCCTCGGCCCCTGGGACGGGTTAAAGAGACTGCAATGAGCCTCACGGAACTCGAGATCCGCGGCATGACCTGCGCATCGTGCGCGGCCCACGTTACCCGTGCTCTTCAGGACGTCCCGGGGGTCGACGACGCCGCGGTAAATCTTGCCACCGAGCGAGCGACGGTGCTCCACGCCCCTGCCTTGGACGCGCACGCGTTAATCGACGCAGTCGAGGCGGCCGGCTACGCAGCGAGCACCGAACTCGACGAGGACCGCCAGGCGGCCGAGCGGCGGGCAGACGTCGCGCGTCGCGGCAAGCTGCTGGGGTTTGCGGTCGCGTTCACCGTACCGGCCGTGGCCATTGCAATGTTCGCGCCGGACTTTCCGGGTAAGGCGTGGGTCCTAGCCGCGCTTGCGACGCCGGTTTGGCTCGTCGCCGGCTGGGAGTTTCACGCCAGCGCGCTTGCCGCATTGCGCGCCGGCACCGTGACGATGGACACCTTGATCTCGCTCGGCTCGAGCGCCGCAATCGCGCTGAGCTTCTATGAAGCCGCGCGCAACCAAGCAACCTTTTTCGATACTGCCGCTGCGATCGTTACGCTGATCTACGCCGGAAAGTATCTCGAAGCGCGCGCGCGCGCAAAGAGTTCGGCGGCGATGCAAACGTTGTTGGAGTTGCGTCCCGCGCTCGCACACCGCCGTACCGACGGCCGTGTTGAAGAGGTTCCGGTGGAGTTGGTGCGCGTCGACGACACGCTTGCGGTAGCGGCGGGAGAACGGATTCCCGTCGACGGCGTCGTTATTGAAGGGCGCAGCACGATCGACCGCTCGATGCTGACCGGCGAATCGATGCCGCTCGACGTGCGGCCGGGATCGCAACTCGAACAGGGCGCGCTCAACGGCGACGGCGCGCTCGTCGTGCGCGCAACCGCCGTCGGCGCGGGCACGCAGCTTGCGCACGTCATCGCAATCGTCCGCCACGCCGCCGGTTCGACGCCGCCCGTGCAACGGCTCGCCGATCGCGTCGCCGGCATCTTCGTGCCGGCAATCATCGCGATCGCGCTTGTGACGTTCGCGGGTTGGATATTCATCGGTCATCGCAGCGTAACCGACGCGCTTGTCGTCGCTGTCGCCGTCCTCGTCGTCGCGTGTCCATGTGCGCTCGGGCTTGCGACACCGACGGCGATCATCGCCGGCATCGGCACCGCGGCTCGGCGTGGCATCCTCTTCAAAGATTCCGACGCGCTCGAAGCCACCGCATCCGTCACGACCGTGCTCTACGATAAGACCGGCACGCTCACACGCGGCGAGCCCATCGTCGTGGCATCCAGCTCCGACGACACGCTCGCGCTCGCGGCCGCGCTCGAACGCGCCTCGACGCATCCGCTCGCGCGCGCAATCGTTGCCGCCGCGCAGGAACGCGAATTGCAACCGCTATCTGCGAGCGGCGTAACCGTGGAACGCGGGGTCGGCATCAGCGGCGAGGTTGGTGGTCGCCGCATCACGATCGCCGGCGCCGACGGGGGTGACGCAACGCGCGTCGGCGTCAGCGCAAACGGCAGTGCACTGGGGTTTATCGACGTACACGATGCGGTGCGCACCGAGTCGGTGCAAGCCGTGCGGCGTTTGCGTGGGCTCGGCGTCGCCGTCGCACTCGTCAGCGGCGATGCGCAAGGGCCGGTGCGTGCCGCCGCTCGTGAAGCAGGTCTCGACCAATGGTACGCCCGCACCTCGCCGGAGGGGAAGGCCGAAATCGTGCGCGATCGACAGGCGCATGGCGAACGCGTTGCATTCGCCGGTGACGGTATCAACGATGCGCCGGCACTTGCCGTCGCCGATGTAGGGTTCGCGATGGGTGCCGGTACCGCGGTTGCTCTCGAGACCGCCGGTGCAGCGATACTCTCCAACGATCCGCGCGCCGTACCGGAGGCCATCCTGATCGCACGCAGCACGATGCGCACCGTTGCGCAAAATCTCTTCTGGGCCTTCGCCTACAATGTCGTGCTCGTGCCGCTTGCGGCGTTCGGCGTCGTGCGGCCGGTACTTGCCGCAGCGGCGATGGGGCTCTCGAGTCTTTTTGTCGTCGGGAATTCGTTACGCTTATCGCGTCGCGCGACGGTCGGCAAACGTGAGGACGACAAGTCCGGCAACGATCAGCACCATACCTAGTCCCGAAAGACGCGTCGGTACTTCCCCCAACTGCAACCACGCCCCCAGCGTTCCGATTACCGGCGTGCCAAGCGATCCCATTCCCGCATCGCGCGCGGGCAACGCATCGATTACGAAGACCCACACCACATAAGCAAGCGCCGTCGCCACTACGATGTTGTACGTCAGCGCAAACACGTAACGTGCGCTCCACGTCGTGGCGTGTCCCGGCACTGCGACGGCGACAAGCGTCAAGACCAGTCCACCGAAGAGCATCTGCCACATAGAAAGCCCGTAAATATCGGGCTTCGCGCGCAATTGCAGACGCTTGGTCAGGACGATGCCGACCGCCCATGCGAAGCCGGCGGCCACCGCAAGCCATTCGGCAAGTCCGACGGCGCGCAATGGGCCGAACATGCACGCAACGCCGGCGAGGGCGATCGCAATTGCTGCGGCTTGCCAGCCGCCGATGCGCTCGCCGAGAAACGGCCACGCCAGCAGACTCACCCAAAGCGGCATCGTGTAGACGAGGATCGCGACCTGCCCGGCTTCAGCCGTGACGACCGCCGTCGTACTCAACCCGATGAACCCGGCGGTTTGAAAGAGGCCGATCCAAAAGTATGCCGCCGGAAACTGTGGCCGCAACGGCTTGCGCAGCGCGACGGCGGCAACGAGAAGCGCGATTCCGCCACCAAGCGTACGCGATGCGGCAAACGTAAACGGCGACGCGTCGAGCACGGCCAGCTTGATGACCACCCAATTGTAACCCCAAACGACGACGAGAAATACAAGTGCGACAAGCGCGAGCGTGCGACGATCAGGAACGCTTGGCACGCGCGAGCCGATCCATGATGGCGATGCCGATGCCCTCGTTCGGCACGCGCTCCGCGTCGATGCGTGCAACGCCGCTGCGATCGAGGTCGTGCAGATACTCGAAGAGATGCGCGGCAGCTTCGCGCAGATCACCACTCGCGCTCAACACGCGCGTAACGCGATAGCCTGGAACCGCCTCGCGAAATGCCAGCAGCGCGGCATCACCGCGCTCGACAACGGGTACACCCGCAGGATCGTCCACGATGCGAACCGGCGTGCGAGGAGCATAATGTTGCGGTAAGCGACCGGGGGCGAGCGGCGCGGTTGCGTCCGAGAGGTCGTAGGCAAGCGGTCCGATCAGCGCTTCGATCGCTTCGGCCGGGATTGCACCGGGGCGCAACAATGCGGCCTGCGGTTCGAGCATCACGATCGTCGACTCGATGCCGTGCTCGCTCGGGCCGCCGTCGAGGATCAAGTCCACGCGGTCGCCTAGCATTTCCGCCACGTGCTCGGCACGCGTGGGACTCAAATAGCCGAACGGATTCGCGCTCGGCGCCGCGAGCGGCGTTTGGGCGCGCTCGATCAATGCACGCGCGATCGGGTGCGCCGGCATGCGCAGCGCGACCGTTGGAAGACCTGCGGTTACCAGATCCGGAACTTCGCGTCGCTTGCGCGCGACGACCGTGAGCGGGCCCGGCCAAAACCGTTCGATCAACACGCGCGCTTTCGGCGGTAGGCCGGCGGCCACGCGCTCGATCATCGTTTGATCTGCAACGTGCACGATCAGGGGGTCGAACGCCGGTCGCGCTTTGATCTCGAAGATTCGCGCCACTGCGCGTGCATCGAAGGCGTTCGCGCCCAAGCCGTAGACCGTTTCGGTCGGAAATGCAACGACCGCGCCGTCGCGCAGAAGCGCAGCGGCGCGGTCGAGGTTTTCCGGCGTTGCGGGAACGACGGCCATTAGTGACGGGCCACGTAGCTAGCGCGACTGCCTCCGCGTTACCGAGGTGACCTCCACTTGAATATACGAGCCGGCGGGAACGTCGATGTCTTGCCGATTGTTTTTCGCGAGCAAGAAGCCGCCGGCGGCGCCGATAGCTCCGCCCGCGCTTCCACCGAAGAGCGTTTTGCCGATCGCGTTGCCGACCAACATGCCGGCAAGCGCGCCACCAGCCTCCTTCGCGGCATTGTTCTTCGTTATAGCCTTCATCTGCGTGACGTGACTATCGATTGCATAGACCGTGCCGTTGCCGGCGACGAGCTTCGTAAAGCGAAAGGCAATCTTTCCTGGCCGCCCTTGACTGGCCTTTTGCACCTCAGAGACGTAGCCGTACAGCCGGCCGTTGCGCACGTAGCCGCCGCTGTCGCTCGTAACGTTCGAAACCGTTACCGCTTGACCGGCGTAGGCGTGATTGCTTGAATAATCGCCGTCGATCGTTCCGTCGAGCAGCGTGCCTTGCGAGACCTGAGCGCGAGCAACCAATGTTGCTGCCAACATCAACCCGGTTAGCGCTGCTGCCGTGCGAAATTGCATGCGTAGTCCTCCCCCGAACGTAAAAAGGGCCCGTTGGTTATACGAACCCTCTTACCCAGAAAACTGCGGGATGCCTACGCAGCGCTGAAGACGGGGACTTTGCCTTTAACGATCGAGATTTTGATCGTCTCGTTCACCGTGCATTTGCTGAAATCGACCGAACCCTGGGCGACAAGCACGACTTCGACGCCATTTTGCATCATCACGAGCATGTGCTGGGCGTCCTGAACCTTTTCAACCTTGACGGTATATTGGCCGTCGGGCACGAGCGACGCGTCGACGACGGCGGCTGACGCCACGGACGGGACGAGGCTGGCAAGCGCAATGAGCGCGGTAGCTATAATAGTACGCACGATTTCCTCCGAGATATATGCTACCCCCGTTAGCATAAAATCGCCCCTGTGGGGCCAAGAGAATTATCGGCAGCTCGGCGCAGGAAGGTGACCGCCCGGTGGCCGGCCGGGCAATCTTTACAGTGTCACTAGCGGCACCCCCCGCAGCCCTATTGGATGGCGAAGACCGGAACTTTGCCTTTGATAATCGAGATTTTGATCGTGTCGTTCGGCTTGCACTTGCTGAAATCGACGCTGCCCTGGCCGACGAGCACCGTTTCGACGCCGTTCTGCATCATTACGAGCGCGTGCTGCGCATCTTGTACCTTTTCAACCTTGGCGGTGTAGGTGCCGTCGGGCATGAGCGAGGCATCGATAACGGCGGCTGACGCCAGCGACGGAACCAGCGCCGCGAGAATACACGCGGGGACGAGGACTGAACGCACGAAAAACCCTCCAAAAAATTGCTTGGACCGCTAATATATCGTCGGCCGGTCGAGGCGTATGCGACAAAAACCGCACCCCTCCTTGGCGGAACCCGATTCTTTACAAAGTGACTATCGACGCGTCCCCGCTCTCGGTGAGCATGAAGACCAACGGCGCCTTCGGGTCGTTGCGCAGCGGATTCGAGACGTGGCCCGAGCCGCTCGTTACGTCGTAGTGGGCCTTAAAGCCCGCCGGAACGGCAAGGCGCAGGTTCCCGTTCGAGGCCTCCAAGCGCACCTCGCTCCCGCGCCAGCCCGGCGCGAGCGTTGCGGTGACGTTCCCGTTGCTGGCCGTCAGCGACACCGAGGTGCGCGCGCCGGTGACGGAGATATCGCCCGAATCTGCTTCGGCCGTCAGCTGCGCGGTCGCGCTGTCGACCACGATGTTCCCGTCGGCATCGTACAATTGCATCGACGACGGTACGGTGTCGACGTGAATGCGCCCGGAAAACTCGCGCAGGTCGAGATGCATGTTCGCGGGATACGACAGTTGCAGCTCGTATCCGCTCGCGCCGACAAACGGCAGAATGTTCGAACTCGGTCCGGTGATCGACACATTCATCCGCGCGCCCGTGCGTGAGGTCTTCAGCGACATCGGCGGGATCGAAGGCCCGTTGTCGACGACGTGAAATTTTATGCTCGTAAGGCCCGCAACCGGCATAATGTGAATCGATCCGCTGACGCTCAGTCGCAGCGTCGTCGCATTCCCGACCGGTAATTCACGATCGGTAACCTGTGCGCCGGCTTCCGGCATGGCCACGGTCAGCACGAAAGCGATGCACGCACACGCGCCAAGAGCTCCCCTCTCGTTCATTGCGCTACCGCCATATACAGATCGAAGCGAGAAGCGATGAGGTTCGCAAGGTCCTCTGCTTGCGCACGAATCTCCGGCACCGCCGTCGTCTCGATGAGCGTTCCGAAGCGCACGGGCCCGATCGTAAATATCCGTTCTGCTTCCGCTCCCGCAGCGTCGCGCAGTGCTCCGCTCGGCGCAACGTTGATGCCGATCTCGAGTTCCGAAGGCTGCATGGTACCCTGTTCGAGCAAATTGCCGATCAACGGGTTATCTAGTAACCGGAAATCATGCGTCGGTCCGCTACAATTGATCGCGCGGCCAACCTCGAGTTCGATCGTGCGATCCTCTCCGCGCAAAGCGATCGGCACGCGCAGGCCATTGGCGTGCGCGGCAAACGTCCCCGTCCGACCGGCGACCATGCGCAACCGATCTGCGGCAATCTCAGCCGCGATGAACTCGGCGATTTCCGGCGCCATGCGGTGGCGATGGATGTTCCAAAACGGCAGGGCATGCCGCACGAAGCGCCGCCGATCGTCCACAGAAAGCGCCTGCCATAAGGCATTGGTACGCGGTCGCAGACTGTCCATGGCGAAACGCCACACATGCGGCCGCCGGTCCAGCGTGCGGGCAGCGCCCAACAAGTCGTTCATCGACGTTGCGTCCGGATCGAGATCCGGGGGCGCATCGAAAAACCGGTGTTCGCTCGGCAAGAGCCCCCGGCGCGAAACCATCCAGATCGTGCCGCGATGGCCGTTGCTGCGCAAACCGATCACGGCATCGACCGCCGTCAACCCGGTACCGAGCAGCAGGACGTCGCCGTCTCGATCAGGGCAAATGAGCGCGCCCTCGTCCCAGGCCGACGGAAAAAAGCGTTCGCCGGCGACGATATCCGCATGTGCACGAATCCAGGGGGCCGGTTGTGCGTTTCCAGTCGCGACGATCAACGCATCGCCGTTATACGTGCGGCCATCTTCACAAATTGCACGGACGGAGAAGTCGTCGGTGCTTACCGCAAGAGCCCTTGCTCGCACATGCTGCCAACGTGCGCCGGCGAACGCGCGCGCCTCATTCGCGATCGCCTCGAGATAGTCGCCGTAGACGGGGCGCGGCGCGAACGACGATGTCGTGTAACGATTGCCGAATCGCTCCCGCAGATATCGCACGAAGTGCTCGGAATCGTCGCTGAAGGCCGACATACGTCCGGCAGGGACGTTGAGCAAATGCCGTTCGTAACGTGTTGAGTATGCCAACCCGCGCCCCAGCGCTTCACGTGGCTCGATGATTGTCACGCGCGCACGCGGAGACTTGCGAACCAACCGTGATGCAAGCAACACGCCGCTTGCGCCGCCGCCGACGACAATCGTGCAAAACTCAGGCATCGTAGCGCAGACCGACGCGACGGGCTGTCCACCAGCCGTCGGCGTCCTGACTGAACGTTTGTGCACTCGTCAAGTCGCCCGCATAGACGTGCAGCGAATGAGCAACACCGCTCCCCGCGTTCCCGAAATTGTGATATTCCTTCGGAGGCATGATGAGCCCAAGCGCGCCTCTCCCCGAAACACGATGCAACCCCGGAGTGAATTGATAGCGCCCGTCGTGACCGCGTCCGCCCAGCTCGAAAGCCGTTTCGTTCATCACGCCGTCGATGACGATCTCCGCACCCCACAGGCCGGCGTGATCGTGCAGTGGACTGCCTTGGCCCGGCGCCCAGGTCATCCCGACGACGATAAACGCGCCTTCCCGTTCGCGCCAAACGAGATTACGGGCGTAGCGATCGGTGCGGGGCGGCAAAAAGAAATCCGGGGTGATCGCGCCCGAAGCACAGAGCAGTGCCAATGCGCCGCCAAGCGCATCAACCTGCCTCTCTTCAACCGCGCGCGCTATGGGGGCGACGAGAGCTTCGAGAGCGCCAGCTCCGAGCGTTTTCATGCTTCTATTGATATCGGCACCGGCCGACGGAGCGCCTAGGAAGCAAGCTCGGCCGCGGTCAGCCCCATCAGGTCGGCGATGCGCTTGCGGTCTTGGAGTAGGGATGAAGCCTCGCCGTCGTAGACGATGCGCCCGGCATCCATCACATACGCCCGGTCCGCGATCTTGAGCGCGAGAAGCGCGTTCTGCTCGACCAACACGATCGCCACGCCGCGTCGCTTGAGCTCGGCCAAGATCCGGTAGACCTCCTCGACGATCATCGGGGCAAGTCCCTGCGAGGGTTCATCGACCAGCAAGAGGTCTGGGTTGGAGACCAGCGCGCGGCCGATGGCGAGCATCTCTTGCTCGCCGCCCGAGAGCCGGCCGGCACGGCGCGAGGCGAGTTCCTTGAGTTTGGGCAGATGCTCGAGCACGCGCGCGATCGACCATTCACCGCTGCGGCCGTTCTCGGCCAGTTGCAGGTTTTCGAGTACCGAGAGCTGCGCAAACATGCGACGGCCTTCAGGCACATAGCCGACGCCCAAGCGCGCAATGCGATAGGGCGATCGTCCGATGATCAGCGTTCCACCGAAATTGATCGAACCGTCGCGCGGACGTGTTAGCCCCAGGATGCTGCGCAGCGTCGTCGTTTTGCCGGCGCCGTTGAGCCCCAGCAACGCAACGAGCTCGCCTTTGCCTACCGCGAGGCTTACATCGTGCAGAATGTGGCTCTTGCCGTAATACGTGTTGAGATTCTCGACCTTCAAGAACGCCTCAGACATGCTCGACGACCTCTTTACCGATGTAGGCGTCGCGGACCGCCTCGTTCGCGCTAATCTCGGCCGGTGTACCTTCAGCCAGCGTCTTGCCGCGATCGAGCACCATAATTCGTTGCGCGAGCGAAAGCACGACGCGCATGTTGTGTTCAACGAAGAGTACGGTGAGCCCGAGCTCGCCGTGAAGCTTACGAATTACTTCGAGGACGCGCTCGGTTTCGGCGTGCGCGAGTCCCGCCATCGGTTCGTCGAGCATCACCAGGACTGGATCGGTGGAGAGGCTCATGGCGATTTCGCACAAACGCTGGCTGCCGTGCGCGAGTTCAGCGACGGGCCGGCGCGCCGAGGAACGGAGATTTACGAAATCGAGCAGCCGTTCCGCTTTTTCTTCGATGGTCTTGCGCTGCGCCCGGTTGATCGGGCGGAAGCGAAACGCCAGGCTTGCCGCACTCTGCAAACCGATCAACAGATTGTCGTAGACCGAAAGGTTTGGAAAGACGCTCGAGGTTTGAAACGTTCGTCCGATTCCCATCGCGATGCGGCGGTGAATCGGTGCAGTGGTGATGTCGACGCCTTTGAACGTGACCCTCCCGCTGTCGCAGGGATAGAATCCCGAGAGCGCGTTGAAAAGCGTCGACTTCCCGGCGCCGTTGGGCCCGATGATCGCCTGAATCGATCCCGCTTCGATCGACAGCGAGACGTCTTCGACCGCGCGCACGCC
>DATJOM010000039.1:0-26840 GCA_035507095.1 Candidatus Acidiferrum sp.
AGCGGCAACATCTACGAAGATCGCACCGCTGCGGTCGCCGCGGCAGAAGCCGGCGCGCAGATCGTTGCGGTGATCCGCTCGACCGGACAGTCGCTCCTTGATTTCGTGCCGTATGGTCCGACTACCGAAGGATTTGGCGGCACGTACGCGACGCAAGCGAACTTTCGTATTATGCGTGAGGCGCTCGACCAGATCTCGGAACAGCTCGGCCGCTACGTGATGCTCACAAACTACGCGAGCGGGTTATGCATGCCCGAGATCGCGACGATGGCGGCACTCGAGCGGCTCGACATGTTGCTCAACGATTCGATGTACGGCATTCTGTTTCGCGATATCAACATGAAGCGTACGTTCATCGACCAGCATTTCAGTCGCATGCTCAATGCCTATTCCGGCATCATCATCAATACCGGCGAAGACAACTACCTCACCACGGCGGATGCGGTCGAACAAGCGCCGGCGGTTCTCGCGTCGCAATTCATCAATGAGGAGTTCGCGCATCGAGCCGGCATGCCGGACCATCAAATAGGTCTTGGCGACGCCTATGAAATCGACCCGGACCTCGAAGACGGTTTCCTCTACCAGGTGGCGCAGGCGCAACTTGCGCGCCAAATATTCCCCGACGCGCCGCTAAAGTATATGCCGCCAACCAAACACATGACCGGCGACATCTTCAAAGGGCATTTGATCGACGCGATGTTCAATCTCACGTCGGTGATGACGCATCAGACGATTCACCTGTGCGGCATGCTGACCGAAGCAATTCATACACCGTTCCTCGGCGATCGCGCCCTCTCGCTCGAGAACGCGCGCTACGTCATGAACACGGCGCGCCATTTCGGCGACGAGATCGCGTTCAAGCCCAACGGCATCGTCGAGCGCCGAGCGCAATCGGTGCTGGCCGATTGCGCCACACTGCTCGAACGCGTCGCCGATCTCGGGCTCATGCACGCGATCGAGGCTGCCGTTTTTGCCGACGTATCGCGCCCACCCGACGGCGGGCGCGGCTTCGACGGAGTTTTCGCCCGCGCCGCCGGCTACTGGAATCCGTTCGAGGACGCCCTTCGACAAACTCAGGGTGACCGGGATTATGCGGCCCGTTAAGCCATACGGGGATACGATGAACGATGGCAAGGTGCAGCTCTCGTTCACGCTTCCGCTCGAATGGAGCGAGTCCGCCGACGAAGCCGCGCGCCAGCTCGTCGGCAAGATGGGATTCACGGAAGTCCAGGTCGTCGACGGTAGGCCGATCGCGCGTGGATTCTCGAGTTTCGTGGTCTACGCGAGCACGCCACAGTCGATCGACGCCGATGCGGTTAAGGCGCCTTCGGCGAAATCGCATGCGATGTCGATGGACGAGATCGATGCCTACGTGCGCGAGCACATCGGGCGCAAGGTTCGCATCGCCGGCGCCTGTATCGGAACGGATGCGCACACGGTCGGCATCGACGCGATCCTGAACATGAAAGGGTACAAGGGCAACTACGGACTCGAGCGTTACCACATGTTCGAGACTTTTAACCTGGGTAGTCAAGTAGCGGTCGAAGACTTCGTGCGGTTCGCCAAAGAGCACGCCGTGGATGCGCTCTTGGCCTCGCAGGTCGTAACGCAAAAGGGCGGCGACATTAAGAATTTCACCCAGTTAGTTGAGTTGCTCGAAGCCGAAGGATTGCGCGACCGCGTCGTCCTTGTGTGCGGCGGCCCGCGGGTTACCAATCTCATGGCGAGCGAACTCGGCTACGACGCGGGATTCGGTCGCGGGACCGTACCCAGCGAGGTCGCGGCGTTCGTTGCGACGTCCTTGGCCAGGATTCAGCTTCGCTGAATCCGTTGCGGTCCGCCTTCGGCGGATCCGCAGTGGCATGATTGACATGGGGCGGTAGCCAATACGAGCGAGCAGTGTTCAGCGACCTTCTCGGCTGGTTTACCGGTAAGGATGCCAACCGGCGCAAGTACCCGCGAAAGCGGAAACCGTATCGGGCAACGGTCTCTGTAGACGGCGGACTCACGCAAAAACCGGCAATCGGCTTAGATATAAGCGGAGGCGGTTTGTGCGTCCTGACGCAGGAACCCGTCGGCCGCGACGAATTCGAGATACGCGCGACGATTGAGACGCGCGTCATTCGGATGCGCGCCAAGGCGGTGTGGCAAGATACCGTTTCGCATCAGGGCAAGTCGGTCTGGCGCTACGGTATGCGCTTCACCGGTATCTCCGCCGACGACTGGGATGCGATCATCCGTTACACGACCGACAAACCCGTCGCCGAGGCAAGTAAGGCTCAAGAGGAACTCGTCACCGTCCGCATGACGCCTGACGATGCGAACCGGCTCCTTCCGCTTGCGCTGCAGGAGAAGCTGCTGGGGATGCTCGTTGAGCGGCGGCGTCTTGCGCCGCTGCAAGAAAACGTCACGCCGTTGGTGCAGTATTTCTACTCGGGCGTCGTGCGCCACAACAACGCGCTCGTACACCGCTTGACGATACAATCGAAAGTGGTTGGTCCTGAGGGCGCCGAGATCTACGAAACGCGGTTCGTCTTCGACGACCAGGGAACTTCGATACAAGTTCTCAACTAGCGCTTGGTGAAGAAGACCGCGCTCATCACCGGAATCACGGGCCAGGACGGCTCATACCTCGCCGAACTGCTGCTCAATGAGGGCTACCGCGTGGTCGGGATGACGCGCCGGACCTCGACCGACGTTCACGAGCGCATTCAGCATCTCATCGACGACATCGAATTTGTGTCGGGCGATCTGCTCGACCAGTCGTCGGTCACCGAGATCGTCCGCGACGTGCAGCCCGACGAGGTGTACAACCTCGCGGCCCAGTCGTTCGTCCCGACTTCGTGGCAGCAACCGGTCCTAACCGGCGAATTCACCGCGCTCGGGGTTACGCGCGTGCTCGAAGCGATTCGCACGACCGATACATCGATTCGTTTCTATCAGGCCTCGAGTTCGGAGATGTTCGGGAAGGTTGTCGAAACGCCGCAGCGCGAGAGCACGCCCTTCTATCCACGTAGCCCGTACGGCGTTGCGAAAGTCTACGGCCACTGGATCACCGTTAATTACCGCGAGTCGTATGACATGTTCGCGGTGAGTGGGATACTTTTCAATCACGAGTCCGTTCCATCCAGCACGCCAATTATCGTGAAATCCGGCGACGTCGTCGATATTCGCCCAATCGGCGACCTGATGCACGTACGCGAGAAGGGTCCGAACGTGCAGCGGTTCGATCTCGAGGACGTACACGTTTGGGACGGCGAGCGATTCGCGAAGGTCTTGGGCGGAACGGCCTACCGGCATCGGCCGGTGGTCGACAACAAAGGCGTGCGGCGCGTTGAAGCGCGCTGCGGCACGGTTACGCTTACGGCGGACCATGTCATGTTCATGGATGGCGGCGAGCGCCCATCAAAAGAGATAACGCCGGGTGACCGCGTGCGCCGTGCGGAGTTACCCGAAGCACCTGCTTTCACAAATCCTGGGCTCGAATTTGCATGGATGTTGGGCGCATACGTAGGAGATGGATCGGCCTCTAAGCAGCGCGACGGGCATGTCCATGGAAAATTCACGAACTCCGATGGCACGCTGCGTTCATTCTTTGCTGAGGTTTGGGAACGCCAGACGCTGGGATTCACAACCTTCAGTAAGACGACTTCAGGTTTTCGTCCAGGTGCCGTTGTCGGTTCGCTGGCACTCAACGGCGCTCCGCGATTCCTCGAATGGCTGCAAGAGGAGTGCTACACGCGCGATGGTTACAAGCGCGTGCCGCGCGTAATCCTGAATGCTGACGAGGCCGTGTGGCGTGCCTTTCTCGAGGGCTACAATGCGACGGACGGTCTGAAGGCCGGCAACGGCACACACCGTTACAGGAACTTCAAAACCAACTCGCCGGTGCTTGCTATGGGGCTGTGGTGGATGACCCGTAAGGCACTCCGGCAAGAAGTCGTACTGAACGTAGACGTCGGCCCGCAAGAGCGGCCAGGGCCGTTCTACTCGATGAATCTTCGTTCGCCGAATAGCGTCGGCGGCAAGGGCGCTCACCTGCGCAGGGACCTTGCCGAGGTCAAACGCGTGGTGGAGGAGCCGCGCTTCGATGGATGGCTCTACGATATTACGACTGAATCGCAACGCTTCCACGCCGGGGTCGGCGAACTCATTATCCATAACTCACCCCGCCGTGGCAAAGAATTCGTTACGCGCAAAATCAGTGATGGTGTCGCCCGCATCAAGCTTGGCTTGGCCAAAGACCTGCGGCTCGGCAATCTCGATGCGCAGCGTGACTGGGGATTTGCCGGTGACTACGTGCGCGCGATGTGGTTGATGCTGCAGCAAGAGCAGGCCGACGACTTCGTGATCGCGACCGGACGGACGCATAGCGTCCGCGATTTCGTACGCATCGCGTTCGAAAGCGCCGGCTTGGGCTCGTATGAGCCGTACATCGTCATCGACCAACGGTTCGTACGCCCCGCCGAAGTCGATCGGCTGATTGGCGATCCGTCGAAGGCCAAGCGCGTGTTGGGTTGGCAACCGCAGGTGAGTTTCGAGCAGCTGGTCGAGACGATGGTGCGCGCCGACCTAGCCCGGCTCTCGACGCTGGCGTAGTACCAAAGCATGCGCGCGCTCGTCACCGGTGCGACGGGGTTCGTCGGGCGCTATCTCCTCGAAGCGTTGCAAGAAGCCGGCTACGAGACGCTGGCCTGCGGTGGGCCGCAGGACACCGTCGCGCTGCCCGTCGATCTGCTCGACCTCCCGTCGTTGCGAGCAGCGCTCGAAGTCGGAAGGCCCCACGTCGTCTTTCATCTCGCTGCCGCAACGTTTGTTCCCGATTCGCTCGTCGCGCCGATGGCGACGTACGTGACCAACGTGCGCGGAACCGCAAATGTCGCACAAGCGCTGCGCGAGTACATGAGCGATACCGGTGCGCAGGTGCGGTTGTTCTTCACGAGTTCGGCGGAAGTGTATGGCGTGCAACCACCGCAAGCGTTTCCGCTGCGCGAATCGGTCGCGCCCTCTCCAGCCAATCCCTACGCGGCCAGCAAAGCCGCGGCAGAGATGTTGCTGCTCGGCGAGTCGCACAGTTTTGGGCTCGACGTCGTGATCGCGCGCGCGTTCAACCACATTGGCCCCGGACAAAGCGACCGGTTTGTCGTCGCCAACTTTGCAGCACAACTCGCGCAAATTGCTGCCGGAGCGCCGCCCCAGCTTTACGTTGGTAATCTCGATGCCAAGCGCGACTTTCTCGACGTCCGAGACGTCGTACGCGCGTATGTCGCGCTCGCGAGCGATGGTGGAAGTGGGGAGATCTATAACGTCTGTAGTGGCGAAGCCCGCTCGATTCGCGACGTGTTGCGCGAATTGATTATCGCCGCACACGTTCCGGTTGAAGTACGCGACGACCCGGCGCGACAGCGTCCCTCCGACGTCCCACTTTCGCTCGGCGATCCGGCGAAGTTGCGTGCGGCGACCGGCTGGACGCCGCGGATTCCCTTCTCAGCATCGATACGGGATATCTACCGCGCAGCCGCCAAGAGCTAAGAACCGATGCAAAATTCGAACGACGACGATTTGCAGGCACTTGTCTTTAAGAATCGTGGTTTGCTGCTCGCGATTCCGGCCGTACTGCTCGCTGCATTCGGCAAGCCCAGCGCGACGAGCGTCGCGCTCGGTCTGCCGGTTGCATTCGCGGGTGAGCTGATCCGCTGCTGGGCCGTCGGCTACTCGGGCGTGACGACGCGCGGTGACCATGTCGAGGCGCCGCATTTGGTGACCGCGGGACCGTATGCGTACGTGCGTAATCCACTTTACGTCGGCAACTTCATCACCGCGCTCGGCTTTGCGGTGGCGTTCACCGGAAAAAACAGCGCGGGTGCCAAGGTCGGATTGGTCGGCGGCTCGCTCGCGGCTATGGCCGCGGTATATGCGACGATCGTTCCGCACGAAGAAGCGTTTCTGCGTTCCGAGTTCGGCCGAGTCTTTGACGAGTATTGCGAACGCGTGCCGCCGGTGATCCCGCAAACGGAGCCCGCGCCCGGTGGTGAAGGCACGTGGAATCCCGGCGTGATACGCGAAGCCGAGAGCCGCACGTTTGCGACGTTTGGCGCGATGCTCGGCATGCTCGTGCTCAAGACGTTGCGAGCGTAACGGCGTGTCATGTCCTCGCGTGCACGCCTAACACTTGCGCTGATTCTTTCGGCCGGCGTAGCTGCACTCGAGTTTTGGGGTGGTGCGGCATCGCACAGTCTCGCGCTGACGACCGATGCGGTACACGTGTGTATCGACGTTCTCGCGCTTGCAGTCGCACTGTTTGCCGCAATTGGTGCGACGCGCCGCGCGAACCGCCGCAAGACCTTTGGCTACGGACGCCTCGAGGTGCTCGGGGCGTTGCTCAACGGTGCGATTCTCTTGGGTGCGACTGCGGTGATCGTCTATCAGGCAATCCTCCGTTTTCACGCGCCCGTGGAACCGCAAGGACTGATGATGACGGTTGTTGCGGCGATCGGTCTTGTCGTCAATGTCGCAATCGGGCTTGGTCTCGCTCGGCATCAGCACGACAATCACAATCTCCGCGCCGTGCTCGCGCACATTGCCGGCGATGCGCTCGGGGCGCTCGCCGTTATCATCGGCGGCCTTGCGATCGCATTTACCGGAGCCGCGTGGATCGATCCGTTGCTCTCACTCTTCGTGGCTGCGATCATCGTGGTTGGCGTCGCCGCGGTGCTTCGCGACGCCAGCGACGTCCTGCTCGAAGCGGCACCGGCGGGTGTCGACTCCGGTGAGGTCGAGTCGCAGATTCGCATGCTTGCCGGGATCGAGGGCGTGCACGACCTGCACGTCTGGACGATTGGCAGCGGATCGCATGCGCTCTCCGCACATCTGTTGGTCGATCCGGGTCAGCTCATGCAAAGCCCGCGGATTCTCGAGCGGTTACGCGCTATGGTCCGCGAGCGCTATGGCATCGGTCACGTCACCGTCCAGCTGGAATGCGAGCACTGCGACCCGGGCGGCATCGTTATCTGCCCTTCCGACCAGCCGTAGATCGTTGTAACGTTCTTTGGGCGCGGTTTGGGCGCCCAGCGTTCCCTGCGCGCAGCCTCGGGTGGAGTGCCTTCAAAAAGGAAAGTAAAGCCTGCACCCTTCCCGAAATCTGGACGCGTTATGGGTCACATGGAATCGCAAACCGTCGTTCTCTCCCTCGCGCGGACGCCGTTCGCCAAATTGAACGGAGCGCTCGCGTCCCTCGACGCCACGACGCTCGGGGCTGCTGCTTTAGTCGGAGCGCTACAACGCGCGGGCATCGATCCGAGCGACGTCGAGCACGTCGCACTCGGCGAAGTGTTGCAGGCCGGCGTTGGGCAGAATCCGGCGCGGCAAGCGCTCTTTAAGTCGGGACTCGCCAAAACCGTGACGGCGGAGACGCTCAACAAAGTTTGTGCGTCAGGAATGTTGGCCGTTGCAACGGCGATGCGCTTGATCAATAGCGGCGCGAACCGAGTCGTGGCCGCGGGCGGCATGGAGTCGATGTCCAACGCGCCCTATCTGCTCAAAGATGCGCGTAGCGGCTATCGTTTCGGCGACGGCACGCTGATCGACGAGATGATCTATGACGGATTGTGGGATCAATACTTTCCGATGACGATGGCGACGCAGGGAAGCATCGTCGCAAACGAACTCGGCCTGCGGCGCGAAGAACAGGATCGCTTTGCCTACGAGAGCCATCGCCGCGCGCATGCAGCGCACGAAGCCGGAAACTTTGCCGATGAGATCGTGCCGGTTCGCGTTGCGACGAAAGCCAAGGGCAAGATCGTTGTTGACGCGTTGCCCAAGCGCGGCGCGGTGCGCGTGCCGACCACCGTCGGCGCGTCGGATAAAGTATGGGATCACGAGCCCTCCGAGCGCTTCACGCTCGACTATGCTTCGTGGGCCCCGTTTGTAACCGGCGACGTGCCGTTCACGCTGGTCGATCGCGACGAAGCGGTGCGCGGCGACGCGAGTCTCGAGTCGATGGCGAAGCTCAAGCCGCTGGAGAAAGACGGCACGGTGACCGCCGCGAACGCGCCGGGCGTGAACGATGGTGCCGCCGCGCTGATTCTCGCGGATGTGAAGTATGCACGCGAACACGGCGTTACGCCGCTCGCCACGATACTCGATCACACCACGGTTGGCTGGGACTCGCCCTACATTTGCTTGACGCCGGCGATGGCGGCGCAGAAGCTGCTCGACCGCACCGGCCTTTCGATCAAAGACATCGACGTCTGGGAGATCAACGAAGCCTTCGCCAACGTGGCAATCACCTCGGCGCGCAATCTCGGCATCGGCGAAGAGCAGATCAATCGCTTCGGCGGTGCGGTCGCAATGGGCCACCCTATCGGCGCATCGGGCGCGCGCATCGTCGGCACGCTGATCAATCAACTGCGCCGTCGCGGCGGTGGCTACGGCATCGCCGCGATTTGCTCCGGCGGCGGCCAGGGCGACGCGATGCTGGTTAAAGTCGGGTAGAGCAGCTCCGCCCACATGATCGATTCATCCGCCCGCGCGCAGTTCGATCTCACCGACGAACAGCGCCAAATCGCTGCGCTCACGTCGGAGATCGCGCAGCGTGAGATCGCGCCGAACATCGCGCGTTGGGATCGCGAGCATAGCTTCCCGCGCAGTCTGTTTACGACGCTTAGTAACGCGGGTATCATGGGCATCGTCGTCCCGGAAGCCTACGGTGGTGTCGATGCCGGCTATGTAGCGTACGCGCTTGCAGTGGAAGAACTCGCGCGGGTCGATGCGGGAAGTGCGGTGACGCTGTCGGTGCATTCGATGATTGCCTCCGCTATCGCGCGGCTTGGCCGAGACGGCCAAAAGCAGCACTGGTTGCCCAAGCTTGCGGCAGGGGACGTCATTGCGGCATTCGCGCTGACCGAACCGGACGCGGGCTCGGATGCGGCGGCGATTCGCGCCACCGCAACGCGAGAGGGTGACGCCTATGTGCTCAACGGTCGCAAACAATGGTGCACCAACGGCAGCGTGGCGGGTGTGACGATGGGTATGTTTCGCACTGCCGGCGGCGGTGCGCGCGGCGTGAGCGCGTTTCTCGTCGATAATGCGTTGCCGGGCATCACCGTTGAGAAACTGACCGAGAAGCTTGGGATTCGCACTAGCGACACGTGCGATCTTGCTTTCGATGACGTACGCGTTCCCGCAACCGCGCTACTCGGCGGCGAAGGCGAAGGTTTTGGCTCGGCAATGAATGCGCTCTCGGGTGGTCGCATCGGCATTGCCGCGCAGGCGACCGGCATTGTCGCTGCGTGCCTCGACGCATCGGTGCGCTTTGCTAAGGATCGCGTTGCCTTCGGGCGGGCGATCGGCGCGTTTGAAGGGGTTTCGTTCAAGATCGCGCAGATGGCGATGGAACTCGATGCGGCGCGTTTGCTGGTCTACCGCGCAGCTGCGCTTGCCGATGCAGGGCGCCCGTTTTCGATCGAGGCCAGCAAAGCCAAGCTCTTCGCATCAACCGCTGCGCGCAAAGCCTCGGCAGAAGCAATTCAGATCCACGGAGGCTACGGCTACACGACGGAGTTCCCGGTGGAACGATACTATCGTGACGCCAAGATTACCGAGATCTACGAAGGCACCTCGGAAATCCAGCACATCATCATCGCAAGATCACTACTCGGAAAACTAGACTAGGAGAAAGCAAAACTCGTGAACCTGATGGAGTATCAGGGCAAGGAGCTATTCCGCCGAAGCGGGATACCGGTTCCGCGCTCCCAGCATTGCAAGACGCCCGACGAAGTCGCGGCATTCATCGAAAAAAATCCGGGCAAGTGGGTCATCAAAGCGCAAGTGCTGATGGGCGGTCGCGGCAAGGCCGGCAAGATCAAGTTCGCGTCGACGCCCGAGGAAGGCCGCAAGGCCGCAACCGAGATCATGGCGACGCCGATGCCGCCGAATCGCCAGAACCCGAACGGCGAGCCGGTGAACTCGGTCCTGGTCGAAGAGACGCTCGATGTCGCGCTCGAGTCCTATTGCGCGATCTCGGTCGATCGCACGACGAAGAAACCGGCGATCATCGTCACGCGCTTCGGCGGCATGGACGTCGAAGAAGTGCACGAGAAGCATCCCGAGTCGTTCCACACATTCTACGTCGACACGGCGATCGGGTATTCGCCGTTTATCGGACGCGAACTCGCGTTCAAAGCCGATCTCGACGCAGGGTATCGCAAGCAATTCCCGGCGATCGTCGCCGGCATGTACAATCTGTTCTTTGCATATGGCGCCAAGCTCGTCGAGATCAATCCCTTGGTTCTCACCAAAGACGGGCGCGTGATTGCAGCAGACGCAAAGGTCGAATTGGATGATGACGCGCTGTTCCGTCATCCCGAATTCAGCGAGTGGCAGAAGACCCTGCCGCTCGACGAGGACGAAACGCTCGCCGCTGCGGCGGGACTCGGCATTCGCAACTTTCGCAGGTTCCCGGGCAGCGTCGGCACGATGGCCAACGGCGCAGGTCTTGCCATGGCGACGATGGATGCGGTCAAGAACGCGGGCGGCGAGATTGCGGACTTCCTCGACGTGGGCGGCGGAGCGAACGCCGAACGCGTGCGCAACTGCTACGAGCTTGTCGTCAACCACACCGGCGCCAAGGTGTTCTTCATTAATATCTTCGGCGGCATCACGCGCGGCGATGAAGTGGCCAAAGGGATTGTCGAAGCGCTGAACACGACCAAGGCGCGCAAGATCCCGCTCGTGATCCGCTTGACCGGGACGAACGAAGAAGAAGGCCGCCGCATTCTCAAAGCGGCTGGGATGACGCCGGTTGAAACCATGGACGAAGGCGCGAAACGCGCGGTGGAGTTGGCACGATGAGTATATTTCTCGACAAGAACAGCAAGGTGTTCGTGCAGGGTATCACCGGCGCGGAAGGATCGTATCACACCGGTCGCATGCTCGCGTATGGAACCAACGTCGTTGGCGGCGTGACACCCGGCAAGGGCGGACAGAAGACCGAGCACGGGCTGCCGGTCTTTAACACGGTGGAAGCGTGCATCGCCGCCACCGGCGCAACGCACCAGTGCATCTTCGTGCCGCCGGCCGGCGCTGCCGACGCGCTCTTTGAAGCCTACGAGGCCGGAGTCCGATTCTCGGTCTGCATCACCGAAGGCGTTCCGGTGCACGACACGCTCCGCGTCGTTGGAACGACGCCCGGCATGCGGATCATCGGACCGAACTGCCCCGGACTGATTTCCCCCGGTAAGTCATCGATCGGCATCATGCCGGGCCACGTATTTAAAGAAGGTAACGTCGGATTGATCTCGCGCTCCGGCACGCTGACCTATGAAGTTGTCGACGGGCTTACACGCGCTGGTCTGGGGCAATCGACATGCGTCGGCATCGGCGGCGATCCGATCATTGGAACGACCTTTGTAGACTGCCTGCGTGAGTTCAAGAACGATCCGCAAACGCAAGCCGTCGTCGTATGCGGCGAGATCGGCGGCTCGGACGAAGAAGACGCGGCCGCCTTTATCAAGGAGCATCTTGCGGGTATGCCGATCGTTGCGTTCGTCGGCGGCCGCAACGCGCCGCCGGGCAAGTCGCTCGGTCATGCAGGCGCCATTATTTCCGGCGGATTCGGCACCGCGCAGAGCAAAATCGCGGCGTTTCAGGCCGCGGGCGTGCCGGTCGCGGACCGGCCATCGCAGATTCCAGCCCTGCTCGCCGAGCGGATGGCAACCCTCGTCTAAACGTCCCGAGAAGTCTTAAGAAATGGAGGGGTCGCCTGGTCCAAGCGGCCCCCCATTTTTTAAGCTTGCTTAAAGGATGCGACCTTAGTCGAGAGAATTCGAGCCTCACGTCAATTTGAGACTTGTTTGAGGCCGCGCAGGCGGGGCTTGAATGGGTCGCTTGTTGGCGGTCTCGCGTGTGCGAGACGGACATGTCACTCACAACACAATTGAGGGCTATCAATGACAAGCAAACGGACCATCCGTCAGGTGGCCGTGGCGCTGGCACTTATGGTCGCATTCCTGCTCCAGGGAACATGGGCACTGGCAGGTACGACCGGCGGTCTCGGCGGCTACGTTACAGACGATCAAGGCAAAGCGGTTGCCGGAGCGAGCGTAAAAGTTCTCTCAGCATCGCAAGCCGCGAGCGGCACAACTGACGCTTCGGGACATTTTGTATTCCTTGCATTAGCACCGGACACGTATACGGTGTCGATCGTCAAGGAAGGCTATGCTCCCCTCTCCGAGTCTGGTGTAACGGTCTTTGCCGATAACCAGCTCGCGCTCACCTTCCAGTTGCAACGGCAACTCAAAACCATCGCCAACGTTACCTCTACCGCTGCTGGTTCGCTCGTTAAGACGGGTGTCGGCAGCGATATTTATAACGTGAACTCGGCCGCGATCGCCGCGGCTGCATCACTTGGCGGTGGCTCGAATCTTAACTCCGCCTACTCCGCAATCTCGGCCGTTCCCGGCGTCGCGGTGACGATCGGCGGCATGGGTTGGAACCAGAACGTGTTCGTTCGTGGTTCGCAGTCGTTCTTTACCGGCTACGAATACGACGGCGTCCCGGTCAACCGCGCCTTCGATAACTACAACGCGTCGACCGAGTCGAGCCTCGGCCTGCAAGAACTGCAGGTCTATACCGGCGGCGGTCCGGCCTCGAACTCGAGCTCGGGCACCTCGGGCTTCATCAACCAGGTCATCAAGACCGGTACGTACCCTGGGTATGCAAACGCGAGCGGGGGCATTGCCTCAAGCGCGTTCTACCACCAGGCGAAAGTTGAAGCCGGCGGCGCCTCGCCCGACCGGAATTTCAGCTACTATGTCGGTTTGAGCGGATACAATCAAGCGTTCCGCCTGATCGACAACAACAACGGCGCCGGGTTCATGGGACCGGGCGGCATCTACTCCGACTACTCGTTTGCAAACGCGGATCTTCCGGTTGCAACGGGTTCGGGCGCGTGGGCGCAGTGTAGCACTGCGGACGGTTCGACGCCGGCCTCGGTGACGGCCGCCATCGCTGCTTCGAATCCGGCAGGGAACCCGTTCTTCGGCGCACAGCCGCCGGCGTTCTGCCTTAGTGCCTATACGGGCCTAAGCGCGGAAACCAGCATGCTCGCCGATCGCGAGAACGTGATCAACCTGCATTTCGGGATCCCGCGTAAGGACGGGCAGCGCGACGACCTGCAACTGCTCTGGAACGTATCGCTGATCAAGACCTACTTCTACAGCACGGTCAACGACATCGGCGGTTACAACGCGTTCTCGCTGGCAGAAACCGGCGCACCGTATCAAGCGGGCGTGAACTACCCGTACTATGTCGACACGTACACCTTCGCTGCACCCTTCGGTACGCCGGCCGCGGGCCTGACGCCGGAGTGGTATCCCGAGCCGGACTCGCCGACTGATCGCAGTTTTGATGCGCAGTTGCCGGCCGACTCGACAGACTCGGTGTATAACAATCAGGCGATTACGAAGCTCCAATATACCCACGCGATCGGCGATCGCGCGTATGCTCGCTTGATGGGCTACACGTTCTTCTCGGATTGGAACCTTGCCGGTCCGACGACCTCGTTGAACTATCTCTACGGCGCACCGGTCGGATGCTGTGCGAATAACTATTTGCTCGGCACCCACACCTACGGCGGCGAGTTCCAGTTCAGCGATCAAGTCAACGACAAGAACTTGCTCCAATTCACGGTGAACCAGACCAATGCCGCCGTGTTGCGCGACAACAACACCACCAACATCACGGCCGGCGTGCCGTTTGGTATCGTCTCGGGCAACAGCTTCGGCAACTTCACCTGCTGGGACAACGCGGCAGGTACGATCTCCGGTACGCCGGATACGCAGATTCCCTGCTATGCCGTCGGCGCAGGCTGCGGCATAAGTCCGACCACGGGGAACAACATCAGCTGCAACGCTTCGAACCAAGAGTTCAAGCCTAACGGCTATACCGTCCCCACCGTTGGACCGGCAGCCGCAGCTGCAGGCGCACAACTGGAGACGCTCTGGGACGGCCCGGAGAGTGCTTCGTATAACACGGTGAATCCAAAATTCACTAATGTCTCGCTCTCGGATCAGTGGCGCCCCAGCGATCGTTGGCTGATCAACGCTGCGCTCCGCTACGAGAGCTACACCTACGATATGGCCAACACCACGACGCTTGGCGATCAGTTCTATGCCCAAGAAGCAGCGAACTATTTCTGCTACGCGTCCTCGGGTGCAGCCATCGGCACCACCGGAGTAACGCAGGGCGTGTACTCGTTGCCGCTCCTCCCCGGTGAGTTTCCGCCGGCAAGCCCGGTTGAAACCAACGCGGACTGTAACTCGTACATCTCGGCGGCAACCGGCCAAACCGCGACCGGATTCGTCCATCCCAACGGCACAACCCAGGATGGCGTAGCCGCTCCGTCGTTCACGTATAACTCGCCGGCCTCGTACAACCTCAACTACTGGTCGGCACGCTACTCGGCGACGTACACCGAGTCGCCGGACACGGTCTGGCGTTTCTCGGGCGGCCGCTTCATCGAACCGCCGATTTCGGCATCGGTGCAGTACACGAATGAGTCGGGCAACAACCTTGGCCAGTGGGCCAACTTCATGAGCCTCGGCTTCTTCTCGCCGTTCCACAACACGCCGTCGCAAACGTCGGCACAGTACGACGTCTCACTCGAACGGCACATCCGTGGAACCGACATGAGCTTCAAGCTCACGCCGTTCTACAACCTTACCAACGGCTATCAGGAGCAGTCATTCATCGGACCCGGCTATGTGACGCAGGTGCCGGTCGGACAGTTCCGCAGCTATGGTATTGAAGGTGCCTTCACCAAGGGCGACTTCTCGAAGAACGGTCTTTCGGGATCGCTTGCGGTGACGTACACGAACGCGAAGGTTCGGTTCCAGTCTGGTCTCGTCAACAATCTTGGCGCCAACCAGATCGGCTACTACAACCAAGCGATCACCGACTACAACGCGCTGGCGAAGGGTGGATCACAGAACTATCCGTGCTTCACGCTTGCAAGCGCGACGGCGTTCACCGCCGGCACCGGCGTTGGAACGCCGGGCGTAGCGCAGGCGTGCGGTGCCGGTCAAGTGACCAACCCGTACTTCGCTGCACCGGCACAGGGGTTGCTGGATCCCAACGGCTGGTACGCGCCGCCGAGCGACGTGGCGATTCCGGGCGTCAATACGGGCCTTGGCCTCTATGACATCCCGTGGGTCACATCGCTGATCCTCAATTACCGCCATGACAAGTTCGCGGTGACGCCGAGCTTGCAGCTCAGCACCGGATCGTCGTACGGTTCGCCGTTCACGGTCAACGGTGTTGATCCGCGACTCTGCACCGCGATCGACATGTCGGCGAGTGCCGGAGCTGACCAATGCGCGTACACCTCGCTCATCGGTCAAGGTGCGACGGCAACGGGCCTGTTGTACATCCCCAATCCGCAGACCGGCTCGTTCGACTCGATCGGGCAGTACCACAACCCGAACATCCTGGTTGGGAACATCGCATTCAGTTACGATATCTCACCCAGAATCTCGGTAAACCTCACGGTGGCGAACCTGTTCCACACCTGCTTCGGCGGCTCGTCGGAGCCGTGGACCCAGGCATATCCGCCGGGAGCTAACGTCTGCTCGTATGGCGCCAACGGCGAGTACGTATCGAACTACCAGTTCGGTTCGGGCTTCGCCAATCCGGGCAACCCGTCGCTCTACAGCGCGACGGCAAATGGAACGACCCTCTATCCGTGGCAGTTCCAGACGTACGCTCCAGGCCTCGGCACGGTCGCCGGCGTTATCCCGCCGCCGATCAATGCCTACCTGACGTTTAACGTCAAGCTCTAGTCGCAAGACTCGAGTACAGATGCGAAGGCCTCCGCGAAAGCGGGGGCCTTCGTGTTTCACGCGAAAGCGCAGCCGTCGTGCAGTACGGATATCAATGCGAAGATTGCGAGGTTGCAATCTTTCCCACGACGACGCGTTCGGAACTTGCCTGGCTGCGCGATCGCGTTCATGTCGTGCGCGAAGTCGCCAAACACTCGAGCGGCGGCCTCGATTCGTGGATGATGGAGGGCTTGGAGTTCCTGAGCGATCACACCGGCCACTCGATCGTGGTTGTCTCGCGCAGAAAATAAAAAGAGACCGCGTGATGCGGTCCCTCGACTACGCGCTCGGCGCGAGCGCTGCTGTTACTGCGGGATGCGGAGGCGTTCGCCGGGGAGTATCGTTGACGCTTGCAGGTGATTCGTCGCGCTGATCCGATCGATCGTTTCTTGCACGTCGCCGCTCGAATTCGTGTGCGTCGCGGCGATCGACCACAACGTATCGCCGGGCTGCACGGTAACGACGGCGTAGCGCTGCGCGGTTGCCGCGTAGAGGTGCATGCTCGAAAGCGCAGGCACCGTCACCATCAGACTGAGTGCGGCCAGCGAGATCGCCGGCATGAGCGTGAACCGTTTCCGCGTAACCACAAACCTTCTCCCCATCACCCTGAGCTTGTCGAAGTGGTCTTCCATATCTTGTGGCGAACGACCGTTCGACTACCAACGTGCCTATATTTTGTGCCAAACAGCTGTTCGTCCCCTAGATTTTAGCACATCCCGCGAACGAGCTGTCAAGCGTGATCCGAACGTATGTTTGCCTTTTGAGGCGTGCTGTGCTAGGGTTGTAGAGCAAAGCCATGCCATACGGGTGGCATTGCGCTGCAAAAACCTCCGGGAGGGAGCCTTGACCGACAAGCCAGCGACGGAACGACAGCAGCGGATTCTCGACGTGATTCGCGCCTTTACGGTTGAGCGCGGCTATCCGCCCTCAGTACGCGAGATCGGCGAGCGCGTCGGCCTTTCATCCTCATCCACGATCCACGCTCACCTCAAGGCCTTAGAACGCCGGGGTTTGATCTCGCGCGACCCCACCAAGCCGCGCGCGCTGCGCTCCGACCTCGGAGTGGCGCCCGTGCCCGAAAGCATCGTGATGCCGATCGTCGGCAAGGTTGCCGCCGGCATGCCGATCACGGCGCAGGAGCATTTGGAGGGCGAGTTTGTCTTGCCGGCTTCCTTTGTGCCGCGAGTCTCCGATGCGTTCATGCTGCGCGTCCAGGGCGACTCCATGGTCGAGGCGGCGATTCTCGATGGTGACCTGATCATGGTCCGCCCCCAGCGCGTAGCACGCGACGGTGAGATCGTCGTGGCGATGGTCGACGGTGAAGCGACGGTGAAACGGTATTATCGCGAAGACGGCCGCATCCGCTTGCAGCCGGAGAATCGCGCCATGGCGCCAATCTACGCGAGCGATGTCGAGATCGTCGGTCGCGTCGAAGCTGTCGTTCGTCGCCTCTAGCCCCTTCCTCGTAGCTACCCGTGACGCGCTCCCGTGGAGTTTCGCCGGCTTACTCGTAGCCGCGATCGCGATTTTTCCATTCGTTCCCGCAAACGGGCCGTTCATCGGTTCGTCGCTCGGCTTGCGCGTTGCCGGCGCGCTGATTCCCGCTTTCGGTATCATGGGGCTCGTGCTGGCGCCGACGCTCGGGTGGTTCTATGCGCGATCTGCGAAGGTCAATCCGATCGCGCTCGTCGCTGGTGCAACGATCGCGTATCTGCTCGCGCTTCCGCCTTTCGCCGGCGCGCCGCTCGCATATTTGCGTTCGATTGGGCCGAGCGGGCTCTTTGTCGCACTGGCCGCGTGCGGCGTCGTTGCCTTGGGTGCGCGTCTGAGCCGTAACGCGTGGGCCGGCGCACTGCTGGCAATCGCGCTTGCGGCTCTGTCGCGCGAGATGCATGTCTCGATTACCGGCGCGGTTACCGCTGCGCTCGAACCGCTCGGGGAGCTCGGGGATACCTATCTCGCGCTTGTCGTCATCGTCGTAGTGCAGACGCTGTTGTGGACGATCGGTTTGCACGGGCCGGCGCTGCTCGCGGCTTTCGTCACGCCCGTCTATCTCGCGTTGCAGACCGCAAACACGGTCGCATTCCGAAACCACCTGCCGTTGCCGCACATCGTGGTGGTCTCGCTCTTTCTTTTTATTTTCCCCGGTGGCGCAGGTTCGACGCTGCCGCTGGCGGCGCTTCTCGCGCGCTCGCGCGTAACACGGTTGCGAACCGTGGGGCGCGCGACGATTGTGCCCGCGTTGTTTAACGCGAACGAACCGCTCCTCTTCGGCGTTCCGGTCGTGCTCAATCCGTTTCTCGTGCCACCTTTCATCCTGGCACCGCTGGTGCTTGCGACGACGACGTATTTCGCGGTCGCGCTCGGTTGTGTCGGCCGCGCGATTTACTACGTTCCATCATCGGTACCGACGTTGATTTCTACCGTCCTTGCCACGCTCGATCCGCGCGCGCTGGCGCTCGTAGCGATCAACGTCACGATTGCCGCGCTGATCTATTTGCCGTTCGTCCGCGCGTACGAGCGACATCTCGCGGGCGAAATCGAGGCGGCGGCATGATCGAGCTACTGTGTGAAAGGTTCGACGTCGATGCGCGCGTGCGAGCGGCCGCCGCGCGCGCCTACGAGCGCACGCGCACGCTGAAGTATCCCGTGCAAGAACGCGTAAAGGCGCGGGTCTTGCGCGCGTTCTACGACGAAGGCCTGAGCGACAGCGATCTCGCGGGTACGACCGGGTACGGATACGACGACGCAGCGCGCGAACGCTACGAATCGCTGCTTTCGCGGGTGCTCGGCGCGGAGCGTACGCTTGCGCGCCTCTCGATCGTCAGCGGCACGCATGCGATCGTTGCAGCGCTCGCTGCATGTGTGGCGCCGGGAGCGCGGCTCATCGCTGCCGCCGGACGGCCGTACGACACGCTGCGCAATGCGATTTGTGATGCGGATCATTCGCTCGTCGCGCACGGCGTAGTATACGAAGAAATCGCGTTATGCGAGGACGGAAGCGTCGATCTCGACGCGGTTGCTGCAGCAGCCGCCGCGCCGAACGCCGCCGCCGTCTTCGTCCAGCGCTCTCGCGGCTACGCGCCGCGTCCGTCCCTCGATGTGGCGACGTGCGGCCGTGTCGCAGCGCGTGTCAAAGAGGTGGCGCCACACGTCGTCGTGCTCGTCGACAACTGCTACGGTGAATTGGTCGAGGAGCGGGAACCCACGCACCTGGGAGCCGACCTCGTCATGGGATCGCTGATCAAGAATCTCGGCGGCGGTCTCGCGCCGGGGGGCGGGTATATCGCCGGACGCAACGACCTCGTGGAGCGTGTGAGCGCACGCTTATACGCCCCGGGCCTGCGTAGTGCTCTTGGCCCAACGCTCGGCTTTGGACGCGCCTTCGTGCAAGGATTGTTCGTTGCACCGATGATCGTGGAGCAAACCTTGCGCGGACTTGATTTTGCCGCGGCGCTCTTTGGGGAGCTGGGCTTTACGGTGGATCCTCAGCCGGGCGCCGCGCGCACCGATATCGTGCAGGCCATTTGTTTGCGCGAGCCGGAGCTGCTCTTGCGCTTTGCAATTGGTTTACAATCGGCGATGCCGCTTAATGCGCGCTTTCGGCCCGAGCCGGGACCTGTGCCTGGGTATATCGATCCAGTCGTCATGTCGAGCGGTGCGTTCGTAGGCGGTGCGACGATCGAACTCTCCTGCGACGCGCCGCTGCGCGCGCCGTTCGAGGTATATCTCCAAGGCGGGATCGTCGCCGAGCACGCGATGCTTGGTGCGCTGCTTGCGGCGCAGGCTGTGGTAAGATGAAGGCCACTGCCGCGTAGCAGAGAAGAAGCTTCATCGGTGAGTACACAAGAGGATCGCTCGCACGAGCGCCGGTTCTTTCGCGCAACCGTTGCTTTCCCGGTCACAATCATCGTCCCGGGGCACGAGTTGGTCTTAACCGGCGACGCCGTCGACCTGAGTCGTGGCGGCATGCGCATCACCACCACAACCGACCTCCCGGCGGGACAGCCGATCGTTCTGCGCTTCACGCTTCCCGGTTCCGACCGCGAGATGCTCGTACGCGCGAAGATTGCGTTGACGTTCTACGACAATGCGACGAAGCGCTACGCGCACGGCGTCGCGTTCACGCAATACACATCCAGCGATCATGAAAAGATCGCTGCATTTGTTGCGTCACAGCAGCCCGCTAAATAGGCTGGCTGTTCCCCGACCCTAAAAACCCGTAGAAGAAATACCGATTGCCGTCGCCGGTCGTAATGACGATGCGCGTATCTTGAACCTCAGCCGCCGTGATAGACTTGCCCACCAAGGTCTCGAGAATCGCCTGCGCTTGCAGGAATTCTGCCTCTCGGAGGGCGTCCGGCTCTACTTCTATGAGCTCGAGGAGCTCGTCGATCCGGTCGTTCATCGTCACCCTATCACTATCGTCCGGACGGCCCTTTTTGTTAGCCATCCCTTTACGCAAGGGACCCCCGCCACCAGGAGCCGGGCAACCGCACCAGAGAAGGGCTCGCCGCCATGTACCTGCTCGAGGTCCTCAGTGGGCCACTCGATGGAAAAAGTTGGACGTTCGAGAGCGAGATCACGATCGGCCGCGATGACTCCGTTGCACAAGCGTGCATCGCGCTCGACCGTTATGTCTCGCGCAAGCACGCGCACGTTCGCATTGATGGGGAGAGCCTGCACCTCACCGATCTCGAGAGCCGCAACGGAACGAAAGTCAACGGCGAGTTGGTCAGCGGGGACGCGAAGATCGAAATCGGCGTTCCATTTATTGTCGGCCGCACGGTACTGCGCGTTACGCGAATGTAGCCGTCGTGCAAATTGCTTCGACGATCTCGCAAGCGCGAGCGCTCTTCGACGTCTTACCGCGTCCGCTCGGCTTCGTGCCGACCATGGGCGCGCTCCACGAAGGACACCTCGCGCTCGTGCGTCGCGCTCGCGCTGAATCGGTTGCTGTGGGGGCATCGGTGTTCGTGAATCCTTTGCAATTCGCGCCGGAGGAGGATCTCGCGCGTTACCCGCGCGATCTCGAAGGCGACCAGGCGAAGCTCTCGCAGGCCGGCGTCGACGTGCTTTTTATACCCAGCCCGCTCGCAATGTATCCACCCGGATTCGAAACATCGGTCGACGCCGGACCGGTCGGCGAACTGTACGAAGGCGCGATCCGGCCGAGCCACTTTCGCGGCGTCGCCACCGTGGTCTGCAAACTGCTCAACATCGTGCGTCCCGATACGCTCTATCTCGGGCAGAAGGATGCGCAGCAGACGGCTGTCGTGCGTCGAATGGTTACAGACTTGGAGATTCCCGTGCGCGTAGAGATCGTGCCGACGCAGCGCGAGGCCGATGGGCTGGCGATGTCGAGCCGCAATGCGTACCTCTCACCGCAGGAGCGGGAAGCCGCGCCTTCGCTGCATCACGCGCTGCAAGCGGTGCGCCTGGCGATGGCAAGCGGCCGGTCGAAAGCGGACGCACTCGCGGCAGGCCGCACCCGCCTGCATCCGCTCGCGCAACTCGACTATCTCGACGTCGTCGACGCCAGCACGTTTTCGCCGATCGACACACTTTCGCCGCCCGCATTTGTCATCGGCGCGGCGCGCTTCGGGTCGACGCGGTTGCTCGACAACCTATGGATCGAGTGATGAAGGAACATCGGATCCTGCTCGGCGTGTGCGGTGGCATCGCGGTCTACAAGATTGCGGCGTTGGCCAGCACGCTCGTACAACGCGGCGCAACCATTGACGTGATCATGACGCAGGAAGCCGAACGCTTTGTGGGCTCGTTGACCTTTTCGTCGCTGACGGCACGGCCCGCCTACACATCGTTGTGGGACGCGCCCGAACGGATTCCCCATATCCGTCTGGTGCGCGAAGCGCAGGTCATGCTCATTGCACCGGCCACGGCAAACACGATCGCGAAGCTCGCACAAGGGATTGCCGACGATCTCGTAACGACCGCAGCGCTCGCAGCGAGAATTCCGATCGTCATAGCTCCGGCGATGAACAGCGCCATGTACGAACACCCGGCAACGCAGGCGAATTTGCGCATCCTGCGCGAACGGGGCTACGAGTTCGTCGATCCCGAACGCGGCTTCCTCGCCGAGCGCGAGAGCGGTGTCGGACGGCTTGCGAGCGAGGAGGCGTTGCTCGAGGCGCTCGAACGCGTGCTCGCGCGGTCGCAGCGTCTGGCCGGCGTTCGCGTGCTGGTGACCGCGGGTCCCACGCGCGAAGCCTTCGATCCGATTCGTTTCGTAAGCAACGCGTCGACGGGTGCCACCGGGATCGCGATTGCGCGTGAAGCTGCGCTGCGCGGCGCGAACGTGACGTTGCTCCTGGGCCCGACGTTGCTCGAACCTCCACCGGGCGTCACCACCCACCGTTTTGCCACGGCGCAGGAGCTGCTCGATCTCGCGCTTACCCACGGTGCCCGCGCGGAGCTGGTGATAGCGACTGCCGCCGTCTCGGATTGGCGGCCCGCGCAGCGCGCCGAGCATAAGTTGAAGAAGACCGACGAGGATCTGGTCGTGCAGATGGTGCGCAATCCCGACGTGCTGGCGACGCTCGCCGAGCGCAACGACGACGCGTTTCTGGTTGGCTTTGCCGCAGAGACCGAAGAGCACGAAGCGCGTGCGCGCGAGAAGCTCCAACGCAAGGGTCTCAATGCAATCGTGGTCAACGACGTGCGCGGCGAGCTTGGTTTCGGTGTTGGCGAGAATGCGCTCACACTGCTCTGGAAGGATGGTCGCAAGGAGTTGGGTACTGCAAGCAAACCCGAGCTCGCATCGCGGCTGCTCGACGCGATCGAAGAGTTGCGTCGCTGATGCTGCTCGCGATTGACGTCGGGAACACCGAGACGAAACTCGGCCTCTTCGATAATGGTCACAAAGAACTCGTCCATCATTGGCGCGTGACCACCGAGTCCCGCAGGACCGCCGATGAGTACGGCGTCTTCGTCACGCAGCTCTTTGCGACCGCCGGCGTGAAATCAAACCAAATCGACGCAGTCGTAATTTCGAGCGTCGTGCCGCGCCTCGATCATACGCTGGTCGAGGTCGCAGAGAAATTCTTCAACGTAGAGCCGCGGATATTATCCGCGGAGAGTCAGCAGCTCATCAAGGTGAAGACCCATCATCCGGCGGAGGTCGGCGCCGATCTGATCGCGTGTGCGATCGGCGGGGTCGAGCGCCACGGTGCGCCGCTCATTCTCGTCAGCTATGGCACGGCGACGGTCTTCATGGCGATCTCTACGGCAGGCGAGTACCTCGGGGTTGCGATTGCGCCGGGCATCAATATCTCGATCGACGCGCTCATCGGGCGCACGGCAAAGCTCCCGCAGATTGCGCTCGATGCCCCCGCGCATGCGATCGGCCGCAATACCGTTGAGGCGCTGCAGGCCGGCATTATCTTCGGCTTCGTCGGCCAGACCGAGGCACTCGTAGCGCGTATGCGTGCGGAGCTCGGCATCGACGCGCCGGTCGTGGCGACCGGAGGACTGGCCGGCGTCGTCGCGGCGAACGCGCCGGTCATCGGCGCGGTCGATCCGCACCTCAGCCTCTACGGCCTGCGCGCATTCGCGATGGTAGCTCCCTAGGGTAGGCCTCTGGTATAGTAGGGGGCGCCATGCCCCCTACCGTGCCTCCGCTGCGGATCGGCAGCCAACAGATATGGCCTCCGCTCGTGCTCGCACCCATGTCCGGCGTTACCAACCGGACGATGCGCGCGCTCTATAAACCGTTTGGCCTCGGCCTGACCGTGACCGAGTTTGTCTCGTCGAACGCACTCAAGTTCGGCAGCAAGCGCACGATGGAGATGATCGATCAGCACGGGCTCGAGAAGCCGGTCGCAACGCAGCTGTGGGGCGACGATCCCGCGACGATGGCCGCCGCCGCCAAGGTCGTGCGCGAATGTGGCGCCGACATCGTCGATATCAACTTTGGTTGTCCGGCGCCGAAGGTCACGAAGACCAACGGTGGCTCCGCGTGTCTGCGCGACGTCGATCGCTGCGAAGCGATCATGCGAGCCGTCGTCGACGCCGTCGATTGTCCGGTCACGATGAAGATGCGGCTGGGCTGGAGCGAAAGCGATCTCGTCTATATCGACGTCGCGAAGCGCGCGCAGGCGGTCGGCGTACAAGCCGTAACGCTCCATGCGCGTACCGCAAAGCAGTTCTATAAAGGAAGCGCAGATTGGGCGCACATCGCCCGGTTAAAGGAAGCGATCGAGATACCGGTGATCGGTAACGGCGATCTCGACGATCCGCGCGCTGCGATGGAGCGTATGCGCGCAAGTGGCGTCGATGCGATCATGCTCGGCCGTGGGACGCTTGGCAATCCGTGGCTCATCGCGCAGATCGCCGACTTGATGGAAGGGCGCGATATGCGCGCGGTCCCCTCGGCAGGCGATCGACTGCGCTACTGCGTCGTGCACTATCATGCGATGGTCGATGAATGGGGCGAGGCGCGCGCGGTGCCGCAGATGCGCAAGCACGTCGCGCTCTACCTTAAAGGTATTCCCGGCGCGGCGGTGCTACGCGAGCGGATGATGCGCATCGATGCTGCCGCAGAAGCGATCGCCGTGATCGAGGAGACGATCGCGCGCATCGAAGCGTCCCCGATGGTTGCCGCCTAACATGCCGATCGCGATTCGTTCCCATCGCTGTCTGGAAAAAGTTCGCGAGCTCTACACAATGCCGCGGACGTTCGAACGCTTTGCGTCGTACCTCAATCTCGTGCGCGCGGAGGGGGGCGCGGAAGTGCTGCCGCTTTCGAAGTTGAACCCGATGGCGAAGGAGCACGCGCTTGCGTACGTGGAGCGGTTGCTCGCCATGGACGCGGAAGACCAGGTCTTTGCGGCTGCAAGCGATGCCGCGTCGCGCATCGATGGCGACGACACGCTCAACGTGTTGCTGGTGCTGATGGACGACGCGAAGGGTGGATGGACCAATCGCGCTTTTGCCGAGTTCAGCCACCGCTACGAGAATAAGTACGAGGTCAAGCACGGCTGGGCGACGGTGGTGATTTGGACGGCTGAGGAGCCGACTGCGGACCTGCTGAAGCGACGCGCGTTCGAATCGGTCTATCGCACGCTCGACGAACGCCGCAACGGACCCGTTCGCACGCTGCGCGAGATCCTCGACCGCGAAGGTCGTACATTGCGCTTTGCTGGGCACGAGCGTCGCTACGATGACGCGACCGTGGGAGCAATTCGCAAGGCGATCGAACCGCATCTCGATTCGCATCTTGCGCCCGTAGTGATGGCCGCACTCTACGGTGACGAGACTGCGGAATCGCTCGGCTATCCGCGGCTCAGCGTTCCCGACAGCGGCGGGTTCGAACTCGCGCTCGCGACCGATGCATTGGAAAGCGAAAGAGGACCGCTTGCGCGATCCCCTCTCTCGTAGCTTACTGGAATGAGCTCGGCCCTGACTAAGCATCTCGACTGTAGCGCGGGTGACTGGGCCGCGTCAAGTTGCATAGCCAGGGGGTTGGCGCCCGGTGGGATTCGAACCCACATCTTCGGCTTAGTCAGAACCGAGCTTTATCCAGTTAAACTACAGACGCTGCAGTGCGATCACGCGGAGGGAGCGCGTTGACAAGAGGAACCGTCGAAGATCTCGCTGCCGAGGCGTTCGAAAACTATAAGAACTTTGTCAACCCGCCGCTGGCGCGCGTGATGAAGCTCTCCGGTTCGCCGGTCGAAGTGCGCGCGTCGGGCACGACGATCTGGGATCAAAACGGCAAAGCCTATCTCGATTTTGCCGGCGGCTACGGTGTTTTCACCCTTGGGCATTCGCATCCGCGCGTAATCGCGGCGGTCAAAGAGCAGATGGAACGCATGTCGCTCTCGGGCAAGACGATGTTCAACGTCGTGCTCGGTCGCGCCGCGAAGCGGTTAGCGGAGATCGCGCCGGGTGATCTGCAGTACTCATTCTGGTGCAACAGCGGGACCGAAGCGCTCGAAGGCGCGATCAAGCTCGCGCGTGCCGCGACCGGCCGCGCCAAGATCGTCGCGACGCACGACGCGTATCACGGCAAGACGCTCGGCGCACTCTCGATCAGCGGGCGTGCAACATTTCAAACACCGTTTCAACCCTTGCTCGCTGATGTCATACACGTGCCGTTCGGCAATGCTGCCGTACTCGACGAGGCGCTGCGCGATGCAGCCGCCTTCGTCGTCGAGCCGGTGCAGGGCGAGGGTGGCGTGAACGTGCCGCCGGCGGGCTATCTGCGTGCGGTGCGCGCAGCCTGCGATCGCGCCGGCGCACTCTTCATCGCGGATGAAGTGCAAACCGGACTCGGGCGCTGCGGCTATCGCTTCGCAGTTGAACGCGACGACGTTGTTCCTGACGTCATGACGCTTGCCAAGGGACTGTCGGGCGGCGTGATTCCGGTCGGCGCCTACATTGCGCGTGCCGACGCTTGGAATCGTGCGTATGCAAAGCAGCCGCTGATTCACACCTCGACGTTCGGTGGAAGCGAGATCGCGTGTGCGGCGGCACTCGCCGCGATGGACGTCTTACTCGACGACGATCTCGTCGCCAATGCACGTGCGCGCGGCGAGCAGTTGCTCGACGGATGCCGTGCGATCGCGCTCGAATACCCGAACGTCATACGCGACGTGCGGGGGCTCGGTCTGCTCGTCGGCGTCGAGTTGACAAACGAAGGCTACGGCGGCTGGATCATTCCGGAGATGCTCAAACGCGGGGTTACGGCCGCGTGGACGCTCAATCAGCAGCGCGTGATCCGCTTGGAACCACCGCTGATCGTCACCGAAGGCGAAGTGGATATAGCGCTCGGGGCGTTCTCCGCAGGGGTGGAGGCTGCTGCCGAAAAACTCGGGCGCTTGTGAGCATCGCGCGCCACTAAATGCCGTACGTCGAATCTCGCATCGCTATCGCCGCTCCCGCGCGCGCCGTCTACGAGCTTGCCAAAGACCAGGAGCGCTTTCCCGAATTCATGCCCGACGT
>DATJOM010000040.1:0-18916 GCA_035507095.1 Candidatus Acidiferrum sp.
GCCTTTCAGCAAGCGATGGTGGTATATACGCCGGGCATGGAAAACGCCGCGCCGCTTTCCTCATCGCAGTCGCTCGACGGCGTCGACTACCTAACCTATCAAAAGCTGGCGACGGGTTACACCGCGGCGGTCGACGAGGGCGGCATCACAATTCGCAAGGACTATACGCTTGGGGGCGGGGCGTGGAATTCGCCGCGCTGGACGCTCAACGGTGCGACCTGGCCGAATACGGCGAAGATCGCGGTGCGCCGCGGCGATCGTGTGCGCGTGCACTTCAAAAACACGACCGACATGGATCATCCGATGCATCTCCACGGCCACGTCTTCCGGGTCGTCGAGATCGACGGGAAACCCCTCGCGCGCCCGCTTGACAAAGACGTCTCGCTCGTGCGCGCCAACGGCGGTACGCTTACCTGGATCTTCGACGCCAACGCCTTCCCCGGCCGGTGGCTCTTGCATTGTCACAACGAAATCCACATGATGGACGGTATGATGACCGAGGTGGACTACACATCGTAGTTGCAACCGCCCGGTCGTAGAGAGGGTTTACGCCACATGGAAACGACAACACTCTCCAAATTTCAAGCGCGTCTGGGAACCCCGTCCGATCTTTCGGAAGAGGCCCGAGCCGAGATCGGCAAAGCGCTGCTTCCTCTCACCGCGGATGTGGTGGCACTCTTCCTAAAGACGAAGAACTACCATTGGCACGTCTCGGGCAGCCACTACAAAGAATATCACGAGCTCCTTGACGAGCACGCCGCGCAGATCTTTGCGATGATCGACGTTCTTGCCGAACGGTCGCGTAAGCTCGGTCAGCCGACGCTGCGAAGCGTTGGGCAGATCTCCAAGATCACCCGTGTCGATAACGACGATCGCGACTTCGTCGAACCGCACGCGATGCTGCGTCAACTCGTCGAAGACAACAAGGACCTGGTCAGCCGCATGCGCGCCCTGCACGGCACCGTGGACGACGCCGGTGACGTCGCGACGGCCTCGCTACTCGAGGTCTTTATCGACGAAACCGAACGGCGAATTTGGTTCCTGTACGAAACCGCCGTCGGCGAACAGTACACCAACTAGTGGCCGAGGGTTGTCAGAGCTTCACGCAGCGGAGCGCTCGAGATCTGCAAAAGCCCTTGGAACGGCGAGTACATTGCTAACGCGATAAAGACGGTTAGGCGAAGCGTACGGCGAGCAAGGCTTGCGCCGCGTCCGTAGTGCGCGAGCGCGCCGCCGAAAAGGCACGCAAAGACGATCGGACCGACGAGAACCGCGTTCAGGAGGCCGGTTTTTCCGAGGTTATCGTCAAGGTCTGCGAATCGACGCTATAATTTCCGGCCGACACGAGATTGTTCGGATCGGCGCAGATCACGCTGTTGTTCGGACCGTAAATCACCACGAGGTCCGGCGGCCCGCATGCAGTTTGCGTAAGGTGGTAGCTCGCCAAGAGTTTTGCGCCCGGGCTGTCGGGTTGCGCTTGATACGACGAGTAGGTCGTGTTGTTGGCAACGATCGTCCCATACACTGCAGCGCTCGCGGCTCCAATGGCAAATGGTCCCCAAAAGCCACCACCCCAATAGATCGGCGCGGGATACCACGCGTAGCCGCCGTTCCAGCCCCATGCGGGATATCCGGCATACACGGGGTTGGTGACGGTTGCACCGTGATAGACCGTGCCATTGCTCATCGATGTGCTGGAATGATAGGTTTGGCCGTACGCGTTCACGCCGTTCGTCGACCCGTTGTACGTCCCGGTATGCGTGTTGCCGCTGCCGGAGGTGTTGTATGCGCCGTACGGGCTGCTTCCGCTCCCGTTGTGCGAGTAGTTTCCGGTGTTCGCGTTGCCGCTTGTATTACTGCTGTGGCTGGCGTAGCCGTTCGAGGCGCTACTGCTGTGCTCGTAGTTGCCATTGCTGCTCGCCGCGCCGGTACTTGTGCGACTGTAATTGCCATTCGTTGCGGTCGTCGAGCGCGCGTAGCCGTTGCTCGAGGATGCCCCTGTAGTCGTGCGTTGCGTTCCGCCCGGTCCGGTACTAGAATGACTGAACGATTGCGGTTGCGCGTGCGCTTGCTCGCCGTGCATGTCGAATCCGCCGCCACCACCGCGGAATCCGCCGCCACCGCCGCCGCGGAATCCGCCGCCTCCTCCGCGCGGCGCTATCAGGAGTGGGGCAAGTGAGATGAGCAGTGCGATCGAGATGAGACGATGGGCGTTCACTTGATGACCTCATCGACCACACCGGTCAGGGAGACATACGTCCCCTTCTTTGATTCGGCGCTCATGAGGATGCCGCGATACGGAAGCTGCGTCGAAGAATGGCTGAGCGTCTGCGTCGTTTTGCTCGGGTTATACCAAACCGTTCCATTCTTCAAAGCGATGTGCATGCGCTCGCCATTTTGAAAGAGGGTCGCGTCGTATTCCAGACATTGCAACAACTCGCCGACCTTCGTGCACGAAGCCCTACCAAAGACCAGCGTTCCCTTTCCGTCACTCGATGTAAGCACCAAATTGCTGGAGTTGGCGCGTATCGAAACGTTCGCGTAGGTTTTTACCGATCCGTCGGGTTGTTGGATCGTTACCGTTCCCGTGGCGTTCGCCGTCCAGGGGAACAGCACAATCGCAACTGCCAGGGCCACGGCCGTTGCACGCATGTTGCACCTCCGCGCCTCAGCATAGCGCCAGGCGAGGGGCGCGCCGTATCCGAAAACGGCAGGATGGGAGCGTACGAGTCTGGTGGCTCGCACGGTCTTCAAAATCGCTGAGGCCGCCGCAAGGCGGCTGGTAGGTTCGATTCCTACACGCTCCCGCCAACCTTGTGTTACTGGCGCGCCATGATCATGGCCATCACTTGCTCGCGATCGAGCAGATGATCGGTGTCGTCGCCGCTGATGTCGACAACGACGGCGATCACCGTGCCGTTGAAATGGCTCTTCGCTGAGGTCATCTCCGGGAGGATGGGAGAGCCACCCTTGAACCCGACGTCCGAGAGTTCATCTGCGGAGAAGACTGCCGGCGCGGTGGCGTCGACGCGTCCGTTTCCAACAGCTTTACCGTCGAGATAGAGCGTAACCGTACCGCCTTTGGCGAGACCGCCGCCGTCGTACGCAAACTCCATCCGCACTTGGTGCTTCCCAGCCGTAAGCGCCTGTGTGGACGTAGTCGTGAAGTGCTTGAGGCCCAGGAAGTTGTAAATGTACGAAAGCTTGCCGTCCTCGACATAGAACATCCAGCCGCCGCCGATGCCGCCTTGCGCGAGAATGACGCCGCTCGGCGTTACGCCGTCTGGTATGAGAAGTTCTGCGGTGATCGAGTGGCTCTTGTTCTTGATGTTGATCAAACCGTTTTCGTTGAGCCCGCCCATGCCGTTTGCAAGCACTTGATGTTTTCCGCGAACGAGCAGCGGTCTGCCGGCCGTGTCGCTGTTCATGCGCTCGGCTTGCCGGTCGTCCATCGGCAGGACCTGGTTGCGCGTCGCTTCGATGATCCAGAGCCGCTGTAACTCGTGGAGTTTATCCGGCATCGCTTTCGAGAGATCGTGCGCCTGCGACCAATCTTTCGACGTATCGTATAACTCCCAAACGTCGTCGTCGAAGGGCGGCGCCTGCGCCGTCATCAACCACGGCGTGCGGTGGCGCGTCACCGCGGTCCAGCCCTTGTGATAGATGCCGCGATTGCCGAACATCTCGAAGTACTGCGTTTCACGGCGCTCCGCCGCTTTGGGGTCTTCGAAACTGTAGGCCATGCTCTCGCCCTGCATCGGAACCTGACCGACGCCGTTGACCATGACGGGCTCCGTTAGTCCGGCGATCTCGAGAATGGTGGGCGCGACGTCGATGACGTGGTGGAACTGATTGCGAATCTCGCCCTTGGCTTTGATGCCTTTGGGCCAGCGCACGATCGTGCCGTTCCGCGTGCCGCCCCAGTGCGAGGCAACTTGTTTCGTCCACTGATACGGCGTATCCATCGCATGCGCCCACCCGACTGCGTAGTGGTTATAGGACTCCGGGCCGCCGAGTTTGTCGATGTGCGAGATGAGAAACTCGGGGGTTTCGAGCGACTTCATGCCGTTGAACGGGATCATCTCGTTGTACGTGCCCTCGGGGGTTCCCTCGGCCGACGCGCCGTTGTCGCCGATGATGTAGTAGATCAACGTGTCGTCGAGCGCCTCGACTTGTTCGAGCGCGTCGATCAGCCGCCCGATGTGATAGTCTGCGTACTCAAAGAAGCCGGCGTAGACTTCCATCTCGCGTGCCAGTACGCGCTTCATGTCGGGCGTTTCCGAATCCCAGGACGGAATCTCTTTCGGGCGTTCGGTCAGGTCGCAATTCTGCGGTATCACGCCGAGTTTCTTCTGCCGTGCGAACGTCTCTTCACGCAGCTTGTCCCAACCTTGGTCGAACTTGCCTTTATACTTATCGGCCCACTCTTTGGGCACGTGGTGCGGCGCGTGGGTCGCGCCCGGCGCGAAATACATGAAGAACGGCTTGTTGCCCGCGAGCAGACGCTGCTGACGCACCCACGCGATCGCGCGATCGGTCATGTCTTCCATGAAATGATAGCCCTCTTCGGGCGTCTTCGGCGGTTCGATGACTTTCGTGCCTTCGTGAATCGCCGGATACCACTGATTGGTTTCGCCCGCGATGAAGCCATAGAAATACTCGAAGCCCGAACCGGTCGGCCAGCGGTCGAACGGTCCAACCGGACTCGCTTCCCACACCGGCACTTCATGGCACTTCCCGAACTGCGCGGTCGAATAGCCGTTTAGTCGCAAAATTTCCGGAAGCGGCGCCATCGAATTGGGTCGCATCGAATTATAGCCGGGTGCAGACGTGGCAATTTCGGTAATCCCACCCATCCCGACGGTGTGATGATTGCGCCCGGCGAGCAATGCCGCGCGCGTTGGAGAACACAACGCCGTTGTGTGGAATCGCGTGTAGCGCAAGCCGTCCTTTGCAATGCGCTCGGCGGTCGGTGCCTGACAGGGGCCGCCGAAGACGCTCGACGCGCCGAAGCCGACGTCGTCGATCAAGACGATGAGCACGTTGGGTGCGCCGTCAGGCGGCGTTAACGGCTCGATCGGTGGAAACTTCGAATCGGGATCCTTGGCATCGTACGCCACGAATCCGGCGTACGCTTTGTCGGGAATCGGTAGGATTTCGCGCTGCTTGCCGGCCATGGGTACCTCCGCGCATGCAGCATAGCGCCACCGAGACGCACGCTCTATCCCGAAACTGCAAACCGTCTAGGGTCTGCCGCGAAGTATCGCCGCCCGTTGGCCCAACGTGTAACTCACGAACGTGCTTTGTGCATCGCGCGAAACCGCGTAGGGATAGATTCCGTCCGATGTTCCGGGCGCAGCGATCGGTTGCGGCGCGCTTGTCGTGCCGTCGTCGCGGATCCGCGCGATATACGGGACCAGGTGCGACCAACCGCCGCCGGTTTGTGGATCGCGCGCTTGAAAGACGACCGCGACTCCCGACGGTTTCATGGCGAAGAGCCTGGGGTGATTTGCATCGAGCGTCGGTGCTGAAACCTCGACTGGCGTGGTAAACGTTACGCCGCCGTCATCGCTATGGGCAAGCAGTACGCGCGGTCGCGCATCCGCGCCCTCGGTGAACCATGCCACGTAAAGACGACGGCCGGCAGCAAGCAGCGAGGGTCCGGATTCAGGACAGCCGTGTAGTTTCCAGCCGTCATGTGCGACATAGCGCATCGCCGAAAACGTGCGGCCGCCGTCGCGAGAGGCAGCCACCGCCATATCACGCACGTCGTGATTGTCGTGGCGCCACGCCACGTAGATCGTGCCGTCGCCGGCTACGGTCACGGTCGGCCGGCAACACGAGCATGTCGACGATGCCACGCGCACGTTGCGCGAAACGTGCCCGTCCTTCAGCGCTGTAAAGTACACCGCGGAGGAGTCGCCACTCTCCTTGAGGTCGCGTTCATCCAACCAGACGAAATATACCGTGTTGTCGCGGCCGACCGCCATATCGGCAAAGCCTGCGTAGCCACGTGCTTCCGCGTCGCGTATGGGGATCGGCTTCGCGTACTTTCCGGTACGCCAATCGTGCACGGCCACGAAGAGTTGTGTCGCCGGGCTATCCTGGCGCCACAGCGCGTAGAGCAACTCGTTGCGGTCCATTGCGAAGCGCGGCGAACTTTCGCCGATCGCATCGATATCGACGCCTACCGGTGATACCGGACCTTCGTCGATGAACGTATCGCCCTGCGATCGTGACGAGAATGCTTCCAGATGCGCGACGCCACCGCGTTGGACGGCGGCAATCATCTCGATATCGCCGCCGGAACCAAAGAGGAACTGTGGCGTGCCGACCACGTCGCGAGCAACCGAGTTGGGCGTGCGCTCGAAGTGCAGGCGATCGTCCGGCCCGGCGGCACACGCCGCTAACGATAGGCCGAGCGCGACGGCGATCCCAGCCCTTCCGATCACGGCGCAGCTAAGACCCGGCCAAGTTCGTGCGCCAGCGTCGCAAGCGGGATCTCGCCGGTGCCGATGTACGCTATACGGTCGTTCGTTCCGATGATTGCGATCGTCGGGTACCCTCCTTGCAGATAATGGTTCGCAACCGCCAGCGTAGGATCGAACGCGACCGGATAACGAACGCTGAAATACTGCACGAACAGCTCGATGTCGCCGAGCGATTCGGGTGAGGCATGATCGTGCGCATACGTGCTCCCGGAAACGGCGACAAAGTCCACCCGATTTTTGTAGCGGTCGTACAGCGTGTTGAGGACCGCCGTCTCGTGCTGGCAGTGCGGACACCACGTCGCAAACACTTCGAGAAAGACCGGCCGATGTGCTGATGCAAGGGAGAACGGGCCGCCCGACGTTGTCACCGAGAACGGCGGTGCCGAATCCCCGGCGGCAAGCGGGTTGAATGCCGGCAGCTCAAAAGAGCTCTTCGGCACTATACGGTTCGCGACGATGATTGCGATCATCACGCCGGCAAAGAGTATGCCTAGCGTTATCCACGCTAATCGGTACACCATGGCGGAACTGCGCGCAGGCTTGCGCGCGGAACGTGCGGACATAAAAGAAAACCTCGTTAAAAAGCGCTGAAGAAAAGCGTTCTAACGAAGAATTGGCGGCCCTCGCCTCCCGTAGATGCGAGATGCGCCGCAGTCGTAGGCGCCCTGCGCGACGCGCGGCCGCAGTGAGCGCAAAATAATACGTGCGCTCGCGTCGTCGGCGCGCAATAGCGCCGCGATTGCAACAACGATATGCACGTGTGCAGCCGCAATCCACCGGCAACACGCGCGCAGCCCCGCAGTGGCTGCGAAGCTGAAGCACGCGATGAGGGCGAGCGTGACGACCGGAACGTTTCCGAACGCACTTGCGATGCCGTCGAACCGGCCCGCCGCAAGTTGCTCGGCGGTCTCCATCCCGACTAGGAGAAGCGCGGCCCCGACCGCCGCAACGGTTGCAGATTGCCAGCCGAAATGTGCGGCTGATCTGCGCGCAATCGACGGTATTGCCCCGGGCTGCGCTCCTGCGAGATGAAGCACATAAAGCGCTAGAGCGCTTATCCCCGCAGCAGCGGCGCCGAGAAGCACGGGAAGGACCATACCATGCGCGTGACTATCGTAGTCGCCGCGAAGGACACCCGATCGTTGCCCAAATTCAAGAACCGCATGCGCTGCAAGCGCGCTCACGCAGCAGATCAACGCCGCCCCTGCCCTCGGGAGCCACCGGCCCAGCGCGCGCGAGTTCAATTGCATCATCCGGCTGACGTTCTGAAGAGTCGCGGACAGAGCAGTACGCCCGTCGGTTGACCGGAAAGCCAATCGACTTCGTCGTCGGTGACATTGAACTGGACCTCCATTGGAAGTCCATCCCAGGGCTGTGGGAAGGGAACCTTCAGGCGAATGTAATGATCATCTCCGGTCGCAGTCTCGAGTTGCAGCGCAACGACCACCGGGCCCTGGGCGACCAGCGTCGGATCGGCGTACATCCCGATGTAAAATGAATCCTGATCGTTCTCGATCGTGATCTTCGCCGGCAACGCATCGGGTACGGGCTTGTCGCACGGCGTACCCTTCGGAAAGAGCACGTACGTGGGATTGAGATATAAGAAGGACTGCGGCGCCGTGCCGTCCATCAGCATCGGATGCGGTACGACGGGCGCCCCGTCGGTCATCTGCTCTTTGATCGTGCGATTGTGATCGGCGATAATGAAAAGCCAATCGACTGCGTAACACCGATACTGCGGCGCGGCAACCTGAATCTGATACAGCCCCTGCGGCGCGTTGAAGTTTACCTCACCGGATTCTTGTCCGTAGCGCTCGAACGACACGTCTTGGTCAACGTGGGGGCGATTGAGCCGGTCCACCAGCCGTACGTGGGCGGTGATCGGCTTCCCCTCGGGCACGTTCAGCATCGCGTTGCACAGCCCGAGATGCAGGACGACGTGCGCGCCTGGGATCACGTTAGACGCCCGTCCCGCGCCGCTTTCGCCACCAGTGCCGCGCGTGAATTCACGCCGAGCGCCTTGAAGATCAACTTCACGTGATTGCGCACCGTCGACGGACTGCGCCCTAAGCGGGTCGCAATCGCTTCGGTCGAGAGGCCCTGACAGATCATGTTAAAGACACGCTCTTGCATGGGCGTGAGTGACACGCTCTCGAGCGTAATTTCTGCCTCAGCCAAGTCGCAAGCCTGTTCGTAGAGCCACGACGACGCATAGAACTCGAGGTTCTCCAAGGCGAGCAGGCGCCAGCGATCGACGCCGGTCGCCTGCGCGAGTGCGATCGCGACCTTGCCCGCGCGCCATTCCGATCCCGCGCGTTCGAACGCATCGTACGCCGAACTCAAATCGCGCACGCCTTCACGCTTACGGCCATCGGCGATATGCGCGATGCCGCGTGCGGCAAGTACGATCGGATCGCGTGCGTTCGTGAGCGCCGAATACCGTGCAAGCGCAGCGGTCGCGCTCGGCGCATCGGTCGGGGCGAGTACTTCGGCGAGGAGCGGTAACACCGTGCGCTCGTAGGCACTCGTGTGCGGCCAGTCGACGTCGCGCAGCAGGTCGATCGCTGCCGCAAGTTCATTTGCGCACCAGTGTTCTTCGTGCGCGTTACGCGCCAGTAGCGCACGATCCAACAACACGAGGGCGCGCAGCGGCAAATCGCCCAGCGAGTCGGCCAGTGCTCCTGCTTCGCGCAAATACCGAAACGCACCAAGCCCATCGCCGCTCAACGCTTTGCATAGCGCGAGTGCACGCAACGCATAGAAACGTTCGGTGGTAAAACCTGCCGACCATATCGGATGTGCCTCGAGTGCCTCGGCAACGGTCGCGGCCGCAGCCGGCGCCGGAATTTCGCATGCGACGAGACCGAGATCGGCAACCGCACGATACCAGAGCGCAATATGCGCGTCGACGTCGTTGCCGATCAACGACAAGAGCCGCATCAGCGATGCCGCCTGCTCGCTGTTTCGCGACTCGGCGTGATGAATCTCGCTTTTGAGATGTTCGCTTCGGATTCGACCGTCGAGGCGCCGGTCGATAAGCGTGACTTCATAGCAGCGCCATGCGTCGCCGATGCGCAGCTCATGAATGTAGCGACGACCGCGTGCCGCCGCAAGCGACGCCACCTGTGCCAGCGAACGGTGATCGAGTAGCAGCCGCGCGCGCTCGAAGTGCGCGTCGGCGGTCTCGTATTCACGCAGCTCCGCAAAGCTCGAGCCGAGCAGAATCTCCGCATACAGGCGATCCACGTCGCTGCGCAGGCGCTCGCGCAGCCCAAGCAGCAGCTCGACGGCAGTCGACGCGTCGGTAGCAAGCGCGATCCGAGCGCGGTCGAGGACCATATCCACCGCGGTCTCGTCCGCGGCGAGCGGAACGCGACGGTCGGCAGAAACCGGCTCGAAGGGTCCAGGCATCCTGCGGAGGGATTGGCGGGGATGGTTGACCGGACCCGCCAAGCAGGCGCCCAAAAGGACTATAAGAGGACTAGCCCAAATGGGCTAGCCCCGGACCTTGCCCGGAATCGTATACCTTCCCGGAGGCTGCATCGTGCTCGATACGACCATAGCCTTTCGTTCGCGTCTCTTGGCCGACGACGTCCAACGCCGGATCTTGTATTATCCGCGGACCCTGGCGGCCGCGGTGTACGTTCGCGAGCACATCGGTGAGCCGATCCGTTTGGAAACCGCCGCAGCGCTCGCAGGCATGACGCCATGCGCATTCTCCCGCTATTTTGCCGAGAAAGTCGGCATTACGTTTTCGACGCTGGTCAAAACGATGCGCATCGAGTACGCGCTTTCGCACCTCGAAGAATGCGACGGCGCAATCTCGGCCCTCGCCGCGCAAACCGGCTACCAGAGTTGCTGTACCTTCTCGCGCGCGTTCAAAGATGTCATGGGCCAGTCGCCCTCGGAATACCGCCGGCGAATGTTGTTCGCAAACGTTAACACGCCGTAAGCTCTTAGAAGCCGGTGCGGGCGGCACACTGCTGCTGGCGCTCGGCGGATGTGCCCGGCCGAGCGACCACCGTGTAATGCTCCGCGCGATTGCGCGCGTGATGCTCGACGGCGCGTTGCCCAATCGTGAAGAAGCACTGGATGCCGCCGTGCGCGGCGTCGAGGTCGCAATCGCCGGGCTCCCTGCCGCGGTCCAAGGCGAGGTGCAACAGCTCTTTGGCCTGCTCGAGTTCCCGATTACGCGGCGCATCGTCGCCGGCGTCGGGCCCTGGGATCGCGCTTCGGATGCCGACATCGCCGCGTTCTTGCAGCGCTGGCGCACGAGCAACGCGCAGCTGTTGCGAAGCGGCTATGCGGCGCTGCATCAACTCGTGATGGCGGGTTGGTACGGCAACAATGATGCGTGGCCGCGGATCGGCTATCCCGGACCGCCACACATCGCATGATCCCCGATCCGATCGCGCAGGGACTGGCGCGCGGCTGGAAGGTCGTGGACGCACGTGCCGCCGGCACCGCTCGTGACTACACGGCGGATGTCGCGATCATCGGCACCGGTGCCGGCGGCGGTACAGCGGCGGAAATACTCGCCGATGCAGGCCTGCGCGTGATCATGATCGAGGAAGGGCCGCTGCGTTCATCGCGCGACTTCCACATGCTCGAGCGCGAAGCGTATCCGCAGTTGTACCAAGAATCGGCAGGGCGGCGCACCAAAGACAAGGGCATCGTCATTCTGCAAGGACGCGCGGTCGGTGGATCGACGACCGTCAACTGGACCAGCAGCTTTCGAACGCCGCGGCTAACGCTGGATTATTGGTACGAACGGTACGGGCTACGCGACTACACGCCGGAAAAGCTCGCGCCGTTTTTCGAGCGCATGGAGCAGCGCCTCTCGATTCATCCGTGGAATGAGGCGCCCAATCCCAACAATGCGGCCCTCGCACGCGGCGCGAAGCGGCTCGGTATCGACACGGCGGTCATTCCGCGCAACGTGAAGGGCTGCTACAACCTCGGTTACTGCGGCATGGGGTGCCCGACGAACGCGAAGCAGTCGATGCTCGTTACGACGATCCCACGCGCACTCGATCGAGGTGCAACGCTCATCGTCCAGTCGCGCGCGCAGCGTTTGCATTTTGATGGCGCGCACGTCACGATGCTCGAATGCGCCCCGTCGATTCGCGTGCATGCACGAACGTTTGTGGTCGCCGGCGGAGCGATCAACAGTCCCGCGCTGCTCTTGCGCAGCGGCGCGCCGGATCCATACGGCACGCTCGGCAAGCGAACGTTCTTACATCCCGTCGTCATTTCAGCAGCGATTATGCCGGAGTTTATCGCCGCGTATGCTGGCGCTCCGCAATCGATCTACAGCGACCACTTTCTCTACACGCAGCCGCTGGATGGTCCGATCGGCTATAAGCTCGAAGTGCCGCCGGTGCATCCGGTGCTGCTGGCCACGACCACACCGGGGTTCGGCACGACGCACGCGCAGCTACTTGCCGAGATGCCGCATCTGCACGTCATCATCGCCCTCATGCGCGATGGCTTTCACCCCGACAGTCCCGGCGGCACGGTCGGGCTGCGAAGCGACGGTTCCCCGCTCCTCGACTACCCGATCACGCCCTACGTGTGGGATGGCGCGCGGCGGGCACTCCGGACGATGGCGCAGATCCAGTTTGCGGCGGGAGCACGCATGGTGCTGCCGGTTCACGAAGATGCGCGACCCGTTGCGTCGTTTGCGCAGGCGGAGCGCATGATCGACGAGCTACCGATGGAGATACTTCGCGCAAACATCGTGAGCGCGCACGTTATGGGCGGATGCGGGATGGGCGCCGACCCGCGAACATCCGTTGTTAACGGCGCCGGCCTGCATCATCAGCTCGACAACGTCTATGTCTTCGACGGGTCGGCGTTTCCCACCAGCATCGGCGCCAACCCGCAACTCTCCATTTATGGTATGGTCGCCCGCAACGCGGCAGGTCTGGCGGCTACGCTAGCCAAGCGCTAGAACATTATGGAACAAACGATCGTTCACATGGCTGAGGCCGCAGCATGGGTGTTTGTCATCATTTTCGTCTTTGCGATCATTGGCGTTTGGGCCACGGTCCGCTGGATCATCAACATGGTCACGGCCGGTGAGCGCGCAGTCGAATCCGGCGTACAGAACGTCGAAAAATCGTTCACAAATCGGGACCAATAGGCACCTTGCTAAATCATGGTTCCTAGAATAGCATAGTTTGAAACTCTGAGACGGTTTTAAAACCGACGCGTTCGTAGAGTGCAATCGCGCGGTCGTTGAAATCGTTGACGTAGAGCGAAAGTGTCGGCGAGACTTCGAGCACACGGTCGCAGACCGCGCCGAGCGACGCGGTCGCAAGTCCTTTGCCGCGCAACTCGGGTGGCACCCAAATGCCTTGCAACTGCGCCGTTTGCGGGCTCCACGGGCCGACGTTGCAAAAGAAGCAGAGCCGCCCAAGCGACTCGCCCACCCACCACAAGCCACGGTCGATCATGGCGCGTACGTTCGAGGTAAACTCGGGCGACGAGCGCATCGGGTCGTAGTCGAGTTCGGCCGCTATCATCGAAGCGGAATTGTCGGCGACGGCGGGCCACTCATCGATGCGGGCTCGGCGTGCCACGACGTTGCGATCGTATGGTAGCAGCATCGAGCGATCGAGCATCATAACGAATTGCCGCTCGCGAATGAGCCGGGGAGGTTCGTGTTTTCCGCGCACGAGGTTCCAGTACGCCGCGATCTCGGAACGTGGTCCCACGAGCATCTTCTCGCCGCGGTGTGTCTGACCGATTTGCGCGAAGGCTTCGATCACGGCTGGGCTGTCGGCAGCAAGCGCGACTTGCCGGGAAAAGTATGCAACGCCCTTGACGTCATCGTTGTCGCCAAGTGCAACGTAGAGCGCGTTGCGCGTCGCCGTCGCAAGGTCGAACATAATCAAGTAGCTGAGAAACACGTTTGCGTACGGAGCGCGCGCAAGAAACGCGAGTGCATCTCGCTCGCGGGCATTCGTCATGCGCTCGGTGCGCACCATCAGTTGAGCCGTACGAGCACCAGCATCTTGCCGCTAGGGAACTTACTACCGCCTTCCGGTTCAACGCTTACGGCAACCTCGCCGGTGTCTTTGGCCGCGGGCGCGAGCCCGACCACGGCAACGCCGTGAGCATCGGGAACAAATGTCGAAGCCGGCACGAGAACGGAACTATTCCGGGCTTCGGTCCATGCTTCATAAACCTTGCCGCGCGGCGGCTGCGCAAGGTCGTGCATCGTAATGTAGACGCGATCGCGAACGAGCACGATCTGGCCGTTGGTAATGGTGAAGCGCTGTGCGTCTTCATCCATGAGATCCTCGAGCATGCTCCGCTCGCTTGCAAGCGAACGCACGACGTTACTCGTGCGGGACTCCTCGCGTGCCGCAGATGCGTCCGCCGTCCGCAGCTGTTCGAGCAATGAGAGGTTCACGAGCGAGAGCGCGACGGCCACTGCAAAACATACGGCCGCGACCAGGTACGCCGGCCATACGATGGCCCGTCGGCCGCGCATGTGAGGATTCATGGGTCGCTAGTGACCCGTGACGTGGAGATGTGAAGTGCCGTCACCGGCAGCACGGGAGTGATCGACGAGGCGCGAGGAGGGAGCATAGCACTGCTTTTGTCGCTCATCGCTCCTTGTTCCTCATCTCGAAAACTGGCAGCGGCACCATACATCCCCACGTCACAGGCCACTTCACTTCGCCCCGGCGAAGTTTCCGCCATGCAGGATCTGATCGCGCGTCTGCGCGCCGCGCAATCGGTGCTGGTACTAACCGGCTCGGGCATCTCGGCGGAGAGCGGACTTCCAACGTTTCGCGGTGTCAACGGCCTGTGGCGCACGCATCGTGTCGAAGAGTTGGCATCACCGGAGGGTTTCGCGCGCGATCCGCAGCTCGTGTGGACGTGGTACAACGAGCGCAACGCGGCGCATCGCCGTGCCCAGCCAAATGCGGGGCACTACGCGCTGGCTGCGCTCGAGGAACGCTACCGCGACTTTACGCTTGCAACGCAGAACGTCGACTCGTTGCATCTGCGCGCGGGCTCGCGGAACGTGCTCGAACTGCACGGCGCACTGCGCACGGCACGATGCACCGGATGCGATGCGCGTGAGCCGCTCGACTCGTGCGGCCTCGAGCTCGATCGCATCGAGCATTGCTGCGGCGGACGCCTCCGGCCGGACATCGTCTGGTTCGGCGAGCCGTTACCGAGTGACGCCTGGGAACACGCATGCGCTGCAGCGGACCGCGCTGAAGTGATTCTCGTGGTCGGAACGAGTGCGGTTGTTTATCCTGCGGCTGCGCTCGCGTTGCGGCGCGATTCGTTCGTCGCGGAGATCAATCCGGAAACGACGGCGATCAGCGATCGTGCGGACTGTGTCGTTCGCGAAACCGCCGCTGCATCGTTGCCGCGCATTCTGAGCGCAATGTGCTAAGGGGGAAGCTGTACCGGGGGGCCTTGGTCGTCCTCGTAGTGACCCACGATCGGCGGCGGTTCCGGCAACGCGGGCGCGTCATCATCAAAACGCGAGAAGTGTGTAAACGGCGCGGGCGCAGGTGCATTACCGGTGACACGTTCATCAACTTTTTGTCCCGGCGCAGGTGTTTCAGGCGCGATATAGGAGTCGGGTTCGACCGCTTGTGACTCGCTCGACTCGTACGAGTGCACGACGGTTTCATTGAATGCGCGTTGCGATGGAAGGGTGAGCGTGCGCTCGTCGCTGGCGCTGCGGGTCAGACCGCGAATGATATAGGCGTTCTGCAACCGGCGCAAGCCGCGCAGCGGCAACGACGACGTCGGCACGCCGACGAAGAGCTCGCGTACTGCGTCATAGGTTACTTCGGATGCAACGATGCTCGCGCCGAGATCTTCCGAAGCCGCTTCGAGCCGGGCAGCTACGGCCGCCGGGTTGCCGACAATTGCGAATTCGCGCCGATCCTTGTAGCCTGAATCGCCGGCGACGATTTTGCCCGAGTTTACGCCCATCCCAACCGAAATCGGTTTGCGGCCTTGCGCGCGCCAGCGCGCTTCCATTGCATCGACGACGCGCATAATGTCGAGCGCCGCGCGCAGCGCGCGCTCCTCCTGGAACTTCTCTTCGATCAAAACCCCGAAAACGGCGACCGCCGTTTCGCCATGTAAGCTTTCGATGATGCCACGATGACGCTGCACCGCTTGACCGACGATCGTATAGAATTCGTTAAGGTAGCGCAACGTCTCGGCGGGCGAGAGCGATTCGGTAAAAAGCGCAAAGTTGTGGATGCGCGCGCAAAGGATCGTTGCGTAATATTCGCGCGCTTCGAAAAGCCGCGGATCCTTGCGCGCCATCAGATCTTCGACGACCGGCGACGGCACATAGCGCGAAAAGAGCGTCAAAACACGGCGGTGTTCTTGACGCGCAAGCACGTACCGCCGGAAGAAGACCCAGGCGTAATAGATCGCCGCAGCGGCTAGGCCCGCTAGCGCGATGACCAGTATGGCAGCCATCGGTTGTAGGGTGTTCCCGAGGCCCCGCCGGGAAACCCGTCGTATGAGGCGCGGATGGACGCCACCGAGGTGCTTAAGCAGAAGCTCCCTGGCTTCGCTGGCTATGCCGCGCTGGAGCAGCGCCGCCTGACCGACGAGGAGGTGCGGGCATATCTTGGCGAGCGGCTCGCGGGCCTCTCGGTTCGCCTCGAACCGACCGGGCCAACAGCCGAGCGTTTGGATGCGCTGATACTTCGCGCGGAATTCACGAATCAGATGGCGTTCCGGAACATCGAAAGCACAAACCTTGATGCTGCGCAGACGGAAACGATCGCGACCGCAGACCTCGCGGCGGTCGAACTCGCCGATCGCGCCGATAGCGTCTTCGACGTGGACATGCTGCCAAGTTATCTCGATGCGGCGGAGGCCGCGCTCAACGCGCGCGATAGTGCGATGGAGTCGGGCGGAAACTCACGCTAGTGCGAACATGACGTCGAGCTCGGCGACGGGGATGGCGTCGGCGTGCTCTTCTTACGTCCAAAGATACTGCCGACCGCGCTCGCGACTTGGCTTCCGTAGCCACCGGTGGCGTTGTCGATTGCGCTCGATGCCTGACTCTGCGCGGCGCTGACGATTTGGCCTTTTGCCGCGTCCCAACTGGTGGGCACGCCGAAATCGGGCGAGAATTGATCGATGAGTCCCTGCGTGAGCTGCTCTACCTTGGCCTGCACGATTCCGTTGATGATTTGCGCCGCAAGCGACTGACCGGCTACGAGTGAAAATGTTTGCCCATTTGACGTCGTAACCGTAACCGGTTGGCTCGGATCGCAGACTTCGTAGACGTTGACGCGCAAATCCGAGCCGTTTTGTTCGATGTCGCCTTCCGTTCCGCGTACGGCGATGCTCGCGGTCGTCGTCTGGAATCTGTAATCGGCCTTTGCGCCCTGCGGGTGTTGCACGATGAAGCGCACCTTCCCGACCACCACGAATTTCGCATTTGTGCCCGCTGCTTGATTGAAGGCCGCAAGTTGCACGCTACTGCTCGCACCGATGAGCACGCGCGAGCTGTCGGGTAGGCCGATCGCAGCGAGCGATGCCGCACCCGTAGCCGCGTAATCCTGATCGTTGAGTACCGTCGTTGCGTCGGGCGCGAGCGGCGTCTGTTTACCGGGGGCACCGTACGAGACGCTACCCTTCATATTTTGCAGCGACTTATCGTTGGCCGCCGATGCGGGGAAAGCGGAAAGCGTGCCTGCAAATGCCAATGCTGCGGCGCCAAGGACGAGCGATCGCGGAATCGTCATACGCAAAGGTTCGATTGGCTGCTTTGCCCACCTTGCGGGAAGAGCTCCACGGCGTGACTAACGCGGACGTATGTTCGCTCCGTTGCTTGCGGTCGTGCTCCACGTTATACCGCGGCCCGTTTCGGTTCGTCTTCCAACTGCGTGTTCGATCGCACCGCCGAGGACGGTTCCGGCCGACATCGATGCGGGCGCACTGGATATTTTGCGCGCGCGTTGGAGCGCGCTCGGCATTGCGCGCGTCGCCACTGCTACGCACTCCTCGGTGCAGTTTTTTCGCGCGCCATCGATGCCGCCGCAAGCGTATCGTTTGACCGTAACGCCGTCAGGCGTGCAGATTTGGAGTTCGGAGCGCGACGGGGCCTTTTACGCGGTGATGACGCTGGCGCAGCTGCCGGTGCGCGTCGGCGCCCGCTGGTCACTGCCTTGTGTGCGCATCGTCGACATGCCGGCACTGCGTTGGCGCATTCTTTCCGACGATGTGTCGCGCGGTCCACTGCCGACCATGCAGTACTTCGAAGAGCGCATTCGCACCATCGCGGCATTCAAGATGAACGGCTACTCGCCGTACATGGAGCACGTCTTCGCTTCGCCGACCGATCCGCTGCCGGCGTGGCCGGACGGGATCACACCCGCGCAGTTGCGCGAACTCGACGCGTACGCCAAGCGTTATCACGTCACGTTGATCCCCGAGCAGCAAACCTTCGCGCACATGCACAACACGCTGCGGCTCGAGGAATACGCGAGCGCGGCCGAGTTTCCGCACGGCTTTCTGCTCGATCCGGGTAACGTGCTCGCAGCCGACTACCTCAAGCGGATCATCGGACAAGAACTCGAGGCGGTACCGCATCCGCCGTTCTTTCACATCGGATCCGACGAGACGGCGACGCTCGGCGAAGGCACGAGTGCCGCGTACGTCAATGCCCACGGCGGTCGCAGTGCGGTCTACGCGCAGCACATCAACGAAATGAATGCGCTGATCGCCCCGTCGGGCGCGCGCGTGATGCTGTGGGACGATGGCATCGAAGCCGATCCGTCGATCATGAAGTTGCTACCGCGCGATGCGGTCATCGTAAACTGGCACTACGATCCACTCAAGACGTTCATGCCGTTCATCACTACAATCGCCGGCGGGGGATTCGAGCAGATGGTCGCCCCGGGGGCGAACAACTGGAGCCGGATCTTTCCGAGCTTCGGCAACGCATTGCCCAATGCGAAGCAATTCGTCGACGACGGTAAAAGCGCGCACGTGCTCGGGCTTTTCGACACCGTGTGGAACGATGACGGCGAGACGCTTTTTGAAGCAACCTGGTATCCGGTGCTATACGCGGCGGCAGATGCCTGGAATACGACTGATGGGTTTGCCGGCGATTTTCCGAGCGCATTCTTTGGAGTCGACGACCCGCGCTACGCGCAGGACGAGGCGATCCTCGGTTCGCTCACCTCGCGCTTACCGGAGTTCAGCGACATGCTTGCATGGGCCGATCCCTTTGGTCCCGCAGCGGCGACGATGAGCGGCGTCGACCTGCGGCAATTCCGGCTCGACGCAGAAAAGGTCGCGACCCATTTGGTCGGCGCCACTCCGCCCTTGCACGCGAATGCTGCCGCGGTGATGCTGCTGGCAGCACAGCGCTACGACGCGCTCGGCCGTCGCTATCAGATCGGCAAAGA
>DATJOM010000041.1:0-177480 GCA_035507095.1 Candidatus Acidiferrum sp.
AGGGCGGCGATCAGCATAATGCCAAGGCGTTTATGCATAGCTAGCTCCTCCGCGCGGCTATTCGCGAACGATTTGAAACTGGGAAAGGCGAACGAGTTTGAGCCGGTCGCCGGGAACGTCAGTTACGTACGAAGGCCGGGCGATGACGTCGCCTTCGCAACGCGCGCCCGCAAAGACCTCGGCCTGAAGCGTGCCCCTTCGCGCGCCACCGAAATTAATCGTCACTCGTTCGCCCGGGCGCAGACCGTAGGTCCCGTGCTGATGCTTGTTCCCGGCAATATCTCTGCTGGATGCGCTGACGCGTGCGCAATGGTTCGTCCGATTCTCGAAGTGCAGGCCGCCGACTTGAGCGGCTCCCGAAATCGGCACGCAAAAAACCGCGAGTACGGTGAAGATCGCCAAGTGCCGCTTCATCGCTTGCCCTCCCTAGCCGACAGGCAAATCCTTCCGCAGTGGGAGGGGGTCGCCTGCTCATGCTAACGACGAAGCCGCGGAGATCGTTTCTCCGGCTGAGCTACAGCGCCGCGAACGCCCTGCGATCGACTCGTTGTTACCGCACTCGTCCCAGTTCTCTAGCGTGGTACGATCTCGTAGCTACCTTTTGCAGTCTTTTCCAGCATGTACGTTTGCTGACGCGATGTCGAAAGCCGGCGCGTGAACATTACCGTGCCGTTACAGCCCGACGCTTTGACAGCGGCCGGCATATCAAAGGGCTGGTAGTCCTGTGGGAGCCACAGCGTGTAGGAGCGGCCGGGTCGGATGCACTCTTCGAACCGCCGCGGCGGTGGCTGCGGCGCGGGATCCATGTTGTCCGGAACGTCCGATTGAGCAATCTTCTGATAGGCCGCCGCGCCGATCACGAAAAACGCGTCCGGCGACTTGTTTGTGAAGGTGATACCACGGTGACCGGCGTCCGCCACGCGCGGAGCGAGCGCGCTGATCAGCGTCACGACGAGCGCGACGGCCAGCCATACCGTGCGAGTGGGGCGGATGCCGTCGAGCTGCGGTGCGTTCATGCGTACCCTCCGAGCGAATCGCTTTAGTTTCCCGAACGCTACGCTGCATTCGACACGTCCACCTATGCAGCAACCGTGCCGCGAGAACTACGTAGGAGCGGGTGAACCGTCGGACCAGTGGGAGACCGGAATGGCGATCGTCACGGGCTGGTACGGGCGAAAACCGGCCGATGGAGGAGGCGCGAAAATGGGCGAGCCCTTGAAGCCCGCGCCCCACGTGGCGAGCTGGTCGTACGCGATGAACGGCATGACGTGCGGACGCCACGGTCCGTCGGCGCCGAGCAGATATTGTTCTTTCGAAAGCATGAATGCAAACGAAGCCGGAGCGGGATCGGTAAATTGGTGGCTGGCATACGCGGCTTTCGCTTTCGCGGCCATCTCTTCACGAGTATCGCCGGCGATCGCCCATTTCGTCAGCGCAAGGTACTGCGGGAGCACACTTTGGACTGCCGGCGGATTGAGACAGGCGGGACCGCGACCGTGCCAGTTCCAGAACTCGGGATCATCGAAACCCGCTGTCCACGAGCGTCCGACGGTGCAGACCCAGCCGTTGGTGCCCTTGACCCCGACAACGTAACCTTGCTTCGTGAGGACGAGCACTTCGGCATGCGCGGAGATCGATGACGGCCCCGCCGAGCGAGCCAAGGCGATTTCGGCGGCAGCACTGGGCATCAAGTACTTCGCGATCGGCGCCATTGTCGGGTAGGGATTCGGCGACGAGACTTGTGCGAACGCTACGGTCGTGAATGCAAGCGCGAGCGCAGTGGCGACGCAAGCAAAGGCGATCTTCATGGGGCGTCTCCCTAAATACGGCGTGCTTGCTCTTAACACGGGCAGTGGCGGCATTGTGACAGCAACAGAAAACGCAGCCGCTGCAAACTCTGGTTGTGCCATATTCTCGACCGCCTTGCGTTGCTTCGTGGGGTGAGTACGGGACGTTATGAGATCACGTCGGCTGTCGCGGAAATTTCCGACAGCGGACAAACGTACGGCGCCCATGCGTACTTGATACCGCGTCCGAGCCGCGATCTGCATTTTTAGGATACTGAAGCCCTCTCTCGCTGGGTTTAATGTTCACGAGGACCAAGATATGAAGCCGCTTTTTGTTTGTTCGCTGTTCATGTCTATGCTTGTCGCATCTTGCACGGCGCAACAGGGCGGAAGCACGGCGAACACCGCAACGTTGAATCCCGCCGCAACATCGTCGGCCGCCACTTCCGCGAGCGCGCAAACGCAAGCATCTCCCGGATCATTCAGCGGCGGCAATATTGATGGTCGGGTTCTCGGCGGCGGTGCGCCAATCGCAAAATCCACGGTAACATTGTATGCCGCAACGTCGGATGCGCCCAAGCAATTGGCGCAAACGCAGACGGACGGCGATGGTCGATTCTCAATGACTACCAGCGACGGGCAGGGCATTTTGTACCTCGTCGCACGTGGTGGACAGCCGGCCGCCGGAAAAGGCGGTACTAATTCGGCGATAGCCCTGATGTCGGTCCTCGGTTCGACGCTGGCGCCGCACGTTGTGATCGACGAATTAACGACGGTTGCGTCGGTGTGGACGATGAATCAGTTTCTGCACGGTACCGCGATCAGTGGCTATCCGCTCGGCCTGCGCATCGGTTCGGGAAACGTTCCAAATCTTGTCGATCTCGAAACCGGCGGGTACGGTGGCGCGATCCAGGATCCACTCAATAGTGGGCAGACGCCTACCATGGCAAATTTCGCTACGCTGGCCGACGTGCTTTCGGGCTGCGTTACCCGCGTAACCGCCGATGCGTGCAGCGCGCTCTTTTTGGCGACCAAACCGCCGGTCGGCGGCGCTCCGACGGATACGCTTACCGCGGCTGAAGCGATCGCGCACTATCAATGGTACAAACCCGCCCGGCTCTTCGCGTTGTTGGATCGCTTTTATCCCGTGCCCCAGGGCAAGAACCTGCGCACCGTGCCCTTTACGCCGTATCTGAAGTGGGCGCCGAGCGCGTGGGTGCTGCCGCTGCGATTCGATGGCGGCGGATATCGTGCGGGTGGCAAGGCTGCTTTCGACAGCGACGGCAATCTTTGGGTCGGCGATAACTTCTCTGTCGGTTGGCAAGGACAAGACTCTCTCTGGCAAGGCCATGCCACGAAGTTTGCGCCGAACGGCCAACCGCTCTCGCCGATTACGACCGGTTTCACCGGCGGCGGAATGGAGGGCGGGACGTTCGGCGCCGCCGTTGACGCGAAAGACAATGCATGGCTCACGAATTACGGCAGCCAGTCGATCACGGTCTTCGACAAGAACGGCAAGGCACGCACGCCTGCAAACGGCATTACTTTTGGCGGACGTCTCGGGCTGATGCAGGGCGTAATGGTTGCGCCGAACGGCGACGTTTGGATCGTGGGAATCTCTAAAGACCAGCTGGTGTACTTTCCGAAAGGCGATATCAGCAAGGGCCGGATCGTCTGCGAAGGCTCGTCGCAAGAACCGTGTAAATCGTTTAGCTCGCCCTTCCATCTTGCAATCGATCAACGCAACCGGATCTGGGTATCGAATGCAACGGATAAAGTCACCCGATTCGATGCTGCCGATCCGAGCAAAGCGCAGGATTTTAAGACGGGTATTAGTGATAGCGGTCTTGCGATCGACAACGAAGGCAACGTGTGGATCACCAACCGATTCGGCACGGGTCCGCAAGCCGTGGCTCACCTCCTGGGAGTGGCCGTTCGACTTAAACGCCACGGCGTTGCTGCAGCGTCGGATTACCTCACCACGACCATGTCGCATCAAGTGGGTGGCCGCAACGGTGGGAGCGTCACGCTTCTTCGGCCCGATGGTACACCGTATCCGGGATCACCATTCAAGGGTGGCGGACTTCCCGGGCCGTGGGCTGCAGCCGTTGACGGCGACGACAACGTTTGGATCTCGAATTTTGCGTCGCCCAGCAGTCCGATCACCGAGCTTTGCGGAGTTCGCCGCCAAAACTGCCCGCCCGGAATGAAGACCGGCGATCAGATATCGCCGCCCGGCGGCTACGTTGGCGGCGGCTTGCAAATGCAGACGGACATCGATGTCGATCCCGCTGGGAACGTGTGGGTGATGAACAACTGGCAGAACATCGACAGCTGCGTCAATCCCGCGCCACCGGAAGCCCTGTCAACGCGATGCGGCGGGCAAGGCGTCGTCGTATTCTACGGATTGGCTAAACCCGTGCGCGCGCCTCAGATCGGCCCGGCCCAACCGGCGCCGTAAAATCAATGCTGTACGTTGCCGGCGTCTCGGCGGCAACGGACATTGCGAACGCCCTCGCGTATAGGGCGCAGCGATGGATAACGTGCGAAAAGTGCTGCGGGCGGCGTTTTTGACTATCACCCTTGCGGTCGGCCCTGCGTTAGCTCTTGCGGATTCCGGCAACACCTTTGGACAACTCGAATTTCGTAATATCGGTCCAACGACGGGGCGCATCGATGCCGTCGCCGGCGTTCCGGGCAACTCCGCGACGCTCTTCGCCGGGGGTCTGGGCGGATTGTGGCGTACGACGGACGGTGGTGTGCAGTGGACGCCGGTCTTCGATAAGAAGGGCGTCACGTCGATCGGTGCGGTCGCGGTGGCACCGTCGAACGCAAAGATCGTTTATCTCGGAACCGGTGAGCCGAACATGCGCAACGACGTCGCGTTCGGCGACGGCGTGTGGCGCTCGAACGATGGCGGCACGACGTGGACGCACCTCGGTTTGGACGCAACCGCGGCCATCGCGCAGATTTCCGTCGATGCGCGCGACCCGAATATCGTCTACGTCGCCGCCGTTGGCGACCCGTTCAAACCTTCGCCCGATCGCGGCATCTACAAAACGGTCGACGGCGGCAAACACTGGCAGAAGGTGCTCTACGTCAACGACACGACCGGCGGATCGTCGCTAGCCGTGTCGCCGGTTAATCCCAAGATCGTTTTTGCGGGTATGTGGACGGTCCAGCGCCGTCCGTGGATGCTCACGAGCGGCGGGAGCGGTGACGGCGTGTACCGTTCGAACGACGCGGGCGCGCACTGGACGCGCGTGCGCGGGAACGGCTTTCCGACGGGTCTGACGGGGCGGATCGGGCTGCGCTTCGCGCCGAGCAAGCCAAAGATACTCTACGCACTCATCGAATCAAAGCAAGGCACGTTCTGGACGAGCACTGACGGCGGAACCCACTGGAGCTTGACCAGTAAGAATCACGGAATCGATCAGCGTCCGTATTACTTCTCGCAGTTCACCGTCGATCCGAAAGACGCCAAGCACATCTTCTTCATGACGATCGTCCAAATGCCGTCCGAGTCGCACGACGGCGGCAAGACGGTCAAGCGCGTGGATACGGGCGCGTACGATCACCATCAAATGTGGATCGATCCGGTGTACGGGCGGCGCGCGATCATCGGCTCGGATGCAGGCGTTCGCCTTTCGCTCGACGGCGGCAAGACGTGGCGCGATCCACAACTCATCGTGTCACAGCCGTATCACATCTCGGTCGACAACCGCGTGCCGTACACCGTGTGCGGTGAATTTCAAGATCCGGGCGCCGTCTGCGGTCCCAGTTTGAGTTTCACCGGGTCGATCACGCCCGATCAATGGTTCTCCGCGCAAAGCGGCGAGAGCGGCTGGATCGTCTTCTCGCCCGCGAACGACAACATCATTTACGGCACCGGCTATCAGGAGGCCGTGTTGCGTTTCGATCGCGCGGCAATGCAAGGGCGGCTGATCAGTCCGTGGCCTGATACGTACGCCGGTGAGGGCGCAGATGCATATAAATATCGCGGCGCATGGGTTTCGCCTGTGGCAGTATCGCCGCTCGAACCCAACGCACTCTACTTTGGCGCGCAGTATCTGATGAAGAGCGACGACGACGGCGTGACGTGGAACGCGGTCAGCCCCGACCTCACGCGCAATGACAAGAGCAAGCAACGGCCGTCCGGCGAACCGATCACGCGCGATAATGCGGGAACGGAAGTCTACGACACGATCGCCTCGATTTCGGAATCGCCGCTCGCCAAGGGCGAACTGTGGGTTGGCACGGACGACGGACTGGTGTGGGTCACGCGCGACGACGGCGCGCACTGGAGCGACGTCACCGCGAACGTTCCAAACCTTCCGCAATGGGCACGCATCAACAACGTCGACCCGTCGCCGTTTGACGACGGCACCGCGTACATGGTCGCCGAGAATCACAAACTGGGCGATCGCACGCCATATCTGTACGTGACCCGCGATTACGGTGCGCATTGGCAATCGATCGCCGGTAATCTTCCGCGCGATAGCTACGCACGGATGATCCGCGAAGATCCCGTTCGTAAGGGGATGCTGTACGCCGGAACTGAAACGGGATTGTGGATGTCGCTCGATGACGGCATGCACTGGCAATCCCTCTTGAACAATTTGCCGCACGCACCGGTCTACGATTTCGTCGTGCAAAAGCACTTCGACGATCTTGTCGTGGCGTTGCACGGGCGCGGCGTCTGGATCCTCGACGACATCTCGCCGCTCCAAGAGTGGAACACGACGGTTGCGAACGCGCCCGCCTATTTGTTTCCCGTTCGCGACGCCTATCGGTTTAATGCGACGTGGGGCACATGGGCGACCGCGGAGGGCGGAGGCGATAATCCGCAACAGCCTGCGGTGATAAATTTCTATCTCCGCGACAAGCCGGCGAAGAAGGCAAAGCTGACGTTACAGGTCTTCGACGGGACGACGCTCGTGCGCACGATCGACGTGAATCATCCCGTGCAAGGCATCAATCGAGCCTGGTGGGACCTGACATACGACACGATCACATTGATTCCGGACTATCATGCAATGGGCGCCGGCCTCAGCGGCCTTCAAGTTATTCCAGGATCGTACACCGTGCGGCTTTCCTATAACGGAACCGCGTACGAACACACAATCGACGTCTTGCCCGATCCGAAAACGCCGGGCACGCAAGACGACATGAAGGCTGCCTTCGCGCTCGCAATGCAACTACGCGAAGATTTCAAGCGCACTGGTGACGACATCGTAGGCCTTCGATCGCTCGATGCCTCGTTGCAAAACGTGCGGCCGAAGCTTGGCGCGCATCCACAAGCGCAGCAGGCCGTTGCTTCGCTTCAAAGCGCGGTCGATGGTGCACTCGACGTGCTGTTCATTCGCGACGCGCAAAATTCGGAAGACGCGCTGCGCACGCCGCCGCGCCTCTACGAGCGTCTCTCGAACGCGGAGGACGGACTCATAGGCGACGACTACGCGCCGACGGCCGGGCAAACCGGCCTTGCAAACGAGCTTAACGCCGCCGCGAAGTCGCAGTTTGCCATCGACGACGAACTGCTCGGATCGAGGCTGAACGATGTAAATGCTGCGCTGAAGTCGGCGGGTGCGACACCGATAGTTGTGAAGCGACCTTAGCCTATTGGCGTTGGTTCAGCCGCAGGGCGCGAACGAAGCGCTCGATTTCGTCGCCGACCGCCGGCAGGATATCGACGAATACCACGCTGTGGTGGAATTCGCGAAATTGCTGTGTCGCGTGCACCACTTTTCCACGCACCTGCAAGGGGCGTCCCCCATCTCCGTTCGGCAGCGTGAACTGCATGCTCAACGTGCTACCCTCGGCGATGCGCTTCTCGAATGCGAGGCGCATGCCGCCGCGACTCAAATCCAGTGCGAGCGCATTAATCTCATCCTTCGTTCCAGCCATTGAACATATCACGTCAAACTCGGTTTCGACGCGAATCGCGCTATCGGCGGCCGCGCTCTTCGAACGTTCCTCTTCGAGAAAACGGTCGAGCCGCTTACCATCGTCCGGCGCGAGCTTTGCAAACTCTACGCCGTATTCGAGCGAATCCGCCGAGCTTGGGGAGTTGTGGCGGATCTTTCCGACGATAGGAATATACGTTCCGCCGGCCGGCAGGTTGAACCGGATCGCGGAACCCGTCAAGAAGATGCTCGCGGCCATCAAACGGCAGCCGCCGGTCGAAAGATCGATAACCGTGACGCGCACGGGCTTCGGAAAACCGTCCACGGTCGCCTCGACTGCCACTGCCAGTCGAAGCCGGAATGAAGGGCTCACACTGGAACGATATTGTACTTACGGCGTCAGAAGCATGCTGCCAAGCCCGCTTCGCGGCGGTCGAGGGCGCGCCGGCCGCAGTTACCCTCCGATACGAGCGGCGGCTTCGACCGGCTGCGACCACGTGCTTCCATCTGCGTACCGAACCGATACGACGCTGCAATCGACCTCATCCGCAACGTACGACCACCACCCGAACTCGTGAGAGATTTTTGCACCAGGGGAGAACGTGCCGGCGTCAACGATGTTCGTCGTCTTGCCGCCATCCTGCACGGCGAACGTGACCGATGCAATCGTTTTTGCGTCGGTGTTCATAAAGCTGATTTCCAACTCCGATCCGTTTTGCTGCTCCTCGATGGTGTCGCCCGCGTTGATCGCATCGAACGATGGTTCGGTGGAACACGCGGCGATGCGGACGGGATTCGCTCCTGCGTATGCGCTGTTGGGCTCGTCCGCGACGACAAGGGTCGACGCCAGCAGCAAGAGTGCGATGGTTACCATGAGCTGTTTGTCCTTTCGTTATAGCCTTACGGAAGCGCTCGGCACGCCTTGCTCCGCGCGTCCGTGACGCGCGGGCGAAACGAGGAGATAAAACGCAAGAACGTGCGCGAGCATCAATAGCGGTACGTAGATGATAGGAATCGCGTAGGCCGCACCCATCTGTCCCGCAGCCGCCGGTACGCCGAAATAGATCGTTCTTATGGTAGCGTCGATGAGATCGGCGGCACCGACGATGTTAAAGGCAATAACGAATGCCCAGAACAGCGGCCTTATCGGGAAAACCAGGAACGCGCAGATCGCGAGAAGCGATGTCGCAAGGTCGCCGTAGGCCGCCGGCGCGGCGAATCCAACTGGAAGATTCGGACCGACAACGCCGGGCACGACGAACATGAGGCCAAGAAATCGAAACGCGTTTAACGCCGCGATCGCGCGCTGGGCCTCCCTTCGATCGAGCGATTTCAACCAGGGGAGAGCATAGGCTCCGAGCACGAGCGCCCATGTCACGAACCCGAGGAGTAGCTGGACGCGAAAAATGTTTATTACGGACATACTAGATTAGAAGCTTTCGCCTTCCTTCGGTACCATGCGGTACCCTCAGCGGATAGCACTATGGTACCATACGGTACCGATTCGTCAAGGACTGGCGGAGGGTACCCAGAAAGAGGGTCGCCTACGCTGGTACCGTACGGTATCCAAGGAAGATAGGCTTGGGCAAAGCAGTGCAAGACCAAAACGACGAGGATCTCGCGATTCGGCGCGAGCGCATTCTTAACGCGGCTTTCTCAGCCTTCATGAAAGAGGGCTATGCGGAAACCAGCACGCTCGAGATCGCTACGCGCGCGCGCGTTTCAAAGCGCGCCCTTTACGAGCTTGTGGGCACGAAACAGGAGATTCTGGCAGCGTGCATCAGCGAGCGCGCGAGGCGATTTAGCGTCGCCGCTGACGCGACGATACCCGCCGATCGCGACGGGCTTGCGCGCGCTTTGACCGCATTCGGGGCGAATCTCATGCGCGAGGTAAGCGATCCGAACGTGGTTGCGACGTTTCGCCTCGCGATTGCCGAGGCCGTCGCGGCGCCCGAAGCCGCGTGGGCGCTCGAATCGATCGGACGCAATGCGCGCCGTAATGCTTTGCGGGAACTCATGACACAGGCGCAGGCAGCCGGCCTCGTACGTGGCGATCCCGCCGAAATGGCCGAGCAATTCTTTGCGTTGTTGTGGGGCGATTTACAGATTAGTCTATTGCTCCGCGTCACGGAACGTCCGACCGAGTCGGATTGCACGCGACGCGCCCGCGCGGCCGCAACTAATTTTCTGAAGCTGCACCCGAGCTAAGAGCCCGGCGGTACACCACTACGATTTCGTTGCGCATATCAGATGCGAACCACCCATGTAGCCTCGCCTGTACGACCAATAGAGATATACGGCTGCGTCGGAGAAGCCGCCCCGCCTTAGGCTATCGAGCAGGTCCCAGCCAAAGTGGTAGTAGCACAGCACGCCGTGCGTGTTTGACGCATCCCCGTGATACTCCGGCGGCAGAAGATGTTCGATCGATCCATCCGCGCGTACGCGCGCTCTGACGATCGTTTCACGGTTTTGCAATATGAACGGCACGCTCAGAACGAGTGCGCCGCCCGGTTTCAGCGAGCGGAAGCATTCGGATATTGCCTTCGTGTACTCCGGAACATGTTCGAGAACGTCTGCCGTGCAAATAACATCAACGGACGAGTCGAGCAACGAAAGGTTGGTAAGATCCTCATTCCTGACGCCCAGCCAGTTGGATTTACCTTGTACGGTTCCGTCGTGGATGAATTCGCTTCCGCGCGTTTCCGGATAGCGGTTTTTTAAAAACCGGTAGAACGGTGTCGTTTGCTCGGTAACGTAGACCGTAGCGAGCCGATCCGGTCTCACGACATTTTCGATGAAATCGCCGATCGCTCGTAGACGGTTCGGCAGTTTGCATCGGCGGCAAACCAGACGGTCGCGCCAGTTCGGTATTCGTCTGCCGTCTTTTCTAATCGACGAATAAAGGAAATCGACGAGAAAATCTGTTTCCCGCTTACACGGCACACAATATCCTCGCAGCCTAAAGTACTCGTCGGACGGGATGAGCCGCGCTTCAAATGCGGCGCGACTGCGGAGAAGTCGAAGGTTTTCCGCTACGTACGACTCATACTGATCGGCCGACGAATACTTGGTAAAGAACGCAGCGGCCGTCTCCGTGGGGTCTTGCACGTTTGTCTCAGGCATGGGCACAATGCGAGGCGCCGGACGTCCCAGACGTTTGAGTCTACGGGAAAGCCGTACGAGGAAACGCCGACCCAGCTGTAACACCCCATCTCCTTCCCGAGTCGGCTCGCGGAATCATATGCGAGCAGGCCGGGTATGAGTAGTAGAAGATGCGCTGCTTCTTGGTCTTCATACTTGCGGTCGCGACGACGGGCGTCACGATCACGTCGAGCAACGTCGCGGATCTGCGAGTGCGCTGGCAGGTCAAGCTCGGCTCGGTCGCCGACACCGCACCGCTCGTCGTCGGAAACACCCTCTACATCACCGCAACGGACGGCACGACGTACGCCGTCGACACCGCGAGCGGGCGAATCCTTTGGCAGTTCGCGACGCGCGGCCCGAAGATCACGACGTCGGTCCCCGCATACGACCCTGCGGCGCGCGCCCTGTACGTGCCCGGCGTCGACGGCATGGTGCACCGGCTCGATCCCGGAACCGGACGGGAAGTGCAAACAGGCGGTTTTCCCGAGCAGATTACCCTAGCTCCGCAGACCGAAAAGAACGCATCGCCGCTGCGCATCGCCAATGGCTATCTCTACGCGCAAACCTCCGGTTACCTCGGCGACGCGACGCCGTACGTCGGCCACGTGGTCGCGATTCGTTTACGTGACGGCAACAAACACGTCTTCAACGTGCTTTGCAGCTCGCGTCATCTATTGATCGAGCCGCAAAGCTGCAGCGCGCAACGCGCCGGGATGTGGTCGCGCGCCGGCATCGTGATCGATCCGGACCCCTCCATGCACGGGCGCATCTACGGCGCCACGGGGAATGGGCCGTTCGATGCAGGCGCCGGAAACTACGGCGATTCGATCCTGTCGCTCAGCGGCGACGCGACGCAGTTGATCGGATATCTCACGCCGCCGAATTACAACGACCTCGAGGCGGAAGACCAGGACGTCGGAAGTTCGTCGCCCGCGCTCCTGCCGCCGCAACCGGATAGTGCGACACCGCTGATGGCCGTGCAAGGCGGCAAGGATTCGGTCTTGCGCCTCTTCGATCGCACGCATCTCGACGGATTGCATCCGCCGCTCCAGACGATCGCCCTCGGCGAGCGGCTCTTTTCGATTCCCGGCGTGTGGACGGATCGGGCGGGAGCGACCTACGTATTCATCGGTATCGCCGACGGCGTACACGCCTACCGTCTGGTTACGAAAAACCGCGCCACCCGTCTCGTCGCAGTCTGGCATACGCCGCTCGATCTCGGAAGAGAGGGCGCATCTCCCGTCGTGCATGACGACGCGCTGTTCCTTGCAACCAACGATGGCCTTCTGGCGCTCGACGCGCAAACCGGCCGGCGTCTGTGGACGAGCGATGCGATCGGTCCGATCCACTGGCAGATGCCCGTCGTCGCCGGCGATACCGTCTATTGCGCGGACGAGAACGGAGCGCTGACCGCTTTTTCACGGTGAGCGTGAGGGCGAAGCGCCACCCGCTTAGGTCGTTGTCACAGACGGGCAGTGGCGATACGGTACGTTCATGAGCACGACTCGACGCTCCGACACTCCCTTCAGCAAAGATGCGGCGCGCGTTGCGCTGATAGCGCACGACGCGCGCAAAGAGGACCTAACCGAATGGGTCGAGTTCAACCGCGATACGCTGGCCCGCTGTTCGCTCGTTGCCACCGGGACAACCGGAGGGCTCATCGCCGAGAAGACGGGATTGAACGTCCATCTTCTGCTCTCGGGCCCGCTCGGCGGCGATGCACAAGTCGGTGCGATGCTGGTCGAACACCAGCTTGACCTTATCGTGTTCTTTTGGGATCCGCTAACCACGCAGCCGCACGACGTCGATGTTAAGGCCCTGCTTCGACTTGCGGTCCTTTATAACGTCCCGATTGCGTGCAACCGCGCAACGGCGGATTTTCTTATTTCCTCGCCGCTATTCGCCGATGATGCGCACCTGCGGTCGCGCGCCCGCCTCCAGGAGCACCGCTAAGAGCCCATTGCCGGTTCAGCGCGCTTCGTTCTGTTTCCGATACTGGGCAACGGCGCGATCGGCCGCGCGGAACCCCTCCGACGCGACCGGAATTCCCGCGTAGACGCCGGCTTGCAAAATGATTTCGACGATCTCGTCTTCAGTGACGCCGTTGTTCAACGCGCCATGGATGTGCACTTCGAATTCGGGCCAACGCGCGAGTGAAGCGAGGATCGCGAGATTGATCATGCTACGCTCGCGTAATTCGAGTCCCGGCCGAATCCACACGTTTGCCCAGCAGTGTTCCTCCGCAAATGCTCGAAACGCCGCCTGAAATTTGGTGGGCGCGGGACCTGGAGCGTCGACGTAGGCGGAGCCGAGCACGCGACGACGCAGTGCATTGCCTTTTGCGAGTCGTTCCTTTTCTTCCATAGTTTTATAACCCGAAATATGCCGCATGGACGGCATCGCTCGCCTCGAGTTCTTCGCGCGTGCCCGAAAGCCTCACGCGCCCACCGTCGAGCAAATAGCCGCGATCGGCAAGCTTTAAAAAGGCTACGTTTTGCTCTGCAAGCAACAGCGCTGTGCCGCCGACGATCGTCGTTTGCAACACCTCGAAGAGCTGCTTCACAAATACCGGAGCAAGCCCCGATGACGGTTCATCCATCAGCAAGAGCTTTGGCCCCGAGACGAGTGCCTTGGCGATGCCCAGCATTTTGCGCTGGCCGCCCGAAAGCGAGGCCGCGAGTTGGTGCCGCTTCTTTGCAAGGTCGGGAAAAAGCTCGTACATACCGGCGCTCCGGCGACGACTCTCCGCGCCGCTCAAGAAATAGCCGCCAAGCTCGATATTCTCCTCGATCGAAAGCGTGGGCAAGACGCCGAGCTCCGACATGAAGGCGATCCCGCGGCGAATGCGCTGATTCGGCGCCAACTCCTCGATCCGCGCTCCCTCGAACGAGATCGATCCCGCACGGCACGGCAACAGCCCGATGATCGTACGCAGCAGCGTGGTTTTTCCCGCACTGTTTGCGCCCAGAAGGATTACCGTCTCTCCCGGCTCGACGTTGAGATCGATACCCCACAGGATCCGCATCTCTCCGTATCCCGATTCAACACCTCGCACGTCGAGCAGCGCCATCGCCGTTATCCTCCGATGAACGCCGTAACGACGTCGGGATCGCGCGATGCGTCGGTCAACGTTCCCTCGAACAGCACGCATCCCGCGCTAAGGACGATGACGCGATTGGTGATGCGATTGAGAAAATCGAGCAAGTGCTCGACCACGATCAGCGCGATCCCGCGCTGCGCGAGTCGCAGCAGTAAATCTGCAATGACACCCAACTCCTGCGGGTTGAGCCCCGCGCCAATCTCATCGACCAGCAACAATTTCGGATTGGTCGCGAGCGCGCGCCCGAGATCCAAGCGTTTCTGCTGATTGACCGTCAGATCCGAGGCAAGCGACTCGGCCTGGTCTTCGAGCGCGACTTCGTTGAGTACCGCGCGAACGGCGGCATCTTCGTCGGCTCGCGCAACATGCGCGCCGAAATGCAGCGCGACCTGCACGTTTTCATATGCCGTCATCTCACCGAACGGCTTTGGCACCTGAAAGGTGCGATTGATGCCGAGCGGCACGCGCCGGAAAGTCGGCACGCGATCGACCGATCGTCCGGCGAACCTAACGTGCCCGGCATCGAGCTGATAGACACCCGAAATCAAATTGATCGCAGTTGTTTTGCCCGAGCCGTTCGGTCCTACCAGACCCAATATCTCGCCGGCGCGCACCGAGAAACTCACGTCGCTCAGGACGGTCAGGCCATTGAACTGCTTGCTGACGTGTTCGAGCGTAAGCAACGAATCAGATGACACGCACACCTCGCCGCGTGAGCAACGACATCACGCCGTTGGGTAGGAACAGCACGAGCAGCACGATAAGCGCACCGTAGATGAACTCGAAGTACTGCGGCGTCGAGATTCCGACGCCGTTATAGAGCACATCGAGTACGATTGCGCCCACGACGGGGCCGATCACGGTCCCCACGCCGCCGAAGAGCGCGAAGACGATCGCAAACACCGAGATTTGCAACGAGAACACTGCGTCGGGATAGAACACCGAGAGGCTCCATGCGTAGACGCCGCCGGCGAGTCCCGCAATCGCGGCCGAGAGCAGCCACACGATCAGCCGTCCGCGTACGACGTTGATTCCTGCCATGGCCGCACTGGTTTCATCTTGTTTGACCGCCCGCATCCCGAGGCCAAATCGCGAGAAGCGCAGATATGCCGCGAGCGCCGTCGCGATCAGCGCCACCGCCAGCATGGCGAGATAGGCCGCCGGAAGATTGTAGACTTTGTCGATTTTAAGTCCGTAGGGCCCACCGGTGATACTCGCAAGATCTTGATTCGAGACGATGTTGAAAAGAATTTGCGAAGCGGCCAGATTCGCAATCGAAAAGTAGGGACCGCTCAGCCGTAGCAGCGGTCCGAGCACCAAACCAACGAGCACGGTCGCCACTCCACCGAGTACGACGCAGACCAGAACCGGAATCTGGGTGTGGAGCACGAGCAGCGACGTCGCATACGCGCCCGTGCCGAAGAATCCGACGTAACCAAACGGCAAATATCCGGTGAAGCCGTAGAGGAGATTCAACCCCTGCGCGAGCGCCACGAAGGTGAGTATCGAGAGGAGCAGGCTGCGGTTTCCGTAGAGATGCGGTGCGATCAAGAAAACCGCAGCCATCGCGACGAGCGTGATCGCCGTCGCAAAGATTGGGCGTTTTACCGTCATGCCGTTCGCACCGAGCGCCCGAGAAGTCCGGCCGGCTTGATCAACACGATAATGACCAGCAGCGCGTACGGCACGAGGTTCGACCACGACGGAAAGAACGTTTGCATGAAGAGCGTTCCGATACCGAAGACGAGCCCACCGACGATCGTGCCGAGCGGATTGCCTAGCGATCCGATGATGATCACCGCGAACGAGGTCGTCGTAAGTTCGTTGCCGATGTCGGGCGATATCGAGCCGAGCAGATAGGGCACAAAGACGCCCGCCGTGCCTGCGAGTGCAATGCCCATGATGAAGGCGATCGCCGAGACGCGTTGCACGTCGATTCCGGTCGCGAGCGCCTCTTCACGATTCGCCATGATCGCCCGCGTTGCAAAACCTAGCCGCGTGCGCGTGAAATACAAATAGAGTCCGAGCGCGGCGAGCATGCTCACACCGGCGGCAACCCACCAGCTATCGGGAAAGGCTTGCCCCAGAGCGCTGAGGTTCCCAGCGCCGAGCGCATCTTGCGGCAGCGACCGCTGATCGGCTCCAAACACGGCGGTCAGTACCGCATCGATCATTTGCGCCACACCGAAGAACAAAATAAACGAAAGCATCTCCGGATTGCTGCTCTTCTGCAGCCGCGGAACCACCGTAAAAAGCGGAATCCCGACGACGATGGCTCCGAGCACGGCGAGCGGTATGCCGTAGATCGGGTTGAGATGCAGGTCGCGGCTCAGGAGATATGCTCCATAGCCGCCGAGCAGCACGAACTGGCCGTGCGCTAGATTGATGATCCGCATGACGCCGAAGATAAGATTGAGCCCGAGGGCGACCAGCGCGAAGAACACGCCGTACAAGATGCCGCCCACCAGCGCGTATTCGAGAAGACTCATGGTATGACGATTCCCGCCGGCATCCGCCGGCGGGAATCTTCGCGATGCAAAGCCCTACTGCCCCGGTGCCGGGTACACGGCGCTTCCCGTCGCCTTGTCTTGTGGATATACGACAACGAACTTGTTCCCGTCGCCTTCGGGTACGAGTTGCGCGACCGGCAGCAATTCGCCGAGCTGCGCTCCGTTCTCGTTGATCTTGAACTCGCCGAGCAGCGTCGTGGTCTTGCCCGACATGTCCATCAGCGCCTGATGGAAGGCGAGTTGCGTGAATTCCGGCGCACGCCCAAGCATCTCCCCGATAATCAGACCGTTGTTGTAACCGGCGCAATTCAGGAAGTTCGGCGCCTGTTTGGTGGCGTCGGTGAACGCTTTGACAAACGCATCGGTGGTTGGACCGAGCGTAGTGGTCTTGAAGTTCACGAGCGGCGGGGTCGGATAGGTGTAGGTGTAGGCGAGCGCTTTCGCGCCGACATTCTTCAAGATCAAGCTGTACAGTTGGCCCGGGAAGATCGTGAATGTCATCTTGAAGTGCAAGCCGCTGGACGCCAGGTCGCGCAAGAACGCGATGTCGTTCGGATTGTATCCGAATTCGAGCACGGCATCCGGATTCGTAGCGGCAATCGTATGCAGCAAGATTGCGTAGTTAGATTCCGTGGTAGGGACGCCATTGTAATACACCGGCTGCACGCCGCCTTGCGCGAGCTCGGACTTGAGCGTCTCGGCTTGCGACGCATCGAAGTCATTGGAATCGTAAATGACCGCGACGCGCGCAATTTTCTTTTCGAGCAGGAACTTCGCGAGTGGAATCGGCCAGACGGCCGAGGACGGAATGCTGACGTCGGCCAGGTAGTCGGTCTTCTTCGTGAAGAAGTTTGCGCCGGAGCCGGTTGGATCGATCAGCAGCATATGGTGCTCGGCCGCAAGCGGAATCGCGACGGAGGTCAGCACCGACCCGAAGTCGGCGATCAGCACGTCGACCTTGTCCTGGGTGATCAACTGATTGTAGAGGGTCGTCGCAGTCGTGGTCGAGCTCTGGTCGTCGTACGCGACGATCCGGACGGGAATCTTCTTATTGAACGCCTTCACGAAGATGCCGCCGGATTTATTGACTTCCGCGGCCCAATACTTGAGGCCGTCGTATTGGCCCTGGGACGCGACCGCGAACGTGCCGGTGCTCGCGTAGAGGGTCCCGATCTTGATCTCAGAAGGCGCCGAAGCGGCCTGCGATAGCCGCGGGAAACCCAGGGCTAGGAGGAGTGCGGCGAGCACGGCACATGCGAGAACCCGCCATGCCAGACGACGAGTGTTCATCTACTATTGCTCCTTGCCATAGAAGTGCGATAACAAAAGTTCTTCGCATGCGCATTAGTCCGCCCCTCAAGCAACGTCCTCTTGGAACGGGCAGGTGAGAAGTGCAAAGCCTACCATGCAGGCACGTGGGCCGTCACAGGCTCCTCCGGTCGCGCGTTGCCGGTTGACGTGAAAACGACTCCGTATGGGCGGATCGTCTTTGGCGCTGCGGCCGTGATGTTCGGCATCATTTTGCTGATGTGGCACGACCCGGGAGCGTGGGAAGATCTGCCGATCCTGAACCTACCGTTCGGTACGGTCATCGGTGACGGTCTCGCGATTCTTCTAATCGTCGGTGGAATCGGGATGCAAAATCCGCGCACCGCGCACATAAATTCGATGATTCTCGGCTTCGTCACGGTCGTGTTCTCCCTCGCGTGCATTCCCGCCATCGTTCACTACCCGACGACCTATTTCACCTACGGCAGCTTCTTCGAATTCTTCTCGCTCGTGTGCGGCGCGATTGCGTTGTACGCAGCCACGGATACACATGCTGCGCGGGCAGCAACGCTCGGCCGCGCGGCGCGCATCGGGCTTGGGATCTGCGCGGTTTCATTCACCCTCGCTCAGATCATCTACCCGAAAATCACGGCCGACCTCGTTCCGACATGGATCCCGCCGAATCAAATGTTTTGGGTCGTCCTTACGACGGTCGCGTTCGGACTGGCCGCGATCGCTATCCTGATCGGTCGTAAGGCTCGGCTCGCAACGTCGTTGCTGGCCGCGATGCTGGTGCTCTTTGGTCTCCTGGTGTGGGTCCCGATCCTGATCGCGCATCCGGAAAAGCACTTCAATTGGTCCGAATTCGCGTTGAACTACCTCATCGCCGGAGCCGCGTGGCTCGTTCGCGACGGGTATACCACCGCACGACGCGCATAGCGCGCAGAATGTTATGCTTGAGACCGTCCAGGACACCGTTCGGCGGCCGGACGGAAGGCAAGCGACGATAGACGACATGGCACGAGCGACGATCGCGACGGAGCAGGTCCCAATCGATGGCGGCGAGTTTACGATGGGCTCGGTCGATTTTTATCCCGAGGAACGCCCGTTCCGCCGCATGCGCGTCGAAAGCTTCACCATCGACCGTTATCCGGTGACCAACGCAGCGTTCGCACACTTCGTCGACGAGACCGGATACGTCACGGTCGCCGAACGTCCCATCGATCCGGCGCAATATCCCGGGGCGATCGAGGACCTGTGTGTGCCAGGCTCGTTGGTCTTTCGTCCGACCGCCGGTCCCGTCGATCTGAACGATTGGTCGCAATGGTGGGCTTGGACGCCGGGTGCGATGTGGCGTCGTCCGCTCGGACCCGCGTCATCGCTGGAGGGACTCGAGGATCATCCGGTCGTGCACGTGGCCTTCGAGGATGCACAAGCGTACGCGAGTTGGGCCGGCAAGGCGCTGCCAACCGAGGCAGAGTGGGAATACGCAGCTCGCGGTGGGCTGGAGAAAAAGCATTTCACCTGGGGTGACGAGATGACACCGGGCGGGAAGATCATGGCGAACACCTGGCAAGGCGAATTTCCCTGGCAGAATCTCGAGCTCGACGGTTACGCGCGCACCTCACCGGTCGGGACGTTTCCTCCCAATGGCTACGGCTTGTACGACATGGCCGGGAACGTGTGGGAATGGACCACCGATTGGTATGCGGCGCAACCGGGAGCGGTTAGCGCAAAGCCATGCTGCGGCGGTGGATCGATCGAGCAAAGCTACGATCCCAATCAACCGAACATTCGCATTCCCCGCAAAGTCGTAAAAGGCGGCTCGCATCTCTGCGCGCCGAACTACTGCTTGCGCTTTCGTCCCGCCGCCCGGTCGCCGCAGATGACCGACACGTCGATGAGCCACCTCGGCTTTCGCTGTGTCACGCGGCCGGCGTAGACAAAAGAACGCGCCTCCATGCGCGTTCCTTGTTGATGCCGTTTAGGCCGAGACCAGGCTCAAGGTCGACGGATCGACGTTGTACTGACCCGGTCCGACTTCGTCGTTTGGATAGGCGCAGATTTCACTGCCGTCCGGTCCGGTGATGTCGACGAGGTTCGGCTGGTCGCAGTCGGTCTGCGTAAGCCCGTAGTTTGCGAGCAACTGCGCTCCCGGTGACGACGGTGCTACTTGATAATAGTAGTTGGCCGGCGCCGGCTCATTGAACGCGAGGTTGATCGCAAATGCGCCCCAGAAGCCGCCGCCCCAGTATGCCGGCGAGGGAGCCCATGCAATGCCGCGGTTCCAATACCACGGGTTCACAGCATTGCGCGCGACGACGACGTCTCGCTGCGCGTATCCCCGCGATGCGGCGTAGGTGCGTACCTGGTAACGCTGGACCGGTTGCGTGTAGCGCTGCCGCGGCTGCGCGTTGTAGCGCTGGACGGGCTGTGTGTAGCGCTGCTGCGGCTGCGCATTGTAGCGCTGCTGCGGTCGCGCGTCGTAGCGCTGTTGCTGCGAAGAGCGCGGCGCTTGCTGCGTTTCCCGGGGCGCCCGCTGAGCACTGCGAGATGACTGATACGATTGATGGTGATCATTTTGCTGGTCGGCAAACGCCGCGGCGGGGACTGCGGCGAGCAGGCAGGCGATGATCGGGATTTGGAGTTTCATGATGAAGACAGCGTATTGCGCGAACCTGACACGTTGCAGCTTCATGCTTGATAGCGGCCTACGTATTAGATGAGGGGACGCTAAGAGCGAGCAGGGGTTCGGCGGTCAAGCCCGCGAAGCGACGCCGTAGTAGTCTCGTTGCCACTCCGAAAGGGGAGGAACCATGAACAGCACTTCTCGTTTTCTTCCAGCGTTGCTCATCGCCGTCTTCGCGCTCTCGGTCGGAGCGATCGCGCAGACCCGCCCGCCGATTACCGTTCAGCAGTGCTTTGTCACCGTGCCGAAGCACATGAGCACCAAGGCCAGCGGTACGCAAATTACCTACACCAACACCGGACATCAGATGGCGAGCAAAGTCACGTTTGCCGTCAGCTACAAGAATTCGGGCGGGAATTATCTCCGTCGCGTCAGCGATGTCGGTAGCTTCGCTCCAGGCGCCACGATCGATCATCATTTCGACCTTTACAACGATGTGACGTTCGGCGGCAAGACCGCGCACTGCAGCGTTGTTTCGGTCACGTTTGCCAACGGGCACGTCTGGCACATGTAGCCCTAACGGGGTAAAAAAAGACAAAGGGCGATGCAGTTGCATCGCCCTTTTACTACGAAAAGCGTCTCATGCGAATGCTTGTCGTAGGTGCCGGCGCAACCGGTGGACTCTTTGGCGGCCTCTTGGCGAAAGCCGGTCGCGATGTGACCTTCCTCGTGCGCGCGAACCGCGCCGCACAATTGCGAGCGGATGGGCTACAGATCCGCAGCCCGCTAGGCGATTTCGTCGTTACGCCGCAACTCGTTGCGGCCGGCGCTATCGCCCGGCCCTACGACGTCATATTGCTCGGTCTCAAAGCCTACGCGCTCGAAGCGGCAATCGAAGATTTTGCGCCGGCAGTCGGGTCGCAGACGATGATTCTCCCGATGCTCAACGGCATGCGGCACATCGATCTGCTCGTGGAGCGCTTTGGCGAAGGGCCCGTGCTTGGCGGAGTCTGTTACGTGGCCAGCACGCTCGACGAACAGGGCCGAATCGTGCAGCTCAACGAGATGCAGCGACTGATCTACGGCGAGCGCAGCGGCGGGCTTTCTTCGCGCATCGAAGCGCTCAACGCAACGATGCAAGGTGCCGGCTTTGCGGCTTCGGCTTCGCCACACATCTTACAAGACATGTGGGAGAAGTGGGTCGTACTCGCCGCGCTCGGCGCAAGCACGTGCCTGATGCGCGGCACGATCGGCGCCATTGTCGCCGCGGGCGGCAGTGAAACGATCCTGCGCACCACCGACGAATGCGCCGCGGTTGCAGCCGCGAGTGGCTATTCCCCGCGAGAAGAGTTTTTTACCGACATGCGCGGCCGGTTGACCGCTCCGAGCTCGCCGATGGCGTCCTCGATGTATCGCGATATGCAACAAGGCAACCCCGTCGAAGCCGACCATATTCTCGGCGATCTGGTGGCTCGCGCGAGGAGCTTCAATCTCGATACGCCGCTCCTCGCGGCGGCCTACGCACAACTCAACGTCTACCAGCGCGCACGCCTCGACCACACGTGAGGCGGCGCAACTTTCTTCTCACTGCCGCAAGCGTCGCCGCGCTGCCGGTGCTCGGCGGCGCGCAAGACATGCCCGACGCCAAGACGATCGGCGCGCAGGTGCGCGATGAATTTCTTCACGCTTGGAACGGCTACAAGCAATTCGCCTGGGGCTCGGATGAAGTGCATCCGGTGAGCGGAACCGCCACCGACTTTTTCGTGAAAGGTCATTCGTTCGGGCTCTCGATCATCGAAGCGCTCGACACGCTCTACGTGATGGAGCTCGACGACGAGCTCGCATCGTGCGTGAAGTGGTTACAAGCGCATCTCGACTTCGACATCGACGGCAACGTCCAAATGTTCGAGGCGGTGATCCGCATGGTTGCGGGACTGATTGCCGGTTATTACGCGACCGGTGAACGGTTCATGCTCGACGGTGCGCGCGATCTGGCCGATCGTCTGCTGGTCTGCTTCACCAAATCGCCGACCGGCGCACCGTACCGCTACGCAAATCTGCACACGGGCGCCGTCAGCGACCCAAAGAGCAACCTCGCCGAGATCGGCTCGAACATCCTCGAGTTCGGTGATCTCTCACGTCTGACCGGCGATTCGAAATACATGCAGGCGTCGATGCGCGCCTATCAAGCCGTTATCGACAAGCGCTCCCACCTCGATCTGCTTGGAACGAACTTCGATATCGAGCGCGGGATGTTTCTCGACCCGGTCGACGTCGCGCCCGACGAACCGGCCGATTCGTTCTACGAGTATCTCTGGGGCGGCTGGCAGATGCTCGGCGTCGAGCAATCGCGCGCGTGGTATCGCACCCTGACCGACGCGCTCCTCAAGTATAAAGTCACACATGTGAGCGGAAACCTGTGGTTTCGCGAAGTGGACTATCGTACGGGCGCCCCCGCCGGTGACACGCAAATCACCGAACTCTCGTCGTTCTACGCGGAACTGGTTGCTAAGGGCGGCGATCGCGCGGTCGGCGAGGCGTTCTACGACTCGTGGACCAACGTGCTCGATACCTACACCCTGATCCCTGAAGTCATCGACTATCAGACGCTTGCGATCGTGGATCCGGCGTACGGGATGCGTCCCGAGTATCCGAATTCAGCATTCGATCTGTGGTTTCTCACCGGCGACCCGAAGTATCGTGCGACCGCGTACCAATACTTCACCGCTTTGCGCGCGAATTGCCGCGTGCCCAACGGCTATACTGTGCTCAAGGACGTGCGAACGAGACCGATGACACTGGGGGATCACTTCCCGGCGTATTCATTTTCCGAGAACTTCAAATATCTCTACTTGATGTTCGCCGAGCCGTCGCGCTTCGACAGCGCGCACTACTATCTGAACACCGAAGGCAAGGTGCTGCGCGGGCTGCGAGACTAGTGCAGCGTGATCGGGATCAAGCGCGCGTCTTCCGTACCCGCGGCGTTGCGCGCGATTACTTGCAGCGTGTACGGACGCTTGTACTGCGGCACGATGTCGAGTACATGTTGCGAGAAGACAAACTGTCCGAACGCGATGCGCGTCGCGTTAAATGAAAACGATTCGGTTCGGATCTCAACGCTCGCGACGTTGGTCGTCGTCGCAATGCGGCCAAGCCATTGCGAGCCGGGCGTAATCGAGGCGCTATTCATCCAGAGCGCGAGGATACGCGGTGGTGCATCCGGCGCAGTCGCAACCGCGGCAGGCCACGGAGCACGCAGCGTCGTTGCCGTATGCGCGTCGAGTGGCGTGCCCACCGGCGGTTCTTCACATCCCGCAACGGTCACCACAAGAGCAAGCATCGCGCACCAACGTCGCATGATCAGCGGGCATTTCGTGTGCTGCGCGGAAACCACCCGCCAATGAACGAGCGCCCCGCACCGAGCGCACTCTACGATTGGGCAATGGCTCTTGCGAGCATCTGGTGCTCGGGCGGCATCATGATTGATGCGTATCATCATTTTCACACGACCGTCGAGACGTTCTTCGAACCGGCGCACGGATTGCTCTATGCCGGGCTCCTTGCCGCCTACGTCTTTACGGGCATCGCGATGTGGATTTTTCATCGCCGCGGATATCCGTGGAAGCGCGCGCTACCCAGGGGCTACGAAACGACGCTTGCGGGGTTGATCGTCTTTCTTGCCGGCGGCATCCTCGACATGATCAAACACACGCTGTGGGGCTTCGAGCAAGGGTTCAATGCTCTGCTGAGCCCGACGCATTTGCTCATCGGGGCGGGCGTGTTTCTGATCATCGCCGGTCCGGTGCGCTCGGCGTTCGAACGCGATCGCCCGCCGGCCTCGCTGGCCGGTCAGCTTCCGATGCTCTTAGCACTCGCATCGATGATGGAGCTGATGCATTGGGGACTCCAATTCATTTTCTTGAGCGAGGCCGAGAACATGAATGCGCCGCTCGATCCGGCGCGCTTTCCGCACGACACCTTCACCTTGCTCGCACTGCTGTACTACAAACAAGGCATCGGACTGCTGGCGGTAACGATCCAGAGCTTGCTCGTCGTGGGATTCGCGCTTTATGCGGCGCGGCGCATCCGCGTGGCCCCGGGCGGGCTGACCGTCCTGCTCCTTGTCGGCAACCTCTTCATCGCAGCCGCACATTCGAATTACGTTGGCCAGTTTGCCGGCGTCGTGCTCGCGAGCCTTTGCGCGGGCATATACGGAGACGCGCTTCGCGTCGATGCCGGCAGCACGCCTTGGCGCTGGAATCTCCTGGCGTTTGGAATCCCGGCGCTGTATTGGGCTGTCCTGCTCGTTGTGCTGGGCGCGACCATGGGCGGTATCTGGTGGACGCCCGACGTTATATCCGGCTCGATCGTGTTTGCGGGCCTCTCCGGGCTCTTTGTCAATGCGCTCGCGCAGAAGGAACAAAGCCCGCCGCCGTGAGGCGTCGGGCTTTGATGTAGTGTTCCGAGCGCTTTAGCCTGTCATGGACCCATTGCCAGGCCCCTACTGACTGCCGCGTCATCGAATCTGACCCCCGCCACTTCAGCCTCTGTACGACAGCTGCCGTCGAACGTGTGGTGGTCGCGCCGTTCTACAATTCGCACTTCGTCGTTACTCGAAGTGTTTGCATGGTAGCAAGCGAAAAAAACGGTTGCAAGAGCAAATTCCCCGAACTCACAACCTATTCGCAAGAAAGTCGAGTTATTCACAATTTATGCCCACGCTATCCATCGATTCGCTGCTCGAGCGGCCCTTACGGGCTGCAATTCTGGCCGCCGCCGAGAGCGCGGCCGTGCAGAAAGCGGTGAGCCGATACGGCATGCGCCTGGGAGCCAGGCGTTTCGTCGCGGGCGAAACGGCTGATGAGTTTCTGGGCGTCGCGCGCGCGGTGAACGTCCGCGGGTTTGCAGTGGCCTGCGGCATTCTCGGTGAAGGCGTGCGCGACCGCGCGGAAGCGACGGCCGCCGCCGATCAGTATTGCGAGCTGTTGCGCATCTTTGCGGGCGAGGGCATCGACGCCAACGTCGCGTTCAAGCTGACGCACGTCGGCCTCGACATCGATCCCGAGCTCGCCTATGTGAACGCAGCGCGTATCGCGCAGACGGCGCGCCAATGCAACAACACGATGCGCCTCGACATGGAGCAGTCTCGCTACGTCGATGCCACGCTCGGTATCTACCGCAGGTTGCGCGACCAGTACGACAATGTCGGTTTTGTGCTGCAATCCTATCTGCTCCGCAGCGCCGACGATCTGTACGCACAAAAATCTCTCGCGCCGAACGTCCGCATCGTTAAAGGCGCTTACCTCGAGTCGCCGGCAATTACGTACGAGAAGAAAGCCGACGTCGATCAAAACTATCTTCGGCTCGCCTACAGCGCGCTCGACGGCCCCGGCTACGCCGCGATCGCCACGCACGATCCGCGCATCATCGACGCGGTCGAGCGTTTCGTCGCTGAGCGCGGCATTCCCAAGCGAGGCCGCTTTGAGTTCCAAATGCTCTACGGCATCTCGACACCGCTTGCAACGTCGCTGCTCGAGCGCGGCTACCGCGTTCGGCTCGCTGTGCCGTTCGGCGATTATTGGTTCCCCTATCTGATGCGCCGGCTTGCGGAACGTCCGGCGAACCTGGCATTCTTTCTCAAAGGAGCACTGACGCGCGGATGATTGCAACGACCCGATTAACCGGCGTGTGGTCGGCGGTGCTGACGCCGATCGACGAAAATTACCAACCCGACGCGCCGCGCGCAGTCGAGTACTATCGCGACCTGTTGCGGGACGGGATCGACGGGATCAATCTGCTCGGCACGACCGGCGAGGCGATGTCGTTCGGCCGCAAACAGCGCCTGCGCTTGATGGAAGCCGTTGCGGCCGGGGTGCCGCGCGAACGCACGATGTGCGGCACCGGCGCGAGCGCCCTCGCCGATACGGTCGCGCTCACGCGGGCGGCGAGTGAACTCGGATTTGCCGCCGCCCTCATCATGCCGCCGTTCTTTTTTCGCGACGCTGGCGACGAGGGCATCTTACGCTTCTTCGATGCATTGCTCTCGCGGACCGGAACGCCACGCTCGACTATGCTGCTCTACAATTTCCCGAAGATGACCGGCATTACGTTTCACGCCGATCTCGTGGATCGTCTGCTCGCGGCGTTTCCCAATGTTATTACCGGTATGAAAGATAGCTCGAACGACGTTGCGTTACAGCGTGAGATACTGGCGCGCCACCCCGACTTGCGCGTGTTCCCCTCGACCGAGGAGACATTGATCGAGGCAAAGGATTACGGCGCCGCCGGCTGCATCTCGGGCAGCGTTGCGCTCTGGCCGCAACCCGCGCATCGAGCGTTCGCGAACAAGGACCCCGGGGCGGCCGCGCAGGTCCGCGACGCGCGGGCTGCACTTGCCGGTCAACCGTTGATCGCGCAGGTGCGCGAACGTGTCGCCAAAGCACGCAACGATGATGCCTGGCTGCGTTCTATGCCGCCGAACTAAGCTTTCTTTTAGAGGGTCTGCGCCTTTTTCCCGATCCAGCGATAGACGAAGAACGGTACGACGAAGAGCGCGATGCCGCCAAGCGCGTTTGCGATGGGCGCGAAACTGTCGGGAACGATTTGCAACGGTGTTGGATTGCCGCTGAAATAAATTACTCCCGCGAGCGCTACGCCGAAGAGACTCTCGCCGGTGATCAGTCCGGATGCAACGAGCACGCCGAGTCGTTTTGCCGACTGGGGATGCTTGTTGCGTGAGACCCAGCGGTTGTAAAGCGCACCAAAGATCGCACCGATCACCGCGGGCGCGGTCGTGCCGGCCGGAAGATAGATACCGAGACCGACCGCCAATGGCGGAAAGCGAAAGCGTCCGGTGCGCCGACCGATTTCGTCGATCGCAATCACAACCGCGCCGACCAGCGCGCCGACGAAGATCAAGTTCCAATCCACCGCCCCGCCGATCACACCTTTCGCGAGCGTGGAGATCAGCGTGGCTTGCGGCGCGCCGAGTGCATGCGCGCCACCGTTAAACCCATAGGCTTTGTTGAGCACCACGAGGACTGGTGGAATCACGATCGCACCGAAGATCACGCCGACGATCAGTGCAAACTGCTGCTTCCACGGCGTCGCGCCGACGAGTTGCCCGGTCTTGAGATCTTGCAGATTATCGTTAGAGATCGTCGCGACGTTCAGCACGATTGCGGTCACGAAAAGCGCATACGCGACGAACGCCGGCGCCGCTGCCGGCGCCGCCTCGCGTGCGAAGGCTGCGAGAATCAACGACACGCCCAGTACTGCGAGAATTGCAAGACCGGAAACCGGGCTATTCGACGAGCCGATAAGGCCCGCCATGTAGCCGCACACCGCCGCAACGAAGAAACCGACGATCACCACGTAGATGACTGCGCCGATCACCAGCGGCACGATCATCGATGCAAGCACGCCGCCGGCGAGAAAGGCAGCCAACAGAATCGCCATCGGAATCAGTAAGACGACTGAGATCAATGTCACCGTGCCGATCGGAATGTCTTGCTCGGTGATCGGCAGCGCAACGTCGCCGTTCGATCGGCGCAGCCGGGATGCAGCCATTGACGATGCAATGCCCTTCCCGATCGGCGCGATGAGCGTCGCGAGCGTCCACAAGCCCGAGATCCCGATGGTTCCGGCGCCGATGAAACGCACGTACGTGTGGAAGATCGTCGATGCTTCGGTTGCCGCTGTAGCCCCGGCGATCGGATGCATCGCGGTGAGAATCGGCACCGCGATACCCCAGGCAAACACGAGCCCACCGAAGATCGCCATGCCCACGGTCAAGCCGATCAGATGTCCCGCACCGATCAACGCCAGCGACATGCCCAGTCCGATGCCGGTTGACGATGGGCCAATTCGGCCGTAGGTGTCGAATTCGCCGGTAAAAATGCCCAGCGCGATCAGCACTTGAAACGCCGCCGATACGATCGAACTCCACACGAGCGCAACAAGGCCGAGCTTGTTCTCGGCAACGGCTTCGGCTGTCGGCGTTCCCGCGCCGACCTTCAACACTTCGGCCGCAGCGACGCCTTCGGGATACGGCAGCGTCGATTCGGTGACGAGCGCGCGCCGCAGCGGCACGCTGTACATCACGCCCAGAATGCCGCCGACTGCACAGACGCCGAACGACTCCCAAAACGGGAATCCGGTCCACCAGCCAACCATCACGAGCCCCGGCAATACGAAGATCACCGACGAGAGCGTGCCGGCCGCCGAGGCAACCGTTTGCACGATGTTGTTTTCCCAGATCGTCGCGGTCTTGAATCCGCGCAGGATTGCCATCGAAATGACGGCGGCGGGGATCGAAGAGGCAAAAGTCAATCCGACTTTCAGCCCAAGGTACACGTTCGCTGCCGTAAAAACCAGCGTGATGACGCCGCCCAGTGCGAGTCCGCGAAGGGTAAGCTCGACGCGCGACGGACGCGCGGCTTCTACGGTCGTTTGCACGAGCCTTCGATTGCACGTGCGCTTGCGTCACCCTTGCTTGGGCGGGCAGGAAAAGCAGCAATTTCTCGCGGAGGCCACGTCATGCCGCGACTCATCGGCCGCGAATCAGAGATCGCAGGGTTGCGCGCAGCATTTACGGCTGTTACAAGCGCTTCTGCAGCGCACACGCTCGTCGTTATCGGCGCGGCGGGCAGTGGAAAATCTACGCTGGCCTCTGCACTCGAGGAGCTAGCCGCCCCGCAAGCACTCGTCGTACGCGCGAGCGCGCAGCCATTCGATCGCGTGCTCCCCTTCGCTTTGCTCGAACGCCTCGGCACCGATATCCACGATCGGCTCGATCGGGCAACGCGCGAGCGCCCCGCGGTTCTCATCATTTGCGATGCACAACTCGCCGATGACGAAAGCCTTGCAAGCCTCACAGCATATCGCCGCGCGCTCGCAAATCGTCCGCTGCTTCTCGTCTTCACGCGCACCGACGACGACGAACGCGTTTTGTCTATCGAAGCCGACTCGCAGATTATACTCGGCGAGCTCGATGCGTCGAGCGCCGCTGCGCTTGCGCGCGAGTACTATCCCGCATCCTCGCAAAGTGTCTTTGATGCGATCGTCGCAAATGCGCGAGGCATTCCTTATGAAGTCGTGACGCTTGCCATGGCCGCGGCTCGACGCGGCGCGACGACGCCCGAAGCGGTCGATCTTTCGGCGCGCGCGGCAATCGCGAAAGAACTCGCCGGGCTTCCCTCGCAACAGCGCACCGCGTTGCAATTTCTTTCACTTCTCAGCGAACCGGTCGACGCAACGCTCCTCGAGCTTGAAGTGCCCGATGCGTTTCCACTGCTCGATCACGCGCTTACCACCGCGGCGATCAGCGAGACGATTGCGATGAAGATTCCATTGCGGCGAAGGATCATCGGCGCGCTCGAACGGCGCGGTGTGCGCACGCTGCGCGAGCGGCTTGTCTTTGCCGAGCAGGCAGCGTCGAGCGGCGATCGCGTACTTGCCCAACGCGTTTTGCTGGATCTTGCATTCGCTGCCGCCGGTGAGCGGAATCCGCGCGCTGTGATATGGGCGTCGGAGCGCCACCTCGAGCTAGGTGAGCCCCCCGACGACCGCCTCATCGACTTCTACAACAACTTCTTCGCGGCGTTGATGGAGGCGCGTGCGTTTGCTCGGGCGGAATCGGTCGCGGCGCACGCGCTAAGCGAGGCGCAGTATCGCGGAATCCGTGGCCTTGGAACGCTCGCTGCGCATTTGGTGCAAGCGCAATGGACGGTGGAGCGCCCGGATGCGGCGCGCGCGAGCTACGAACGTTACGCGCGGGCGTTCGAAGACCCCAAAGACCTCGAAGCGCTGCGCGAAGCCGCGCCCTGGCTGCATCCGGTTTAGCTGCGCGAGGCCTCGTTATGATTGACGAAGACCGCGATACGGCGTCCATCGTATCCGTGCAGCGGTGCAACCGTCACGTGCAGGTGTGAGACGACGGCAGACATGTTGGCAGGGGCGCGTGATGTGCGCCACGTGGCGGTCAGCGCGCGAACGACGCGATCGATCGGGCCGGGCAGCTCGTCGATCCGCGAATCCGCGGCGTAGAGCGCAGCGAGTGGATCCTCGCCCCCGGACGGGCCGGCCATTACGACGCGATATGAGTCGTCGAGGATAAAACAGTAGGGGATCGCGCGTGCTTCGGGCACCGGGGTCAGGGTCTCTTTGACGGCGAGCGGTCGTGCGTACATGGTTCGGGCTTCCTCCACGCGCACAGGCTACCAATTTGAGCGTCCGCCGGACGTCCGGGGAAATACCTGGTTTTCATCCGAAGCCACGGGGCGTGGGCAGCCTGTTCGGACGGGACGCAGAGCTCGCGCGGGGCCGTGCCGTCCTTGACTCGGCCGCACGAGGCCGTATCGTGCGGGCCATTCGCATTGTCGGTTCGAGCGGCGTCGGAAAAACGGCTCTGGCGGAAGCCCTCGCGCACGAGGCGGCCGCCCAGGGATGGCTGGTCGTCTGGGCGCCGAGCTTCCGCATCCATTCCGCGCTCTCACTTTTCGACGCGCGGCGCATCGTGCAAGCCCTTATCGAGGCGCTGGGCGAAAACGCCGCACGGTACTCCTCGGGGCTAACCGTTGACCGCGACCGGCCCGACGACTTCGCCGAAGCCTTTTTACGCATCATCGAAGGCGTTACGCTCGATCACCGCTTGTTGCTCGTGCTCGACGACGCGCACTGGGCCGACCCGGAGAGCTGCGCGCTGATCGAACGCACGGTCACCGCGCTTGCCGATCGGGCAATCGTCGTGCTCTCGGCCGAGCGCAGCGACGAAGGCCGCGGATCGGCGCTGGCACTCGCCGATCAGGCGATTGCGCTCGACGATCTCACCTTGCAGGCCGCGGTCGAGGTCGTGCGCGCAATCTATCCCGGCGTCAACGACGACGTTGCAACCGGGATTGCGTCGGAAACGCGCGGCCGGCCGGCCGACGTCGTCGCGGTTGCCACGGCAGCGCGCGACAATCGTGCCACAACACTACGCGACGTGAGTGCGAACACGCGCCGCGTCGTCGCGCGCGACCTCTCGCTTCTCGAACCGAACATTCGCGAGTTCTTGCAGATGTGCGCGGTTATCGATGAGCCGATCGATCTTCGGCTGTTGCAGCAACTGTGGCCTTCAGAAAGCTTATTCGCGATGATCGCGGAGGTATCCAATCGTTACCTCGTCGCGAACGAGAACGGCTTGCATTTCGTCCATGCCACGATCATGGAGAGCATTCTCGAAACGATCCCGATCCAGATGCCTCTGCGCCGCCGCGTCATCGATGCGCTCAAGCGACTTCCATCGCCGCGTCTCGAAGATTACGAGCGGCTGGCCAATCAGTGCGCCGCATGCGGCGATCACGCGGGAGAGCGCGCGGCACTGATAAGGCTGTCTGACGAGGCGACAGCCAAATCGATGCTCTCGCTGAGTGCGAGTACCCTCGAGCGCGCGCTGGCAATCGCTTCGCCGATGACCGAAGAGATCGTGCCGACGTATGAACGGCTGGCGCAACTCTACAACGGAATGGGGCGCGAAGTCGATGCCATTCGCGTGTGTCGACGCGGCTTGAATGAAGCCGAAGCCGCAGGAATTACGGCAGGTATCGGTGCGCTGGTAGCATCGATCGCAATCGCGCAATGTCATTCCGGCTTCATTGCGGAGGCCCGCGCAACCATTGCTCGCTACGAGGATGTCGTTTCGGACGCTGAGCGCGCGAGTCTATTCTCGATCGGCGAGCTCATCGCTATGCATACCCTCGACGTAGAAAGCGCGGATCGTTTCCGTGCGCGCTTCGAGCGTTACGCCGGCAACGCGGCTTCGGTCGTCGCAATCCGCCACCACTCGACGAACGCGCTGTTGGCTATTCGCCTCGGCGACGAGCAACGCGCGCTCGAACGGATCAAGCAGGCGGAAACGGCGGCCGAAGGGGCACCGCTCTTCGGCATGATGCCTCTCGGCGCGAGAATGTGCTGCATGCTGGGCTTTCGCGGTGTAACGCCGACCGAACAGTTCATCGCGTCGCTCGGCCACGAGAGCCGCCCGCCGCTCGCGTTCGCCGTCCAGGCAAACCTTATGATCGCGCGCGGAGAGTTCGCCGACGTCGAGGAATTGCTCGCCGACAAGCTCTCGATCTCGAGCGAGTCGTCGATCCGCCGCGTCTTTATGGGCGCGCGCTACACGGCCGCCGCACTGAGAGAACTTGGGCCGTCCGAACCGGCATGGCAAGTTGCGCATCAGGAAGTCGCAGCGTTCGAAGCCGGTGAGCGCGCCCCAACGCTGCTGCCAATCGTCATCGCTGCGCTCACGCCGCTCTCGACACAGGCCCCCGCGCGCGCGAAGCGTCTTCTCGATAAGATCATCGACGCCGCCCGTCAGCCGTCGGATATGTTCGTCTTCTTGTATCCTGAGCTGCTGGTGCTGGCGGCGCGCGCGCTCGAGGCACACGAGGCGCTAGACGTCATCGCTTCGGGAGAGCTTTGGAGCGACCAACAGCCTTGGAACCGCGCGCACCACGCACTTGCACGCGGAATGGCCGGTGTCGCGCGTCATCGCGACGACCACCGGGAGTTTATCTCCGATGCGTGCGATCGCTTCACGCGCTTGGGCGCAACATATTTCGCCGAGCTCGCATCGAAGTTCACCGGCGTGACGAGGCCCGTTGCGGGCGAGGGCCGGTTGCGCCCGAACAACACGACGCGCCGCGAATTGGAAATCGCCGGCTTAGTGGCGAACGGATTGACGAATCGCGAGATCGCCGAACAGCTGGTGCTCAGCGAACGAACGGTGGAAGGCCACATCGCGAACCTATTCGCAAAGGTGAACGTGAACTCACGTACGCAACTCGCGACGTGGTTTATGCGAACGATTAGCTCTGTTGCATGAGGGCGAGACCGCCCACGTGATGTTCGGCGTTGGGGTACGCTTTGGCAAAGGCGTCCGCTTCGCTCTTGAGATTCTTGTCGACGTAACCCGCCATCGCTTGAATGTCGGCAGTGGTCGGCGTCTCGGCCAGGCCCACGCTCTTTTGAATCAATTTTCCGAGCGTTACGTAGTCGTCTTTCTTCGCTGCGTTCCATTCGTTGAAAACTTCCGGCGATTTGTGCAGCACGTGAAGAAAGCCGGCGGCAGTTGCTTGCCGTTGTACCTCGGTCATGACGATAATGCTCCGTTAACGAAGAGGACAGCTATGCGCTCTGCGATGTTCGTTCCCCCAGCGCTAAGCGAGTCCTTGCTTCACCCGTCTATGCATGCGCGCTGACAAAACGCAGCGCGAGCATCGCGCCCTCAGGACCGTGCTCGATCGCGCCGATCCGCGCGCCAAGCGTCTCGCGCAAGTCGTCACGCGCTGTTGCGTCGAGCAGACCGAAGGGGTAAGAGCGCTCGACGAAATGCCAGATTTGCTCGCCCGAAAGCCTCGCCCTGACCGCAAACGGCTCGATCGAGACCCTCGAGAAGCCCGCGCGCGCGAGTAGTGGCTGCAAGACGTCCGCGCGCTCGATCGGCTCCCGCCCCGGTATACTCGGCGTGAAGGCGGGAAACCGGTCGCGCACCGCGGCCACGGCGCTTCCCAGCAGTTCGAAGATCGTGCCTCCCGCGAGCGGATCCTCAGCGACGAACGCGAGCAGCCCGGAATCGCGCAGTGCGTTGCGCGCGCGCTCGAGCACCGCACCGAGCGACGGCATCGCCATAAAAGCAAGGTGCGACGTCACCACGTCTTCGGACTTTTGATTCATACCGAGAGCCAGTGCATCGCCGCACAGGAACGTCGCCCCGGGAAGGCGCTTGCGCGCACGGGCGATGTCGGGTTCCGAGAGGTCGATGCCGGTCAACGCGATCTCGCGGCCAAAACGTTCCGCAATCCGTGCTAGAAGCACACCGTTCCCGCACCCGATGTCGAGAACGGCTTTCGCACCGGGAGCTAAGGCCTTGATGCGCGAGGCCAGTACGTCATAGGAGGTCTCGCCGCCGGGTGTTTCCATCTGCAGCAGAAGATCCTCGGTTACGCCGCTGTATTCGCGATGAAATGCGATCAGGTGGTCGTTCCACTCCTGCGATGTCGCCGTTTCGCCGGAGAGTGCACGCTCGAGATAACGGCTCATCGGGCGCTCCTATGCATGCACGATGAAAGGGTTTAATTCCGCGTGCGCGCGCGGACCGAGGTGTCCGCTAAACGTGTACGTCTCGAGCCCCGGCACGATCGCCCGAACGACGCTGATCGGCAGATCTGCCGGCGAAAGATCGACGATGACGACGCTGCGAATCCCGTACGACCGCAACGCTTCGAGCGTAATGCGCAGATCGACGGCAACATCGTCGCTTGCACGGTCTACCAGCGCATCCAGCGCGATGCGATCGCTCGGAACGTCGTACAACCACTGGCGGCTCGGCATCGTTTTGAGGCGCCGGGCATGCGTGCCCATCAACCCTGCGGGTTCGTCGGGACGCAGAATGTCTTCGCGCGCCGCCTGGATATCGACCACACGGCTTTGCACTGCTTCGGTGAGCGCACGCGTGAGCGCGAGCGCGGGTGAGAGCGCGCATCCCAGCCCCATATGTGCCATCGGCGGCGTGGCGTTCGGCTCGGTAAGCGATGCAATGACGGTCAGGGGTAGTTCGCCTTCACGCAACGCCAGCGCGCGAATAACCAAGCCGGCTGCGTGCACGTCTGCGACGAGGCGATCGATGTTGTCGTCACCGCTCGGCAGCGCGATCTCCGGTGCGGCGGCGATGTCGCCCGCATCAGGCCCCAAATAAAAGCGCGGCACGAGCGAGCAGCGGACGTGATACATCGTCCACGCGTGGCGTTCGATCAGCTCGCAGAGCGCGTGATATATCGCTTCGGTTAGGTTGTTGCCGGACGCGAGTCCGTTCGAAGACGTCGTGTCGAAGAGCTTTTCGCCGAACCACGGACACTGCACCATCGCAAGCGGCACGGGAACGACCCTGCCCGAGAGCAGCTCCGTTCCGCGCACGCACGGCACCGTCCGCTCGCGCACGTCCTCGCGCATGCCGCAGGCGTCGAGATCGATCCGTTCACCGGCGACGCGCAACGACTCAAAAAAGACGGGCACCTGCGGCGAAGCGCCGATCTGCCGCTCCACCGCCTCCATCACGGCACTCGCCATCGCACCGGCGGCGGTCACGCCTTTGCCGTTGTACACGCCAAGCAAATCCGGCGAACGCGGCACGAGGGCCGAATACGTCGGAACGCCGGTGCGATCGAGATACGTCGTGTCGGCGAGGCGTGTGATGCCGTAACGCGCGCGCAGCTGCGGCACAAGCGCGATCGTCTGGGCCAAGGGAACTGCGCGATCGTAGGTGCCGGGTGCCTTGCGAACCGAAGGCGGGAGCACGACCGGCCGCGCTATCCGCTCGCACCAGCGTTCCACCGTACGCAGGGCGAAGCGCGCATCCTGGCGTTTCAAGTCGCCGAAGCGTTGCGCGAGCTCACCGATCGCTGCGCGCGTTTGCGACGGCGCGAGCGCGACAACGTCCGCCCATGTGCGGTCCATATAGAAAACCTCGCGCGCGGCCGCAATGAATGTCTCGCACTGCCGGGCGTCGAGCAGCCCACGGCGATGCGCGAGCCGCGCCACGTACCGCACGTTTACAAGCGGAACGCTCAGCGCAACGTTTGTTTGCGGATGCGTAAGGACTGCGACTTCGTCGTCGCCGTCGATACGATCGTGCGCGTACCACCCCGCGATGGCGCCGAGCGGCGTGAAGCCATACGAAGCGCACTCCGCCGCTCGCAACGCGCCCATGCTCGATGCTCCGAACATCCGCGCGTGTGCGAGCGCAGCGTAACACTCTTTGGGAGACGGCGCCAAGTCGTGATGAAAGTGGCCGTCGATGAGTAATACCGCGTCGTGGTCGCGAGCGGCGCGCTCAACGTCGCCGCGTGTTGCCGGCGGCAGATAGGTGAAGCCGTCCATCGACGGGCGATCCTCGAATGGAAGCGATGGTCCGGCGAAAACCGCCACGGAAAGACGGTGAGCGTGCATTGCGCCGCACTTAGTGACGCGACGCACGCTCACCTAGGGACTAGGGGCCTATTGTCGGAGCCCCGCTCGGCGTTGGAGATGGTGTCGGCGTCATTTGGACACTGGGGGTGGTGGTTGAAGTGGTCTGCGCGTTAGCGGCAATGCCGGCGCTGAAAATCAACGCAAACAGAACTGCTACGGCGACGCGTTTTGTGAGTTGCTGCATGCCGACGGTCTACCCCGATGACCTGCATCAATAACGCGTTAGACGCCCGCTTAAACGCCGGCTTTTTCGGGTTCCGCCTGCTTAAGTGGCGGCCGCTATTCCCGCAAGGTTCGCGTAACGCTCGCGCATACGCACCGCTTCGATATGGTCGTAGGCGCGCGATGCCTCGCGCGCGAGATCGTCGAGCAGCTCAACTTCCTCTGAATCGATCTGCGCGCCGTTACGGTGCGGACCGTAGAGTGTGAACGAGACCAGCTCGTGACGCACTGTTACCGGCACGGCCAGCACGTAATATTTTGCCTGTTCGCGGTCAAGGTGACCGCGTAACTCCTCGAGCCACACGCGCTGCTCGCCGGATTGCAGCATCCGGACAAGTAGATGGTTGCGGTCAAAACCCGGCGGTGCAACGGTCGTGTTCGTCGACGTAGCAATGCCTTCGAAGCGCTCGCCGTCGCTCGAGCGGCGATACAGCGCGGCGGCGCTCAACTTCAGCGCGTCGGCGGGTACCTGTACCAGGCTATCGTTAATGGCGGACTCGTCGGTTGCGTAGGGCAGCGCCCGCGCCGCTCTACGCAGATAGTCCTCGGCCGCGCGACGCTCGCGGAAAAATATGAAATCGACCGCATTACTGATCGCGTGATTGATGCGGTCGAGAAGAAATCCAATGCCGACGGTGAGCAACAATTCGACGCCGGTCGCTAGCCGCTCACCGGCGATGACATGTCCCGCGAACCAGTCCAAGAGCGAGACGAACGAGATGACGAAGACCGAGAGGATGCCGTAGACGAGTGCGCGGTTGAGTACGAAATTGACGTCGATTACGCGGTGCTTGAGCACCGCGTACATGACACTGATCGGCATGACCACAACGGCAAAACCAATGATCTCGGCGACCGAGCGAGGAACGGACGGTACGAAGTAGATCGCATATGCGACGAACGATACGATCAGCCCAATCGTCAAAAAGCCGAATCGTTGCCGCACCTCCGGCGTCGCGTGCTTATATTTTTGCACGAGTATGAACGTCGCAAGCGCGAATGTCGCGAGTGGAAGCCAGTTGTCGAGCGCGGCACTCCATACCGGATGTGTGCCTCGCTCGTAGTCGACCCACTCGTATACGTAGGCCCCGAACGCGAGCGCGATGGCAATCCACAAAGCGCGATCGAATGTCTTGCTGAAGCCGGTCAAGCGATCGTCCGGAAAACGCAGAACGAACGGCAGGAGCGGCAAAACCGCGAAGTTGCCCCACACGGTATTCAGGAGGAAGCTCAGGAGCGTAAATGGTGCTCCCGAGAGATAGCTCTGATAAAACGCAATCGACGGTTGCGTGGAGAGAAAGCCCGTCGCGTACGCATAAAACGACCACGTCATGACGCCGGGTCGCAAGAATACGAGAACAAAAGCGATCGCTACAAAGATCGTGGCGGGTATCATCGCGAGTATGCCGAGCACCCTTGCCGTTCGCGTGAAATCGCTGAAGGCAATTGCGGTCATCGTCACGCTGTAGGTGGAACCGTCGGGCCGGCGCAGCGTAAACGTACCGCGGTCGCCGGCGTGTGGGAACGCAAACCGAGGATAATCTCTGCTAAACGGCGTTACGAGCACCCGGTCGCCCGGCCGAATGCCCGCCAGATCCGCCGGCGACCCGGGAGCCACCGCATCGACGACTCCCGCAAGCGAACGCCCGGCATCGACACCGTACGTCCCGCCTTTCCACGTTCCGGCATAATCGGATCGCCCGACCGGCACATAGAAAACGAGCACGACCAGTGCCGTGATTAGCACGAGAACGATACGCTGCAGCGTTTTCACGTCGGGTCCGGGCTCGCCACCGGTTGCACGACGATCTGCGGCACCGTGTTGCTGCCGAGCACGATGCCGGCGCTCTTAAAGGCGTCGGCAAGACGAAGATTGATCTCGCGCTTCAGTTCGAATTGCCGCAACGGCGCAGTTCGCATCACAAAGCGCAACGTGGTGCCGCCGGCCGAAAGAGCCTCGACGCCCATCCATTCGATTGGATCGATCACCGCATCGCGCCAGGCTTCATCGTCTTTGAGGGCTTCCACCGTCGCTCGGATGACTTCGATCGCCTTGCGCAAGTCGGCGTTCACGCTTATGGTGATGCGATAATCCACGCGCGACCAGTTGCGCGAGGAGTTCACAACCTGCGAAACGCTACTGTGCGGGATCGTGATCAAATTTCCGGTGCTATCGCGCAGCTGCACGACGCGAAGCGTGAGATGCTCGACGATCCCGTTGAAGTCCCCAATCGCGACGAAGTCGCCTTCGACATACTGATCTTCGGCGAGCACGAGCAGTCCGTTGAGAAAATCGCGTACCAAGCTCTGCGCCGCGAAACCGACCGCCAGGGCGGCGATGCCGCCGATCGTGATCACCGACGCAATCGGGATATCGAGAACGGAGAGCGTGAGCAGGATCGCAATGAAGTAGACAATGAAACGCTCTGAGCCGACGAGCGCCTTCGACATCGTTGGAACGCGCAAAAGCGAGCGTCCCTGCTGATCGCGCGTAGCTCCGAACGTCGCCCATCCGCGCACCGAGTGATAGATCGCCACGGAGAGCACGCGTTCAATGATAAATGCGGCGATCCAAATGGCTGCAATGCGGCCGCCCATGCGCAGAATGACCCGGCCCATCGAAACCGTTTGCGGATACAGCGTTAGCGCGAAGGCGATTGCGATAAACCACACCAGCGTAAGGACCCATGGCGCGATCGCTGCAAAGATGCCCCCCGGCCGCACCCGGATTACGATGAATCCGGCCAGCGTCAAAACGACGAGACCTATCGCACCGTAGACGAGCAAGGACGTGTTGCGCTGAATCTGCTCGGGCTGTCGACGCTGCAGAGCAAGCACGAGGGCTTGCTGCAACGCCTGCGACCAGCGCACGGCCAGGTCGCCCGGCGGAAGGTTTGCCTGGAGCGCATCGTCGGACGTTACGGTGAGAATCGGAAACGGGCTAGGATGGCGATCGTCGGTCGCTACCAGCACGTACTCGCCGTGCTCATGCACGGCCTTGATTTCCAAGGTCTTTGGATTGTAAACCGTGTTGTCACTGTCGGGCTCGATGGTAAGCAGCTGCGCGATCGCGCCGTTGATGAGAAACACGCGCGTTTCGATCGGCATCGCCCCCGCAGACGGGTTAGCCAGTGCCGCAACCCGGAACACGGGGATCCCGTCGATATCGATCGGCTCGGTCTCATAGAGCGACGGCTTTGCGCTCGGGCTTGCTGGAATGAGTCCCGCCGGTACCTGCGCCCACGCGCGCCCGCCGGACGCGCAAACGAATGCTGCCAGCATGGGTATTAAGAGGTAGCGAAGCGAACGCATCGCCGCAAGACTTCATGACACTCACCGATCTCACCCTCACCGACGACGTCGAACGCGAGACCACGCCGATTTTCGAGCGCGTGGCCAACGTGATTCCGCGCGTCGAATGGCCGCTCCACGCCCCCTTCGTCGCCGCAATCAATCGGCTCAAGCGCGAACGCAATGCGGTGATCCTCGCGCACAATTACCAGGTGCCGGAGATCTATCACACGGTCGCCGACATCGTCGGCGATTCGCTGGCGCTTGCGATGCAGGCTGCTAAAACCGACGCCGATGTGATCGTATTGTGCGGCGTGCACTTCATGGCCGAGACTGCAAAGCTCGTCAATCCGAGCAAGACCGTGCTCGTGCCCGATCTACTCGCCGGATGCTCGCTTGCCGAGTCGATTTCCGCCGCCGACGTGCGTTTGTTGCGCGAGAAATATCCGGGCGTGCCGGTCGTGACGTACGTGAACACCTCTGCCGCGGTGAAAGCCGAATCAGACATCTGCGTGACCAGCGGCAACGCGGTCGAGATCGTCGAGGCGCTCAACGTCCCGCGCGTCATCTTTCTGCCTGACGAATATCTTGCGAAGTACGTCGCGTCGAAGACGGCGACCGAGATCATTGCTTGGAAGGGCCATTGCGAAGTACACGAGCGCTTCACCGGCGCGGAGATTCGGCGCTTTCGTGAGGGCGACCCAAACCTCGTCGTCATCGCACACCCCGAGTGCCCGCCTGACGTGCTCGCCGAGGCCGACTACGTCGGCTCGACGCACGGCATGGTTGAATATGTCGGCGCGCATCAGCATGCGCGCGTGCTCTTGATGACCGAATGTTCGATGGCTGACAACGTTTCGGGCACGTATCCGAGCGTGGAATTCGTGCGGCCGTGCAATCTCTGCCCGCATATGAAGCGCAACACACTTCCTAAGATTCTGCACAGCCTCGAAACGATGCAGTACGAAGTAAGCGTTGATCCGGCAATCGCGCAACGCGCGCGCATGGCAGTTGAGCGGATGCTCGAGTTCAGTCGCTCGCGCAAAGATTGATGCAGATCCATCGCACCGGTGTTGTTGTTGTCGGTGCCGGCATCGCCGGCCTCATGTCGGCGTTGAAACTTGCGCCGACGCCGGTCACGGTGCTGTGCAAACGCCGGCTCGGTAGCGGAGCAGCGACCGATTGGGCGCAGGGCGGTATCGCTGCCGCGATGGGCGCCGACGATTCGCCGTCGCTGCACGCGATCGATACGCAGCGTGCCGGCGCCGGCATCAACGACGCGCGGGTCGTAAGGATTCTGACCAGCGACGCGCCGGCCCGCATTGAAGAATTGCTCGAACTGGGCGCGACGTTTGACCGCGACGAGTCGGGTGAGCTCGCGCTCGGCCGTGAAGCGGCGCATCAGCGCCGCCGCATCGTCAAGGCCGGCGGAGACGCAACCGGACACGAGATTCTCAAGACGTTGATCGCTGCAGTGCGCGAGACGCCGTCGATTACCGTCGTCGAAGACATCACCGCCGACGACATCATCGTCCACGATGGGCGAGCCGCGGGCGTCTACGCTCACGCCAACACCGGCGCAACGCTCGCCTATCTCGCCGACGCCGTCGTGCTTGCAACCGGCGGCATCGGCCGCCTCTTCCGCTGTACGACCAATCCGGTCGAGGCTACGGGGGATGGCATCGGGATGGCGGCCCGCGCCGGCGCCACGCTCTCCGACATGGAGTTCGTGCAGTTTCATCCAACGGCGCTTGCGATCGGCGCCGACCCGATGCCGCTCGTTACCGAAGCGGTACGCGGCGAAGGCGCGATTCTCGTCAACGATCTGGGCGAGCGCTTCATGCTCGCGACGCATCCCGACGCGGAGCTTGCGCCGCGCGATGTTGTGGCGCGTGCGATCTTCGAGCAGCTACAGCGTGGCCGTTTGGTCGGACTTGATGCGCGCGCTTCGATTGGTGACAAGTTTCCGGCGGAATTCCCAACCGTCTTTGGCTTCTGCCAAGCGGCGGGTATCGATCCACGTCTCGCGCGGATTCCGGTCGCTCCGGCGGCGCACTACTTTATGGGCGGGGTTGCGGTCGACGAGTGGGGACGGGCGTCGCTCGCGGGCTTGTGGGCTTGCGGCGAATGCAGCGCGAGCGGCGTGCACGGCGCGAATCGCCTCGCGAGCAACTCGCTGCTCGAAGCCCTCGTCTACGGTTCGCGCGTAGCCGAGAGCATCGCGAATGCACGCCCCGAGCGTACGCCTCCCATACTCGCCGAGCGAATCTTCACAATCGAAGCGACGCCTGCCGAACGTCAAGCAACGAGCGACCTGCGCAACGTGATGTACGCGAACGTTGGCCTCGTGCGCAATGAGTTCGGTTTGCGTGAAGCGCTCTCGCGCATTGAGGATCTGGAAGCAAGCTTCCCCGGAGCGGCGAATGAACTACGTAACCTGCTCGTCGTGGGTCGCCTTGTGGCCGAGGCTGCGCTCGCGCGCAAGGAGAGCCGCGGCAGCCATTATCGCTCGGACTATCCCGCTACGGATGAAGCACTTGCAAAACGCTCCTTCACGCATCTTATCCGCGTCTAAGCCCGACCGGTTCCTCATCGAGCCGCTCGTGCACGTTGCGCTGCTCGAAGATCTGGCGCACGGTGGCGACGTTACCACCGATGCGATCGTGCCGGCCGAATTGCAGGCGACGGCGCGCATCGTCGCACGCCGGAACGGCGTGATTGCCGGGTTGGATGCGGCACTGCTTGCATTCGAGTTGCTGCAGCCCGGCAGTACGACCATTGCGGTGTTGGTCGACGACGGCGGCGCGGTCGCTCCCGGCACCGCGGTGGCGCAGCTCGAAGGGCCGGCGCGCGTGCTGCTCACCGGCGAGCGAACGATGCTTAATCTGCTCTGCCGTTTGAGTGGAATTGCAAGCGCAACGCGAAAACTCGTCGACGCGGTCGCGGGAACGCGCGCGCAGGTAATCGACACCCGCAAAACGACGCCGGGGCTGCGCATTCTCGAGAAGTACGCGGTGCGTTGCGGGGGCGGCGGCAACCATCGGTTCGGGCTCGACGACGCGGTCTTGATCAAAGACAATCATCTCGCACTGGCCGGCTCGATTCACGAAGCGGTCGCGCGCGTGCGCGAACGCAACGGTCACATGCTGAAGGTCGAAGTCGAGGTCGACACGCTCGAGCAACTACGCGAAGCCCTGCGCGAACCTATCGACGCCGTCTTGCTCGACAACATGGAACCTGCGACGCTGCAAGAAGCCGTGCGCATCGTCAATGGCACCGTGTTAACCGAGGCGAGCGGCGGGGTTCGTCCGGAGACGATTGCCGCCATTGCCCAGTCGGGCGTCGATCTCATCTCGGTCGGGTGGCTCACCCATAGCGCACCCGCACTCGATCTCGGTCTCGATATCGCGCTTTAGTGCGGCTTACCCCATGGACCGCCGCGCATTCCCGGGCCCCGCATCATCATGCCGCCATGCCCACCGGCCATCGCGAGCAAAATTCGTCCCGCGTCGGGCGTGCGCGGCTTGTGGCTGCGGCGCGCTCGCGGCGAACCGCTCGGCGACGGCCACGGATGCGCGGCGCGCATCTTTTCCATTTGCGCTTTCATCGCGGCGCGGAATTGCGTGTCGGCGTTGATGATCGCGGTTTTTTCGCCTGACGAGAGGGCCGCATCGAGTTTGGCGGCCGCAGCCTTCGGATCGGGGCTTGCGGCGATAGCCAGGCTGCCGACGACCGACGCGTAGAGCTGCTTGTGCGCCGGTGTAAGGGCGCCAAGCACTTGTGCTCGGTACTGCTTGTGCAGGGTTTCCATCTGCTGGAAGTTTGCGCGCATCTGCCCGCGCATTTGCGGCGACGGCGTAGTGCCCGGGTCCTGCTGTGCAACGGCGATCGCCGGCACCGCAAACGCGAGCGCGAATATAAGGAGAAGACGTTTCATAGCTCAGTTCTACGCAGGCGGGCATGGGAATCGCTGAGAACGCCCTTGTATGGCAGACCCGACGAAACAGCCGCCGGCCACACCGGCGAAGACCAACTACGACAGCGAGACGCCACCGCGCTTGATCGACTTCATGTCGAAGGGCTGGGCCGAGGCGCCGCTTCGCGCCGGCACGCATCCGCAGCTCGCGCGGCTGCAGTCGCGTCGCGATCAGCTTTCGCGTTCGTTTCCCGGCTGCTACTTGGTGATTCCGGCCGGTCAAGAGCACGTACGTGCGAATGACACGAACTTTCGCTTCCGGCCGTCGAGTGACTTTGCGTACGTGATGGGCGCGGGCGAGCCGGGGGCGCTGCTCGTGATGGAGCCCGAGGGCGCGTCGCATCGCACGCTGCTCTTCGTGCCGGAGCACAACCGCGGCAAGGCGGAGTTTTTCACCGACCGCGTGTACGGCGAACTGTGGGTCGGGCGGCACCGCGGCCTCGACGAAAGCCAGATCTTCTTTGGCGTGGATCGCTGCCGGCCGTTGCAAGAGATCCCGGACTATCTCGACGACCTGCGCGCAAACGGTTATCCGGTGCGCGTGCTGCGCGGGCACAATCGCGCGATCGACGCCGCCCTCGAACGGAGCGATATCGATGACGACTTCGCGACGCATCTTTCGGAGATGCGCCTGGTCAAGGACGAATACGAAGTCGCCGAACTGCGCAAAGCCTGCGAAATCAGCAAGCGTGCATTCGAAGACGTCATCCGGACGTTTCCGCACGCAACGAGCGAGCGCGAATTTGAAGGCGCGTATTGGAATCGCGCGCGCATCGAGGCTAATGACGTAGGCTACCTCACGATTGCGGCATCCGGACACAATGCCTGTACGCTGCACTGGAATCGCAACGACGGCACAGTCGACAAAAGCGCCCTGCTGCTGCTCGACGCCGGCGTCGAGTGCGACTCGCTCTACACCGCGGACATCACCCGCACATTACCGATCGGCGGCCGGTACTCGCACGTGCAGCGTTCTGTCTACGATATCGTCTACGAAGCACAGCGCGTCGGAATCGACGCGGTTGCGCCCGGAGCGGATTTTCTCGAGCCGAATCGGCGCGCGATGCGCGTCCTCGCCGAAGGGTTGATCGATCTCGGCGTGCTGACGTGTTCGCTGGACGAGGCGCTCGAACCGGAGAATCAATACTACCGGCGCTACACACTGCACAACGTCAGCCACATGCTCGGCCTCGACGTGCACGACTGCGCGCACGCGCGGTCGGAAAATTATCGCTACGGTACGCTGCGCGAGGGCATGGTGCTCACCGTCGAGCCCGGGCTTTACTTCCAACCCGATGACGAAACCGTCCCTGCGGGACTGCGCGGGATCGGCGTGCGCATCGAAGACGACGTCGTCGTTACCTCGGGTGGGCGCGAAAATCTCTCCGCGATTCTGCCCTCGAAGGCCGACGCGGTCGAACGCTGGATTGCCGACTTGACGGCTTGATCTACAAAGATCAAGTTCTCGTCGTCGAGCCGACCGGCATCGAGACGGTGCCTGCTGCCGCGCGCCACGGGCGGGCGCGTGACCTTTTCGGGGTCTGGTTCTCGGCAAACGCCGAGATCGCAACGTGGATGGTCGGGGTCTTTATCGCCGCGATCTTCGGTGCTGATTTGCGCAGCGCAACGCTCGGCATTATCATCGGCAATCTGCTCGGCTATGCGATTCTCGGCGTGCTCGCAACGTTCGGTCCGCGCTATGGCGTGCCGCAGATGCTCGCATCCCGTCTGGCCTTCGGAAAGCGCGGCAATACCGCGCCTGCGGCGCTGAGCTTCTTGGCGGGCGTCGGCTGGTTCACGATCAACACGATCTTCGGCGCATATGCCTTGCAAACAATCGCGCATCTCTCCTACGGCATCGCGCTTGCAATCATGCTGTTATTGCAGATCGTGCTGGCCGTCTACGGCTACAATCTTATCGGCGTGTTCGAACGCGTGAGTGCCGCGCTACTGGCCGCCGGTTTTGCGCTCCTCGGCGCGGTGACGCTTCCGCAGGCATCGTGGCTGCCGGGCCACGCGCCGTTTACCGGCTTCATGTTTGCCGCCGCGCTTGCATTTGCATACGCGATGGGCTGGGTGCCGTGCGCATCGGATTACTCGCGTTACCTGCCGCTGAAGACCAATCCGCGTGCCGTTTTTTGGTATGCGTTTGTCGGCTGCGCCCTGCCGTGCATCGCGCTCGAGATTCTCGGTGCGGCCGCCGTGACCGCGTCGCACGTCAATCTGCGCACCGATGTGCCGACGGACGCGATCGCGCAGCTCCTTGGCTCGGGTATCGTCGCAAGACTCGTGCTTGTGACGATCGTACTCGGCACGCTCACCGCCAACTGCATGAATCTCTATTCGGGTGCGCTGGCGGCCCTCGTTGCGTTCGACGTCCGCATCAAGCGCGCGATCGCGGCGCTCGTCGTCGGTGTGCTCGGCGCGTTGCTCGCGCTCGGCGGATCGAATCCCGCGCACACTGCCGAATTTTACACCAACTTCCTATTGCTGCTCTCGTACTGGGCTGCGCCGTGGGCCGGCGTCGTGCTCGTCGACCAATGGCAGTCGCGCGCGCTGCAGCGCGATCCGCACGTGGTCCCCCCGTGGCGAACCGGCACCCTTGCCTGGCTGATCGGCGTGTTGGTATCGGTCCCGTTTTGGAACCAAGCGTGGTTTATCGGAGTATTCGCCCATGCATATCCGCAGTACGGCGACCTCTCCTATTACGTGGGGTTCCTCGCAGCAGCGGTCGCAACGATGCTCTTTGGGCGCTTTGTACTAGCCACTTGACACAAAACGCGTTTTGTATTAACCTATCAATACAATGAAAGCACGCCATGCTTGACGTCGATCACGTCCGCAAAGACTTCGGTTCCGTGCACGCGGTGAGCGACGTGCATTTTACTATCGACGACGCCACGACGTTCGGATTGCTCGGACCCAACGGTGCCGGCAAGACGACGACGATGCGTATGATCCTCGGTATCCTCATTCCCGACGGCGGCCGCGTCACATGGAACGGCAAGACGATCGACGATGGGAGCCGGCGGCATTTCGGCTACTTGCCCGAGGAGCGCGGCATCTACGGCAAGATGAAAGTCCGCGAACAAATCGCGTATTTCGGAAAGCTGCACGGACTGCGCGATCCCAACTTGAGCAAAAGCGTCGACAGCTGGATCGATCGCCTCGGCCTTTCCGTGTATGCCGAGCGGCCATGCGGAGAACTTTCGAAAGGCAATCAGCAAAAAGTACAGGTCGCGTGTGCAGCCGTGCACGAGCCGCAACTGCTCGTGCTCGATGAGCCTTTCTCGGGCCTCGATCCGGTCAACGCCGACGTATTGCTCGCGGTGCTCAACGATCTGCGCGCGAACGGGACGACGCTGATTCTTTCCAGCCACCAAATGTGGCAACTCGAAGAGTTGTGCTCGCGATTCTGTATCATCGCGGGCGGCGCAAACCGGGTCGATGGGACGCTCGCAGAGCTTCGCTCGGCGTGGCCCACGCGCGTGGTGCGCGTCGCGCCGGCAAACGACAGCCTGCGTTCGCTGCTCGAACGCGTCGAGGGCGCAAAGCCGCTGATGCCGGTCGACGGCGCGATCGACTACCAAGTTCCCGCAAACACCGACTTCGCCGCGCTGTTGCGCACGCTCGTCGATGCGGCGCCGGTCACGAAATTCGAAGCAATCGAACCTTCACTGCATGAAATCTATCTGCGCGCCATAGGGGAGAGTGCGACATGATCGGCGATCTCAGTACGGTCTACGTCGCGGAGATCATGCGGCGCATCAAGTCGCGTCCATTTCTCGTCGGACTCCTCGTCGGCGTCTTCGCGATCACGGTCCTACTCAAACTCCCAACGTTCTTGGTCGGGGCGATCAATGGCTCGAAGACCGCGATCTTGATCGGCGAGCCAACGCTCACCGCGCGCGCAAAGCCGCTGCTCTCTGACGACTACAAAATTGTCGGATCGCAAAGCAGCGGCCCAGTCGATGACGCATTGCTCAAGCACTACCATGCAAGTGCGGCGATTGAATTAAACAGCAATGCCGCGGGACTGCATGTCACCGTGTACGCGCACGATCCGGGAGGCGTCGCGCAAGGCGATCTGCGCCGCGATTTGTTGCCGTTGCAACTCGAATTGGCAACGGGACGTAACGCCGCGGGCGTCTCGAAGATCACGAGGATCCCGGTAACGATTCAGGCCGTCGCCTCAAGGTTCGCGTCGGCGGATCTCGCTTCGGCGGCGAAAGGCGTCGCGTATACGCTGCTCTTCTTTCTCTACCTCCTCACCATCTTGAATAGCCAGCTCGTGATGAGTTCGGTTGCAGAAGAGAAGACCAGCCGCATCGCCGAGCTCTTGATCGCCTCGGTGAATCCGAGCGCATTGCTCGCCGGAAAGGTCCTTGCATCCGCGACATTGGGGTTTCTGCAACTCGCGATATGGATCGGAACCGCGATCTTCCTCGGCGGCGGCTCGAGCACGGGCGACGCGCACGGCGGATCGGCCGATCAGCTGATGTCGCTTACCAACGCGCTCGACGTAATCACGCCCGGTTTGATTGCCGCCTTCTTGATCTGGTTTATCATCGGGTTTCTGCAACTCTCGACGCTCTTTGCGGGCGCCGCGTCACTGATCAATCGCACCGAAGATCTCGGCAGCATCTCCTTCCCGCTGGTGATGCCGATCGTGGCGGCGTTTCTCATCGCGATAACGGGCCTTTCAGCACCCGACACGCCGCTCGTCGTCGTGTGCAGTTTTGTCCCGCTGCTTGCACCGTTCGTAATGTTCGTGCGCATTGCCGTGAGTAACGTGCCGCTTTGGCAAATCGCAACTTCGCTCGCGATCAACCTGGTAGCCCTTTACCTCATCGCGATACTCGCCGGCAAGATCTACCGTGTCGGAATGCTGCTCTATGGACGCGCGCCGAGTTTACGCCAAGTCTGGAGCGTCATAGTCTCCTAGGATGCTCTTCGAACTGAAGAGTTAGTGGACCGTTCAACCGCGGGGTGGGCGCCCCCAGCCTGATTGCACGTAGGCGCCGTCGATGACGATCGCGGGCACCGTGGGGTCGTTATTCGTAAAGGCGAACATTGCCGCACGCACCGTACGATCGTTCTGCGCATCGTACTTCGTGTACGCGATGCTATGTGCATCGTAATAGGCTAAGGCTTCGCGGCAATAGGGGCAGCTGGGGCTGATGTAGAGCTCGAGCTTCGCGCCGACCGGTGGATGCTCGACGTCGATGGCCATAACGAGAGATTGAATTCTGGGCGGCGAAGGAGGTCCCATGCCGCTTTTGGTGGTCCCTACGCCGCTCGGAAACCTCGGCGATGTCACGCAGCGAGCACTCGATACGCTGCGCGACGCTGAACTGATCGTCGCGGAGGATACGCGCATCGCACGCAAACTGTTGAGCGCGCTCGGCATCGGTTCCAAAGAACTTTGGAGCTATCGCGAGCAAAATGCGGCGGCCGTCACGGCGGGCATTCTCGCGCGCGCCCGCGAGCAACGTGTCGTACTGGTTACGGATGCGGGCACGCCTGGGATCTCCGATCCCGGAAACGCGTTGGTCGCGGCTGCGCGCGAGGCGGGGATCGCCATCGACGTGCTCCCCGGCCCGAGCGCGCTGCTCGGCGTTGCGGTGCTGAGCGGGTTTTCGTTGCGCCGCTTCTCTTTCGAAGGCTTTCCCCCGCGCGCGTCCGCTGCGCGCCGCAAGCGCTTTCGCGAGGTGCTGCGTCCGGATGCAACGATCGTGTGGTTCGAATCGCCACAGCGTATCCATGCGACGCTTGCCGATTTAGCGGCGGTCGTGCCTGACGCGCGCGTGTTCCTCGTACGCGAATACACGAAGAAATTCGAACAGCAGCTGCTCGGCACGCCCATGCAGGTCGCGGCCGGGCTCGCCGATCCGGTACGCGGCGAAATCGCCTTCGCGGTTGCACCCGTTACGCCGAGCGAAGCTGCACGCGTGCCCAGCGACCTGGACGCCGCGATCGACGAGCTCCTCGCGAGCGGGGCAAGCGTGGCAGAAGTAGCGCGACGCCTCGCGCTCGCCGGGGCGGGAAACCGGCGCGAGCTCTATACGCGGGCCAGCCAGCGGCGCGCGCCGAACAAGCATCCCCGCAAATGAGCCGCGCGTTCTACGTCACCACCCCGATCTATTACATCTCCGGAAACCCCCATATCGGCCACGCCTACACCACGGTGGTGGCCGATGTTCTCGCGCGCACGGCGCGCGCTGGGGGACCGGCCTGGATGCTCACGGGCACGGACGAACACGGACAGAAAGTCGCGAACGCCGCGGCCGAGCACGGGAAGTCGCCGCAAGCGTGGTGCGACGAGCTCATTCCGCGCTGGAAATCGCTCTTTGCCGCGTACCACGTCGAGTATGACGACTTCATCCGCACGACGGAACCGCGCCACATGACAAAGGTGCAGCGGGTCTTCGAGCGGCTGCGCGAGCGCGGCGACATCTATCTTGGGAAATACGAAGGCTGGTATTGCGTCAACGACGAGACGTTTTGGCTCGAGTCGAAACTCGTGAATGGACGTTGCCCGACGTGCGGACGGGAAGTGCAATGGATTTCCGAGGATGATTGGTTCTTCCGCCTCTCAGCATACCGCGATACGTTGCTCGAGTATTTCAAGAAGAATCCGGAGTGGGTGCGTCCGCAAAGCGTCTACAACGAAATGGTCGCGTTGCTCGAAGAAGGACTCGAAGATCTTTCGATTTCGCGCACAAGTTTCGATTGGGGCATTCCGGTTCCCGACGGCCCTTCGACAGGCTCAGGGCAGGCTAGCGGCGTGATCTATGTGTGGTTCGACGCGCTGCTCAACTACATCACGGCGATCGGCTGGTCGGAGGACGATGAGCGTTTCGCGCAATTGTGGCCCGCGAAGGTGCAGCTGATCGGGAAAGAGATCGCGCGCTTTCACACGATCATTTGGCCGGCGATTCTTTGGGCGCTCGGGGAGGCGGCACCGGAGTTAGTCTTTGCCCACGGCTGGATTACCGTCGACGGACAGAAGATGGGCAAGAGTCTGGGCAATGCGGTCGATCCCTTCCTGCTGGCGGAGCGCTTCGGCGCCGACTCATTGCGCTATTTTCTTTTGCGCGAGGCGCCGTTCGGCAGCGACTTCTCGTATTCCGAAGAGAAGATCGCGCAGCGACACAACAGCGATCTCGGCAACGACCTCGGCAACCTCCTCAAGCGTACGCTTTCGATGTTGCAAAAGTACCGCGACGGCGTTGTGCCGCACCGAAGCGACGATGCGGTCTTCGTGCAACGCTTCTCACCCTTGCCACAACGCGTGCGCGAGCTGATTTTTCGGCTCGACTTCCGTGGCGCGCTCGAGGCGATTTGGGAACTGGTTACGACGCTCAATCGCGCGATCGACGAGCGCAAACCGTGGGTACTTGCCAAGGAAGGGCGCGACCGCGAGCTCGACGCGCTGCTTTACGATCTATGCGAAGGGCTGCGCTGGCTCGCCGTCTTGCTGCATCCGTTCATGCCGGAACGTACGGCAAATATGTGGTCGCAGCTCGGCCTGCGTGCCGGCATCGGCGACGATTGGTCGCGCGTGCTTCGCTGGGGCGGGCTCGAGCCGGGCACGCAAACGCGCGTCGCCGACGTCCTCTTTCCGCGCATCGAACTCGCGGAGAGCGCGCCACGACAATGAGCGAACGCAACGCGCCGAGCCGAGCGATTTCCGTCGGAGGCGGAATCATCGCGGTGGCCGGGCTCGCCGCTGCGCTCACGCTCTACGCACGCGCATTCACACAGATCGACTGGGCACTCACCGTAGCGGGGGCGCTGGCGGTTGCATTTGTCGCGCATAACGCGTTGCCGGTGCGTGGGCTGCGAATGCGCCGCACCGGACTCAGCGCCGAAGCAATCTTTCTCGATCTGCCGATCGTGGCACCGCTCTTCGCCCTTGGCGCGCAGGTGGGTCCAACCGCGTGCGCGCTTGCCTTTGCGATGGGATTCGGGTTCGCGTCGATCGTGCGCAACGCCGCATCCGTGGCCGATCTTCCGCGGCACGGCATCTTGCGCGTTCTGGCCGCCCTTGCCTTTCTACCGTTCGGCATTGACGCTGCGCAACTGCAAACGCCGATTTTTGCGGCTGCCGCATTCTGCGCGGTCGTACTTTTTATTTTTGGAATCTCGGCACCCGCCTCGGCATACACGTTTCACATCGCATTGACACGATTGTTGGCGCGTCTCGCACGCGATCCGCGCACCTGGGGGGTGACCGCCGGCGGTGTGATTTGGGCCACGGTCGGACGCAATGAGATCGTGCTCGGCGAGTATGTGCTCGCGGTCGCGCTGTGGCTGCCGGTGTGTCTTTGCGCGTTCTTGCTGCGAACGATCGATAAACAACAGGCCGAGCTACACCGCCTGCGCCTGGTGCGTGACGCCGTACAGGCGATGCTCGGCGAACGCAACCCGCTCCCACAGATCAATGCGATCCTCGCGACGCTACGCGTTCCGTCACTCGATGAAACGGTCTCCGTTTTTGGGGCGACCGGCGCACGAACCGATTCCTGGCGTACCGTCACGACGATTGGCCCAGCACTCAGTTCCGCCGGCGACGAGCTGCGCCGCCGTATCCTGGCTCGCCTGAAATTCAGTGGATCGCCATCGACGACGCTCCGCGACGATTATTACATCGTATACGCGTTTGCGGCGAGCCTTGCCGACGGCGAGGTCCACGGCGCACTTACCGTGCACCGCAGGCACGATCGCCCGCTCACGAACGATCAGATGCAACAGTTTACCAATGCCGCGTTCGAACTCGCACCGCTACTGCGCGACATGCGTTCGATCGCCGCGACCCAGAGCGCCGCGACGATCGATGGCCTCACCGGCCTCGTCAATCGCGCAACCGCGATGGATCGCTTGCAAACGATGCTCGACCGGATCTCGATCACCGAATATGGCGCTGTACTCTTGCTCGACATCGATCACTTCAAGTCGATTAACGATCAGCTTGGCCACGCAGCCGGCGACGAGTGTTTGCGTAAGATCGGCGATATCATTCGTACGACGGTGAGAAGCGGCGATACGGCGGGACGCATCGGCGGCGAGGAATTCCTTATCGTCATGCCCGGAGCATCGCGCGACATCGCCTTGAGCGTGGGCGAACGCCTGCGCGTCGCGGTCTCGCTCGGCGGCATGCGTCACGGTAACGGCGAGCCCGTCACCGCAAGCATCGGTGCGGCCGCGGCACGCGTGGGCGATACGCCGGAGACGATCCTCGCACGGGCCGACCGCGGCCTCTACGAAGCCAAACGCTTAGGCCGTAACCGCCTGGTTGAAGATCTGGAATCAGCATGATCGACACCCACGCGCACGTGCACGACGCGAAGTTTGACGCGGATCGGGGTGCAGTGATCGAACGGGCGCGCACGCAGGGAGTGGTGAGCATGATCACCGTCGGCTGCGACGTCACCGACTCGTTCCGAGCGCTGGAATGCGCGCGTGAGTATCGTCTGTACTCGTCGGTCGGCATTCATCCGCATGAAGCGAAGGACGCACCGGCCGACATTCCCGCGATCTTCGAAAGCTTTCTCCGCGATCCGCGGGTCGTCGCGGTCGGTGAGGCAGGCCTCGACTACTACTACGATCATAGTCCGCGCGACGTCCAACGGCACGTCTTGCGCGAACAACTCGCGCTTGCGCGCGAGGCCGGCTTCCCGTTTATCTTCCATCAGCGCGATGCCTTCGAAGATTTTCTCGTGATCTTGCGCGAGCGATGGGAAGCCCCGATGCGCGGGGTGGTGCACTGTTTTACCGGGGATGTGTCGCAAGCGCAAACGCTAACCGAAGATTTTGGGCTCTATCTCGGCATCGGCGGCGTGTTGACGTTCAAGACCGCGCAGCCGTTGCGCGATGCCGTGCGCGCTGTGGGGCTGCGCTCGCTCGTACTCGAAACGGACTGCCCCTATCTCGCGCCGATTCCTCACCGCGGCGAGCGGAACGAGCCGGCCTACGTCGCGCTCACTGCGGCGCGCCTCGCCGACGTGCTCGACTGCGGCGTCGACGAGGTCGTTTCAACTACCGACGCGAACGCGCGAAATTTGTTCGCTCTCAAGGCAGAATAACAACTTCAAGGAGCCGGGATGAACCGTTTTCTTACCCTGATTGGGGTCTGCTTTATTGCGTGTACCGTATGCGCTGCTGCACAGACCGTGCTGCCGTTTACCGCGGCGACACCGTACGCGACGAAAGCGCAGCCGCTCGTGCTTAGCGTCGACGCGTCGCTTGCGGCACGCGGCATCGCCTACGTGCACGAGATCGTTCCGGCACGACCGGGAATGATGACGCTGGTCTATCCCAAGTGGATTCCCGGCGAGCACGGTCCGACTGGTCCGCTGTATAACCTCACGTCAATCCGCGTTAAAAGTGACGGCAAGACTCTCGACTGGCGACGCGACACGGTCGATCTCTACGCGTTTCATGTGGACGTACCTAGCGCTGCCTCGTCGCTCGACGTCACGTTTACCGTGCTGATGAACGCGCCGGGTGACATAATGTCGACGCACGACGTGACCGTCGTCAACTGGAACCGCTACATTCTGTACCAAGCCGGCATCGATTCGCACGACTACTACGTCAAGCCGTCGATGACGATTCCGAACGGATGGGATTTCGGTTGTGCCCTGCGCGATCCGCAGCGTTCGGGAAACACGGTGAACTTCGCTGTCACGTCGCTCAACGTGCTGGTCGACTCGCCACTCGACATGGGGCAATACGTCAAGAAATGGACGCTCTGGCAGGGCGATGGTTCGTACGTAGAACTCGACGCGTTCGCCGGACGTCCACAAGATCTCGACGTCCCCGAGAAGATGGTCGATGCCTATAAGCGCGTTCCGGCCGAAGCGTTTGCGCTCTACGGCTCGCGACATTTTGCGGACTATCACGCGCTCTTGACGCTGAGCGACCAGATCGGCTTCCAGGGCATCGAGCACCATCAGTCGAGCGATGACCGCGCGCCCGACGACTTCTTGACCAATCCCCAGCGAGCACTCCAGGGCGGCGATCTCGTCACCCACGAGTTTTCGCACTCGTGGAACGGCAAGTATCGGCGGCCCGCGGATTTGACGACACCGAACTTCCAAGTGCCGCAGCAGACCGATCTTCTGTGGGTCTACGAGGGTATGAACCAGTACCTCGGCGATTTGCTTTCGTTCCGCGCCGGCATCCGCGACTACAAAACGTATCCTGAATATCTCGCCTCGGTCTACGCAGACATGGATACGGAGACGGGCCGCGATACAACGCCGCTCATCGATCTCACTGCGGGCGCACCGTACTTTTACCGCGCGCGCGGCGACTATCACGCGATTCGTCGCAATGCAGGCGACTTCTACACCGAGGGCGAGCTGCTCTGGCTCGACGTCGACACGATCATTCGCCAGCAATCACATGGCGCGCGTTCGCTCGACACGTTCCTCCACAAATACACCGAGCCGTCGCTGACGGGGCCGATCACCAAGACCTACGACCGGGCGGAGATCGAAGCTCTCCTCAATGCAACGCAGCCTTACGACTGGCACGCTTTCTTCGACAAATACGTATATTCGATCGCGGTGCATCCGCCCACCGATGAGCTCGAACGCTCGGGTTGGCGCCTTGTCTACAACGACAAGCCGAACACGTTCATAAAGAACGGAGAAACCCTCGGCCACTCGATCAATGCGTGGTACTCGATCGGCGCGCAAATCAATTCGCGCACCGGTCGCGTCAACGACGTGCGCGAGAACTCGCCCGCATGGAAGGCCGGGCTCGCGGTCGGCGAAACGATCGAGGCCGTCGACGGACAGGCCTTCGATCCCGACGTCTTTGCGTATGCCTTGAAACGAGCGGAAAACGGCGGCCCCTCGACTACGATGGTCGTCTCACAGGATGGCTGGTTCAACACGCTGACCGTAGACTATCACGAAGGTCCGCGCTATCCGCACCTCGAGCGGATCCCAAATACGACCGACATGCTCGGTGAGATCATGAGGCCGCACGCAACGCAACCGTAGGCGGCGCAGCCGACCAGCGTCGTTCGAATGCCTGACGCAGATGCGCGACGATTGCGGGCGCGTCGGTGCGCACGCCCCAATCGAGCTGATCGGGGTGATTGAAGGCGACGGTCGCGTTAGCCGAACCGAGCCACCCACGGGTGCCCTCGATGACGGCCAGCTTTTCGTCGCCATCGCAGACGCGCACCTCCGCGCCGTCGGCGGCCAATTTCTTGAGCGCTCCCTGCTCGTTCGCATTACCTTGCAGATCGCGCGTATTAACGAGCACGCGCACGTGCGCGCCGCTGTGCGCAGCACGCTCGATCGCACCATAGACGCGATTGTTCGCGCCGAATGATTCGCTCTCGATGATGACGTCGTCGCCGGCACGAGCGCTGTAAAGCAACCGCGCTTCGGCGGCGAGCGACTCGCGCTTGGCGACGGAAAAGAATGGCGTTGGGGGATCCTGCTTGCCGTCGAAGGCGTCGCGAACGATCTGTGCGTCGCTCGGAAAATTGTCGCGTACGACCGTGTCGGCTCCGTCGTCAGGCCAGTTACGGTCGTCGAGAAATAACTCACCGTCAACCAGCGCAGCCTTACAGTGCAGCATCGCATCGGTTGCGTTCTTGTCGGGATGGACGAGTTGCGCGTCCGCGCCCGCAGCGCGCAGCTCCGCAATCGCCGCTGCATTCGTAGATCCGACGTCTCCGTCATCCTTATAAATGTAGCCCTCGAGCCGCACACGCACGTGCGCGCCGGCCTTTGCTGCGGCCGCCAGGCCGTCGAGGACGCGCCCTGCAGGCAATGTGTACGCCATCAGCGCGACGTCGTGTGCGCGCTCCAACGCTCGGAGAAGCTCGTTGGTTGAACCGAGTGTCATCATCAGCGCTACCTTCACGACGAAGGTGGGGCATAGCTAGGGGAGAAGAGGCTGACTTCGCATGGCAACCCAGGTACCCGTTCCCCCTTCCTCGGACAAAGGCGCGTACGTGCGCGAAATGTTCGCACGGATCGCTCCGCGTTACGACGTCGCCAACCGCGTGCTTACGGCCGGGATGGACGAGCGCTGGCGCAGGCACGCGATCGCGCTGCTCGCGCCGCCGCGCGATGGGCGTATCCTGGATCTCTGTTGCGGCACGGGCGACGTCGTCTTTCATCTTTTACGCACCGATCCGTCGCTGCACGTGACCGGCATCGACTTCTGCGCGCCGATGCTCGACGGCGCTCGCGCGCGTGCGCAGCGTGAGGCGCGCGGCGACGCAACGTTCGTCGAGGGTGACGTCATGGCACTGCCGTTCGAAGATGCGAGCTTCGACGGCGCCACGATGGGCTTTAGTCTGCGCAACGTCGTCGACATCGATCACGTGCTGCGCGAAATCGTGCGCGTGCTCGAACCTGGCGCACGGTTCGTCAATCTCGACGTGAGCAAAGCACCGAATCGCGTGTTCAAACGTTGCTTCGATCTCTATTTCTACAACGTGGTACCGTGGGTCGGCGGGCTCGTCGGTGGTTCGCGTCAAGCATATACGTATCTGCCGAACTCGCTCACGAACCATCCGAACGCCGACGACTTGCGCGAGCGCTTCACGCGCGCGGGCTTCATCGATGCCGGATACGCACGGCTGATGGGCGGATCGATCGCCATCCACTACGGAACCAAGCCGAGTGACCTGTGACGCCGTGAGCGACAAAAGCTGGGCTTTGCGAGCGAAGAGCGACGATGTAAGGCGCCTGAAAATGAGTAGCGGCATTACATCTCACGGCGTGACAGGTCACTAAATGGCCAGCACGTTACGCAGCGACGAATCGAATCTCTACGAGCTGGTTGAGACGTTCTTTCGCGCGACCTTTTCGACCGACAACGCGCTTATTACCGAAGCAGTGCGTCGTATGCTCGCAGCCGGTGGAAAACGCCTGCGGCCACGGGTGACGCTGCTTGCGGCCGCGGCGTGCGGTGACGATCCCGCGCAGCATCTGCACCTTGCCGCCTACATGGAGCTGATTCACGTCGCGACGCTCATCCACGACGATGTGGTCGACAACGCGCAAACACGGCGTGGCGTCAACGCAACGGCGGTTGACTTCGGCAACCGTGTCTCGGTTCTCGCCGGAGATTATCTCTTCGCGTGGATCTTCAAGAACGTCACGGCAAACTATCCACACCCGGTGCCAAACATTCTCTCGGCGACGCTCGCGGATATTTGCGACGGTGAAGTTCTACAACTGCAAGCTTTGCGCAACCTCGGGCTGCCGCTCGACGGCTACGTGGAGATCGCGCGTAAGAAAACGGCGTCGCTCTTTCAAGCATCCGCGGCCTGTGGCGCGATCATGGGCGGCGGTGATGAGGCTGCGATTGCGGCGCTGCGCGCCTTCGGCGACGCATACGGCATTGCGTTTCAAATGAATGATGATTTGCTGGACATGACCGCGGACGAACGCTCGCTCGGAAAGCCGGTCGGCAACGACCTGCGCGAGCGCAAAGTTACGATTCCGTTGGTTCTGGCGCTGCAGGGAGGCAACCGGGAATTTTTCGATAGCGCAGCGCGTTTTTACGCCGGAGCCGCCGATGACGGCATCCCGGAACTCGTGGCCGCCATCGCGCGAGAAGGCGGCCTCGAGCGTACGCGGGCGGAGATCCGGCACCACGTGGAGCGCGCGAAGGCTGCGCTAGAGCCTTTGCCCCCAAGCTCGGCGAAGGAAGAGCTTACGCGGCTCGCCGAGGCGCTTGCCGCCGCATAGGAAAGGAACACCATGCTTCACCCCGTCCTCGCGCTCATCGACGCGCCGATCATCATCGGTATTCTTGTCGTCGGCGCAATCCTGTTCGGCGCGGATAAGCTGCCCAAGCTCGCCCGTAGCGCCGGCCAGGCGAAAAAAGAATTCATGATGGGCCAAATTGAGGCCGACGAAGCGACCGCAAAAGCACGCGATGAAGCGCGCGCACGAATCGAAGGGCAAAACGCGGAGCAGCCGGCCGGCACCACCTCGGATAAGGGCTCGCCGACGGCGTAATGCAGCTCGAGACGCGGCCGCCGCAAACCGAGGAGGCCGCCTGGGATCAAAAGGAGATGCCGTTCACGGAGCACCTGCGGGAGCTCCGTACGCGTCTACTGATCTCGATCGCGGCCGTTGGTGGTATCGCGGTTGTCTTGTTTTGGCCCTCGCAGTTCGCGATCAAGTGGATGGTGCAGACGTACTTCCACGGTATTGCGCTGCACGCGTTCGGACCCGCCGACGTCATCTTCACCGAATTCAAGTTTTCGCTGATCGGCGGCATCGTGTTAGGCTTGCCGGTCTTGTTCTATCAGGCCTGGATGTTCGTCGTGCCGGCAATTCACCCACGCACGCGCCGTATGGTGTACAGCTTCATCGTTCCCTCATTGCTGCTTGCGGCGCTCGGCCTTGCCTTCGCACACTTCATCGTGCTCCCGCGGGTCGTCGGCGCGCTGCTCAGCATCACCAACGCAGTCGCCGAGCCGACGTTCGGCGTCGGCGAAACGATAAATTTCGTCCTAATCTTGCTCGCGCTCTTTGCGATCATTTTTCAACTGCCGATCATCCTGGTCGGCCTCGCGCGCCTGGGCATCGTGAATGCCGCGTGGCTCGGCAAGTATCGCCGTCATGCCTTTTTCGGGTTCGTCGTGGCGGGCGGCATCGCGGCACCCGACGGGAACCCCATGACGATGGCGCTGCTCGCGCTGCCAATGTATGTTTTGTATGAGGCATCGATCTGGATCATCCGTATCTTCGAAGCATCGTGGTCGAGAGACTAGACAGCTACTATACGGATTTTGTGCGCACGTTTGGGAACGTGCTCTTTGCCGTCAGCCTCTTCTTGGTCTGGGGCGTGCTGACCATGATTGGCGTTATCGTCGATCAAGGCAAGGATCCGAGCATCTACTTCGGCAGCTATCCGGCACCGATCGCGCGCGCAATCCTTCGGCTGAACTTCGATAATATCTATCACTCGCCGTGGTACATCGGCATCATCGCGCTGATCCTTACCTCGCTGACCGTCTGCACGTTCAAGCGCGTTATTCCCGCCCGCTTGCCGCCACTGCGGCCGGTCAAGATCGACAAAATCCCACTGCACGCGAGCTTCGAGCTGGCCGGCGATGAACGCAGCGTACGCGAACGCGTTGAAGCGTTCTTTCGCGCGCGCGGCTGGCAATTGCGCAAACGCGAGTTCGACGGCACCGAATGGACCTTCGCCGACAAGCACAACTGGGCACGCCGCGGCGTGCTCGTCGCGCACATCGGTTTTGTGATCATTGCCGCAGGCACGACGCTGTACTGGGCGCGCGGCTTTTCCGGCGAAACCGTCGTCGTAACCGGACAAGCCGTTGAAATCCCGCAGACCAAAGCGATCCTGCGCCTCGATAATTTCGGCTACTCGATCACGCCGGTGCTCACCAAAGGCGGGATGGTCTATCAGCCGACCGACTACGTTTCGCACGTCACGGTCACCGGGAATGACGGCGTACCAAAAAACATGACCGTACGCGTCAATCATCCGATCGACGTCGATCAAACGCTCTACTATCAAGCGAGCTACGGCTTTGCAATGCGCTTTCGCGTGACGCACAACGGAAAAGACGTACCAGCGCTTTCGCAGCGCGTCCTCATGGAGGGCGAGAATTTCGACATCCCCGGGACGCGCCTCAATGTGGCATACGATCGTTTCGTGCCGACCGTCGATCGTCAAAGCGGCATGCCCTCAGCCGACCCGCGGGTGAATGATCCGGCCGTAATTATGACCGTTTCCGACGGCGGTGCGCAGGCGGGGAGCGCAATCGTGCCGCTCCACACGTGGGTCGACTTGGGCGGTGGCTGGAAGGTCGTGCCGAGCAACTACCTGCTCTACAGCGGTTTTCAATATCGATATGACCCGGGCGTGCCGCTCGTCGGTATCGGCGCGCTGGTCCTGGTCTGCGGATTGTTGATTTCATTCTACTTTTTGCCGGCGCGCCTGTATGCGCGGATCGACTCCACGACAGGCGGCCGCTGTACGGTTGGTATGGCGGCGACCACCGTCAAAGGTTACGATATGTTCGAAACGCAGTTCCGCGGGCTCGTCTCGGAATTTTCAGCGGAGGCATCATGAACGGACACTTGCAGGCCGACGAACTGCTGATGATCGTCGCAATCGCGTGCTATATCTTCGGCGCACTGGCATTGCTCGTCTACTTCTTCTCTCGCGAGGAGTGGCTGCGCAATCTCGGCGCGCCGCTTGCTATCGTTGGCTGCGCCGCGCAGTTCGCGCAGCTCTTCGTACGCTGGGAATTGACCGGCATTTGGCCACTGCTCAATCTCTACGGCTCGCTCTCGCTTTTCGCGGCGATGTCGGTGTTGATCTTCATCATCATGGCGTGGCGGTACAAGGCGTGGTATGCCGGCGGGTTCGTGCTTGCGCTTGCTGCAATCGCGCTCGCCTACGGCGTAACGTGGAACGAAGGCACAATGCCGGCGGTGCCGTCGCTGCAGTCGTATTGGGCGAAGATTCACGTCCCCATCGTGGTCTCGTCGTACGCTGCGTTCCTGGTCGCCTTCGTCTTTTCGGTGATCTATCTGATCAAATATTATGCGGAAGACCTGTTCGAAGGGAAAGGCATCCTTGCGGCGATGAGCGAGCGGGGCACGCGCCTATCGCCCGAGTATGCTGTCGCATCGGCGGCGCTTGCTGATGCGGGTTTACCGACGCCGCCACCATACAACATCCGCCAGGATACGCCGGCAATCGATGCGGCAGCCGCTTCGGGGAATTCGACGGCGACCTGGTTGCAATCGCTGCCCTCGCTCGCGCAGCTCGACGTGATCGTGTATCGCGCGGTTGCGATCGGCTTGCCCCTAATTTCGATCGGGATCATCACCGGCGCGGCCTGGGCGAAAGAAGCGTGGGGCGCCTATTGGCAGTGGGATCCAAAGGAAACCGCTGCGCTCGCGACCTGGATCGTCTATCTTGCCTACATGCATTTGCACACGCGTAACAACTGGCGCGGGCTGCGCACGAACTGGGTCAGCGTGCTCGGCTTCGCCGTCGTCATCTTCACCTATCTCGGCGTGAACATCTGGATCAGCGGCCTGCACAGTTACAAGGTATAAAAGAACCACGGTCCCCAAGCGCCAGGGGACCTAGCGCAACGCTGCTTGAACCCCCGCGGCACCATGTTCACCGAATCCCGCTTACTGCAGGTGATCGCGGAAATCTACGAGGCAGCAGCGGCGCCGGCCGGCCTTGATAACCTCGCGCAAATGCTCGCGCGCGCCTTTGACAGCGAGAGCGCGCTCGTCGTGTTCAACGAGATGCCCAACGGCGGCTCCACGCCGCCGCCGACGCTCGCGGTTCCCTCCACGACGAAAAACTTCGATGCCGGTGCGCGGCTGTCGTACGCGCAATACTACCACGACATCAACATCTGGCTGCGCGAGGGGCTGAAGAATCCGTTGCCGGCGATCGTGCTCTGCAACGAACTCGTCGACGAAACCACGCTCATGCGTCATGAATGGTTCGACTATTGCCGCGAGACCGGCATGTTCCACTGTCTCGGTACCGCATTTCGCATCGGCGACAACGTCATGGGAGAAATCGGCATCCATCGTTGGAGAAACCAAGCGCCGCTGGTTGAAGACGACAAGCGCAAGATGGCGCAGTTGCTTCCGCATCTGCAACGCGCACTGCAGTTGCAGCATCGCTTCGGCGTGCTCGAGTATGGTCGCGCCGTAGGGCTCGATGTGTTGGCCGGTATCGCGATCGGGGTCGTACTCGTCGACGCCAAGGCGCGCATCTTATTTTCCAACGACGTTGCCGAACGCGTGCTACGGTCGAAGCGAAGCATGGTCACCGTCGGACGCACGCTCTCAACAAAAGACCACAATGGCCGCGGCAATTTTCACCGGCTGATCCGCCACGCCGCGCAAACGAGTGCCGGCTGCGGCACGAGCTGCGGCGGTGTCGTTGCGCTTGCCGAGACAAACGGCGGCACGATGCTTGTCTCCATCGCGCCGCTGCGCGCGAGGGGGCTTGGATTCGGCCCCTCGATGCCGGCGGCAATCGTGACGTTTCACGATCCACAGTATAGCGTCGTAAACGATCGCACGCTGGCCGGAGCTTATGGTTTCACGCCTGCCGAAGCGCGCCTCGCCGCCGCACTTGCGCGGGGCGCGACGCTCGCCGAATACGCGCAGCGTGAAAGCGTCGCGATCGGCACGGCGCGCACGCATCTCAAGCACATCTTCCAGAAGACGGGCTGGAGCCGCCAAACGGACCTCGTGCGCGCGCTTGCCGATCCGATCCTCAACGGTCATTAGAAGCAGACGAAGGCGATGTAATACGGACTACCGGCCGCGTTCAACGTGCCGCCGCTCCCTTGACCAGGCGCAAAGGTTACCGTAAGACCGCTTAGCGATCCCGGACTGCCGAGTCCACCCTGCCATCCAGCCCCCGTGGCAAACGCCTCGTAGTATGCGCTGCACGTTCCCGTACTCGCGAGCGTAACCGTTTGCTGCGGCGATGTGCCGCTACCGGTTCCGAGCGCGATGCTGCCGGCGGTCACCGTCAGCGTCTCAAAGACGATCGGCTTTATCGTACCCGATCCCGATGGGCTTGTCGGCAGCGGCGACGGAGCGCCCGCGGGCGCCGCCAAACTCGTCGTCACGTTTACCGAGGTTCCCGCAGCAATGGTTGTCCCCGACTGGAACGTGATGCTCTCGCTGCACGATCCGAGCGGCGGATATGTCGCCGCCACACCGACGGTCGCGTTGCTAATCGTTCCGGTGCTTGACGCAGTTGACGTATTGCAAGGAAACGCAGCAGCCGGTAAGGAGCTTGGATTCGATGAAGGCGTCGCCGAACTCGTTGGTGCCGTAGTTGGAGCGGTTCCGGAGGAGCCGCCGCCGCCGCATCCGGCGAGCGCGGCGATCGCGAGGAGCGCGAAGAAAGTCGTTCTCATGATTTCCGAGCGTACGCAGTGAGCCAGGTTCGACGCGTCCCTCAAATGGGGTAGAAGCGTCACGTTCCGGATACGGGCGGCGTCCAGGAAGCGGAGGGGTTGACCAATGCTCAAGTGGTTTGCCAAACAATGGCTCAGCAAGTTCGAACGCGAGTGGGGCTACGACGTCGGCTACATGCGTGACGTGCTCGATGCCGGTGGGTATGCGGCACTGAAGCCCATCATCGCCCTGCAGAAGGTCGCAGCCTATCGGGGCGACTGCCCGCGCGACGCGCTGTTCGCCGCCTCGCTCGTCGCCGGTCGCGCCGGCGATTGCGGGCCGTGTCTTCAGCTTGGCGTGAAGATGGCCGAGCGCGCCGGCATGGCGCCCGAACAGATCGCTGCCGTACTTACCCAAGACCGCGACGCGATGACCGAAGACGTGCGCCTCGCCTATGATTTTGCGCGCGCGGCACTGGCGCGCGACGGTTGGGACGTTCCCGCGCGTGAAGCCGTCGTCCGGCGCTTCGGCAAGCGCGCGATGATCGCGATGTCCTATGGAATTGCGGTCGCGGGGTTTTATCCGGCGTTCAAGTACGCGCTCGGCGCCGCGCATGCATGCCAGCGCATCAAAGTCGGATCGACGGAGGTCGCACCGTTGCCGGTATGATCGAGGCCGAGGAGCTCTTCGAGCGCGAGCGCGCACCTCTGGTACGCCATGCGTACCGCATGTTGGGCACGATGTCTGACGCCGAAGACGTGGTACAAGACGCCTTCGTGCGTTGGCATCGCGCCCAGCGCGATAACGTCCGCGACCCGCACGCGTTTCTGCGCGCAACGGTCACGCATCTTGCACTCGACCGGCTGCGCGCGCAGAAGCGTTCGCGTGAGGAGTACGTCGGACCATGGTTGCCCGAGCCGATTATCGTCGACGAAAGCGGAGCGCCCGAGCACATCGTCACGGTTGCGGAAGATATCTCGTTTGCGTTTTTGCTCGCGCTCGAGCGGCTCTCCCCGCTCGAGCGCGCAGCCTTCCTGTTGCACGATGCGCTTGACGTGCCGTTCGCGGAGATCGCCCAGACGCTCGAACGCAGTGAGGAAAGCGTCCGCCGGTTAGCATCGCGCGCGCGACGCGCGATTCACGAGGACACGCCGCGACGCGTCGCGCCGCCACCCGCGGCCGACGAACTGCGCAAGCGTTTTACGAGCGCGGTTCTCTCCGGTGACGTCGCCCAGATCACGGCGATCCTCACCGATGACGTCAAGCTGCTCAGCGACGGCGGCGGCAAGAAGCCGGCGGCGATCAATCCGCTGTACGGCGCGGATCGCGTCGCGCGCTTCCTCGACGGCGTAACGCGTAAGGGTGTTGCGGACGCCGAGGTGCGTCCTGCCACGATCAACGGCATGGTCGGCTTCCTCTTGGTGGACCGTTCCGGCGCGCTCGATGGACTGTGGACGCTCGAAACCCGCGGTGAGAAGATTTCGGCTATTTATGTTTCGCGTAATCCTGAGAAGCTCGAGGCCGTCGCCAAGGCGACGGGCCTGCCGATCCGTTGACTTTCCCGATAGCACGGGGGTAGAGGGCGGCCGTACAATCCTTGGGAATGGGGCTAGCGGGCTAGCTACAGCTTTTCCGGAGTGTGCACGTTGTCCAGTAAGATTTACAGCGCCTATGACGACCCTGGGACCGCCGACGAGATCAGTCGTCGCGGGTTCATGGCCAAGGCGACCCTGGCCATCGGCGGTATCGTCGGACTCAGTCTCGCGATCCCGATCGTCGGCTCGCTGCTCCCTGAGGGCGCTGCCAGCAAGGGCACGTGGGCACCGCTCACCGCCGATGAATTTAAGGCGCTGCAAGCAGCCACGAATAAACCGGTCAAACTCGACTTTCAACTCAAATCGAAGGACGCGTATCTCCCCGAGCAGTCGTCGGGCGAGTACGTCTGGGGTATCAAAACCGACAAGCAAAAATTTATGGCGGACCGTACCGATCTCCCCAAGAGCGGAACGTTGCCGTTTAGCGACGGCACCTATGACGTCGTCACCATGAACTTTGTGATCCTCAGCCCAATCTGCCCGCACCTTGGCTGCCGCCCGGTGTGGCACGACGACGTCAATAGATTTCAATGCCCATGCCACGGTTCGCAGTTCGATTTCAATGGCGAGCACGTCGCCGGCCCCGCACCGCGCGGTATGGATCCGCTCCCGTTTCAAGAGCAAAGCGGCACCGCGAACATCATGTGGATCCGCTATGACTCGGGTGTGCCCGATCGCGTGATCATCTCGTATACCTCATAAAGAAGGATTCGCATAGCGATGCTCAACTGGCTCGAGTCGCGTACCGGCTTCGTTTCGTTGACGAAGGAATTCCTCACGGAAGATGTTCCGGGTGGCGCAAGCTATTGGTACGTCTTCGGCAGCGCGACCCTGTTCGCGATGATCTTGCAGATCACTACCGGTATCTTCCTTACGTTTTTCTACGCGCCATCGGCGGCTACCGCGTGGGAATCGACGCGCGCGATCTATCTGAATCCGTGGACGCATGCGCTGCTCTCGATTCACTACTGGGGCTCATCGGCAATGATCGCGCTCGTGTTCTTGCACCTGTTGCAAGTGCTGGTCTGGGGCGCCTATAAATCGCCGCGCGAACTGCAGTGGATCGTCGGCGTGCTGCTCTTGCTGGTCACGCTCGCGCTCGGACTCACCGGCTACCTCTTGCCATGGGACATGGACGCGTATTTTGCGTCGCAGGTCTCGCTCAATATCGCCGGTCTACCGCCGGGCGGCCAGATCTTGCAACTGATCGCGCAAGGCGGTCCGGTCATGGGCACGAGCACCATCAACCGCTTCTTCGGCTTGCACGTGTGGCTGATGCCCGCATTGCTCGTGCTGCTCGTCGGGGCGCACCTGACGATCTTCCGTCACAACGGATCGGCCGGTCCGGTCGTCGACGATCCGCGCAAACTCAAACCCGGACGTTTCTGGCCGGATCAGATGTTCATGGACGGCGCTGCCTCGCTCTTTGTGTTCATCATCATCCTGGCGCTGGCGAGTTTCGCGCCACCCTACCTCGATGCAAAAGCCGACCCGACGAATGCAGCATTTACGCCGTATCCGGCGTGGTATTTTCTCTTCTTATTCGGGCTGCTGAACTTCATACCGTGGCTCTTCGGTCACATCCCGGGTCTCGCATCGCAAGCCAATGCACCGTGGGTGGAGATGCTCGCGGCGATCGTCATTCCGACGATCAGTCTGATCGTTATTCTTCTGTTGCCGTGGCTGGATCGCAGCACGACCCGTTCGTTTGCCTCGCGCGGGAAGATCCTGTGGCCGGCATTCTTCATCATCGTCGCGATCATCGGGCTCTCGATCTATGCGCAGCTCGGCATCCAGGCCAAAGAAGCGGCCGGACCGCCGTCGTTGCCGGAAGCACAAGTGCTCGCTGCGCCGGCAGAAGCCGCAACCGTTACGTCGGCCGGCACCAGCGCTGCGAGTCCGGCAGTTGCTGCCGGAGCTAAGGTATTCGCCGCAAATTGCGCAGGTTGCCACGGTGCAAACGGTCTGGGTTCGCCGGGCGTTGCGCCGCCGCTCGCGGGCAACCCGTTCGTCACCGGCGATCCGAGCCAAGTGATCAAGATCGTCTCCAATGGTCTCAAAGGCGAGACGATCATGGGTCAGACGTTTGGTGCGCCGATGCCGGCATGGAAAGGGACGCTCTCGAAGTCGGATCTCGCGGCGGTCATCAGCTACATTCGCGGCGGACTCGGCAGCAACAGCGCTTCGGCGGTATCAGCGGCGCAAATTAAGTAGCGCAGCGCGGACCGTCGATCAGATAGAGCGCACCGGTCCCGCGCGACGTGATCAGCGTCCGCGTGCGCCCGTAGGTCGGATCGAACGCGGGGCGCCGCAGAGGCGCGACGAGCCAAATGCGTTCGTGCGTGCAGAGGACGTCGGTTGCGGGCACGCCCTCGTCGCTCTTCTTTGCACCGGGCGGCGCGAGCGCATAGACATGCGGCTCGGTGTAAAACACCAGCGCATTTGCCCCGCGGAAGCTTTGAATCGCGACGATATCGCCTGGGCGACGCTGCGCTTCGATGATTGCGGCAAGTTGCGGTATCGGTTTGAACGGTTCCGCGTGCGGCAGGCCTTCGATCGCAAGGATATCGATAGCGACAATCATTGCAGCCCCGAGCAGGTAGGGCGCCGCTGCAATCGTAGAACGGCGCGCAAAGAGCACGGCCGCAACAAGCGAGCCGATCCCGATCGATGCACCCATTTGAATGAGGTCCGGTGTGACCGCAAGCGCCGAACTTCCGAGCTTGTTGTCGCGCACGAAGAGCACGATAGCGATCGCGCACAAGCCGATGAAGATCGGCACGCTGGTGGCCGAAACGATGATCGAGCGGCTTGATCCCTTGACGACGACCGCGTCGAAGAAGAGCGCGACGACAAGCGCGAGCGCGGGGAGTTCGAGTGCGATGTAGTTCGGTAGTTTCGTCTGTGCGAAGCTGAAGAATATCAGCGGAACGACGATCCAAGTAAAGGCCAAGCGCCAAAGCCGGGCAAGATTCGGCGATGTGGCGGTGTTGCGAAGCGCCGTGACGCCGTATGCGATGCCTACCGGAAAAAACGCAATCCAGGGAAAAAACCCGAGAATGAGCACGGGGAGGTAATACCAAAACGGTCCGGATTGATTTTCGATCACGCCGGTGTAGCGGCCGATCGTATAATGCAGAATCATCCGGTCGAACGCGTGCGCGCCCGCGTAGGCGTAGATCGCGAACATCCAGGGCGCTACGACGATCGCAAACGCAACCAAGCCCCCAAGCCATCCACGCCACGACGGCAAGCGCTGCTGCTCGTGACGGTCGTTCCAGATCGCATACGGCACGATGACCATCAGCGCGATGACCGGCGCCACGAGACCCTTAGCCAAAAAGCCAAATCCCGCCGCGATCCAACCGTAGATGAAATAGCGATCGCGTCCCGATTCGAGCGAGCGGAACCAAAAGAAGACCGAGACCGCAACGGCCATGTCGAGCAGCGCATCCATGATCGCGAGCCGTCCGATGACCGCCTGCATCAAGCAACTCGAGAGAATCGCACTTGCATAGATGCCGACGCGTGTGCCGGCTTGGCGTGCGACGGCATAGCCGGTCATCCCGCCCATCACGATCGTTGCTATAGCCGAGGGAAGACGCAGCGCAAAGGACGTCACGCCGAGCAGCTTCGCGAACAGCGCGCCGATCCAGAAATAGAGCGGCGGCTGCACGAACCAGGGATGACCGTTGAGGTGCATCACGATCCAGTCGTGGGTCAGGAGGATCTCGCGGGCGACCTCACCGTAGGCCGTTTCGCTGTTATCCCACAGCGTGCCGACGCCGAGGCCTGGCAGCGTGATCAGCGCCGCTATGAGTGCGCCGACAAAAGCCGCACGCGCCGGTCTCTCCATATAAGCGGACGGTGTTTGGCGCCCTGATGCGGAAGTCATCCGCTGCCCATGCTTCCGATTGCCCTGCGCGCTGACGGCCTTCGAGCGCTGATCGTCGGCGGCGGCAACGTCGCCCTCCGCAAAGCCGAAGCGTTGCTCGACGCGGGCGTTGCGATCACCCTCGTCGCGCCGGCGATCGACGCGCGAATACGCGCATTGCTCGCGCGCCCCGTCGCAGCACTGCACGAGCGCACGTACGAACGAACGGATCTCGACGGCGTCGATTTGATCGTCGCTGCAACAAATAGCCCCGACGTGAACGCGCAGGTCGTAGCCGATGCACGCGCCTCGCATATCTTTGTCTGCGATGCGGCCGATCCGGAAAACGGCGACTTCACCATGCAGGCAACCGTTCGCGTGGGTGAACTGACCTTTACCATCGACTCCGGGCGCAGCTCGCCGGCCTTCGCGGCGCGCATTGCGCGCGAATTGCGCGAGCGTTTCGGTCCCGAGTACGACGCCGCCGCGCGCACGCTCGCGCGTATCCGCAAACATATGCGCGACACGCTCGATCCCTCGCAGCGCACCCAGGTAATGCGCGATCTTGCCGATCGCCCACTCGAAGAAATCGCCGCAATGAACCCGGTGCGAGTGGTCACGTGCGCATCGCGCGCAAGCGCGCTTGCAATGACGCAGACGCGTTTGGTTGCCGCCGCTCTCGCGCAACGCGGAATTGCCACTACGATTCTCAACGTGACAACCACCGGCGATCGCGAAACCGATCGGCCGGTGAGTGAGCTCGGCACGGTCAATGTTTGGGTAAAGGAACTCGAAGTCGCGCTGCTCGACGGACGCGCCGATTACGCGGTACACTCCGCCAAGGACTTGCCGGGGACGCTCGAGCCCGATATGCAGCTCGCGGCGATCTCCGAACGCGAAGATCCCCGCGACGCGTTTTGCAGCGAACGTTACCTAAGCTTCGACGCGTTGCCGAACGGCGCCATCGTCGGCACATCGAGTGAACGCCGGCGCGCGCAACTTCACGCCCTTCGACCGGATCTGAACTACCAAAATCTGCGCGGCAACGTCGACACGCGGCTGCGCAAACTACGCGAGGGGCAGTACGACGCGATCGTGCTCGCCATGGCCGGTCTGCAACGGTTGGGCATGCGCGCCACGCACACCGTGCCGTTCGATGCGCAAGCGATCGTCCCGGCGGTTGCACAAGGCGCGCTCGCGGTCGAGACGCTCGCAACCAACACTGCGCTCGCATCGGTGTTGCACGCAGCCGTGAATCACGGACCGACGCAATGGTGCGTCGAGGCCGAACGCGCGGTGCTTCGCAACCTGCGTGCGGGATGTAGTGCCCCACTCGGCGTGCACGCCCGTCTCGACGCGACGGCCATGACGATCGATGCCGCTTTTTCAACCGCCGGTGGCGCGATGCTGCGCGAGCAGCTGGTGGCACCCGTCACGTCGCTCGCCGAAGCCGTGGCGCTCGGCGAGGCGCTCGCGGGACGCCTCGCCGCCGGGCTCGCCGCGACCCCACGCGTGTTGCTGCCGCGCACCCAGGACCGGCCCAGCCGTATCGCTGCGCAGCTGCGCGGTCGCGGGGTCGAAGTGCTGGAACTGCGCGAAGGCGAAACGGGAACCGAGCTAATGAACACGATCCCGCAGATGCTGCTCTTTCCATCCAGCGGTTCCGTTGCGGCGGCGCGTCCCTACCTTGAATGGCTCCGCGGCCAGGACGTGCGACCGCTGGTTGCCGCGATGGGCGTACAATCCGGCGCGGCGGCAAGCGCAGCGGGCTTTGCGCCCGATATCGTCGCGCCCGAGGCCTCGATCGAGGCATTTGTGGCCGCGGTTGCGCGCCGGCTGGAGGCGCGATGAACGTACGGCCGCGGCGGTTGCGCCGCACGCCGGTGGTGCGTTCGCTCGTGCGCGAGCACGAAGTCCGCGTCGATGCGCTGGTCATGCCGGTATTCGTCGTCGCGCGCGAACGTGATGCAGGCCCGATCTCATCGATGCCCGGCATCAATCGCTTTACGCTCGCACAAGCGGTGCAGGAAGCGCGCGAGCTCTACGCGCTCGGCGTGCGCAGTGTCTTGCTCTTCGGCATCCCCGAGCACAAGGATGCGGCGGCATCGAGCAACTACGATGCGCAGGGCATCGTGCAACGCGCCATCGCAGCAATCAAAGAAGCTGTCCCGCAGCTCTACGTGATCGCCGACCTCTGCAATTGCGAGTACACCGATCACGGTCATTGCGGCATTCTCGATGAACGCGGTGACGTCGACAACGACAAGACGATCGAACTGCTCGTGCGCACCGCCATAACCTACGCACAGGCCGGCGTCGACGTTGTTGCGCCCTCCGACATGATGGACGGTCGCGTCGAAGCGCTGCGTAGTTCGCTCGACGCGCGCGGCCACACGGGCGTATCGATTATGGCCTATTCCGCCAAGTATGCGTCGGCATTCTACGGGCCGTTTCGCGAAGCGGCGGACTCGACGCCGCAGTTCGGAGACCGGCGCGGCTATCAGATGGATCCGCCCAACGCGCGCGAGGCGATGCGCGAGATCGCGCTCGATATTGAAGAAGGCGCCGATGTCGTGATGGTCAAGCCGGCGCTCGCGTATCTCGACATCGTCCGCATGGCGCGCGATGCTTTCGACGTGCCGATCGCCGTCTATAACGTTAGCGGCGAATATTCGATGGTGCAGGCCGCAATCGAGCGGGGATGGCTCGAGCGCGACCGAACGATCGATGAACTTTTGGTCTCCTTTGTCCGGGCCGGCGCGGACATCATCATTACCTATTTTGCGAAGGAGTATGCGCAACGTGCAGCCACACGCACCGCACCCTCAGCGTGACCTCGCGATAGTAATCCTTGCCGGCGGTCGCGCAACGCGCTTCCCCGGCAAGCTCGAAGCGACGCTCGACGGCGAGCCGCTTCTCGCGCGCGTCTATCGCCACGTGCGCAACATCGCACCGACGATGATCGCCGGACGCGATACGTTTTCCGGTGCGCTCGACGCGCTACTGGACTGCCCGATCGTCGTCGACCGTTGGCCCGACCGTGGACCACTTGGGGGATTGCTTTCAGCCGCCCACGAGACGACGGCATCGCGCGTATTTGCGCTCGCCGGTGATGCACCGCTCGTGACCGGCGACATCGTGAACGTGCTGCTCGCCGCTTGGCACGATGGTGACGAGGCCGTGGTACCGGACCACGATGGTCGACTCGAACCGCTGGCCGCGCTCTACCAGCGTGAAGCGCTGATGCGCGAAGCGTGGGAATGTCTGCATGGCGAGGATCACTCGATGCACGCACTGCTCGCGCGTTTACGCGTACGCCGCGTTACATGCGACGCGGCTGTCTTTGCGAATGTCAATACCAGCGCCGACCTCGCGCAGCTGGCGGAGACACCGTGAACTTCGAACGCTCGATCTCCGCCTTTGCCCGCGCGAAGAACGTCATCGCCGGTGGCGTCAACTCTTCGGTGCGCGCGTTCAAGGCGGTCGGCGGAACGCCCGTCTTCATGAAGAGCGGTGCCGGCGCGATGATCTGCGACATCGACGGGCACGAGTTCATCGACTACGTGCTCTCGTGGGGCCCGTTGATTCTCGGCCACGCGCACCCGACCGTGGTCAAGGCGATCCAAGCCGCAGCCACGCGCGGCAGTTCGTTCGGCACACCAACCGAAGCCGAGAGCGAGCTCGCCGAACTGATCGTCGCGATGGTTCCGAGCGTCGAACGCGTGCGCTTCACGTCCAGCGGTACCGAGGCGACGATGAGTGCGGTACGCCTCGCGCGTGGCTACACGCGGCGCGACAAGATCATCAAATTCGCCGGAAATTACCACGGCGCGGCCGATCCGTTCTTGATCTCGGCCGGATCGAGCGCGCTCACACTCGGTGTGCCGAACTCGCCCGGCGTCCCCAAGAGCACAGCCGCCGACACGCTCGTCGTCAACTACAACGACGCGGCGGCGGTTGAGCGCGCATTTGCACAGTACAATGGTGAGATCGCCGGCGTCATCGTCGAGCCGTGCGTCGGCAACATGGGGCTCGTCATCCCGCATCCGGGCTTCCTCGAACGCCTGCGCGAGCTGTGCACGCAATACAAAGCGGTTCTAATTTTCGACGAGGTTATGACCGGCTTTCGCGTTGCACGTGGCGGGGTGCAAGAGCGCACCGGGATCATGCCCGACCTCACCACGCTCGGCAAGGTGATCGGCGGCGGTTTACCGGTCGGCGCATTCGGCGGCCGCGAAGAGATCATGGCGTATCTCACGCCTGACGGCCCCGTCTTTCACGCGGGCACGCTTTCGGGAAATCCACTTGCGATGGCAGCCGGCATTGCGACGCTGAAGATCGTGCGCGACGACGCGACACTCTACGACCGCCTTGAAGTCTTGACCAAGCTCCTGACCGATGGATTGCGCGAGGTCTTTGCCAAACACGATGTGCCGCATCAAACCGCATATGCCGGTTCGATGTTCGGCTATTTCTTCGCGCCGGTTCCGGTGACCGATTTGGAAAGTGCGATGAAATCGGACCTTGCGCTGTACGCGCGGTACTTTCACGCAATGCTCGATCGCGGCGTCTATCTCGCGCCCTCGCAGTTTGAGGCCGGTTTCGTCTCGAGCGCGCACACGACGCGCGATATCGAACGTACGCTCGCAGCGGCAGATGCCAGTCTCGCCGAGGTGCGCGCGGCGGTCTTATGATCGATCCGGCGATTCCGCGGCTGTATGCCTATCACCGGGCCCTGCGCCAAGCGGCGGCTGCCGGCACGACCACGATCACCTCGCAAGAGCTCGCCACGCTGCTCGGCAACACAATTTCGAGCCATCAGATCCGCAAGGACCTCTCCTCCCTCGGGCCGCTCGGGCGCCGCGGCCAGGGCTATGCGATCAATCCGCTAGTCGAGCAGTTGGCTTGGGTCTTAGGATTGGAGCATGAGTGGCGCATTGCGATCGCCGGGTTTGGCTATCTTGGGCACGCGCTTGCAACCTTTATCACGTCGCGCGAGTCGCGCTTTAAGATCGCCGCAATCTTCGATCGCTCACCCGCGGTGATCGGTCAAGACTGGAACGGGATCACGGTTGCCGACATCACGACCATGGAGCACGACATGCAGCGCGCCGACTGCAACATCGGCGTCATCGCGGTTCCCGCTTCGTCCGCGCAGACGATCGCACAGCGTATGGCATCCGCGGGCATCCGGGCGATTCTGAACTTTGCGCCGACCGCACTCCATCTGCGGGCGCCCGTGCTCGTGCGCAACATCGATCTCGCCGGCGAACTCTCGATGCTCACGCACTGGTTGACCGTCGCCGACGCACAGGCGGAGGCGCAAGCGTAGTGTCTCGCCTTCCGGTTCAACGATGCAAAGTTGCGCGCAACGCGCTTCGTCCGACGAGGCACGAGGAGTGTGGAATGACCGCGTCATTTGAGCGACGAGTAACGACGTCGGCGAGGGGCGTTGACGCAACCCTCCGGGCGCCGCTGAACCGGAAGTCGAGACACTGATGCCGTTAGTGTGTCTCGGCCTCTCGCATCAGACCGCGCCGCTCGAAGTGCGCGAGCGCCACGCGTTCCCCGCGTCGCGCGTCGTCGAAGCATTGATCGCGCTGCGCGACTACTCATCGGTCAAAGAAGCCGTGATGCTGCAGACCTGCGGCCGGCTCGAGATCTACGCTGAGCTCGACGACTACGAGCTGGGCGTTACGCAGCTGCGCTCCTTCCTCGGCAACTTCGGTCACGGATTGGCGCGCGAGCGCTACGACCTCGACTCGTACCTCTACACCCTGCTCGGCCGTCAGGCAATCGAACATCTCTTCCGCGTTTCGACCGGCCTCGACTCGATGTTGATCGGCGAAGCCGAGATCCTCGGCCAAGTCAAGGACGCCTACGTCCAAGCGCAGCAAGCAAAAGCGCTGGGCAAGACCTTGCACCGCCTCTTTCGTGAAGCACTCAACGCCGGTAAACACGCGCGCTCACAAACCCGCATCGGCGATGAGTCGGCCTCGATTGCGACTGCAGCGATCGATGCGGCCAAATCGCACCTCGGACCGCTCGACGGCAAATCGGTCGTCGTGATCGGCGCCGGGAAAATGGGCCGCACCGCGGTGCGGCGGCTGCGCGAAGAAGGCGCAGAGCGTTTGATCGTGACGAACCGCACGATCTCGCGTGCGCAGGAATTGATCGCCGAGGTCGGATTCGGCGAAGCGATCGAGATGCCGGGTCTCGTCGACGCGCTGGCAGCAGCCGACGTGGTCGTTACGTCGACCGGCGCCTCGCACTTCGTGGTCACGCACGACCACGTTTGCAAGGCGATGGCGCGGCGACCCGGACGTCCGCTCTTCATCATCGACATCGCGGTGCCGCGCGACACCGACCCCAGCGTGCGCGACATCGCAAACGTGACGCTGGTCGATATAGACGGGCTCAAGACCGTCGTTGACGAGAAGCTCGACGTACGCCGCGAAGCGATCCCACAGGTCGAGGAGATCATCGACGAATTCATCGGGCGGTTCGGCGCGTGGTACCAATCGCGCCTTGCCGCACCGGTTATCGCTTCGATCACGCAGAAGGCCGAGGCGATCCGTCTGGCTGAACTCTCGCGCCTTTTTGGGCGCGCGTCGGAATTGACCGAACGCGAAAAGATGCTGATAACCGGTATGTCGATGACGATCGTCTCGAAATTCTTGCACTCGGTCGTCGTAAAGATTCGCGAGAAGGCGACCAGCAATCACGCGGAAGCGATCACTCAAGCACGCATGCTCGACGAACTCTTCGAACTCAATCTCACCGAACGTATGGCGGAATTGCTCCCGCCGACCCTCGTCTCCGACGCAGATGAGTAGCGGCCGTGTCGTCTTGGTCGGCGCGGGACCAGGCGATCCGGGACTCTTGACACTCCGCGCCGCCGCCGTCCTCGCGAGCGCCGACGTGCTCCTCTACGATGCGCTGGCCAGCGATCCGGTCATCGCGCTTGCGCCTCCACACTGCGAGCGCGTTTTTGTGGGAAAGCGCGGTGGCGATCACGCGATGCCGCAAGAGGCGATCGAAGCGCTGATGATCGCGTTCGCGCGTGACGGTAAGATCGTCGTACGGCTCAAGGGCGGCGATCCGTTTCTCTTCGGCCGCGGCGGCGAGGAAGCCCAAGCGCTGCACGCTGCCGGCATTTCGTTCGAGATCGTCCCCGGTATCAGTTCCGCGCTCGCTGCACCGGCCTACGCCGGGATTCCCGTCACGCATCGCGACTTCAATGCAATACTGACGATCGCGACGGGCCACGAAGATCCCAGTAAGCCTGCGAGTACAATCGATTGGAGCGAGCTTGGTGCCGCGCATCGCACGCTCGTGCTGTTGATGGCGATGGCGAATCTTGGCGCGATCTGCAAACGCTTGATCGAGCACGGCCGCGCACCGCAAACACCTGTTGCGGTAATCCAAGACGGAACGCGCCCGAGCCAGCGCACGGTGACCGGCACGCTCGAAACGATTGCCGAGGTCGCCCAACGTGCCGGGCTCGCGGCCCCGGCGATTGTCGTCGTCGGCGATGTCGTGTCGTTGCGCGAGGAGCTGCGTTGGTACGATCGCGCACCGCTCTTCGGCAAGCGCGTGCTGATTACGCGCCCCGCGCGCCAAGCACAGGACTTTGCGCGCGCGCTTTACGCGCGCGGCGTCGAGCCGATCCTTGCTTCGACGATCGCCATCGTCCCACCCGACGATCCGCTGCCCGCACATCGCGCTCTCGACGAGCTCGTAGCCTATCGCTGGGTCGTCTTTACCTCACAGAACGGAGTCGATGCCTTCTTCGATCGGCTTGCGAGTCTCGACGCCGATGCCCGCTACATCGGTGCAACCAAAGTCGCCGCGATCGGTAGCAGGACCGCCGAGCGTTTGCGCGACTACGGCGTGCGCGCGGATCTCGTACCGTCGGCCTTTGTCAGCGAAGAGATCGCACGAGCACTGATCGAGGCAACGCGGGACCGCGATCGCATTCTCATCTATCGCGCACAAGAGGCGCGCGACGTCCTACCGCAAATGCTTGAAGACGCAGGGCGCAGACCGCTGGTGGTTGCCGCGTACAAGACGATCTTCGACGTCGATCCGCAGTTCGCACAGAAGGTGACACGCGCCGACGTGCTCACGTTCACGAGTGCCAGCACCGTGCGTGGATATGTGGAACTGCTTGGCGGCGCGGTAGCGGCACGCGAGGCCGCGCGCAACAAGCTGATCGCTTGCATCGGGCCGGTTACCGCCCAAGCCGCGGACGAGTTTGGTTTGCACGTCGATGTCGTGGCCGACGTCTTTACGACCGACGGACTGCTCGACGCGCTCGAAACGCACCTCGCTCTTTACGCGTGACGCGCATCGGGCTTTCGCCCAGCGGTATCGTCGCGGCCGCGCTGGTCGGAACGCTCGTGTGGATCTTTGCCGGATGGCAAGGCGTCGTCGTGCTCTTCGCCTTTTTCATTCCGTCGACGGCAATCTCGCGCGTCGGACGTGCGCGTAAGCGCGCGCTCATCGATATCGGCAAGCACGGACCACGCGACGCCCTACAGGTCCTCGCCAATGGTGGGGTCGCGACCGCAGCGGCAGTGCTCTCGCATTGGTTTGGGGCAGCGATGCTCGCCGCGTTCGCCGGCGCGCTCGCAGCGGCGTCAGCCGACACGTGGGCAACAGAGATCGGCACGCTTGCAAAGGGCGCTCCACGTTCGATCCTCACGTTCAAACCGATGCGACCCGGACTCTCGGGCGGCATCACCTGGGAAGGCTCACTCGCGCAGGTCGCCGGCGCCGCCGTCGTCGCACTCGCAGCAATGCTGGTTCATACTGCGCCCTTCTGGCCGGTGCTCGCCGGCGGCGTTGCCGGCTCGGTCGTCGATTCGCTGCTCGGCGCTACGCTTCAGACGTTGCGCTATTGCCCGCAATGCCGGCGCGAGTGCGAAACGGATCCGCACGTATGCGGCGCAGCAACAACCCTCCGCCGGGGCATGCGCTGGTTCGACAACGACGCCGTTAACTTGGCTGCTACGATTTGCGGCGCACTCGTCGCCGCATGTACCTGACGTCTACGCCGGCGCGGCTTCGAGGTTGTGCTGCGTGGCCGCGAGCATCGTTCCTACCGCAAATGCGCCGAGCACGAACGCAAAGCCGACGATAGCGGCGTAAAGACCGACGCGGTTCGCGGCGATGCCGACGGTTAACGCCGGAATACTGAAGCCTAAGTAGCTTGCAACAAAGAGCGCGGAAAGGGTCTCGGCGCGATGCTCCGGCGGCGCGATCGCATTGACGATATTCAAACCGGCGAGATAGCCGAGACCGTTGCCGAGCCCGGCGACAACACATGCGACCGCCAGCAAGACGTAGATGTGATCGGGCACGCCCAGGAGCAGGGTCCACAGCCCTGCGCCCAGCGCAAGCATCGCGGCGATGATCGCAGCGCGGTTACTCAGACGGCTTCCGATTGCAGCGGCCGCGAGCGTTCCAACCTGCACGCACAACACGACAGCCGAGCCGATGAGCAGGTTGTGCACGCCCAGCGCCGACGCCAAAAACGACGGCACGAGCGAGGCAAACACTGAAATCACCGCCCAACCGATGAACGATTGCGCCGAAGCAACAAACATTGGTCGCCGAATCGCCGGCGAAATCACCGGAAACCCGCGATGCGCTGCCGAGTGCGTGTGCGTGCATGACGGCACCCCACGTATCACGAACGCGAGAATGGCCGACAGCGCGATATACACGATGAACGTGAGCCGAGTAGGAAGTGGCGCGTACTGCGCCAGTGTACCCGCGATTAGTGCACCGACGGCCGAACCGGTCGCAATGCCGATCAGCGCTACCAGTCCCGCACGGTTTTGCATGTCGTCGGGCATCCATTCTCGGATCGCCGCGGTCGCGGTCGGCGTTCCGAGGCCAATCGCAATCCCTTGCAAGACACGTCCGGCAAGCAGCCACCATAGGTTCGATGCCAGTGCGAGTGTCAGCGCGGCGAGCCCCGCGATGCCCAGCGCGATCGTCAAGGTTTTGCGCCGGCCAATTTCGTCAGAGACGCCGCCGAAGAAGATGAGCGTCGGAATCAGCGCTCCGGCGTAGATTGCAAACACGAGGCTGATCTCGCCCGGCGTTAGGCCCCATTGTTCGCGATAGAATTCGTAGAGCGGCGACGGCATGAAAACGCCGGCGAGCAACAGCCCGAGTGCTGCGGCCGCTATCGGGTATTTTCCGGCCGCGGGATTACCGCTTGCCATAGGTCTTTTCGAGATACTCGATGATCGCGTCATCATCGTCGGCGATCTTCACGTCGCCGTCGATCATCGACGGAATCCCCGTGACGCCGAAGAGCTCTTTCACGTTGGTGCGCTTGCCGTGGTCCTCGGGTTCGTTGACGATCTTGTAGTCGAGTAGCAGATCGGTCAGCTTAGCCCGTACGCGGGCGCAGTAGGGACACCACTCGGCTTGGTAGAGCACGATGTTCGTATCGATCATGGATTCGTTGCTTGCGCGACCCGTCACGGCCGCCCTCCCGTCACGACCGGGCGGTACGGCCCGTTCGACCAGCGAAGGGGTTCACTTCAATAAATGGTGAGCATGGGCACCGTTGCTCCGCGAAACCGACTGCTCTACCGAGCGCTGCTGGCATCGCTCGCGCTGCACCTATTGCTGCTCGCGTTCATACCCCCGCTTGCGAGCATCGAAGGCGGGCAAAACGTCGAGCTGCTCTCATTCGTGCGCGTCCAAACCGTGCACATCCAAACGCCCAAGCCGAAAGTCGAGCCGCCCGCCAAAGGGGCTTTGCAAGGGCCCGTCCCGTTCGTTTCACACGCACACGCGCCGGCGGTCGCTCTGCGCCCAGTGCAGCGTGCGCATGCGAGCGCCGCGCCGCAGCGTCAAATCGCACCCATTCTGGGTTCGGCCCAGCCGGGCAGCGTTGCGCAAGCCACGCGTCCACCGCTCGCTGCGACCCCGAGTGCAACGCCCGGAACGCCGGCGCAAAACGATACCACGAGTCATCAGGCGGTTGGAGGCTACATGCCGCTCGGCGCTGATGAACCGATGCCCGTGCTCGACCCCGCAGTCCGCAAAGCGCTGCTTGCGCTCGGCGTGCACGTGACGCTGACGGTCGACGTCGACAGCGCCGGCCATACGAAGAGCGTCGCGTTTGAACCGCCGCTGGATGATACCGTCGAGAAGCAGATTCGCTCGTTGCTCGCCTCGGCGCAATGGGACGCGGCGGTGTGTGGGGCGGGAATGACCTGCGAAGCGCAGGCTACGATCAAACTCTAAGAATCGACGCGTGCGCGCCGATCTCGCGCGCCGCGACCACCACATCGCCGCCATTGGCCAGCACGGCAAAGCCCAAGTCCGCAAATCCCGTCTCGCCCTCAACGACGCCGGTCACAAAAAGTAGCGCCGCAGACTTGGTCGTGCGCAATTCCGTACGCACCTGACGTAACTCGCGGACGCGCGATGCACGAGCGCTCGAGAATCGACGTGCCACAAGCGCGAGCCGCCCACCGGCAAACGTACCGTTGACGCGCAGCAACCCGCGATTGCGATCGACAATCTCTCGCGCAGCGAACGTCGCGTTCCAGAAAATCGCCAATCGGCCCCGATACGCATACTCACATGCAAAGCGCGTGGCGAGCGCAAGCGCATCGCCTTCCTCGATACCGTGCGCCGAAAAGATCGCGGGCATGCGTGCATCGATCGCCTCCGCTGCGGCGCGTATGCCACCGGGCCGGCTCGGGTCGCCGGCGATTGCGAGGACGTTCAGCTGTCTTATAGGATCGATTTTCCGAGCGCCGAGCAGATCAAACCGACGGCGAGCGCCGCAGTTTGATTGCGAGTATCAAGAATCGGATTGATCTCGACCATCTCGAGCGACTGGAGTAGCCCCGATTCATAGAGCATCTCCATCGCTAAATGCGCTTCACGAAAACTCAAACCGCCCTTGACCGGTGTTCCGGTGCCGGGCGCTTCACTCGGATCGATCGCATCCATATCAAAGGAAACGTGAATCGGGCGACCGCTCGCGCCGACTATTTCAAGCGCCTGTTGCATGACGCCCGTCATCCCGTGCTTGTCGACATCGGTCATCGAAAATGCGCGCACACCGGATTCGCGCAACAAGCGCTTTTCGACCTCGTCGACGTCGCGTAGACCGATCTGCACGGTGGTTTGCGGCATCGCGAAGCCGTTCTTCAGCGCAAACCACAGCGGCATGCCGTGCACGTTGCCGCTCGGCGAACTTTCGGGGTTATTGATATCGGAGTGCGCATCTATCCACACCAGACCCGGCGGCGTCGAACGCACACGAGTCAATCCCGCAAGCGTGCCCATCGCGATCGAGTGATCGCCACCGAGTACGATCGGTAGACCGCCGCTGCGCACGCTTTCCTCAACCAGTCGTGCCAACTCGGTGTTCACACTTTGGATCACGTCAAAGTATTTTGCCGACGCGCTGTCGACCGCGGCTGACTCCCGGATCGGCACCGGCAAGTTGCCATGATCGAGCACTTCGGGAATGCCGAGCTCGCGAAGGCGTTCGTGCAACCGCGCGTAGCGAATCGCCGAAGGTCCCATATCGACGCCGCGCCGGCTCGCGCCCAGATCCATCGGCACGCCGATGATATCGACGCGGGCGGTGCGACTGTGATTGGCGCGGGTTACCATATTGCGGTGATTCCTTCGGTCGGTCGATTCGGAAAGATGCGTTTGAGTAGCCAGGTTATACCGTAGCTCAGCGGATTCGCGAGCGGCTTGCACCAGCGCATGCCTCGCGCGTATCCGTCGTCAACGTCGAGTGCGTAGAAAAACCCGCCCAATCTGCGCGGCGCGGTCGCGGTCCACCAGCGCCCGCGGTCCATAGAAAAGGCGTCGCGCCGAAGCAGCGCGTCGACCACCGCGCGGTCGTCGGGGGCGGCAGCAACAATCTGTGCAAACGTGCGATGGCCGACGCCGAGTCTATGCAAGAATTCCGTATCGACCGGCGATTGACCGTACAAGTACGCGCCGAGCGTGCCGTGGAGTGCAGCACGCGTTTTGTCGATCAAGCGCGGCAGCCACATAACCCCGTCGATTTCTTCTCGCCAACGGCGTGGCGCCTCGCGTCGCAAATCCGGTACCCGCATCTCGCGCCGCTTCGGTACGAAGGCTTGCGCCTCCCGGAGTCGTAGCTTAGCCACAATGAAGCACACGGCCGTAGCCGCGCTGCTGGCAGCGGTTTGCGCGTTTGCGCTCGCCGGGTGCGGCCGCCACCCCGGACCCAAACCGGGACAGCTGACGCTCGGGATGGTTACCGACGTCGGCGGACTCGGCGACCGCTCGTTCAACGACTCGGCGTACCGCGGACTGCTGCGCGCAAAATCCGAACTCGGCGCCTACGTGCAGGTGCTGCAATCGCGTTCGGCGGCCGACTACCAGCCCAATCTCATCGCGCTCACGAACCTGCATTTTGGCATGATCTACGCCATCGGGTTTTTGATGGGCCTCGATCTCGATTCGGTTGCCAAGCAAAATCCGACGCAGCGGTACGCGATCATCGACGCCGTGATCGACGATCCCAACGTCGTCTCGATCACTTTTCGCGAGCAGGACGGTTCGTTTCTCGCAGGCGCGCTCGCGGCGATGGTGAGCAAGACGCACCACATCGCGTTCTTGGGCGGTCAAGATATTCCACTGATCCGCAAGTTCGAAGCGGGGTACATCGCGGGGGCGCGTGAGATCGACTCGGCGATTAAGGTCGACGTGAAGTACGCGGGCAGCTTCGACGACGTCGCTGCCGGACAAGAGCTCTCCGACGTGCTCTTTAATGAAGGCGCGGACATCATCTACACCGCGGCGGGTAAGGTTGGACTCGGGACCGCCGATGCGGTTAAGACGCGCGAGGGTTGCTACATGATCGGCGTCGACTCCGATCAGGACGATCTCGTGCCCGGCAAGATCTTGACCTCGATGGTCAAGAAGGTCGACGTCGCCGTCTTCGAGGTTGCGCAAGCGCTGCGCGAAGGCAAACCAATGCACGGCCATGTCGTCTTCGGTTTGAAGGACGGTGCAATCGGCTTGACCGACTTCAAGTACACAAAGGCCGCGATCGGTCCGGCGAATCTTGCACGGCTCGCACGCATCCAAGCCGCGATCCGCAGCGGCAAAATCGTACCGCCCGACACGCGCGAAGCACTCGCCGCCTTCAAACCGGTGCCGCTCTAGTGGCAGGCCGGCGATGATTGGACGCGAGGAACCCGCGCTCTCGCTGCGCGGTATCCGCAAGACCTTTCCGGGCGTCGTGGCGGTCGACGGCGTGGATCTCGAGTTGTATCCCGGCGAAATTCAGGCGCTCGTAGGCGAGAACGGGGCGGGAAAGTCGACGCTCGCAGCGATCGCCTTCGGCGAGTTGCAGCCCGACGATGGTGAGGTTATTGCACGCGGTGCCGTCGGTCTCGTGCACCAACACTTTGAATTGATCGGACGGCTGCGCGTATGGCAAAACGTGCTGCTCGGACGCGAGCCGCGTCGCGGCTGGCAGATCGACGCAGCCGCGGCCCGCGCTCGCGTGCTCGAAATCGCCGCACGCTACGGCCTCGAGATCGACCCCGATGCATTCGTTGAAACCTTGCCCATCGGCGTGCAACAACGCGTCGAGCTTCTTCGCGAACTCGATCGAGAGCCGGCCGTGCTGCTGCTCGACGAGCCGACGGCCGCGCTTGCCCCGGCCGAGATCGAGCGCTTCTTTACGACAATCGTGCAGCTGGCCCAGCACGGCACGGCGATCATGATCGTGACGCACAAGTTGCAAGAGGTGATCGCCTACGCCAATCGCGTGACGGTGATGCGTCACGGCAAGATCGTCGCGCGCGCGCTCACCCGCGAAACCAGCGTCGAGGCGATCGCGCGCGCGATGGTCGGCGGCGAAGTCCCTGCGGTCGTAGAACGCGCGGCGACGCAACTCGTCCCGACGCTGCACGTCAAAGACCTCGTTGCCGGAAGCGGTGCGACGCAGCTCAACAACTTCTTCCTCGACGTGCGCGGTGGCGAGATCGTCGGTATCGCCGGCGTCGAGGGCAACGGACAGACGACGTTGGCCGACGCGCTCACCGGTATGTGCGAATACACCGGCGTCATCGAGCGGCGCGGCACGCTCGGGGTTATTCCGCAAGATCGCCACCTCGAAGCCCTCGTGATGAATTGGTCGCTGGTCGATAACGCGTTGCTCGGGCGTCAACATCGCAAAGCCGCACGGCGCGGACTCACGCTCGACCGCGAGCGCGCGCGGCACGATACGCAAAATATCCGCGAGCGCTTCGACGTGCGCGCGGCAAGTCTCGACGTTGCCGTGCGTACGCTCTCAGGTGGCAACCAACAGAAGCTTGTCGTCGGCCGAGCACTCATCGACGGGCCGGATCTCGTGCTCGCATACAATCCGACGCGTGGCATCGACATTGGGGCCGGTGCGCTCGTGCAATCTCGCTTGATGGAGGCGCGCAACCGCGGTGCGGCGGTACTCCTAATCTCGTTCGAACTCGATGAGATCCTCGCGCTCGCCGATCACGTGATCGTCATGTATCGCGGCGCGGTGCTCGGCAGTTTCGATCGCGCGCAATTCGACCGCGCGGAGATCGGGCGGATGATGGCGGGCTCACAATGAGGGGCTCGCGAGTGAAACGCACTTTGACCGGGCCGGTCGGCGCGATCGTCTTGATCGTTGTCTTGATGGCGCTCGCGATGCTCGTTGCCGGCGTCAGTCCGGTCGACGGCTTTCGCGCACTTATCGTGGGCGCGCTCGGTGGCCGCAACGAGATCGGCGAAACGCTCGTCGCCACGACCGCGCTCCTCTTCCCGGCGCTCGGGATCTGCCTCGCGTTTCGCGCCGGACTCTTCAATATCGGCGCCGAGGGCCAACTGCTCGTCGGCGCACTCTGCGCGGGAGCGATTGGCGCAGTGCTTACCATTCCCGGCCCGTTCGGCATCATCGTGTTGCTCGTCGCTGGGGCAATCGGTGGCGGCGCGTGGGGCGCAATCGCCGGATGGATGAAAGCGCGTTTCGGCGCAAATGAGATTATTGCCACGTTGATGCTCAACTTCGTGGCGGCCTACTTCGCGCTCGAACTCGTCAGTGGTCCGCTGCGGGGACCGCTCGCGGCGGGCGCCGAGACCGCGTGGCTCGATCCGAAGTACTGGCTGCCGACACTCTTGCCCGGCACGCGGCTTTCGATTGCACTGGTGCTTGCTGCTGTGCTTGCCGTCTTTTTGCAGTGGGTTTTCACGCGCACCGTTTTCGGCTACGATCTTCGCGCGAGCGGCGAAGCGCCCGAAGCGGCGCGCCGCAGCGGCATCAATATCGCGAAGCTCACGTGGCTCGCGCTCACGCTCTCCGGCGCGATCGCCGGACTCGGCGGCGCGACCATCGTGACCGGCGAGCTGCACCGCTTCAACACGCAACTCTCACCCGGATACGGCTTCACCGCGATCGCCGTCGCGCTCGTCGGTGACCTGCAGCCGCTGTGGATCTGTCTCGCGGCGTTTGGCTTCGGTATCCTCGAATCGGGTGGACTCGCGATGCAAGCCAGCGCGCAGGTCCCTAAAGACGCGATTCACGTGATCGAAGGCCTGATCATCTTCGTGTTGGCGGCTCGCCGTTATGTTGCGACGCGCGTCGAAGGAGGGCCGGTGTGACTGCACTACTCGTCACGCTGATCGTGCTCACGCTGATCAAATCCACGCCGATTATCTATGCTGCCCTTGGCGGTGTAATCTCCGAACGGTCGGGGGTCATCAATATCGGGCTCGAAGGCATGATGGCGGCCGGCGCTTTTGTCGCCGTGGCCGTCTCGTTTGCAACCCACAGTCCGGTCGCGGGCGTCCTTGCGGGCATCGCCGCGGGCGCGTGCTTTGGATATCTCCTCGCGTTTGCTTCGACACGCTTCAAGGTCGACCAGATCGTGGCGGGGACCGGCATCAACTTGATTTGCGCGGGCGGTGCCGCATATGGACTGGTCGTGCTCTTCAATCAGCCGGGCGCGAGCCCGCAGGTCGCGAGTCTGGGAACGCGCTATTGGATCATGATCGCCGGTGCGTTTGTCATCGCGCTCTTTTTGCAGTGGCTGCTCTACCGCACGCCGTGGGGACTACGGATCCGAGCGTCCGGCGAAAATCCAAGCGCCGTCGTCTCGGCGGGACTCGATCCACTTTTGCTGCGCACGTACGCCGTCGTCATCAGCGGCGCGCTGGCCGGACTCGGCGGCGCCTTCCTCTCGATCGGCGAGTTGAATCTCTACTCCGACGGAATGACCGCCGGCCGCGGCTTTATCGCACTTGCCGCCGTGATCTTCGGTCGTTGGAATCCGCTCGGAGCGACCGCGGCCTGCGTGGTCTTCGGCTTCTTCGAAGCGTTGCAATACGTGCTGCAGGGTGAGGTCGCGTGGCTTCCGGCAAATGCGCTGCAAGCATTGCCGTACATCGCGGCGCTCATCGCGCTCGCGGGCGTCACAGGAAGAGTGCGCGCGCCGGCTGCCGACGGCGTTCCGTTTTAGTATTGTAACGCCGCAAAAAAATGCTTGCATCGTGTGATATACTGCGAACAACGTGGGCGATTTACGGGCGATACGAAACGTCATTGCCATTGTCGCTGGGATCCTAATGCCGTTCCTGGGGATCTGTTCGCCTGCGCGCGCGACGCTTGTCCCCCCGCCCATGCAATCACTACGAGCCGATCTTCACCGGCTCGTTATTCATTTTCCGGCGTCCACTGCGGTTGAAGTGATGGACCTCTCAACCGGGTACCGCGTCGGCTACAATGCCGGCGCAGCGATGCCTGCGGCATCGACGATCAAGGTCCCGGTGATGGTCGAGGTCTTCCGTCAATTGGAAGAGGGGCGTTTCGATCTCGATCGCCGTGTCACGTTGCTCGCGAGCGACAAGGACTACGGGTCGGGCGATTTGTGCGACGCGCCGGTCGGCGGCACGTACTCGATCGACGACCTGCTCGCGAAGATGATCGACGTCAGCGATAACACGGCGACCAACATGCTCATCCGGCTCGTCGGCTTACATAACATCAATCGCGAAATGGCCGACCTCGGCTTGCAGCACACTCGCCTGGAAGGCTATGTACGCACAGACACCTGGTCCGTGCGCCAAGCACTCGAGTCGTCGCCGGCCGACATGGTACATCTCTTGGCGATGATGGCCAAGCGCGAGCTTGTCGACGATTGGTCGTCGAACGAGATGATCTCGATTCTCGAAGACGATCAGATCAACACGCTTTTGCCCGAGCCGCTCCCGGAGGGGATCGCGATCGCGCACAAGACCGGCAGCTTCTTCGATACACTCAATGACGTCGGCATCGTCTACGGCGACGCGCCCTACGTGATAGCTGTGATGACGACGCATCTGCCGTCGCTCGACATGGGGCGCACGTTCATACGCACGCTGTCATTGCTGACATTCCAACAAGAGGCGCGCATGGCCGAGTGGCGCAGCGTAGCCGGCATCGGTGCATTCGACGCAACCAACGGCATTACCGCGCCGGATTTGCGCTACTGGCAACACAGCTCGGCTTCTTCGAGCAACGGGCCAAACTAGCGGCGCAGTCTAGGCTGCTTACCGAGCTATACCGTTGCTTTCTGTCGCGTTGAATAGGTTGCGGTGAGCCATTGGCTCCACGCCGGATCTTGATTGCGCACGGCGCGTTGATATGTTTCCGAGAGCATGCGCGTGATTGGGCCGAGCGAACCGTCGCTCACGATGCGCCGATCGACCGACGCGATATGCCCGATACCCGCAGCCGTTCCGGTAAAGAAAAGTTCGTCGGCAGCGTACAGCTCGCCGCGGTCGATCGAGCGTTCGATCGTCTCGAGTCCAAGCGACATCGCGATATCCATGATTGCGCGGCGCGTGCACCCTTCGAGCACATTCTGCGATGGATCCGGCGTCAGTAATTTCCCGTCGCGCACGAGAAAAACGTTCTCCGCCGAACCTTCAGCGACGTGTCCGTCGTGCGAGAGTAAAATCGCTTCGTCATAGCCGTTGACGATCGCTTCGCTTTTCGCGAGCGCGGAGTTTACGTACAAGCCGGTAATCTTTGCACGCGGCGGCGCCATCGTATCGTCGGCACGGCGCCAGGAGCTAATGCACACGTTGAGGCCCTTGGTCGTATCCAAATAGGGACTAAACGGAACCGGCACGATAGCAAACGCGTCGGGCACGTTGTGCAAGCGCACGCCGATGTCTTCGGCCGCCTTATAAATGAAGGGGCGAATGTAGATGTCGGTCTCGAAATGGTTGAGCGCGCACAACTCCGTGGTGATATCGATCAGGTGCTCGACCGAATGCGGCACGCTCATCATCAGAATCTTCGCCGAGGTTCTTAGGCGCTCGTAGTGCTCGCGCAAGAGCACGAGATAGAGCTCGCGATCCGGCTGGCTCCAATAGCCGCGAATACCTTCGAAACATCCCGTGCCGTACTGCAAGCCGTGCGTGAGCAGCCCGACTTTTGCTTCGTCATAGCGACAGAAGGTGCCGCCGGCGTAGACGGTAATCGACGAGAGATCCACGGGCTTTAAACACTCCTTAAACGATCAGAGGTTGCTGTTTGCGGGGTGGCGCACCTCTACCGCGCATGCGCAAGGTCCTCGACGTCTTTCTGACCTTCCTTCGTCTGGGCTGTACGTCGTTCGGCGGCCCGGTTGCACATTTGGCCTATTTTCAACGCGAGTTCGTCGAGCGGCGACGCTGGCTCGACGATGCAGCCTTCGGCGAGTGCGTCGCGCTCACGCAACTTTTGCCCGGTCCGGCCAGTTCGCAAACCGGGATGCTCGTCGGGTGGCTGCGGGCCGGTCCGGCCGGTGCGCTCGGCGCCTGGCTTGGCTTTACGCTGCCATCGGCGGTGCTGATGACGGCGTTTGCAATCGCGCTGCCGCACGCAAACGTCAATTCAAGCTGGCTGCACGGCCTTTTGCTTGTCGCGGTTGCGGTGGTCGCATCGGCAATCGTTGCATTACGCACTTCGCTCGCTCCCGACTTTGCGCGATCGCTACTCGCCGTCGCGGTCCTTGCGATAATCTTGCTTGCGCCACCGCACCCGATCGTGACCCCGCTCGCAATCGCCGGCGCAGCCGTGGCCGGTTTGTTCTTGCCCGGAATACGCGCGACGGCACAACCGCAACTCGACTTGCGCGTCTCGCGCAGCGGGGGCATCGTTGCGCTCGCGCTGTTTGCGCTCACGTTCGTCGCGCTCGCGCTATGGGCCGCGACGGGCTCGCATCTCGCGGTGCTCGCAAACACCCTCTTTCGCATCGGGAGCCTCGTGTTCGGTGGGGGACATGTCGTGCTGCCACTGCTGCAGACGCAAGCAGCAACTGCGGGCATCGTCGATAGTCGCACGATTCTCGCAGGCTATGCTGCGGCGCAGGCCGTACCGGGGCCGCTCTTTACTATCGCGTCCTACGTCGGTGCGAGCGCATGGAACGCTTCGCTTGGGATTCCCGGCGCGATCGCGGGGACGGTTGCGATTTTTGCGCCGTCGTTCTTCTTGTTAACAGCAGTGGCGCCGTTTTATCGCCGGCTCGCCGCGAACGAGCGCTTTCGCGCCGCGCTCGCCGGTGCAAACGCAGGGGTCGTCGGTCTGCTGGCAGCCGCCTTCGTCAACCCAATTTTTGTAACCAGCGTGCGGACGCCGCTGGATGGCGCGGCCGCACTCGTGGCATTCGGCGCCCTGCAGTACGCAAAGGTCCCCGCGTGGGCTATGGTGATACTTGGAGCACTCTTCGGCTACGTTGTGGGGCGATAATGAATCGACGTTGGACCCTTCTTCTGTTGGCGCTGTGCGTTGCGCTCGGCGCAGCCGGCGCGGTCGCGACGCGCACGATCTGGCTGCCGACGGACTGGACGCTCACGCCGCCGAGCGGTGCAGTAACGACCACCGGCACGATGCCGCAGGGACTTGCGCTTTCGCCCGACCGCAGCGAGATCGCCGTCGTCGAAAGCGGTGTCAATCCGCCGGCGCTGCGTATTCTCGACACGCGCGATCTGCACGACGTCAAGGTGATTCCGCTCAAAGACGCCTTCGGCGACCCGGTTTGGAAAGACAACACGCACGTACTGGTGCCCGGTGCAACAACCGACGCGGTGCTCACCGTCGACGTGACGAGCGCCAAGGTCGAGACGCACTATGCCGGATCGTACATCAGCGCCGTCGCACTCGCGCACGGCGAAACGACGTACGCGGTCTCCGATCTCGAGGACCTGTTTATCCGCGTCGACAACGACTTCACCGCGCGCACGGGATCGCATCCGGCAGCGATTGCGGTCATAGCCGGATCTTTCTACGTCGCGAACCGCGGCGAAGCCACGCTTACGCACGTTCTGTCCGATGGGACGACCAAAACGGTTGCCGTCGACCTGCATCCTGCTGCCCTTGCGCTCTCGCCCGACGGTTCGAAACTCTATGTTGCCTGCAGCGATGCGGACGCTATCGACGTCGTCGATACCAGGACCGACACGATTGTCGCCCGCATCGATGTCGGTCTGGCGCAGGGTCGCGGCGCGTCGCCGAACGGGCTCGCGGTAGCAGCCGACGGTACGCTCTACGCGTCACTCGGCGCCGAAAACGCGGTAGCGAAAATTCGCAATGATCGCGTGATAGCGCGCGCGCCGGCGGGCTGGTATCCAACCGGCGTCGCGGTGGACGACCATAATGTCTATGTATCGAACGGTCGCGGCGAGGGGTCGCGTGCGAACCCCGATTTCCGTCCCGAACGTCGCCACGATCCCGAATATGTCGCGGCAGCGATGACCGGATCGGTCCGCGCGATTGCGTTGAGCAGCCTCGATGCAACGAGTACGGCCGAGGTGGTCGCCAACATGCCGGTGCCGGTCGCGACGCCGGCACAGACCGTGCTGCGCGCGGGCGGCCCGATCGCGCACGTGATTTACATCATCAAAGAAAATCGAACCTACGACCAGGTGCTCGGCGATCTGCCGATCGGCGACGGCGATCCAAAACTCGCGTGGTTCGGCAAGAAGGTCACACCCAACGATCACGCGATCGCGATGCGTTTCGGCGTGTTCGATCGCACGTTCACCGATGCACAGGTCAGCGCCAACGGCCACAACTGGTCGACCGCGGCTTTTGCCAACGATTATCTTGAACGGTTCTGGCCACCCAACTACGGCGGGCGCCGCAAGCAGTATGACTTCGAGGATGGCGCTACCGCGAGTGCGCCCGGCACGGGCTATATCTGGGACGATGCCGACAAGCACGGCGTCTCGCTGCGCGACTACGGCGAGTTCGTCACCGATCCCGCGAATCCGGGTGGGCCCTACACCACGCACATGGCGGGACTGATCGGCAAGATCGATCCACGCTCCCCCGGCTTCGACTTGCATATCAGCGATGAAGTGCGCATCGACGAATGGCAGCGCGAGTTCGCGGAGTTCGAAAAGCATGGGGACTTGCCGTCGCTCGTGATTCTGCGCCTTCCCAACGACCACACGTTCGGCACGTATCCCGGCGCGCTCACGCCGCAAGCCTACGTGGCGCAGAACGATCATGCGCTCGGGCGCGTGGTCGACGTCGTCTCGCATTCGCGCTACTGGGGCAGCACGGCAATCTTTGCAATCGAAGATGACTCGCAAAACGGCCCAGACCACGTCGACGATCAGCGCACGACGTTCTATCTCGCTTCACCCTACGCCGCGCCCGGGGTGCATCACGCCCAGTACACCACCTCGAGCGTCGTGCGCACGATCGAGTTGCTACTCGGCCTGCCGCCGATGACGATCTACGACGCGCTCGCACCGCCGATGTACGACGCGTTCGCGTTGCAGCCCGACATGCGCCCGTACGACGTCATTGCCCCGCAGATCGACGACACCGCAAAAAATTCGCCGCATGCGTACGGCGCGGCGCTGAGCAAACGCATGGACTTCCATGACGCCGATGCTGCCGATCCGCGCGTGCTCAACGCTATCCTCGCCCACGTTGCGGGCAATAACGCGAAGCCGTGAACCCGCTTACCCTCGCCGGCACGACCTTTACAGCCTCGGCTGTCGAGTGCGTTGAGGCGGCAACGATCGTTTTCGCGGTCGGCGTAGCGAATGGCTGGCGCGCGGCGCTCGGCGGCACGATTGCTGCCATGCTCGTGCTGATCGCACTCGTAGCGATCGGTTCGCCGCTCCTAGCCGGCGCTGCATCGGTTCGCGCCATCGAGACGATTGCAGGCATCTTTATGCTCCTCTTCGGCGCACGCTGGATGCGCAAAGTCGTCTTACGCTATGCCGGCCGCATACCGCTGCACGACGAGAACGCGATCTACGAGCGCGAAGTCGCGCGCTTGCGCAGCGAATCCGTGCAAGGTTTTGCCGTTGCATTTCAAGGCGTGTTCGTCGAGGGGCTCGAGGTGGCAATCATCGTTGTGACGTTCTCCGCAACCTCGCGATCGCTGGCTGCGTGGTCGTGGGGCGGTGCGCTCGCGGCATTCATCGTCGTCACACTTGCGGCCGTTGCCTTACGCGCGCCCATCTCGCGCGTGCCCGAGAACTTGCTTAAGGCAATCGTGAGCGTCATGCTGGTCTCACTCGGAACCTTTTGGACCGGCGAAGGTCTGGGCGTGCAGTGGCCGTGGGGCGACGGCACACTGCCTGCCGTGATCGTGTTGGTAACGCTGATCGGCGTCGCGCTCGTGTTCTCTCTGCGCAAATCCGCGCCGGCGAAAACGACGCCGCGCTAGCGGGTATTCAACCGCAACAACCGAAAAACTCAACCGCGGAGGTGCGGCGCCATGGGCTCAACCATCTCTCGGCAGGACTTCCTCAAGGTGGCCGGTATCGGGGTCGGCGCGGTCGGCCTTTCGGAGCTTGGGTTTGATCTCGCAGCGGCGACAACGATCACCCAGCAGCTCCACATTGCGGGCGCCACCGTCAGCCACTCGGTCTGTCCCTACTGCGCGGTCGGCTGCTCGATGATTGCCTACACGCGCACGGCGAGCGACGGCACCGTGAACCTGCTGCAGATCGAGGGCGATCCCGACAGCCCGATCAACGAAGGCCGCCTGTGTCCAAAAGGCGCGACCGCAATGCAGCTGGCGGTGTCGAAACGGCGCGTCGAAAAACCGATGTATCGCGCCGCGGGCGCGACGGCGTGGCAAGAGCTTTCATGGGATGACGCGCTCAATCGCATTGCGGGGCACATCAAGTCCTCACGCGATCGAACCTTCGTGACCACCGATCCCAAGGGGAACCACGTGAACCGCACCGAGGGCATCGCGTTTGCCGGCGGCGCGACGTTTTCCAACGAGGAAGGCTATCTCGCCGCCAAGGTGATGCGCTCCCTCGGACTGGTCTATCTCGAACAACAAGCCAGGGTTTGACACGGTCCGACGGTCGTCAGTTTGGCGGCCACCTTCGGACGCGGAGCGATGACCAACCATTGGCGTGACATCAAAAACGCCGACGTCATCCTTATAACAGGAGCCAATCCCGCCGAAGCCCATCCGGTCGGCTTCCAATGGTTCATGGCGGCCAAGCTCGATCCGACCAAGGGCCCCGGCAAGGGCGGCGGCGCGAAGATCATCCATATCGATCCGCGCTTCTCGCGTACGTCGGCCGTGAGCGACCTCTACATACGCACCCGCACCGGCACCGATGCCGCGCTCTATGGCGGCTTGATGAAGTACGTCATCGACAACAACCTCTACCACGGCGAGTATGTGACGAACTACACCAACGCGTCCTTCATCGTCAAAGATAGCTACGGATTTCACGATGGGCTGTTCAGCGGGTACGATCCCGCGCATCGTTCGTACGATGCCAAAACCTGGGCGTATGAGACCGACGCCGACGGCTTTGCGCACCGCGACATGACGCTGCAGAATCCGCGCTGTGTCTTTCAACTGCTAAAACAGCATTATTCGCGGTATACACCGCAAGTCGTATCGGCGATCACCGGCATTCCACAAGAAGATTTCCTGAAGGTCGCCGAGATCGTCGGGCAGATGGGCCGGCCCGATAAGGTCATGACCATCGTCTACGCCGTCGGTCTCACGCAACACACGACCGGAACGCAGTTGATTCGCTCGGGCGCGATGCTGCAGTTGCTGCTCGGCAACATGGGACGTCCCGGCGGCGGCATGAATGCCGAGCGCGGTCACGCGAACATCCAAGGCAACACCGATAACGCCATATCGTGGGACATTCTCCCGGGCTACATCTCCGTTCCGATGGCCGGCGACGAAACGATCGACGGCTACGTCAAAACGCACGCGCCCAAGAAACTGGATCCGCGTTCTTGGAATTACCTCGGCACGAATTACAAGAAGTTCACGGTCAGTCTGCTCAAAGCGTGGTACGGCGACAAAGCGACCGCGAAGAACGACTTTGCTTTCGCGTATTTGCCGAAGGCGGGCGGCAACTCGTCGTGGCTAACGATCTACAACGAAGCGTTGCTCGGCAAGATGGAAGGCGTGATGCTCTCCGGCATGTCGGCGGCGAGCATCGGTCCCGACAGCAATCAAGTGATTCAAGCGCTCTCGAACCTCAAGTGGCTCGTCGTCATGGATCCGTTCCCGACGACGAGTTCGGAGTTTTGGCACGCTCCCGGTATTGACTCCACCAAGGTGGATACGGAAGTCTTTCTGTTGCCGATGACGCACTGGATCGAAAAGGACGGCTCGTTTACCAACAGCGGGCGCTGGATGCAGTGGAAAGATGCGGTCATGCCGCCGCAGGGCCAGTCGATGCACGATCACTGGCTGCTCGCCGCGTTGCACGATCGCGTGAGGAAACTGTATCAAACGCAAGGCGGCGCCTATCCAGGCCCGGTCGTCGATCTCGCAATGGCCTACAAGGATCCGACGAAACCAACGCTCGACGAGCTGGCGCAAGAAGTCAACGGCAAAGATGTCGAGAGCGGCAAGCGTCTTGCCACATTTGCAGCCCTCAAGGACGACGGCAGCACGAGTTCGGGCAACTGGATCTACGCCGGCAGTTACGGGCCGAAGGGCAACTTCACGCGGCGGCGCGACGGCGTCCAAAATCCGGCGAAAAACGATCCGACCGGTATGGGCTTCTATCCGAACTGGGCGTGGAGCTGGCCGGTCAACCGTCGCGTGCTCTACAATCGCGCGTCCGCCGATCTGCAAGGCCATGCCTGGGATCCCAAGCGTCCCGGCATCGTATGGAACGGCAAGATGTGGGTCGGCGACGTTCCGGACTATCCGCCTACGATGAGCCCGGACGATCCCAAGGCGTGGCTGCCGTTCATTATGACGGGCGAAGGCGTCGGCCGCATCTATTCCAACTCGTTGGTCGACGGGCCGTTTGCGGAACACTATGAACCGATGGAGTCGCCGGTCAAGAATATTCTGCACGAGTCGGTTTCAAACTCACCCGTCGTGTTTCTCTATGACAAGGTGGCGGGACGGCCCAACCGATTCGGCACGGCCGACGAATTTCCGATCGTCGCGACGACGTATCGTCTCACCGAACACGAGCACTATGTGACGCAGTGGGTGCCGCATCTCGTACAACTTCAGCCCGAAGCCTTCGTCGAATTGCCCCCGGGACTCGCGGCGGAACGCGGCATTGCAAACGGCGACTATGTGATCGTGCGTTCAAAACGCGGCATGATGAAAGTGCGCGCGCTGGTCACCAAACGTCTCGGTCAGCTCGACCTCGGCGGCACGAAAGTCTGGCAGATGGGGATTCCAATCCATTGGGGGTACGTGGGGCTCTCCGCCGAGATGTACGGAAGTCAATCCGATCATTGGCTCGCGAACGCCCTCACGCCCTTCGTGGGGGACGCGAACGCGCGAACGCCGGAGACCAAAGCGTTCTTGGTCCAGGTCGAAAAAGCATGACCGTCGCCGTGCAGGCTGCATCTCCCTACGCGCAGCGCAAGCGGCGCGCGGAAGAGCTGGCGCAGCGTTGGCCCTTTGCGACGGAAGTGCTGCGCTTCTACCTTGCACTACTTGACGGGCAGCGATCGGCATTCACGCAAGCGCAAGCGGCCGCGCTCGATCCACGCGACGCGGCGGCGTTCGCCGCAGAGCACGTTCTTCCAGGCGTGGTCGAAGCAAGCGTGACGCACGGGCCTCCCGCGCTGCAGCAAGGCGTGCTCGAGCGCTTCGATGCGATCGACATCGAGCGAACGATCGGCGCGTGGCTGTACGGCGAACCGCTGGACGGCTTCGATCGTTTTCTCGCGCGCGCCGCAACCGCGCCCGTGCTCGAAGCGCTCGGCGAACGCGCAGGCGAGGCCTGCGCAGGAGCACGCGGCGAGCGTACCTGTCCGGTCTGCGGCGGCCTTCCACAGCTTGCATACATCGCGGTGACGAACGAAGACCTGGTAACGCCGCACCGCTATTTAGCGTGTTCGCGCTGCGCGTCGAGCTGGGCGTTTACACGCATGACGTGCGCGGCGTGCGGCGAGTTCGAAAGTGCGAACCTGCTGCACTTCAGCGAGCTTGGTTCACTCGAAGCAGAAGCCTCGGGCCGCACGGTCCGCGGCGCCGATCCCGACGCCGCTCCAAATCACGACGTCATTGCCGCCGAGAAGCCGCGCCTGCCGCACGTCAGCATCGACGGATGCCGGACCTGTTCGCACTATCTGTTGAGCGTCGACGCCAGCCGCGATCCGTCTGCCGTGCCGGTGGTCGACGAGCTCGCGGCACTGCCACTCTATGTCTACGCCGGCGAGCGTGGGCTTGCGAAAATCGTTGCCAACCAGCTGGGATTTTGAGGTGACGTAGCCATGCCGGATCAAGTTGGATTTTTTACCGACACGAGCGTATGCATCGGGTGCAAAGCCTGCGAAGTAGCGTGCAAGGAGTGGAACGGACTGGCCGGCGACACGCCGCAATTTCGTGATTCCTACGACAATACAGGCCAACTCGATGCGGAAAATTGGCGCCACGTAAAATTCATCGATCTCGTTCCCGAAGCGCCGTCGGTGGTAGGCAACGGCACGGCATGGTTGCTGATGTCGGATATCTGCAAGCATTGCGAGCACGCGAGCTGCATGGAGGTCTGCCCGACCAACGCGATCGTCAAGACGGAATACGATACGGTGTTTATCCAGCCCGACGTCTGCAACGGCTGCCGCAATTGCATCTCCGCCTGCCCGTACAGTGCGATCGGTTTCAGCAAAGACACCGGTGTCGTGCACAAGTGCACGTTCTGCTACGATCGGCTGCAGAACAATCTGATGCCGGCGTGCGCGAAGGCCTGTCCGACGCAATCGATCCAGTTCGGCAACTTGGACGATCTGCGCCAAAAGGCCGATGCCCGCGTTGCAGCGCTCCACGATCAAGGCTACGATCAAGCGCAGCTTTACGGACGTGACGACACCGTGTATGGCGGCTTGCACGCCTTCTTCTTGCTTATGGCCAAGCCGGAAGTCTATGGACTGCCAAATGCCGCGAACGCAACACTTCCCAGCCGCAACAATCTCGGCGGATATCTCGGCGCGGCGGTCGCTGCGGTCATCGGAATATTTGCCGGGATCGTCGCGCTACGCGGCGGCGGAGGCGATGCGTAATGGCCGAGCACTTTGCCGCACCACCCGGATGGACGTGGTATATCGCGCTCTACTTTTTCCTCGCCGGCCTCGCCGGCGGCTCGTACGTCCTCGCGACGATCATGCGCCTGCGCGGTTCGTCGCAGGACGCCCCGATCGTCCGCATCGGGTACCTGCTTCCGCTGCCGCTCGTCGTCGTCTGCGCGCTCTTCCTCACGCTCGACCTCGGCACGCCGCTTCGGTTTTGGCACATGCTGATCAACACGACGCCGGGCGATGTGGGCTTGAACTTTCACTACTGGTCGCCAATGTCGGTTGGCGTCTGGGCACTTTCAATCTTTGGCGCATTCACCTTGCTATCGTTTCTCGAAGCGCGTGGAAACCTGCGGCGTTTGCCGGTCGCGATTCCGATCGTAGGCTCGCTCTTTGCCCTCTATCTCGCATCGTACACGGGCGTATTACTGAGCGTCTCAAATCAGCCGGTATGGAGCGACACTTGGGCGCTCGGCGGACTCTTTCTCGCCTCCGGCCTGAGTGGTTCAGCCGCGCTGCTCGTGTGGCTCGGGCGCTATGTGAACGGTGCGCCGCAGACGGAAGCCCGGCTGAGCAAAGCAGACGGGTATTTCGCGTTGCTCGAACTCGCATTCATCGTTGCGTTTTTTATTACGATTGCCATTGCCGGCACGATCGGCAAGACGGTATCGCCATTCTGGGCGATCTTATGGATTCTCGTACTGCTCAGCCTGTTGCCGGGGATCCGAGCGCTCGTTGCACGGCGTGAAGCGCCCGAATCGGTCGCCGCTTCGGTAGCGGTGATCGCCGGCGTTTTGCTGATGCGCCTAGTCATCGTCTTTAGCGCCCAGAGCTAGCCCCAAACCGCAGCAGAGAACCAACCTCCGCATTGGCGCACCAAGCGTCAAGGTCTTACTGTGCGTAGGTTAAAGTACCTAGAGAGCACTCGTTACACGTATTGTCATAACGCTTTTTTGTAATGGGGGAAACGCGCATGGCTTCCAATCCCGCGTCCTCGGGCAATCGCTGGGGAATTTTGATAGCCGGTATCGGCGTGATGCTGTGCTTAGGAACCGTCTATTCATGGAGCATTTTTACTCGGCCGCTACTTGCCGCATTCGGTTGGACGAATGAAGTTGTTACGTGGGCATTTGCGGTAGCGATTTTCTGTGTGGGAATCGGCACCGTTATCGGCGGCCGCTGGCAAGATCGCGTCGGCCCGCGCACGGTCGCGCTTACCGGCGTCATCTTATGGGGAATTGGCTGGCTGCTCGCAGGCATCGGCACTGCAAACTTTGGCCAGTGGTGGCTGTATCTCACCTACGGACTGATCGCCGGCATCGGTGCCGGTATGGCGTACGTGACGCCGGTGGCCGTCGTCGCCAAATGGTTCCCCGACCGGCGCGGTTTGGGCACCGGCCTTGTCGTGATGGGCTATGGGCTCGGCGCCTTTTTCTACAACCAGATCGTGCCGCGTATCGGCAGCTTCGCCGGCGCCGCCAAAGCCGCCGGGGCCTACGCGACAGCGCGCGCAGACGCCATTAAGGCGGGTACGGAGTTCAACGCCGCGCAGTACCTGCTCACGCCCGATCAGATCCACGCGGTGATGAACGTCTTCATCTGGTCAGGCGTCGTGTTCATCATCATCGGCGGTATCTGCGCCTGGCTGCTGAGCAATCCGCCGCAGGGCTATACCGTACCGGGCGCAGTTGCTGCGGCCGCAGCGAGCGGGCCGAGCTTTACCGCATCGCAAGCGCTGGGGATGCCGCAGCTCTATTTGCTCTGGCTTCTCCTCTTCCTCAACGTCACCGCGGGCATTTTGATCATCTCGAACGCGGTGCCGATCTTCAGCGATCTCACCGGATTGACGGCAGCCATTGTTGGGCCGCTCTACGGCTTGCTCGCGATCTTCAACGGACTTGGGCGATTCTTCTGGGGATCGGTCTCCGATCGCATCGGCCGCCCGATGACGTACACGGTGATGTATCTGATCCAGGTCGTGATATTCTTCATTCTGGGCAGTTTGCACGATCCGTGGCTGGTCGGTATCGGCTTTGCCATCGTGCTGGCGTGCTACGGCGGCGGCTTCGGTGTGATGCCGTCGTTCACAGCCGACTTCTTCGGCACGAAGCACTTGGGACAGATTTACGGCATCATCCTCACCGCATGGGCCTTCGCCGGCTTGGTCGGCCCGCTCGTTGCGGCTTGGGTGAAGGATCACACCGGTTCGTTTACCGGCGCGATGCCGTGGGTCGCAGGCATGCTAATCATCGCGGCGGTCATCCCGTTCTTCGTGAAAAAACCGGCGCCGCAAGCAGCGAGCGCGCCAGCGTAACCGCAACCCGCATAGGGTAAAAACGCCTTGTGGGAGTCACGCCAAGTTTGCAAACGCTTGCAACGTATGCGTGACTCCTCGCAAGGAGACAACATGAGCACTTTTGCGTTGCCGACGTCGGATTACGTGCCGTTGGCGATCGGGTTCTTCGGTCTTGCGACAGGCTACTTTATCTGGGGCGGCCAAGAACTTTTCGGCTGGCCCGCAGATTCTCCGGATGTGGACAAGAGCATGGGGATAAGGATGGATGGTTATCGCCTTTTTCTTGATCTCGCTCTTGGGGCTGTTGATCTTCTCGGGCGCCGGCGACGTGCCGGTCGCACTGATCTTCCTGGGACTGGTGCTCGTCTACATCGCCGACATTCTCAAGAATTTCAACGTCGTTCCCAATCCGAAGGTGCTCGGCTTTTTCCATTGCATCACCGGGGTCTGGTTGATGTACTGCTGTTTCGCTGCGACATTTAATATGGCGCTTGGAGCACACTGGTGGATCTAAAACCAACGGTCGATTTGACGTCGATTCTCCCGCGCGACGCTGCCGATCTGGGCGAACGCATCGGCATGTTGCCAAACGTCGCATCTGAACGAACGAAGACATTGAAGGGCCGAATCAGCGGTGCGAAGCCTGTCGTCAGTTTGTGCGGCTACTGCGCTGTCGGATGCAGCACGCTTGCATACGTTAGTGACGACGGCAAGCTGCTCGACGTCGAGGGTAACCCCGAGAGTCCGATCAACGCCGGTCATCTCTGTCCAAAAGGTGCGGCGCTCTTCGGGCTCACCGTTAACGAAGCGCGTTGGACAACCGTGAAGTATCGCGCGCCGTATTCGGATCGCTATGAAGAGCGGCCGCTCGCATGGGCGCTCGAGCGCATCGCGCAATTGGTAAAGAAGACGCGCGACGACACATTTGTCCGCGAACGCAACGGCAAGCGCGTCAACCATACGCTCGGCATCGCGTCGCTTGGAGGCGCAACGTTCGGCATCGAAGAGAACTACATGCTGGGCAAGTTGATGCACTCGCTCGGCGTGGTCTCGATCGAAAACCAAGCTCGAATATGACACTCCTCGACGGTGCCGGGTCTCGGCACCTCGTTCGGTCGCGGCGGCGCGACGGTCTGGCTCCCCGATCTCGTTAATGCCGATTGCATCCTGATCGAAGGTTCGAATTTCGCCGAGGCACACCCGGTGGGCTTCCGTTTCGTCATGGAAGCCAAGGAACGCGGTGCGACGATCATTCATGTCGATCCACGCTTTACGCGCACCTCGGCGGTCGCGGATATCTATGCCCCGATGCGCAGTGGAACCGACATCGTGTTCCTCGGCGCCATCATCAATTATCTGCTGACCAACGAGCGGTACTTCAAGGAGTACGTCAGCGCGTATACCAACGCGCCGTTCATCGTCGGCGCCGATTTCAAAGACACCGAAGATCTCGACGGCATCTTCTCGGGCTACGATCCCGACGAGCTCGTCTACGACTTCAGTACCTGGACGTGGGAGCGCGACGAAAAGGGCCATATCGCGACCGATCCGAGCATGCAGCACGAGCGCTGCGTGCTAAACGTATTGCGCAAGCACTATGCGCGCTACACGCCCGAAATGGTCGAGCGCGTCTGCGGCACGCCGCGCCATCTCTTCGAGCAGATTGCGGAATTGCTGGCAAAGAACAGCGGCCGCGATCGCACGACGGCGTTCGCCTATGCGGTCGGCTGGACCCAGCACACCAACGGCGTGCAGTTCGTTCGTACGGCCGCGATCCTGCAATTGCTGCTCGGCAACATCGGCCGTCCCGGCGGTGGCATCATCGCCCTGCGCGGCCACGCCGATATCCAAGGCGCAACCGATATCGCCACGCTCTACGACCTGCTCCCCGGCTATTTGCCGATGCCCTCTGCGAACCGCAACGAGCAGACCCTCACGGATTATTTGAAGACAAATACCAAGAAGACCGGCTGGTGGGTGAATACGCCGAAGTACATGGTCTCACTACTCAAGGCATTTTACGGCGACGCGGCGACCAAAGAGAACGACTACTGCTTCGAATATCTGCCCCAACTCATCGGCGATCATTCGCAACTGGTTACGACGATTGCGATGAAAGACGGAACGGTGCAAGGCTACTTCTGCATCGGGCAAAATCCGGGCGCTTCGGGGCAGAACGCGGAGATGACCAAGGCGGCGCTCGAGTCGCTCCAATGGTTCGTCAACATCGACAGCTACGACAACGAAACCGTCTCGTTCTGGCGGCGCGAGGGCGCGAACCCCTCGAAGATCGCAACCGAAGTGTTCTTCCTCCCTGCGGCAACCGTCCTCGAGAAGGACGGCACGATGACGCAAACGAGCCGGCTTTTGCAATTCCACGATAAGGCCGTCGAGCCCGCAGGCGAAGCGAGAAGCGACGCGTGGTACTTCAACTGGTTTGCAAAGCGCCTCAAAGAACTTTATGCCGGTTCGACCGATCCAAAGGATCGCCCGATTCTCGACATGACCTGGAACTACGACAACGACGATCCGCACGAACGCGAGAAGGGCGAACCGTCGGTGAATAAGGTGATGCAAGAGATCAACGGTTACTACACCGCAACCGGCGAGCAAGTCGCGTCGTTCGCCGATCTCAAGGACGACGGATCGACGGCGTCGGGCGGGTGGATCTACACCGGCGTATTCCCCGACAAGCAGACGAATCGCGCGCGCAATCGCGACGGAAGCGGTGAGTACACGGCGCTCAACTGGGGATGGGCGTGGCCCGCGAATCGACGCACGCTCTACAATCGCGCGTCGGCCGATCCGCAAGGCAAACCGTGGAGCGAGCGCAAGAAGTACGTGTGGTGGGATGAGACCGCCAAGAAGTGGACCGGCGTGGACGTGCCGGATTTCCCCGCGACCAAAGCCCCCGATACGCCGGCGAACCCCGATGCTACCGGCATGGATTTTCATTCCGGCGCCGATCCCTTCATCATGATGCTCGATGGGAAAGGCCAAATGTTTGTGCCGGGCGGCGCACTCAAAGACGCGCCGATCCCGGCACATTACGAGCCGCAGCAGTCGGTCGTAGAGAACGCACTGTACAAACAGCAGAGCAGTCCGGTCTTCGGACGCTACGATCGCGACGACAACCGGTACAATAAACCAGTCGATGAGAACTATCCCTACGTGCTCACGACGTACCGGATCACTGAGATGTCGGGCATCATGACGCGCTATGTGCCGTGGCTTGCCGAGCTGCAGCCGTCGGCGTTCTGCGAAATCGATCCCGAACTCGCGGTGAAGAAAGGCATCAAGAGCGGCGATTGGGTCACGCTCTCGACCGCGCTCGGCGAGATGGAAGCGCGCGCGTTGGTTAGTGGGCGAATGCGGCCGCTGAGGTTGGGTAAGGGCAAGCGCGTGCACCAAATCGGCGTGCCGTACAACTACGGCAGCATGGTCGCGCTTGCTCGCGGCGACTCCGTCGGCACATTGATTGCGATCTCGCTCGATCCCAACGTCTCGATTCACGAATCAAAGACGCTGACGTGCAACATCCGGCCCGGGCGTCGTCCGCAATATCGTGAGGGCCCGACCGACGAGCCGGTGCCGGCAAAGGAGCGCAGCGTGTTCGGCCAACCGGAAGGGCAATGGATGGGGCCCAAGGCGAACGGGCAACGTCAGGAAGGCGAAAAGAAATAGATGGCTACTGGGTTTTTCACAGATACCACATTGTGCATCGGGTGCAAGGCCTGTGAAGTCGCATGTAAACAGTGGAACGAGCTTCCTTCCGACGGGTTCGACTTCACCGGTGATTCGTACGACAATACGTCAGAACTCTCGGGGACAACTTGGCGCCACGTCGCCTTCGTCGAACAGATGTCGGTCGATGATGGCGGGCTACGCGACCGCTGGCTGATGAGCAGCGACGTCTGCAAGCATTGTACGAACGCCGGCTGCCTGGAGGCGTGTCCGACCGGCGCGATCATTCGTAACGAGTTTGACTCGGTGTTCATTCAGCCGGACATCTGCAATGGCTGCGGCTACTGCGTTGTATCGTGTCCGTTCGGCGTCGTCGACATGATCGAAAAATTTGACCCCGAAGGCGTGCGGTACAACCTCGCTTCGCTCGTGGAAGACCGGCGCGAGGAACATAAGACCGCGCTGCAAGGTAACGGCGGCGTCGCCGGCAAGTGTACGCTGTGCTACGACCGGCAGAAGCTTGGCTTCGTTCCGGCGTGCGCAAAAGCGTGTCCGACCGATTCGATCCAATTTGGCGACGTCGAAGAACTGCGTGCGCGTGCACGCAAGCGCGTTGAAACGCTGACCGAGCGCGGCATGCAGGCGCAGCTCTACGGTGCCGACGACATCGGCGGCGGTGTCGGCCCGCTCAACGCATTTTTCTTGCTGACCGATCGCCCCGAAGCGTACAATCTTCCCGCGCAACCCGTTCTGCCGTCGACGCGCCAACCCGACGGTTACGCTGCCGCGGCAGTGGCCGTGCTCGGGTTGGCCGTTGCCGGATGGATGATTTTCCGCAATGCGTGAGCTTACCGAACCGCCCGGCCGCGAAGAGGGGGCACCGACGCCCACCTACTACGAGCGCCCGCTGCTCAAGCCACCGCATTGGGGATGGAGCGTCACCACGTACCTCTTTACCGGTGGAATCATGGGTGGGCTCGGCCTCATTCAACTTTTGGCCGACCGACACGACGAGGACGAACGCAAGCTCCGGCGCACGGCACGCATCACGTCGTTCTTGCTGGCCGCCGCAAATCCGGCCCTGCTGATTTCGCACCTCGGCAGGCCCGAGCGGTTTCTCAACATGCTGCGCATCATGAAGTTCAAGTCCCCGATGTCGCTCGGCGTGTGGGGTCTTGTGTTCTATTCCGGCGCAGCCGGAGGCAACGTCGTCCGCGAGCTCGCGAACTCCGGGGTAGTGCCGCGTTGGCTGCGTTTCTTCGCGCCCGGGATCCTCACGCCGGCACAGGCACTGCTCGGGGCATTCACCGCCGGTTACACCGGCGTGCTGCTTTCGGCTACGGCCAATCCGTTTTGGAGTTCCGGGAAACGGCACATTCCCGCGGCCTCGGTCGCCTCGGGTCTGAGCTCCGCGTGTGCGCTCTCGACATTGCTCAGCGTGCTCGAAGGCAACGGTCGCGTGACGCACAAGATTGAGCGCCTCGAATTGGTCGCCGCAACGGCGGAGCTCGCGATTCTGGCGCACTTCGAGCGCCATGCCGGCAACTACGGCACGCCGTTCTTCACCGGCGCGCGCGGCAAGAGAATGCGCACCTACACGATCCAGGCAGGCATCCTTGCGCCCATGGCGCTCAATCTTCTCGGCATGCTTCCGCTGCCCAAGCCGGTCGATGCAACGCGCTCGGTGATCGCCTCGGTGCTTACGCTCGTCGGCGGGTACATCTTCCGCGAATCGCTGATCGAGGCGGGCAAGCTCTCCGCACGCGATCCGCGCGCGGCGTTCGTACAGCCCACGTGATCGACGAAAACATCACCGAGGATACCCGGCCCGGACGTACGACCGAGACGGAGATCGTACGCTACGACGGTACGCGCAGCGCGCGCACCTACGACAAGGTCGTTACCGAGGAGCCGCTCGAGCTTCGCCTGATAGCCGGTGGGTTGACGCGCACGCTCGCGGTGACGATGCGCACGCCGGGGAACGACTTCGAACTCGCTGCGGGCTTCGTCTCGAGCGAGCGCATCGTGCGCTCGCGGGATGAGGTAGCCGGTGTGAGCTATTGCGTCGATCCTGCAATCGATGCCGAGCAGCGTTACAACATCGTCAACATCGAACTCGCGAACCCGGCCATGCCCGATCTCGCGCAGTTCGAACGCCACTTCACGATGAATAGTTCCTGCGGCGTATGCGGCCGCGCGAATCTCGAAGCACTGGCCGAACTCGGAATACAGCCCGTCGACGATGATCTCCGCGTTCCCATCACGCGCATCTACGAACTCCCCGAGCGCATGCGCGAAGCGCAGCGCGTCTTCGCGACGACGGGTGGGCTACACGCGGCCGCGCTCTTCGATTCCGACGGCAAAGCCATTGCAGTACGCGAAGACATCGGACGCCACAACGCGGTCGATAAACTAGCCGGCTGGGCGCTGCTCGAGGGACGAACGTTGAAGGGATCGATTCTTTTCGTCAGCGGTCGCGCGAGCTATGAAATTCTTCAAAAGGCCGCAGTTGCGCGCATACCGATCGTCTGCGCCGTCTCGGCGCCGAGCAGTCTCGCTGTCGATCTCGCGCGCGCCTTCAATATCACGCTCGTCGCCTTCGTGCGCGGCGAGCACGCCAATGTCTACAGTGCTAGCGACCGAGTAGGCGATCGAGCGCGGCCACAACATCACCGATAGCCGCCGGGCGCATCAAGGTGGTCGCCGCGCCCAAGCGGGGCGAGACGCTGCTCCCGATCGCGACGAGCGGCACGTCCTGTTCGCGGCTGAAGGCGCGGAACTGCACCGCCGCTTCGTTTGAAAGCGATTCGGGCGTCGCAAGCACGACCGCTTCAAACGGCTGCGCGTCGGCCATAGCGAGCGCCTCTTCGATGTTCGATGCGATCAAGACGCGATAGCCGGCTTCTTGCAGACCATAGGCGAGGAACGACCGGTCCCGCTCCTGGTCCAGCAACATGACCGTGCGCGGCGCGTAGCGCCGATCCGCGCGGCGCGGCAGGACGACGGTGAAGGTACTGCCGCGACCTTCCTCGCTTTCGACCGCGATCGTGCCGCCATGCAACTGCACCAGTTGCTTGGCCAGAAATAGGCCAAACCCGGTGCCCGAGATACGCATCTTGCGGGCGTTCGATGCGCGCGAGAAGCGATCGAAGATTCGCGAGATCTCACCGGCTGGGATACCGATACCGAAATCGCGGATGATGACCGTCACGCTATCTTCATTGCTACTGATGCGAACACGCGGATCCGCTCCATCGGACGTATACTTAATCGCGTTGTCGATGAGATTGGTAAACACTTGGCGCAGGCGGTCGTCGTCGCCGGTCACGTGCGCGTCGCCCTCAATTGAGAGCTCGACGTTGCGACGATCCTTCTGCTGCGCGACAATCGAGCCGATCAACTCGGCCAGATCCGTCTCGGTAAGTTGGAGCGTCACCTCGTTGCGCTCTAAGCGTGAGAGCGTCAGTGTATCGGTTGCGAGCTCCGATAGCTGCATCGCAGAGCCTTTGATCGTCTCGAGGAAGTCGCGCTGTTCGTCGCTGACCTCTCCCACCTCGCTCGTGAGATCGGCAAAGCCGACGATCGACGTCAATGGACCGCGAAAGTCGTGCGCGAGCATTGTGATGAGATCGCTCTTGGTCTGATTGAGCTCGAGCACGGCGCTGCGACGTTCTTCGACTTCATTATAGAGTGACACGTTGCGCACGGCCACCGAGAAATACTCGGCGATTAAATCGAAGACAAACAGGTCGGTGTTACGCAGCGCACGCCCCGCGCGCGGCCGTATCTCGAGCACGTAAGACGCTTCGCCGAATCTGCCGCTATATGCGATCGCGCGCGCGTTGTGCTCGTCTACGACGCGAATGCGCTGGCGCACGGCCTTATCGACGAGCGGATCCAGTACGGCCTTGCTCCAGTCGGCGGCGCCGAGTTGGTCGACCTCCACGCAAGTGCCGTCCTCATTTACGGCGAGCAGATGCGCCTCGACCCCGAGCAGTTGCGTAATCGCCTCACGGACCGTCGTCACCACGTTGGTTGCGTCGAGCGTCGTGAAGAGCCGTCGCGCCGTGCGCGTCAACGCCAGCAAACGATCGTGCTCCTCTTCGAGGGTTGCGGTGCGTTCGACCTCGCCCGTAATGTCGCGTTCGATCGAGATCCAGTGCGTTACAACGCCGTCGGCGCTGCGAACCGGATGTAAGGTCACCTGATTCCAGTAGGTCGAGCCGTCTTTGCGATAACTCGCAATTTCAGCCTGCGTCGGCATGCCGCTCTCGAGCGCGGTGCGCACCGCGCGCATGCCGTCGTCGTCGGGCATTGCTTTACGAAAGAACGAAAGTTCTTGACCGATCGACTCTTCGCGCACGTATCCTGTTTGCCGCGTGAACGCATCATTGGCATACGCCAGAACGAGCTCGCCGGCCGCGCTTACCTCGTACACTAAAATCACGTCACCGGCGACGTTGACGGCGCCGAGCAACAGCTCGATCTCGCGCTCTTGCGCTAGGCGCTCGGTCATGTCGAAGGCAATCACGTTCACACGCATGCGACCGTTCTCGTCGACCACATCGATGCGTAGTTCAACCGGATAGCTGGTGCCGTCGCGCCGGCGCAGGAATGCCTCGCGCACGACTTCTTCGCCCTGACGCCCGCGGATCACAACGTCGCGCAGCATCGTTTGCGTCAGTGCCGGAATCACTTCGAAGGCCGGCATACCGACGAGTTCCTTGGTCGAATAGCCCAGACGCTCGCTCGCGCCACGCGATGCGAAAAAGATCTCTTGCGTTGCAGCATCGATGGCAAAGACGTCGGCGTGTGCCGCATCGAACAGCCCGAGCATGCGCCGGCGACTTTCAAGCAGCGTCATCAGCGCGTTGCCGAGCAAGAGGAATTCATCCATCTCCGGGACGGAGAGCGTGCGCGAATGATTCTCGAGCACACAGAGCGCGCCGATGACCTGCCCGCCGGACGCCATCAACGGCACGCCGGCGAAAAAGCGCACGTGCGACGGTCCATTCACCAGCACATTGTCGCGGAAGCGCTTGTCCTCGGTGGCGTCCTGCACGACGAGCGGCTTGCCGGAGCTGACGATCGCTGCAGAAAACGACCCTTCACGCGGCATCTCTTCGATGTCGATGCCGATGTGCGACTTGTACCAGACGCGCTCGTCTTCGACCAGCGAGATAGTCGCCATACTACAACCGGTGATTTGGCGCGCGAGCAAGGTAAACGCTTCGTGCGCCGCAGCTTCGCTCGAATCGAGAAGCTGGTACGCACGCAGCGCATACAGGCGTTTTGCCTCTTTCCCGCTACGAGCACGCTCGATCATGAACGCTCCCTCTTCGAAGCGATGAACGCGCGCACATCCTCGAACGAGCGCGCGTTGAGCACATCTTCCTTAGTGAGGCCGGCCCGCCGCGCCTGTCCGACGCCGAGTTCGATTTCGGTCAAGTCCTCCACGCCGTGCGCGTCGGAGTCGACGGTGAAGGTTACGCCGAGCTCCTTGGCCCGCCGCGCGAGCGGCGACGGGAGATCGAGGCGCAGCGCTTGGCCGTCGATTTCGAGCGCGGTGCCGGTGCGCGCGGCGGCCGTAAACACCGCATCGTAGTCGAATTCATAGCCGGCGAAGCTCCCGAACATGCGGCCCGTGGGATGCCCGATGATCGTCACGAAGGGATTCTCGCAGGCACGGATGAGCCGCGCGGTCATTGCCTCGCGCCCGATATCGAAGCCTGAATGCACGCTACCGATGACGACGTCGAGCTGCGCGAGTACCGCGTCGTCGTAGTCCATCGTCCCATCGGGCAAAATGTCGACTTCACTTGCGCAGAACGTGTGAATGCCGACGCGCTTCGAGATCTCGTCGATCGCAGCGCGCTGCTCGCGCAACTTCTGCGGATCGAGGCCGTAGCGTTTGCCACGCCCCCAGGAGTGGTCGCTGATCGCGTGATATTCGTAGCCCCGCGCCTTGGCCGCCGCGATCATCTGCTCGAGCGAATTGCGCCCGTCGCTCTGCGTGCTGTGCATGTGGAAGTCACCGCGCATGTCGCCAATCTCGAGCAATACCGGCAACGCGTTTGCGAGCGCGAGATCGATCTCGTCGAGCCCGCTGCGCAGCTCCGGCGGAATGTACGCCATGCCGAGCGCTTCGTACACTTCGGCTTCGTTCGCACACGTTATTGCGTCGCCGGTTTCGAGATTGAGGATGCCGTTTTCACTGACGCGCAGGCTCCTCCTCACAGCATATTCGCGCAGCTTGATGTTATGCTCGCGCGAGCCGGTGAAGTGCTGCAGCAAGTTCCCGTAGAGGTGGTCGGGCAATACGCGCAGGTCGATTTGAAAGCCGTCATCGAGCCAAATGCTCGTCTTCGTGCCCCCTTCGGCGAGCACGGCGCGCGCGCGATCCCACGTGGCGAAATAGTTCGAAATCGCCGTCGCCTCGGTAGACGTACAGACCAAGTCGATATCGCCTACGGTTACTTCTTGACGACGCGCACTGCCGGCGTAAACCAGCCGGTCGTGCGGAGGCCCCGCGCGCAGATACTCGATCGCCTCGCCGGCAATCTGCAGCGCGCGCGCCAGCGGCGTGCGCCGCTGACGGCCGCGATAGGCGAGCATACCGCGCTTCCAATTTTCGATCGTCTTGGGGCCCATCCGCGGCACGCCTGCGAAGCGCTCGTTCGCGATCGCGGCTTCGAGATCGGCAAGCGAACCGATTTGGAAGTCGTTCCAAAGCGACGCCGCAGTCTTCGCACCGATGCCGCTCACGCCGAGAATCTCGACGATCGTCGGCGGAAAGATTGCGTAGAGCTCGTCGAGCGCATCGGCTCGGCCCCCTTCGAGCAGCTGACCGATGACGAGTGCAATCGACTTCCCAATAGCCGGAAGCTTGGTCAACTCGCCGGCAGCGTGAATGTCGCGCAACGGTGGCGCGTTCTCGACCGACGCGGCAGCCTTTTCGAACGCCGTGTATTTGTAGAAACTCTCGCCCGCCATCTCCATGAGCGTCCGGATCTCGAGGAGCTTCTGCGCGATCTCTGCGTTAGACAGCATCGGTACGGAGACTTCGCCTTCGGCGGCGAAGGAGTCCTCGATGTACATCTTGCGCATGCGCGATGCTGCGTACGTCCGGAGCGGCGAAACGATCGTCGCCCCGACGACGCTGGACCTTGCGCCCACCGAGCGCATGGCGCGCCCATGCGCGAGCGCGCGCGAGGCCGAGGCCCTCGCGATGATGGGCGCGGCGCTCGCCCGCGCCACGGCAGGATCGGTTACGATCGGTGAGTACGATCCGCGCGTTCAACCCGTGCATTGCAAGCGCATCGCCGCATTCGTGCCGCACGATCCCTTGCCGCTGACCCAGATCGACGCGCAGCGCTACATTGCCTATCGCGCGGCACTCTGGGATATCGATCTCGACGTCGCGCGCGCACGCGCGGGCGAACTGCTTGCGCGGCTGGGCCACTTGCACGAGGCGTTTGCATATCCCATCGTGGGCGCGCTTGTGCCCACGCCGCAACTCCTCGTGCTCGACCGGCCACAGGCCGCCTTCATCGAGCAGATTCTTTACGCCGCAGAAGACTGCGCCGTGCTGATCGTGCAAGCGGGAGAGGACGCGTGACGGCGCAAGCAATGCGCGCAATCGTAGGCGCGCGCCTGCGCGCGGAACGTCGCACGCTCGTCTTTGCCTGTGCAAGCGCAGCGATCGTCGGCTACTTCGCAACACGCAGCCTCGCGGGACCGATGTTCTTCTGTTCGACGATCGGCATCGCCGTCGCGCTTCTGCAGGGACCGGGCCGCCATGCATACCTCGATACCACCGAACGCAGCGCACCGCTCTTCGGCCGCGAACTCGCGCGCGCCAAAGCGCTTGCGCCGGTCATCAGCGCGACGATCGCCACGCTCGTCTATTGGTCGGCACAGCTTGTCAGCGGCTTCGCAGCGCCGGCGATATTTCTGGCGCTCTCGCTTGCATGCGTGCTTGCCGCTACGCTCGTAACGTTGAACGCGACGACGCGCAACGGGGCCGGCCGCGCGCTTGCCGTCGCATTTGCCGGCGCGACGGTGATCGTCGCGTTTTTGCTTGCAAAAAGTGGCGACGCCATCGGCGCCGCCACTTCGTTAGCGTTCTGCGTCCTTGTCGGCTTCGTTGCACTGCGCCAGTACGGTGAGTCGCTGGCGCGCTACGAAGCTCTATAAACTCAGGCGGATATCGCGGCTCCGGATGCAGCCAGCTTTTCCAGCATCGTGCGGTTGAACTGTGGGAGATCTTCCGCGCCGCGCGTGCTGACCCAGTTTGAGTCACCCACGGTCGGCTGATCGCGATAGAGTCCACCTGCGTTACGAATGTCGTCGGCAATCGAGTGCGCGCCGGTAACCTGACGGCTGCGTACGAGTTGCGAAGAGATCAACACCTGCACGCCATGGCCGATCGAGAAAATCGGCTTCTTGCCGGCGTCGAATTCGCGCACGAGGCGCTGTACCTCGCCATCGGTACGAATCCGGTCGGGCGACGTTCCGCCCGGAATCAGGAGTGCGTCGAAATCCTCGGCCGTGCAGTCCGGCGCCAATTCCTCGGCGCGGACGCTCTGCCCGTCGTCTAAGCCCCGCTTGCCACGGATCTTCGTGCGCGCGCGCTCGTCTACACCGACGATCGTTACGACCGCGCCGGCCTCCTCGAGCGCCTTGCGCGGCTCGAATAAATCTGCTTCTTCAAATCCGTCGCCGATTAGCGCGGCGATTCGCTTTCCATCAACACCTTGCATCGGGCCGGTCTTTCGCTCCGGTCGTTAGAGTGTCCCACCCGTCTTCTGCACGGCTGCTCGAAGGAGGTAAGCAAGCTCCACCTCTATTTTGCCGAGCGCGTCGAGCACCTCGTCCTGCGCGAGCGCGGCTAGCGCGGGGTTGCGCTTGGTCATGTCGCCTTCAGGCACACGGTGGCGCGGGTTGATCTCCCGCATGTAGATCCGGGCGTCGTATCGGACCTGGCCATCCGGCAGAAAGTAGAGCGGATCGAGCCCAAAAGCATAGACCTCGAGCGAGAGGATGGACGTCTTCTGAAGGAACTCGATCGGCCGCGTCCGCAGCGCCTGCGCGAGCGCAGCCAATGCGGAGATCCCGACGCGCCGCTCGCCCGCAAGGACGCTTGCAAATTCCGCGGGCGCAAGGTGTATCGTCTCTGCCAGTCGCTCGGGGCGTACCTGGCGCTCCACCGCGAGCGCGGCAAGACCGGCGCCGAAAGCGACGCCCCCGGCCGTACCGTCGCGTCCGTCCCAGGCGGGCCGTTCGGCATCGATCATCGAGCCACGGGCTCCGTGGAAAGATAGACGCCGTCCTGCTCGACACGTACTTCGAACCGCGGAATCAGCGCAAAATCGCCAATCGTCAAGCTGCCGGTGCGCAGGTCGAAACACCACGCATGCCACGGGCAGGTCACGGTGAGGTTTTCCACCCAGCCTTCGGCGATTGGACCGCCCTGATGCGGACACGCATTCTCGAGCGCATAATACTCGCCGCCAACGTTGAACAGCGCAATCTCATATCGACCGAGGTTGAAAGCGCGCGCTTTGCCCGGCGGCACGCTGGTAAGGTCCGCCACACGTACGAATTCCATCGACAACGTCAGTACAGCGCTTTGATCAACCCGCCGTCAATCGCAATCGTCTGTCCGGTAATGTAGCGCGCCGGCTCGCTGCACAAGAACGCGACCATTGGCGCGAACTCCGCCGGTGTGGCAACGCGCCCAATCGGCACATCGGCCTTTGCAGCGGCGGTCATCGCCGCATCATCGGGATAGAGATGCCGCAAGCGGTCGGTGTCGACGCGTCCCGTCGCAATCGAGTTGACCGTAATCCCATCTTTCGCCACTTCGATCGAGAGCGTTTTGAGCGCGGAGACGAGCGCCGTACGAAATGCGTTCGATAGCGTAAGGTTGGGTATCGGTTGCTTTACCGACGACGACGTAAGCGCCACGATGCGACCCCAGCCGTTCGCGGTCATCCCAGGTAGCACGCCGCTCGTCATTTCGAGCATGCTGCGCAAGACGCCGCGATATCCGGCGTCCCAATCTTCGAGCGAGAGTGCGCTGTACGTGCCGGGCTTCGGTCCGCCGCCGTTGAGCACGAGAATATCGGGGTTGCCGAACGCATCCTTGACGCCGGCGAGCATGCGTTCGACCGAGGACGAGTTGTCCAGATCGACTTCGAAAGCGCGCGCATCGGTCGCGCCTGCAAGCTTCGCGCGATCTGCGACCTTTTGCAACCGATCGTGACGACGCGCTCCCACCGCAAGCGAGACGCCCTCAGCCGCCAGCGCGAGCGCAATTGCTTCGCCGATGCCCGAGCTCGCGCCGGTTACGAGCGCGACGCGCCCACGAATACCTAGGTCCATGTCACCACCGCATTTCCGCCGCTGACTATTACCGCGACCCGTTCTCCGTTCGCCGGCACATACTTCTTTGAAAGCAACGCGGCGTACGCGGTTGCACCGGCCGGTTCCGCTGCGATACGACCGTGCTGCCAAAGCGCTGCGCGCGCTGCACGGATCTCATCGTCGCTTACCAAGATTGCACGCTCGACGAAACGCTGCGCGATCGGAAAGACGAGCGCACCGATCGCGCCTGCCGCAAGCGCGTCGTTGGCGATGCTGCCGGTCGGCGCGTCGACGGGCTTTCCGGCACGCAATGCCCACGCGAGGGTCGGCGCACCTTCCGGCTCGACTCCGATGACACGCGCGTCCCCCGCGTACCACGCCGCGACACCGGCGATCAGGCCGCCGCCACCAACCGGAACCAACACCGTGTCGATCGAGGAATCGGCCTCTTCGAGTTCTTTGCCGAGCGACCCGGCACCAAGTATCGTCGTAGCATGATCGTACGCTTCGACGATCAGCGCATCGCGCTCGCGCGCGTCGGTGACCGACGCACGTTTTGCATCCGGATACACACCTGGCACGATGACAAGCTCCGCGCCACTCGCGCGAATTCGCTCGATCTTGGCCGGCGACGAAACCTCGGGGACGAAGATCTTGCAAGCGATACCCAACTGCGCCGCCGCGTGTGCGACCGCCGCGCCATGATTACCGCCGGACGCCGCGACCACCCCGCCCGCCGGAATCGTGCGCGTGACGAGATTCGCAAAGGCGCCACGCGCTTTGAACGATCCGCTGACCTGCTGCAGCTCGAGCTTGAGCACAATGCCGTTGAGCTCGAGGAGGGGCGTGCGCCGAATGTATGGGCGAATACGCGGCTCCATCGCCGCGATGCCGTCACGATCGACCATGGGTGCGACTTTTGACTTGCCTCGGGGGCGGCCTCTCTGCTATGCTACGCCGGTCGCCGGGACGGAGCCGTGGCCCTTGGCAAGCCCGCGCCCTGTACCCGAGCGAGACTATCCTGACGCGAAGGAGCTACGTTTCGTGCCTCTGACCAAAGAACAAAAGGCGGAGATCGCCGCCAAGTACGGCCGTGGATCGAATGACACCGGTTCGGCCGAAGTGCAGATTGCAATTCTCACTGCCTCGATCAATCAGCTGACCGATCACCTCAAGATGCACAAGAAGGATCACCACAGCCGCCGCGGTCTTTTGCTGCAGGTTGGCCAGCGCCGCCGTCTTCTGAGCTACCTGCAAAAGAAAGATCTCGAGCGCTATCGCGTGCTGATCAACGAACTCGGCCTGCGCCGCTAGACGATTTCAGCGGCCTTCGGCCGCATCGTGCGGCGTACGCTACTTCAACATGACGGCACGCGCGTGACTGCCACGCGGGTGCCGTTTTGTTACGCTGAACTCGCGTGTCAGCTCCGCCACGATGAACAGTCCACGCCCCGATTCGCTCATCACGTCGATCGGCAGCATCGGCGCGCGTTCGAATCCGGGTCCCTCATCGATCACGTGCAACACGAGTTCACCGCCGGTGTGATCGAGCACGAACTCCACCGCTCCCGCCGCATGCCGCACGACGTTGCCGGCAAGCTCGCCGAGCACGAGCTCCGCGGTCTCGAGCCGTAACTCGGAGAGTCCAAAGCCGATCAGGACGGCACGAAACTCGCGCCGCATCCGAGCAAGGCCTTGCGCGTCCAGACTTGCAAAGCTCCAGCGACGCATGTTCCCAACGCGTTGATTGCTCTGCACGCGCAGCGTGAGTATTGCAACATCATCGCGCGCGCCGTCGACCAGCACACGCTCACCGATAAACGCGGCCGGATATACCGCACGGTCGATCTGCGGATCGGCGAGCGTCGCGCGCAATAGCCGTGCACCGCCCTCCAGATCGTGCGACGACTCGATCAGCCCGTCAGTATAGAAGATGACGAGATCGCCGTCCCCGACGCTGACGCTCGATGCGTGGATAGAAATCCTCTCGCGTAAACCGAGCGGAAGGTCGACAAAGACCAGCTCCTCGAGGCTTCCGTTCGCGCGCCGAATGAACGGCGGTGGATGACCCGCGCTCGCATAGACCATCGTGTTCGCGATTGGATCGATTACGCCAACGAACGCAGTTACGAAGCGATCGGGCTCATCATCCATCCGCAAGGCGCGATCCGCCGAGTTCAGCATCAAGACCGGATCGGCGTGCACCTGCGCAATGCCCCGAATGATCTGCCGCATATTGCTCATCGTTACCGCGGCGTCGAGTCCACTTCCAGAAACGTCGCCGATCGACACCACGACACGACCGTCGGCGAGCGCGAACGCATCGTACCAATCGCCGCCGATCTGCGCTTCGCTCCTCCCGGGTACATAGATCGCATCCATCTCGATGCCGTCGACCTGCGGTAAACGTCGCGGTAAGGATGCCGCCTGCAGCGCATCGGCGACGCGATGCTCGCGCTGATAGAGCTGTGCATTTGCAATTGCCAGCGCGCATCGACGCGCGACTTCTTCAAGGAATTCCAGATCGGTCGCGCCGTAGGCATCGCAACCCTGCGTGCGGACGAATGAGATTGCACCGATCACTTTGCCGCGCATCTGCATCGGCACGATGATCGTCTCGACCGGCGTATCTTCGGCCGGATCGATGAAACTCGCTGCACGCGCGTTCCCGTACATCTGCCCGCGCACGCGCGCCACCGGAACTTCGTGCCGCGGCCCGCTGTGCGCAAAAGCACCGGTACGCAGCACGCCGTTGACCAGCAAGTCGACTTGACACGAGTCCGCCAAGAACGGAACCGCCGAATCGCAGATATGGCGCAGCGTCCGCTCGAGTTCGAGCGAGCTGTTGACAATGCGCCCGAGTTCCGCTAAATACGACTGTTCCTGCGCAGCCCGCTTTTGATCGTGAATGTCGGTGCTCGTGCCGAACCAGCGCACGATCTCACCGTTCTCGTCTCGCATCGGCGCAGCTCGCGAGAGAAACCAACGCGCACCGCCGTCCTGGCGAAGCAAACGATGCTGCATCTCATACGGTTCGCCCCACGCGACCGATCGTAACCAGCGTTCGCGCGTTTCCGGCCAGTCGGCCGCGTGCACAAAGCCTTCCCAAACGTCGCCGACACATTGCTGCAGTGACAGTCCGGTGTACGCGAGCAGCGCTTCGTTGGCATAATCTTGCTCGCCGCGCACATTGGTCGACCACACGATATCGGGAAGCGCTTCCGCGATACTGCGCAGTTGCCGGTCGCGCATCTCGTGTGCAACACGCTGGTCGTGCACATCCATCGCCGTGCCGATGCGATAGAATGGAAGCGAGGCCGTGCCAAAATGTACCCAACGCAGGATGTGCCAGCGATACGTGCCGTCGGAGCGGCGGCGAAAGCGAAAATCGACTTCGCGGTGACCCGAACGCAGCGCGCGCATGAGGGTGGGAAGATCCAGCGGATGCACGAGCGCATTGCGTTCCTGAATCGTCGAGCCCACCGGGAGTCCGGTGTATTCGAGCCAGGCGCGGTTTACGAACGTCAGACGGTCGTCACTGTCGGTCGTCCAAACTAAAAGTGGTAATGCATCGGCGAGGTTACGCAAACGATCGTCGCTGTCGCGTTCGGGATCGGAGCGATCGCAGACCACGAGCCAGTCGCCAAGTGCACCCTCGATGTTGCGCATTGGGACGAAGGTCGCGGAGAAGATCGCATATTCGTCGTGCGCGGAACGTAAGCGACACCGCACTTCAAACGGCTGCTCGGCGCGGGCGCCTGCTGCAATCTCGGCGAGGGCCTGCATGAGGTCGTGCGGATCCACGGCCAACTGCCATCCGTTCCCGAGCGAATGCGCTTCGTCGAGCCCGGTGTATCCGGTCCACGCCGGATTGACGTACGTAGCGTAGCCGTCGGGCCGCATGGAAAGGACAACGCGCCCAAGACGCTGCGCGAACATGCGGAGCGTTAAGGCATCGAACTCGCCCGTGGTCTTGGAGGTCATTGTGCTGCCCGTGATTCCTACCCACGAGCAACTTCGCTAAAACATGCGGCCGCTAGGCGAGCTTGCGGGCGTAGGCCCTTCGGACCGCGTCTTTGATCGCCGCGGTCCCCATCCCGTAGTATTCGATCAGCTCGGCCGGATCACCCGACTGCCCAAAGCGGTCCTGCACGCCCACGAACTCAATCGGGGTCGGGGCTTTGGCTGCAAGCGTCTCGGCCACCGCCGAGCCCATGCCGCCGTGGACTTGGTGTTCCTCAACGGTCACGACCGCACCACAGGCGCGCGCGGCCGCGGCGATCGTCTCGCCGTCCATCGGTTTGATCGTGTGGTTGTTGATCACGCGCGCTTCGATGCCGTCCTCGCGCGCAAGCTCATCGGCTGCGACAAGCGCGTTGTACACCAAGATACCGCAGGCAACAATTGCAACGTCGTCGCCATCGCGGAACGTTTGCGCTTTACCCACTTCGAACGGCGTTGCTTCGGTCGTGACGATCGCCGATTTCTCGCGAGCAAAGCGTAGATAGACCGGCCCGAATCGTTCGCTCAGCGCAATCGTTGCCTTCTTCGTTTGTACGGAGTCACACGGTACGACCACGGTCATGTGCGGAATCACGCGCATGATCGCAATATCTTCGATCGCCTGGTGCGTTGCGCCGTCGGGCCCTACCGAAACGCCGGCATGCGCGCCTGCGATCTTCACGTCGGTCTCGTTAAGCGCCATGATCGTGCGCACTTGCTCCCACGAGCGGCCCGGATTGAACATTGCATAGGATGCAATCCACGGGGTCTTGCCGGCCGCGGCGAGGCCGCCGGCCATTGCCACGAGCATCTGCTCGGCGACGCCGATCTCGAGATACTGGGCGGGGTGCGCTTTCTTGAAGCCTTCCATGCGCGTCGATTCGGCGAGATCCGCGCAAATTGCAAGCACGTTCTTGTTACGATTGCCCGCCTCAATCAACCCTTCGCCGAAGCCGTTGCGCGTCGGGAGCGACTTCAGCTCACCGGCGTTGCGATAGTCGACAAGCGCCATGGCTTTCGCTGCTTGATCGAGCGTGTCCGTACTAGGAGTCTGTCGCACTGTGCTCATGGATGCTGCTCCTGAACGATTTCGGCCGAGTTTGCGAAGCGAGGGAGGGAGCATAGTAACGCTCTGTGACCGACCGAGCGACAAGAAAATCGCCGAAATCGTTCGGAGCCCTTCGGGTTTGGCGCGGCGCCTTCCGGCGTCGGCGTCTCTCCTCGCTTAAATGACGCGGTCATTCCACGCTCGTCGATCCTTGCCGCTGGTGTGCGGCGCGCTAAACAGCGTCCACGACCACAGTGCGACAGACTCCTATACATTGGCGAGCAACCTTTCGCGATTTGCCGCCAATTCGGCAAGCGCCGTGTCCGCCTGGTCTTTGTTCGGCGGCTTCCCGTGCCACGTGTAGTCGCCTTCCATGAAGCTTACGCCTTTACCCGGAACCGTATGCGCGATGATCACCTGCGGTTTGCCTTTGAACGCTTTGGCACGTTCCAACGTCTCGACCAGCTCGCCCATGTCGTTGCCGTTGCACTCAAAAACTTCCCAGTTGAATGCGCGGTATTTATCGGCGAACGGCTCGAGCGGCATCACTTCTTCCGTGCTGCCGTCGATTTGAATGAAGTTGCGATCGATGATGACGGTGAGATTGTCGAGCTTGAATTTGCCCGCAGTCATCATCGCTTCCATGTGCAGGCCGCATTGATGTTCGGCATCGGAGCACACGACATAGACGCGCCAATCTTTGTTGTCCATCTTCGCGCCGAGCGCCATGCCGGTGCCCTGCGCGAGCCCTTCCCCCAACGGACCCGAGGTCGTCTCGAGCGCGGGAAGCTTCACGCGCTCGGGATGCCCCTGCAAGCGCGATCCAAACTTGCGCAACGTGAGCAGCTCCTCGACCGGAAAGTAGCCGTAGTTCGCCATCGCGGAATAGCGCACGGGCGCGATGTGCCCGCAGGAGAGCAGCAAGCGATCGCGGTCTTCCCACTCCGGCCGCTGCGGATCGTGACGCATGACGAAGCCGTAGAGTGCCGTAAACACATCGGCCATGTCGAGCGAGCCGGCGGAGTGGCCGGAGCCCGCCGCCAGGAGCGAGCGGATGATGCCGACGCGTACGTCGTTGGCGCGCAGTTCAAGCTCTTTGCGGCGCTCGGGGGTCAGGGTTGACATACGGCGTTATACCAGGAGTCGCGTGTGCCCACCTACCCCTTTATGCGCTGCCCCGCGGTCGTGGCGTGGTGGCAATCCAGGCATAGCGTTTCGAGATTTGCGAGGTGGTGCAGGCAGCTCAGCACCCGGTGCGCGCCGCGGGCTTGCGCGATGTGATTGACCTCGAGCCGGTCGGTCTTGCGCAAGCGTTTGTAGTTCGGGTGCGAGCGCTTCGGCGGCTCGTGCCCGCAGCGCGTGCACCGGTACTTGTCACGCTTCTTCGCTGCCCGGCGCGCCAGCGTCCACCAGTGATTGCTCCAGAAGCGCTCGCTGCAGCGGTCGCTGCACCACATTTTGCGTCGCGATGGTAATCGATCGCCACACCAGCGGCAGGCGCCGTCGATACGAGCGGCGAGCGCGCAGGCAGCGACTAAACGAGAAGAGCGATGCGGGGGCTGCTTTCGATCCATTGGTTGAAGTCGATAGCGGTCATCGGCATCGCAACCGCAAAACCCTGCATGTACTTCACGCCGGCGGCGCGACACGCGGCTCGATCGTCGGAGGTGGCAACGCGCGTTGCAATCACGTCCCAACCGTAAACGCGTGAGAGCGCGACGATCGCATCCAAGCCCTTGCCACGCGCGCCGCCCGAAGGCAAGAGCGCGCGCGAGGGTTTGACAAAACGTGCGGAGAGTGACTCGAGAAGTGTGAGATCGAGTTCGGTCTCGCCGAATCCGTCGAGACCAACGAACAGTCCACAGCGCTCGGCGGCTTCAGCAAAACCGTGATATGCCTCAAAATTGGCCAGGAACTTCGACCACTCGAGTTCGAGTGCGAGCATCGACGTATCGCAGCCGCTCGCATCAACCGCGCGCAGCACGTTGCCGAGAATCTCGTCGGAGGCCTGTCCAATGTTGACGTGGATCCGTTGCACGCCCTGCGCGCGCCACTCATTTGCCGACGCAAGCGCGCGCCGTGTTACCCACGCGTCGAGATGCTCGATCGAGCGCCGCGCACGCGCTGCTTCCATGGTGATGAAGGCCGACTGTACGCCGTCTTGCGGATGCAACGAACGCAACAAGGCTTCCGCCGCTACAACCATGCCGGATTCGACTTCGAAGATCGGCTGGAAGCAGAGGAGAAACTCGCGCGTGAATGCCTCTTCGACCTCAATCGCAAGCGGCGTCCAGTCCTCCGGCGAATCGCCCGGATTGAAGACGCAATACGATTCGTGTTGCCGCTTGGCTTGATACATCGCGAGATCCGCATGGTGCAGCCAGTCCTCAACGCCGGTGGCGTGTTCGGGAAAGAATGCGACGCCGACGCTCAGCGATACGGCGCCGCCGCCGTGCACGATCTCTAGATCGCGCACGCTTGCGGCCAGACGTCCCGCCGCCGCACACGCTTCCTCGGACGTGCGAACCACCGGGAGAATCACGGCGAACTCGTCGCCGCCCAGACGTCCTACGAACTCATTGGAACGCAATGCCTCGCGTAGCGTCGTGGCAATCAACTTGAGCACCATGTCGCCGTGGGCGTGACCGAAGGAATCGTTGACACCCTTAAATCCGTTGAGGTCGATAAAGAGCAGCGCGGCGTGCGTTCCGTTTCGTTTGGCCGCCGAAATCGCTTCGCTCAACCGGTTCATCGTCGCCCAGCGGTCGGGAAGTCCGGTCACGTGGTCGACGAGCGAGCGCGGATCGCCAACATGCCAGAGCTGGCGAAGCAGTTGCGTAAAGACATCGAGGAGCGTCTCAGCATCGGCTTCGAAGATCGCGCGATCGATGCGGCCGGTCCGCTCGCCGAGCAAAAGCACCCACTCGCGATCGCCGGCGTAGAGCATCGCGCAGAGCGCATCAGCGACGCTCGCCGCGCTACGTAGCAGAGTTGTGCCATGTTCGTGCACTTCTTGCTCATCGCCCATTTCGATACGCGCTTCGAGCAGACTCGGATCGGTCGAAAACGCGCACTGCATGACGTCGCCTTGTACTTCGAAAATCGCTGCGACGTCGGCAGAGGTGATCCGGGCGGTCTCTTCGAGCGCCTCCACGATCACTTGCGGCAATTCAGTATCAAGGCGCTTCAGAAACGAGCGCATTTGAGCGAGTCGCTCAACAGCGCGTGCTGCGCCCTGTGACGGTGCGGCCTCCCCGCCGTCCACAAAGGACCGAACGAGTCCAAAGATATCGTCAAACACCGGCCTCGGTATCTTTCCACCTCGGCGGTAACTTTCATGTAGGCGCTCGGTTAATGGGGCTAATAGCCTAGCGCGGCCCCGGCCGGACGGCGGCGATCCGTGCCGCCCTGCAGCATGCCCGTGGCCGGGTCGATGACGATGGCCTGGGCCGAGCCCCAAAACGGCACCTCGTCAAACGTATAGCCGTCGCTGCGCAGCGTGTCGAGCGCCGCGGCGCTGAGCGCGTTCGGCTCATAATCGACGCGGTCGGGGAGCCATTGCATATGGATGCGCGGCGCGTCGACCGCAGCTTGCGCATTCATCCCGAAATCGAAAACGTTCAGAATCGTCTCCAGCGCAATCGTGATAATACGAGACCCCCCAGGGCTGCCCGTTACCATCGCGAGCTTTCCGTCGCGTAGCACCATCGTCGGTGCCATCGACGAGAGCGGACGTTTGCCGGGCTGGATATCGTTGAACGCTCCCTGCACCAGACCGAACATGTTCGGCACACCGGGCTTCGACGTAAAATCATCCATCTCGTCATTGAGAAAGAAGCCGGTATCACCGGCGATCACGCCCGCACCAAACCAATTGTTGATCGTATACGTGACGCCAACCGCGTTACCCGCGCTATCCACAATCGAATAGTGCGTCGTCTCGCCGTTCTCGTGGACGCTGATATTCAGACCGGGCTTCACCTGTGTCGACGGTGTAGCGCGTTGCGGTGCGATCTGCGCGCGCAACTGCGCTGCATAGGCCGGGTCGAGTAACTGCGCGATCGGATCGTGCACGAATGCCGGATCGCCGAGATAGGCATTCCGATCCGCATACGCGCGGCGCTCGGCTTCGACCAGATAGTGCGTCTCCCGCACGCTGTGCCAGCCCCACTGTGCGAAGGGGTAGGGCGCGATAATATTCATGATTTGACAGAGCGTAACACCGCCGGAGCTCGGCGGTGGCGCGGAGAGGATCGTCAGCCCGTGATAGCCACACTGCAACGGCGCCGACTCGTCGACGGTGTAGTCGGCAAAATCCTGCATCGAAAGCAACCCGCCATGTGCATTGCTTGCATCGACTACGGCGCGCGCGATCGGTCCGCGATAAAATGCGTCGTCACCATCTTTCGCAACCAATTCCAGGGTGTGCGCGAGATTGGCTTGCACGATGCGCTCGCCGGCGTGTGGCAACTCGCCGTCCGGCATCCAAATCGAACGCACATTCGGCGCTCCAAATACCGAGTCAACGGTGTACCCTTGTGCCGGCGCTCCCTTAAACGGAAGCAGATCGCCTTCATCGAGCACAAAGCCGTCGCGCGCGAGCGCGATCGCAGAACGCATCACCTGCGCGCGCGGCATCGTTCCGTACTCGGTCAATGCGCGATCGAGTCCCATCACCGTTCCTGGCACGCCGATCGCGAGCCATCCGCGCACCGAGCGTCCCGGCACAACATTCCCCGCTGCATCGAGATACATGTCGCGCGTCGCACGCAGCGGCGCTTTCTCGCGAAAGTCGATGAAGCGCTCGCGTCCATCGTGCATGCGAATCAACATGAAGCCGCCGCCGCCGACGTTGCCGCAACACGGATCGACGACCGCAAGCGCGTAGCCGACGGCCACCGCGGCGTCGACGGCGTTGCCGCCGGCTTTGAGCACATCGAGCCCGGCTTGTGAGGCAAGGCGCTGTTCGGTAACGACCATCGCGTGGGGCGCGGTAACGAGGCCGAGGAGGGCGGAGAGGAGCAGTGCGTGCATGACCGCCAGTTTCGCGATGGCCCGGTAAAGATTTCCTGTATGCCGGCTGCCCGTCCGCCTGGAAGTGGTACGATGGCGCGGATGAGCACCTCGTACGTCGGCTCCGATGCGCTGACCGGAGCGGTCACCCCGATCGCGATCCCGGGCTTCGATGTGCTCAACCCGACCAGCTACGCCGAGACGCCGAGTACCCCGGCCGGCACGGCCCTCGCCTCAGTGCCGAGCACTGCGTCGAATGCCGGCGGTTCGACCGACGGGCTTAACCAGTATCAGCAGGCGCTCGCCAACCTGGAAAGCTGGCAAAACCAGATTTTGCAGGCCAGCATGTTCGGCGATACGACCGGTGCCACCAACGCGCTCTATGCGTCGGCCGGACTGAACGCCGACCAGTTCGCAAACCTGGCAACCGAGCTCCAGAACCTTGGGTCGACCCCCGCCGCGGGCTCGACCGTCGACGCCAGCGCATAGACGGCACGACGTTGCCGGGCAGGCCGCTTCCGGCCGCTGCGCGAACCAAGCTCGGTTCATTTTAAAGAGCAAACAAGAAGAAAATTAGGAGTTATTGTGCCCGAATCCGTGACCTTAGAGGTCGGCGGGCGCACGATGGTCATTGAGACCGGCGAACTCGCGAAGCAAGCCAACGGCTCCGCGCTGATTCGTTACGGCGACCAAAACGTCGTGCTCTGCGCCGCAACTGCCTCGCTCAAACCTCGCGAAGGCATCGACTGGTTCCCACTCACCTGTGATTTCGAAGAGAAGATGTATGCAGCCGGAAAGATTCCGGGCGGCTACATCAAGCGCGAAGGCCGTCCGCCGGAGCACGCCGTGCTCAGCTCGCGCCAGATGGATCGTCCGATCCGTCCGCTCTTCCCCGAAGGTTTCCAGAACGACGTGCAAGTCGTCGCGACCGTACTGTCGGTCGATCCCGAACTCGACCCCGACATTCTCGGTATTTGCGCCGCGGGCGCATCGCTCGCGCTTTCCGACATTCCGTTCGACGGACCGGTTGCCGGCGTGCGCGTCGGCCGCGACGAAAACGGCAAGTTCATTGCTAATCCTACCCTGGCGCAGTATGTGACCGGTGGCATGGAGATCGTCGTCGCCGGCACCGCCGACGCGATCATGATGGTCGAAGGCGGCGCGCTTGAAATCACCGAGGAAGATTTCCTCGGCGCTGTCGAGTTTGCGCACGGCGAGATCAAGAAGATCGTCAAAGCCATCAATCAACTCGTAAAGAAAGCGGGCAAAGACAAGCGCGAGTATCCGCTCAAGAAGGTCAACACCGATCTCGATAAGTGGGTGCGCAAGACGTTTGCGAAGGACATCGCCAAGGCGATGCGCATCGTCGACAAGCAGACGCGCGAAGAGGCGTTCTCGAACATCACGGTTACCGAAGCCCTCGATCGCGTCGGCAAGAAGGACGATGACGTCAAAGCGCTGCTCGAGAACGCTGAGACCGCTAAAGAGTTCGGCAAGATCGTCAAGTCGATGGAAGAGGACGAGCTGCGCGTGATGGTCGTCGACGAGCACATTCGTCCCGACGGCCGCAAGCCTGACGAAATTCGTCCGATCTGGAGCAAAGTCCACGTCGTTCCACGCGTCCATGGCTCGGGCATCTTCACGCGCGGACAAACGCAGGTTTTTACCGCAGCGACGCTCGGTTCGACCAGCGATGCGCAGCGGCTCGACGGTATCCTCGCGCTCGAAGACAAGCGCTACATGCACTTCTACAACTTCCCGCCGTTCTCGGTTGGTGAGACCCGGCCGATGCGCGGACCCGGCCGTCGCGAAATCGGCCACGGTGCGCTGGCTGAACGCGCGCTGCTGCCGGTGCTTCCGAAGAAGGAAGATTTCCCGTACACGATGCGTCTGATGAGCGAAGTGCTTGAATCGAACGGATCGTCGTCGATGGCATCGGTCTGTGGATCGAGCCTCGCGCTCATGGATGCGGGCGTCCCGATCACCGAACACGTCGCCGGCGTTGCAATGGGCCTGATTCTCAAAGGTAAGGACTACACCGTTCTTACGGATATTCAGGGACTCGAAGATGCGCTCGGCGAGATGGACTTCAAGGTTGCGGGAACCAAGAAGGGCATCACCGCGATCCAAATGGACATCAAGGTCCAAGGCATCACGATCGAGATCATGCGCGAAGCGATGGCGCAAGCCAAGAAATCGCGCTTCTTCATTATCGACAAGCTCACCGAGACGATCGCGCAGCCACGTGCGGAACTCTCCGAGTACGCGCCGCGAATGATCGTGGTCAAAATCGATCCGAACAAGATCAAAGACGTCATCGGACCAGGCGGCAAGATCATCAACAAGATCATCGCCGACACCGGCGTCGAGAAGATCGATATCGAGGACGACGGTACCGTGTTCATTACCTCGCTCGACGGCAAGAGCGGCGAAGCCGCGCGGCAGATCGTCGAGAACATCACCAAAGACATCAAAGTCGGTGAGATCTACAACGGCACGGTCAAGCGGATCATTCCGATCGGTGCCTTCGTCGAGATTCTTCCGGGTAAGGAAGGTCTCGTGCACATCAGCCAGCTTGCGCCGGAACGCGTTGCGAGGGTGGAAGATGTGCTCAACGTCGGCGACACGGTGGAAGTGAAGGTCCTCGAGATCGACGGCCAAGGCCGCGTGAATCTCTCGCGCAAAGCCGTTATCGCCCCGGGTTCGGAGCACAGCGGTGGCGGTGGCGGACGCGGTGGAAACGGCGAATTTAAGCCGCGTCGCCGCGACCGCGACGAGGAAGAAAGCGGCGCGCTACCGGTTGGCGGAGCAGGCGCACCGCCGACACGACGACGCCGTCGGCCGCCAACGCACCGCGACGACGAATAATCTCCAAGCGCCACGAATGAAAAGGGCTCGCAGCAATGCGAGCCCTAATCCTTCAACAACGCTCTAGCGGAGGTACTCGCGTGCGCATCAACGTGAACTGGGTGGCGATTCTCGTTTCCGATATCGTCTTGTTTCTATTCGGATGGCTGTGGTACGACGTGCTCTTCGGCGGCATATGGATGACCGCGTTGCATCAGGTCACGCCGCAAGTCAGCATGGCTCTTACCTGGTATCCGTTCGTCGTCTCGCTCGTTGGTGGATTCTTCCTCGCGTACGGACTCGCGCTGATTCTCAAGTGGCGCGGTACGGTCGGCCCGCTCGAAGGCGCATGGATCGGCTTCGCGATGGGCCTTTTGATTTTCGGGACGATGACGTGGATGGATTATGTCTACTCCGGCTGGGGCGTGACCCTCGGCTTCATTAACGTCGGTTTCGTCGCGGTCGGCATGGGGATTCAAGGTGCGATTCTGGCCCTCTGGAAACCCCGCACGGCGTAAATATGACAGCGCCTGTCATATAGGCGGGGTAGGCTTAGGGCATCTCAAGAATCGACAAAGGAGAGCCCCGTGAGCGTTCAATCCACCCCCGTCAGCGCAACCGCCGTCGCCGGCTTCGATTTGGTCGGCGCAACCGTGCGCGATCTGCAGAAATCGCTAGCTTTTTATCGTGACGCGCTCGGTCTGGTGCCGTCCGTCGAGGGCGAGGCCGGCGTCGAATTTCATCTGCCGGACGGCTCGACGTTCGGTCTGTGGCAACCGCCGGAGGGTTCGATGAAGCCCGGTCTCGGCGTGATGTTTACCGTCGGCGACGCGGCCGGCGCCGCAAACGCGGTGCGCGAGCGCGGCGGTCAGATGTCCGAGCCGATGGAATCGCCGGTCTGTTACATGGCGATGGGCCAAGATGCCGAGGGCAACGGCATCATCCTCCACCAAAAGAAATCGCGCGATCCGCACCTTCCGCCCAATCGCGCGCGGACGCTCACCAGCATCAACGGCATCGACCTTGCCGGCTATTTGGTCGCCGAGCCGCAAGCGGCGATCGACTTCTATCGCGACGTGCTCGGCCTCACCCCGACCGACATCGATGAAGACGGCCGCGGGAGCGAATTCGATCTCGCCGACGGTACGACGTTTGGTGTGTGGCGCACGCCGGAAGTGCAACAGGGCGGTTTCGTCATGTTCGCGGTCAGCGACGTGCGCGCCAAGCTCGCGGAACTGAAGAGCCGCGGCGTGACGTTCAGTGAAGTCATGGATAGTCCGGTCTGTTCGATGGCGTTCGGTCCCGATCCCGAAGGCAACAGCATCATCATTCACCAACGAAAGGCGCATGCCTAACGACGCGGTTCTTGTCAGCGGTGCATCGACCGGCATCGGTCATGCGATCTCGATGCACCTCGCGCACAACGGGTACACGGTCTACGCCGGCGTGCGCAAAGAGGGCGATCGCGAGCGACTCGAAGCCGAGCACGCGCGCATCCGTCCGATCATCCTCGACGTCACCGTGCCCGCCGACGTTACGCGGGCGGTGCAAACCGTACGTGAGGCCGGCGACACGCTCGCCGGCCTCGTGAACAACGCGGGCATCGCCGTCGCCGGTCCGCTCGAGTTTCTTCCCCTCGACGCACTGCGTCTGCAGTTTGAAGTGAACACGATTGCGCCGATTGCCATGGCGCAAGCGGCACTTCCGCTCCTGCGCGAGTCACGCGGGCGCATCGTCAACGTCGGCTCGATCGCGGGCCGCCTTGCCGCACCGTTCGTCGGACCGTACAGCGCGTCAAAGGCGGCGATCGCCGCGCTCACCGATTCGCTACGCCAAGAACTCGCACGTTTCGGCATCGCCGTGTCGCTGCTCGAATTCGCCTCGGTCAAAACGCCGATCTGGGAGAAGGGCCGCCGAGGACGTGACGCGCTCGTCGCGTCGATGCCGCCACAAGCGATGAGCTTGTACGGCGCGCTTGCCGACGCGATCATCAAGCAAACGAGCATCGAAGAACGCGAGGGGATGGATCCGCAGGTCATCGCCGCGACCGTGCTCGCGGCGCTGCGCGCGCCCAAGCCGCGAGAGCGCTACGTCATCGGCCGCAAAGCGCGCATCCAAGCCGTTGCCGCGATTCTGCCACCGAGCACGCGCGACCGGCTGGTCAAGCGCGCGATGCAGTTGCCGTGATCGCGCTCGTCCTCGTCGCTGCGCTCAACTGCGGCGCAACCGCCACGCAAATCGACCTCGATGAGTGTGCCGCCGCCGCACAAACACACAACGATACGTTGGAAATAGCCGCGTTCCGCGCCGCGGAACGACGCACGCACAATAACCCGCTCTTGCGCGCTAGCGAGGCGCGCTGGACCGCTTTCCGCACATCCGCATGTAATTATGTGTATGAATCGTATTCGGGCGGTTCGATCGCGCCGATGCTCTATTCGCAGTGCAACGCCGACGCGGCGCTGGCGCGCGTTCGCGATATCGGCCAGTTCACCGGGCGAACGAATCCGAACGCTGCGATGCCCGATCCACATGTCCAAGCCGAACACGAGCGCATCTACGGACTGCTGGAGCTACTCGTCACTCCGCACGAACGCAATCTGCTAGCCGATTCCGAGAATCTCTTCCTGCGGTATCGTGATGCCGCGTGTTCGCACGCCAAGGACGGCTGTGCGACGGCGATCACGCTGACGCGCACGCAACAGCTCAAAGACTCGTGGCTCGCCGAACCCTTCTGGAAGTAGCGCTTTACAGATATTGCTGGAAGAACGCAAGGATGCGGTCGTGCGCGTCGGCCGCCGATTGGGCATTGTAGCGCAGCGTGTAGAAGTGCCCGTTGACGCGCACCTCTTTGTTCGCAGCCGGATCGTCGAATTTGTGATAGGTATTGGGATAGGCAACAAACGTGCCGGGCGCCGCACTTTGCCCGACGCCGCTCATGAACCGCTCGCACGTCCTTGCGTCGGTCCAGTCATCCGAAGCGCCGATGAGCAGCAGCAAGGGATCGGTCAATGCGCTCGTCGGATTGTCGCCACATGCATTCGGATAGAGCGCAACCGCCGCCGCAAATCCGTTGCCGGCGAAGCCTGCCTTTGCTGCGACGTCCGCATTCTCGGTCCAGAGCACGGTGCCCCCGCCGTGCGAAAAGCCGATGGCGCCGACGTGCGCACCGTCGACATCCGGAAGTGTGCGCAGATATGCGAGCGCGCCGTAGGCGTCGAACGCGCGCAAGCGCGATGGCACGGCCGGCGATCCGCATACGCGATCGACGTGCCGCGGACCAAAGCTATCGACAACGAGTCCAACGTAGCCGTTTTCCGCGAACCACGTGCCCCAGGAAGCGTCGTTGGGAGAGAGGCCGGCGCAGGTGTGCAGAATGACCACGGCCGGTACACGCGAGGTAAGCCCAGGCGGTTCGTACAGCGTGCCGGTGAGCATCACGCCGTCGGAGGCCTTCGTCGGAAAACTCACCGGCGAAAGCTGGATCTGCGCCGCAAGCAGGAGCGAAAGCATCGCTACGATGCAGCCCCGAAAATGCGCCGGTCGTCGGCCTCGATGATCTCGAGGATGTGCTCGAGCTCGGGGTGCGCCGCCAGCGTGTGCGCGTAGAGCTCGGCAAAGTATTCCGGATCGTGCGCGTGCTTCGGCTTGATCCGTCGCAGCGTCGCGTTGATTGCGGGATACAGCGACGTATCGGTGTTTTCGCGCAGCCACGCTGCGATCTCGTCATCATCCGCGGCACGCGCAACCACCGCGCGTAAATCGTCCAAGCTGATTCCCAAGCGGTCGAGCACAAATTGAGAAACGCCCGGGGTCTTACCGTTAATAAAGTAGTCGCCGGGATTACCGCCGGGCAAGAAGCCACGCAACTTGTCGATCGTGCGGGGCATCAGCATCAATCCGTCGAGTTCTACGAAGCACGAGCGCGGCGGCTGCCGCGTCAAATCGAGCGGTTTCATGGTGCGTGGTTCGAGGCTCGCTGCGCTCGCACCTCACCATGACACGACGGGGAGGGGCGTCGAACTGCCGAGAATGGGGCCACATGCCCTTCGATTCCCTGCGGGCCTTTGTCGACGCGCTCCGGCGCGCCGGCGAAGTCCACACGATTGACGCGCCGGTCGATCCGCGCCTGGAGATTGCTGAGATCACCGACCGCGTCGTCAAGGCGGGTGGTCCGGCGTTGCTCTTCAAAAGCGTCAAGGGCTCAAAGTTTCCCGTGCTCACCAATCAGTTCGGGTCCGAGCGTCGCATGGCGATGGCGTTTGAGGCGCGCGCGCTCGATCAGGTTGCAGCGCGGCTGCGCGCACTGCTCGATCTGTCTCCGCCGGGCGGCTCGTGGGGCGAAAAGTTCGACGCACTCAAACGCTTCGCGCCGCTCGCCAACGCAATTCCGAAGACAGTGCGCGATGCCGCGTGCCAAGAGATTGTGATCCGCGATCCCGACCTTCGCAAGCTGCCGGTGCTCACGACATGGCCGCTCGACGGCGGCCCCTTCATCACCCTGCCGCTCGTGATCACGAACGATCCCCGCACCGGCCGTCCCAACGTCGGCATGTATCGCATGCAGATCTACAACGAACGTGAAACCGGTATGCATTGGCAGCGTCACAAACACGGTCGCACACACGCAGAGGCATGGGGCGAGCGTATACCGGTCGCCGTTGCAATCGGCAGCGATCCCGTGTTAACCTACGCCGCAACTGCGCCCTTGCCGCCGGTGCTCGATGAATTCGCGTTCGCCGGCCTTCTGCGCGGAAAGCCGATCGAGCTCGTCAAGGCGCGTACGAACGACATCAAAGTTCCGGCGAGCGCCGAGTTCGTGCTCGAAGGCTATGTCGACAACACCGACGTACGAACCGAAGGCCCGTTCGGTGACCATACCGGCGTCTACAGTCTTGCCGACACCTATCCCACCTTTCACGTCACGTGCATCACGCATCGGCGCGATCCGATCTACGCCGCAACGGTCGTCGGCAAACCGCCGATGGAAGATGCGTGGCTCGGCAAAGCGACGGAGCGCATCTTCTTGCCGCTCTTGCAGATGGTGTTGCCCGAAGTCCTCGACATGAATCTGCCGGTCGAAGGCGGCTTTCACAACCTCGCGATTGTCTCGATTCGCAAACAGTATCCCGGCCACGCCAAGAAGGTGATGAACGCGCTTTGGGGGCTCGGCCACATGATGATGCTCACGCGCGTACTCGTGATCGTCGACGACGACATCGACGTGCAAGATACGCGTAGCGTCGCGTGGTTTGCACTCAATAACCTCGCACCCGAACGCGATGTGGTGATGATGCCCGGACCCGTCGACGATCTCGATCATGGTTCGTACACCGTCGCATACGGCACCAAGATCGGCATCGACGCGACGCGCAAAACCGCGGCCGAGGGCTACACGCGCGAGTGGCCGCCCGACATCGTCATGGATACCGTCACAAAAGACCTCGTGAACAAACGCTGGCGCGACTACGGTCTCGACGCGATCCTACAATCACTCGTTCCCGACGCGTGGTCGGGTCAAGGCCCGCAAGCATACCAAAGGAAGATGCGTGATTAAGCTATTCTTAAAAGAGATTCGCATCGAACACACGCTCTTCGCGCTTCCTTTTGCGTACGTCGGTGCCGTGCTCGGCGCGCGTGGATTTCCATCGTGGCACGCACTCGTCTGGATCACGCTTGCGGTTCTCGGCGCACGCACGGCGGCAATGGCGGCAAATCGTTATTTCGATCGCGACATCGATGCCCGCAATCCGCGCACCGCGCGCCGCGCACTTGCAACCGGAGCGCTTGCCCCCGCAGTGATGGTGTGGGCGATCGTGCTGGGCCTCGCGCTGCTCCTGATCTCGGCGTGGATGCTCAACCCGCTCTGTGTAAAACTGCTACCTATCGCCGCCCTTGGCGTCCTCGTCTATCCACTCTGCAAACGCTTCACCTGGCTCGTGCACTTCGTGCTGGGCGCGGTCGATGGCCTCGCGCCGTTGGGCGCGTTCATCGGGGTGACCGGCACGGTTAGCGCGAGCGCGTTCTTGCTCTTCTTCGCGGTGACGATTTGGGTGGCGGGATTCGATATCGCGTACGCGCTGATGGATCTCCCGACCGATCGTGCCCAAAATATCAGCTCGGTTCCGGCGCGATTCGGCGAGGGAGCCGGACGTTGGGTGCCGATCGCGCTGCACGCGCTCATGGCAGCCATCTTGGCCCTTGCCGGCGTACTCGCCGACGCAGGCTGGCTCTACTACGCCGGCGTCGCAGCCGCGATCGCACTCACCCTGTATGAGAACCGGCTCTACGGCGTCTCCGAGAACGCTTTCGTGTTGAACGAACGTATCTTCACTGGGAACATGGCGTTCTCGGTGGTCTTCTTGGCCGCCACCTTGGGAGGCTATCTCATACACTGAATGGAACGCGCCGCATTTCTCCAGAGCCTGCTGGCGACGACCGTCGTTGCACCGAGCGTGCAACAGCCGCCGCAGCAGGTGTTGCAGTTGCTCAACATCGGGGTGAACGTTCCGCTCTCGGGAAGCTACGCGTACTTCGGCCGCGAGATCACCAAGGGCGTGCAGGCAGCGGTCAACGAGGCCAACCGCTACAACCCGGTGATCAACAAAGCCTACGGCGTGCGCAGCTTCGACGATCAAAACTCCGGCGCGATCGCGACCTCGAACGTACTCGTCGCCGCCGCCGACCCGAGTGTCGTCGGGATGGTCGGCGATCTTACCTACGATGTGACGCTGACCGCGCTGCCACAATATGCGAACGCCGGCTTTGCGATCGTCGTGCCCTCGGTGACGGCAGACAAGCTCACGCAGCAGGGTTATCACAACGTCTACCGCTTGCCGACCACCGACTCGGCTGAGGGGCAGCTCTTTGCTAGTGCCGTCCTCAAACACCGCGCGTCCATGAATGTGCTTGCCGTGATCGTCGACGGTGATTACGGGCTTGACGTCGCGCGCGCGTTCGTGTCGCAAGCCAAGGGCGATAAACACAACGCCGATCTTTTGACGTTGGAAGCAAACGCCGACGTCCCCGATTCGACGGCGATCATTCAGCGCCACGCGCCGGCGTATATCTTTTTTGCGGGCCGCCCCGACAAACTCGGGCCGATCGGCGTCGCGCTGCGCAAAGCGGGCTACACCGGCGAGTTCGGCATGAGCGACAGCTTTTTCACCGCGGACGTCCCGAAAAAGTACGGCAAGGATCTTGCCGGCGCGCTGGTGGCCTCGGCGATGCCGCCGCTCGAGCGCGTCCCATCGATCGTCACGATCTTACACGATTATCGGAGTGACGTCGGCGCGGTCACCGCGTTCTCCGCATACGGCTATGCGGCAGCGCAGCTTTTGATCACCGCGTCACAGCGCGGAACCGTCACCAATCGGTTCCAACTGCTCTCGCAGTTGCAGCAGGGCGGGTCCTACTCACTCCTGGTCGGCATCTATTCGTTCAACTACGCGGGCGACGCGAGCTTGCCGAACATCTACCTCTTCACCTTGAACGCCGACACGTTCACCTTCAGCAAACCCGCATCGCCCAACGGTTTTGTCGTTTAAGCCTCCCGGCGCGAGTAATACGATGCGTCTTCCGGAACGATCCGCACGCGGTGCGGCGGCTGTTCCTTGGCGGGTATCGGCGCGTCGATGTCTTCGATCGCAAACCCGAGGCGTAACCGCCATGAGCCAATCGTTATCGAGAAGTTCGTGCCCATGATCTCCATGGCATTAGGCCTCCACCCGGCGCCACTGCACGAGCGTGAGCGCACCGTAGATTAGCGTGAGTCCGATAAGAGTTGCGATGCGGATGGTGACAGGCAGGCCTTCATTATTGTAGCGGCCGCTGTCGCTGAACGTCGCCCCGTTCAGATACGTGATCGGTATGATGCGCGAAACCGTCCAGAAAATTGTGTGGAAAACGTTGCCCACCGGCGAATCTTGAAGCGGTATCTGTGCGAGCGAGCTGATGACCAAGCCGACCGGCCACGCGAAGCCGATGACGGCGCCGGATCCGCGCTTGAGCGACGCCGTCGCCGCGTTGAGTGCGGCGTACCACGCGAGTGGTAAGAGAAGGAGCAGCGCCGTTCCCGGTTCGGCCACATGACTGAAGTCGAAGTGCGGCCACTCAAACATTGACATGCAGACGATCGCCGCAACGACCGTCATCACAGCCACGATAGCCATGCCCAGGATGTCGTAGCCGATGACGCCGAGCCCGTAGCGGGTCCGCGTGACCGGCTTGAGCAACGCGTACTCCAGGTGCCCTTGCTCGCAGGCGAACGAGCAGCCCCAAATCGTTGCAAAGACGAGCGCGGCGACGCTCGCGATCCCAAGGAAGATCACAAAACTGACCGGGCCATCGGTGTTGAACGTGATCGACTCCATCCCGTTTTTCTGTGTATCCGACATCTGGATGCTGACCACATTCGCGTGCTGCGTGCTCGTCACGTGGTTGCCGGCCGGCCGGACGATATGGATGAGCTTTCCACCGTCATTCTGTTCGTCGATCGTGACCGTCGTGCGTTCTTTTGCGTTGACGTACGTTGCGCGGTTGAGCCCGTTGACGACCGAATGCGAAACGACCGTGCCGGGTTCGCTCTGGATGTGACTAACGATAAACTCGTTGCTGCTGAGTTGCCCGTTGATCGAGATGCGCACGATTAACGCGAGGACGACGAGCGCGCCTAAGACGATTGCGTAGATGCGCAGCGCGTTGCGGACACGCAACCATTCGACATAGTTCATGAGCTAGCGGTCCTCCACCACGTCGGCGGTCGCGTCGCTGGGCGAGACCGCGTACAAGAAAATGTCCTCGAGATTGAGATCGACGATGCGCAGGCCTGACGCGCCGAGGGCTTCAAAACGCGCCAGGACGTCCTGCGCATCGCGCGAGGTCAACGCGCGCACGATACGGCCGTTGCGATCGAGGCGCGAAATACGCGGATCGCCGGCCAAACCGTTGAGCGCGAAGGTTTCGCTCGGTAAGATCGCCTCGACGATCTTGCGATCGGCCTTGAGATCGTCGACCACACCCTCGAGGGCGAGGTGGCCAGTATCCATCACGGCGATGCGCTCGGCAGCGCGCTCGACCTGGCCGATTTGATGCGAAGAAAAGATAACGGTCGCGCCGCGCGCCGACTCGTTGATGATCAGATTGAGCACGTGGCGCTGATTGACCGGATCGAGCCCGCTGGTCGGCTCGTCGAGAATCAGGATGTCAGCTTCTCGAGCTATTGCAAGGGCAACCATCGTCGCGGTGCGCATGCCTTTGGAGAGCGCGCGCGCCTTCTTACGCTGGTCGATGCCGAACTGCGCGAGCAGCTCGTTCGCGCGGGCAAGGTTGAATTTGGTGTAGGCGCGGCGCTGCATCTCGACGTGCTCGGCGACCGTCATCCATTCGTAGAGCACGCTGCGCTCGGGCACGTAGGCGATGCGCTCGAGTGTTTGCGGCGCGAGCGGCGCGCCGTCATATAAGACCGTGCCCGAGGTTGGGCGCGCAAGATCCAACATGCACTTGAACGTCGTCGTTTTGCCGGCGCCATTGGGGCCGAGCAGACCGAAGACACACGCCTCCGGGATCTCAAAGCTGAGATCGTCGACGGCAACGTACGGGCCGTAGGTCTTGCGCAAATTCTTGATGCTTATCGTGCTCATGCGTCCTCCCGGAACCACCGGTCGATTGCGTCGCTTGCTAGTGAACGGATCTCGTCGGCAGACAAGCCAATCGACTTGGCTTCGCGGACAGCGGCTTCAATGGCGTCGCGCGCCACATCGGTCGCCGCGGTTTTGGTCGATTCGATCGAGCCGTTGCCCCGGACGAACGATCCACGTCCCGCTGCCGTCTCGATCACGCCGTCCCGCTCGAGTTCGCGGTAGGCCTTCGCGACGGTGTTGGGATTGATCGTCAAGTCCAGCGCGAGCTGCTTGACCGTTGGCAGTTGCTCTCCGGCAGCGAGAACGCCCAACGCTACCGACCGTTTGACCTGTTCGATCACTTGGAGGTAGATGGGCACTCCGCTTCGGGGGTCAACCGTTAATACGACCGGCATCGTGGGTTAGAGCTTCGGGCCCCAGCCTTGGAAAAGCGGGGTCGACATGCGCTGCGGCTGGCAGACGCGCGATTCGCGAAGGTCTTCGGGGTGATTGATAAAGCGTGTCATGTTCCTCTTGTCTCCTGTTTGGGCTAGTACTACTGTGCTGTCGTACTAGTACACTAGTACAATAGCATATTGGTACGCCGCGTCAATACCCTTCCCCAAAAATTTTTCCCCCGTCCGCCGGTCAATGGGCTCCGCAACGCAGGAAGACTCGGGTCGCGCCGAAGCCCGGACGGCGAGAGGCGCGACCACGTACCCGCCGGCAACAGGAGGTCGCCCCGCGTCTTCCCAGTGCGCAGCCTGTCGACCGGCGGACGGCCGATCCGTGATCCTCGGCCGAACCGTGACAGTACGGATATCTGGAGGCCGGGTATTTCCCCGGATGATGCCGGGACGCGCTGAGCGCTAGGATGAGGTCACTCAGGGACCGCTCACGGGGAGAACGCTCATCACCATGCGCGAGAAGGCGCTGATCTGGAACACCGATACTACACTGCGGGTCACGTCGCTTACGGCTCGGTTGCGCGGCTTCGCGGGGATCGGACAACAGCAGGCCGCTCTCCACGTGAGCGATCTCTGGGATGACCACGACCCCTTCCCGGTACTCGCCCATCAATGGGCGCTCGCCGGGGAGACCCTCGCCTTCGAGGCGAGGGTTCGTGGCTTGCATTTGGCCTTCGAGATCGAGCCGCTGCTCGACCCGAGCGGCGCAGTCGCGGGCGTTACCGGGCGCGCGGTCGAGATCGCGCCGGCGTCGAGTTCGCTCGCAACCGCATACCCGCACGCCGAGCGCGCTGCCGGCTTGGGCACGTGGCACGAAGATCTGCGCACCGGCGCCTTTGCGATCTCGGAAGGTCTGGCGAATCTGCTCGGCCTCCCGTACGAAACCACGCAGCTCAACCTCCGCGGATTCGATCATCCCGCCGAGCGCGAGCAGATCGCGCGCACGCTCGCGGAAGCCCGCAATGACCCCGGCTACACCTGCGATCACCGTATCCTTTGCCAAGGCGGGCGCGTCCGCGCCGTGCGCGAGCGCGTGCGCACCATGTTCGACGAGCGCGGCGTCGCCGTCGCGCGCATTGGGACGCTCCTCGATATTACCGATCTCAAGGAACGCGAAGCAGAACTGTCTGAACTCGCGCTGCGCGATGCGCTTACCCACCTGCCGAATCGTTCCGCGCTCGAGGAGCGGCTGCGCGCGTCGCTCGCGCGCTGCGAGCGCAATGGGCGGCGCTGCGCCGTGCTCTTCATCGACCTCGACGATTTCAAGGCGATCAACGATGCATGCGGGCATGCCTACGGCGATCGCGTGTTGATTGCCGTAGGCGATCGTCTGAGCCGTCACCTGCGCGCCTCCGACACCGTCGCGCGCATCGGCGGCGACGAGTTCGTGGTCCTGATCGACGATCTTTTCACCGACGAGGCGGCAACCGACGCAGCCGCCAAAATCTTGCGCTGCTTCGATGAGCCGCTGCGCATCGATGACGCCGAGATTCGGACCAGCGCGAGCATCGGTGTCGCAACCTACCCGGGGGCATACACGTCACCGGGTGCCCTGCTCGCGGCAGCCGATCACGAAATGTACGAGGTAAAGCGGAACGGCGGCAACGGGATCAAAATTGCCACTGCATGGCAAGCCCACTCTTCACCGGCCCAGACTCGATACGTGACCGCCGAGAGCGCCTAGCCTTCGTTCTGACGCTGCTTTTCGCGTTCCCGATCGCCACGCTGATCGGTCTTGCAATCCATGAAAACGTCGGGGTTCCGTCGGTCGCGCTCTTTATCGTCATCGCGATGCTGTACGTCACGCTCGCGCGCGGGCGGCTCATCGGCTCGTCGGTAATGATTCATGAAGCGCAGTATCCGCGCGTCTTCGAAATCGTCAAGAGCGCGTGCGCACGGCTCGACATCGCGATGCCACTGATCTTCGTGCGCGAGGACAACTACGTGCCGGTAGCCGCGCTTGGCTTCGGCGAGCCCTATTCGCTCGTACTCTCGACGCACTGGGTCGAACACTTCGAAGATGACGAACTTGCCTTTGCGGTCGGGCGCGAACTCGGGCACATCGCGGCCGGCCATACGCGGTTTCTCTCGCTGCTCAGTGTCAACGGCAATGAGAACCCGATCATCTCGCTGATCTTCGGCGGCTGGTTGCGCACGTGCAGCCACACGTGCGACAAGGTCGGGCTGCTCATTTGCGGCTCGCTCGACGCGGCAACGCGCTCCATTATCATCGCAAGCTTTCACAGCTTCGGGCGTCACATCAGCCTGGAGCAATTCACCGAGCAGGGACGCGAGATCGCAAGCGACGGCGTTCTGCGGCTCGGCGAGTGGATGGGCGGCGAACCGTATGCAACACGGCGCATCGCCGATTTGCACGCGTTCGCGGGAACGCCGGAATTCGAAGCCGCTCGCGCGTGGGTCGACCGCGCCATCCCCGAAGAACCACCGAAGTTGGCGACCGCCGTGAGTGCACGCGTGACGCGCGCCGATTGTGCCGGGATATGGCGGCGTGGCTGGGCGATCCTTATCGACTCGGCGCTCGTCGCTTCGGCTGTCTTCGTGTTTGTCGACGCGGGCGGTCACTCGCCTCTCGGAGCCATTTTTTCCGACAAAGAGATGAACATGCTCGCGACGCATTCCGTGCTTAACGACATCGTTGGCACGATCGTTAAGTACGCGTTTAGCGGTCCGCTGCTCGCCACAGCACTCTATCTGTGGTTGCTCGTAGGAATCGCGGGTCAATCGTTCGGGATGATGATCACCGGCTTGCGCGTCGTCCGCACCGACTTTCGGGCGCCCGGGCTGCTGCGTTCGCTCTGGCGCTACGTGATCGCGTTGTTCCTCTGGCCCTGGATCATGTTGCTCTCGCCATTTATGCCGCGACTCATGCTCCACGACCGTTGGAGCGGCACGCGGCTGATTCGCGCCGAGCGGATTATGGCGCGTGCGGTTGAAGCCGCAGGGCATTGACCACGCGGCTCAGATAGTTGTTGAGGCCGATCGCCGCCACGATCTCGACGCACGTGCCCTCGTCATAATGCGCGCGTAATTCGTCCCAGAGAGGCGGCGGCAGCGCCCGCGGCTCGCGCGTGAGCGCGACCGTCGCGCTAAGTGCGGCTCGCTCGGCCGGCGAGAAGAGCGGGCTGCGCGCAAAATCGCCCAGCGTCGCAAGGGTTTCCTGGTCGACGCCGACCTCGCGCGCGATTTCTTCGTGCACGCACGTGCAGTAATCGCAGGCATTGAGCCAGGCTACCATCAGCGCTATGAGTTCACGCGTGCGTGGCGGAACCGTGCCTGCATCGAGCTCACGCAGATGCGCTGCGAGCGAGCGCGCCAACCGTGGGCGCGCTGCGAGCGCGCCGAAAAGATCGCCCACCTTCACGCACTCGCGCGCTAGGTGGCCTGCGAGAGCTCGCGGAAGCCCGCGTCGCCGCGCAGCACGTCGAAGCGCGTGTCGTTCTCAACCGACATCCACGCCATGTGATCGTGCATGCGGCGCAAAAGAGCGAGCGCAACGTCGCGGTCGCCGACCGCAGCGGCCGCGGCCGCCAGATCCGTCGCTTTGACGTCGCGTGCGTGGAGCATTGCGAATGCAAGCTGCGCGCGCGCCGCCGGCATACGATGTTGGCCGGCATACGCGTGGGCGAGCAGCGCCGCGCTTTCGGCCGGGCAATCGCTTTCGCAGACCATCGCGTATTGCTTGTAGGCCTCGATTGCGCGGCTAAAGTTGCCTTCCGCTTCGTAGGCTTCGCCGAGAGTACTCAGCGCGTCGGGTCGCTGCGGCGAGAGATCGAGTGCCTGCCGCGAATACGCGATTGCTTCGTTGAAGTGGCGGTCGAGATATGCGGCGTTGCCAAGCCACGCGCTGGTCGACACCGAGAGCGGGTCGAGGTCGCCGGCGATCTGCAACTGCGCAAACGCAGCGCGCACGTCCCCCTGTTGCATGAGCGCAACGCCATACCATTCGTGAGCGGGGCCATATGCCGGATCGAGCGCAATCGCGCGCTGCAATTCGGTGACCGCCGAGGTAAGTTGCCGCGCATCCATATCGATGAGACCCAGCGCCGCGTGCGCTTCAGCCGAATTGGGGTCGAGCGTCAACGCGAGTCGCGCGTAGCTACGCGCTCGTGAAAAGTACACGCGCGGCGTTTGGCTACCGTACTGATAGTCGCCCATGATCGCGTTCGCGTCGGCCAGTGCGGCGTAGCCACGCGCATCACGCGGATCCGTACGAATCACCTGCGCGAAGTAGTCGAGACTGCGTTCCACACCGGCGCGCGTGCGCAAGTTCCAATAATAGCGGCCGATCTCGTAGAGACGCGCACCGTCGGATGAGAGACCGGCGCCGCTGCTGCGATGCGTGGCGGCGAACGTCACGAGCACGACACTGCACAACACGGCGAAGGTGGCAACACCGGCTATCGCGGCCGCCCAGCGCGAACGGCGCAGCGGCGCGACGACAGCCGGGGCACGTTCGGCTTGGCGAACCGGTAAGCTAAAGCGATATCCGCGACGCGGCACGGTCTCGATCGCATCGAGCGACGCGAGCGCACGCAACGTCTTGCGCAAAACGTAGATATTTTGCGCGAGATTCGCCTCCTCGACGTATCCCTCGGGCCAGATCCGCTCGATCAACGCGTTCTTCGGCAGTACCTCGCCTGGGTGCTCGACCAAGGCAAGCAAGGTCTCCACGACTTTAGGACCCAGCGGAACGGCCTCACTGCGGTGAAACAGCAGCAGGCGTTCAACGTCGAGCCGGAACGTTCCGAACTCATAGATGCTCATGCTCTTTGTTTCCTATGGCGGGGGGACTCGTCTGCCCTCGTGTACGACCCCGCATGGTGTAAGGTTTCGCTCAAGCGAGATATGGCTCATGCGGCAATACCGGTGCAAGAATCGTATTGATACGGTCGGCCAGGTCCGCCGCAAGCTCGATATCACCGGCAACAACATTATCTGAGATATGCCTGAGATTCGTAGCTCCGACGATCGCGCTCGTGACCGCACGCTCGCGGAGCACCCAGGCAAGCGCCATTTGTGACATGCTCATTCCGGCTTGAGCGGCGAGCGGTTGCAGTTGTTGGACCGCGTCGAGTATGCGCTGCGTAAAATACTCCGCCATCATGTCGCGACTTGGGCCGGCGGCGCGTGTGCCGGCGGGCGGATGTGCGACGTCCGTATACTTTCCGGTGAGAATCCCCATCGCGAGCGGTGACCAGACGACGTTGCCGATCCCGTACTCTTCACAGACCGGTAAGACGCGGTCTTCAATGCGCCGCCACAACGCGCTGTATTGCGGCTGATTGCTGACCGGCACGGCCCACCCGCTTGCGCGACAGAGGGTTACCGCTGCGGCAATCTGGTCGGCGTTCCACTCCGACGTGCCCCAGTACAACACGGTGCCCGCACGCACCAAATCGTTCATCATCTCGCAGGTCTCTTCAATCGGCGTCGTTACGTCATAGCGATGGCATTGGTAGAGGTCGATGTATTCAACGCCGAGCCGCCGCAACGAGTGATGCACCTGATCGCGAATATGCTTGCGGGAGAGACCGCGCTCGTTGACGCTCGGTCCCACCGGAAAATAGACCTTTGTCGCGAGCACTAACGCATCGCGGTTGAACTCGCGCAGTATCTCCCCGAGGACTTCCTCGGCGCCGCCGTGCGCATACACGTTGGCGGTATCGATAAAGTTCACACCCGCATCCCAGGCCTGGCGAATGCACGCACGCGCCGTGTCGCGATCGACGTTGCCGCCGAAGGTCAGCCACGAACCCACCCCGATGACCGAAAGTCGCAGGCCGGAATGCCCGAGCGCCCGATACTTCATCCGCTACCTCACGTAGATTACATGTGCAGATGCGCGTTGATTCGCGCAACCAGCGGTGCGTCGGCAGGCAGCTCGATGACCTCGACACCCGCATCGGTCAAAACGTCGGCGCCGTGCCCCTGTACGAACGTCGACGGTTCACGCAGGGCGAAGACGACACGATGAATGCCCGCATCCAAAATGCGACCCGCGCACGCCCGTGGGTCCGACTTACGCACGCTGCACGGCTCGAGCGACGTGTACAACGTTGCATCGCGCAGGTCGAGCCGCAGCTCCGCGGCTTTTTCGAGCGCGACCTGTTCGGCGTGCGAACGCGCGCCACGCTCGCGGCTGTAGCCGGTTGCCAGTACCGTGCCGTCCGGCGCGGCGATCACCGAGCCCACGGAGAATGCCTCTTGCGACGGCGGCGCATTGCGCGAAAGTTCGATCGCGGCGCGCAGCAGTCGCTCGTCGTCGCGCGCGATCACGCCTGCGGGTGCTCGTAATCGAGCACAGCAACGTCGCCGAGTTTGCGTACGTCCGCGAGAACCAACCGGTGGCGCGCGTCGTTGAGAAAGCGCGTCGCGTGCACCATGCGTGGAGCATCGCCGTCGCCGACAAAAAATGGTGCGATCGCGACACGCAAGCGATCGAACGTACCGCTCGCAAGAAAAGCGCTGAGAATGCGCGTGCCACCCTCGACGAACAGCGAACGCACCCCGCAGTCTTGCAACGCGCCGACATACGATGCCGGTTCGAAGTTCTCGATCGCGACGATCTCCGCGCGATCGCCCAGCCGCGCCCGCAAGACATCGACGCGCTCCGCTGCCGTCAAGACGATCGTGCGCATGCTACCATCGAAGAAGTGGAGATTCGGATCGAGCTCACCCGAGCGCGTGACCGTAACACGCGCAGCATTTTTCGCGCGCAGAGACGGATTATCGCGTCGCACGGTTTCCGCGCCTATCAGTATCGCGTCGCACCGCTCGCGCGCCGCGCGCATATCCGCAAGATCCTCGGGGCTCGAGAGGATCAGACGCTGCGGCGAGCGGTCGTCGATGTAGCCGTCCAGCGAGACGGCGACGGAAATGAAGACGCGCACCCTGGCTCGTTCGATTGCCGCGCGCAAATGACCCTGCATCAGGTCGATGAGGGTAGCTGGATGCTTTCCGTCCTTCGGTTCGCCAAAAACCCTGCGATGCAGCCGTACCGGCGGTGCGACGCGATCGAGCTGCGCCAGATGAGCATGCAAGTCGCGCACACGTGCGCCCGCGCGTAGCGCGTCCCGTGCGTCGGCGACACGGCGCCGCACGACGAGTTCCGTACGAATCGGGAAGACGAACCACGTGGCAGCGATCGCGCACAGCGCACCAGCGACGATCGCGATCACACGAACCACAAAAAGCGGCAACGGATCGGCACCCTGCGACCCTTGCAAGAGCGCGAAAATCAGCGTCGCACAAGCAGCCCAGTAGGCATAGTTGATCTCACGCAGCCAGATGCCGATGAACAGCACGACGAATATGAGCGCCGCGCTCCCGGTTCCCGAAGGCAAAGCGATTCGCGCGAAAAGCGCCGCAACCAGCGTTCCACCAACGGCGCCGCCGAAACGCTGGATGGCCTTGTAGATCGCGTCGCCGCGCCCGATTGCCCCGCTGCACACGATGAACGCGGTGAGCACAACCCACGACCAATGCTCGCGAAAGAGCGGCATACCGATTGCAAACGCGAGTGCGAGCGCAACCAGCATTTGTAACGCCATGCGCGTCGCCGGCGTCAGGCGAACCACTGGATCACCGCCGTGCACATGAAGGCACTCGCGCCGGCCGCGAGCACGAGCAACGCGCCGAGACCCGGATGCGCAGCGCTGTTGACCTGGACCGGCACGACCAGCATCGTGATAAACGGAAGCGCAATCGTGCGGCCGAGCGCGCTCGCACGTTCGCCGAAATTACGCAGATAGACCGAGAGCGCGATGCCCACGCAGAAGAGGACAGCACCGAGCGGCGGCAACGCGCGAAACGCGAGCCCTACCGCTGCCGCGGCGAGGCCGATGAGCGGGAGCATTAGAAAACGCGCAAGGATCGCGCGCGCTTCAAGCTGCTCGGGTTTGCGCGCGAGCCCAACCGCGAGTGCCGCGGCGAGAATCGCCGGCGACGCATTGACGCCCGCGCGCGTGCACAGGAGGTACATGATGCCGAAGCTCGCGAGGACGGCCGCCATCGCGAGCGCGGCCTGCTTCACGCGAAAGCCGGCTCCACGCGGGGGCGGCGCGCGATGGCGAGTACGATTCCGCTGGCGACCAGACAGAGAATACCGGCCGCAATAAACGCTTGATCGTAGCTTCCCAAGAGCGTGCGCGTCCACCCGGCGCCGAGCGCCGCCATTCCCGCGCCAAGTTGATGCGCCGCAGCAATCCACCCGAAGACTACCGCTGCACGCTCGCGTCCAAACGCCGCCGTCGTAAGTTTGAGCGTCGGTGGCACCGTCGCGATCCAATCCAACCCGTAAAAAATTGCAAACGCCGGCAATCCAATGACCGCGAGGCCGAATGCGTAGGGCAAGAACAGCAACGAGAGTCCGCGCAAGCCGTAATACCAAAAGAGCAGCCAACGCGAGTCGAAGCGATCCGAGAGCCACCCCGATGCCGTCGTGCCGATAAGATCGAAGATGCCCATCGCCGCCAGCAACCCGGCCGCGCCCGTTTCGGGAATACCATGATCGCCGCACGCCGGCACCAGATGCGTGCCGATCAGCCCGTTGGTGCTCGCGCCACAGATGAAGAAGGCGCCTCCGAGCAGCCAGAACGTGCGCGAGCGCGACGCGCCGTTGAGCGCGGCAAAGGCTTCGGCGAGCGGATTGCGCCGCATCGTCGGAGCGGGCTCGAGTTTGTCGCCGCCCCACGGCGGAATCTGCACGTCGATCGGGCGTTCGCGCATAAACAGCCATGCGAGCGGAACGAGCGTGAGCGCCACGAGCGCAAGAAGGATCGCCGAGATGCGCCAGCCCTGATGTTCGATCAGATAGCCGAAAAATGGAAGGAAGACGAGTTGGCCGGTCGCATTGCCCGCGCTGAAGACGCCGATCACCAGACCACGCTGCGTCACAAACCAGCGATTGGCAATCGTCGCACCGAGCGCGAGCGCCAGGCTGCCGACGCCGACACCCGCCAGGCCGGCCCACGGCAGTAATTGCCATGCCGCATCGACGCGCGTAAGCGCGACCATCGCCGCCGCGAGCACCGTGAGTGCGCCAACCATCGTCGCGCGTACGCCATAGCGTTCCATTGCGGCCGCAGCAAAGGGACCGGTCAGACCGTACAAGGCGATCTGTAGCGCGAGTGCATTGGAGATGACCCCGTCGCTCCACCCGAATTCGTTCTCGAACGGCCGGACGTACATCGTCGGCACGGCACGCACCCCGGCCGCGGCGACGAGGACCACGAACGTCATCGCAGCTACCACGATCGGATAATACGAGCGTTTAAGGACAACCATGTTGCTTTGACAACACCCTTGCTTCGTACGAAGATGCGCCTACGGCACGCGTGTGTAAACCGTGGTCCAGTTGGTTTCCCACGTCTTGCCGTTATCGGGCGAGAACGCTTGCGCAAAGTAGGGAGTGCCGTTCTTGAGCGTCCACCGGAAGCGTACGATGATCGGCTTGCCGTTGTGCTTGTCCGGCGCGTAAAAGTCGCCGACGCCGTTCTCAAAGTGTCCGACCTGCGCAGGCGGCACGATCCCGCGCTTTTCAGTCCCCCACCATAGCGACCATTGATGGGTCTGCGGGTTGTACAAGCGCACCGTCATGCCGATGATATGGCTTCCCGGGCACTTCAGGTCGCCGTCTTCGAGCTCGCCATTGCTTCCCCAAAACTGCGTCACTTTCGACGTACCGTAGCAATCATACCAATCGTGCGAATTCGCCAAGCGTGTTTTAAGCAGACGGTAGTGCGTCTTCCACGTGCCAACGAGGAAGTCGAAGTCCTTACTGCCGTCACGGGTCGTCGGCACGACGGTCGTCGCGCCCAAGAGCACCGTCGCCATCAGAATCCCGAAAATGCCTCTCATGTTCCCCTCCCGCTGAGCGCATTCTGAGTGATACATCTCTCTCGGACCAAGCGGCACCTTCGTGCTCCCGCAATGACGAGAGTCATTGTCGCGGAAGGCGCGCGGTCGCGTGTAGCAAAGAAATTTGCATGCAGCGTATCATCGCCGGTACACTCGCCTGCGCGTTGCTCCTCGGCGCGGCAGAACCGGCGGCAAAGCAGACCTCGGCATTCGACATCTTAGGCGCGAGCGTCAACGTGAGCGTCGCGCGAAGCGGTGCGACACTTCCGGCGACGCAAGTGCCTTCGCTGGAACGCGGCGACATCGTCGAACTTTCGTTTCCGAAGGGGGTGCAGTTCAGCCGCTCGCCGCGATGGCATCTGGTCGTTGCAAACATGTATAGCGATTATCTTCAGCATCCGCCGACCTTCGCAATTGCAGACGCCGACCTGAGCCGCGCTGCGGCCGGAAAAATGTGGACGTTCACGGTGCAGCCGGATACCACGCCGATCATCTTCCTCGTGCCCGAGGACGGGAGCCGGTATGGGCGCGGTTTGCCCGATGCGCGCGCCGCGATTACCGACATCTCGAATCGCGCGCTGCTCCTCAAAGCGGCCGAGCTTTCGGCGAGTGCGCAGGCGAAAGCATCGACCCTGGATGCGTTCCTCACGTCGATGGCAGCTATTCAGCCAAACGAGGTGCCCGACGGCCGCGCCCGCGTCGCGGCTGCGACCCAATCACTATTCGGATCGGACTTAGGCGATTCGGGTTGTTTCACCACGGCGGTTGCGCAAAGCACGCAATACGCGTGCGCGGCAAACGCGGTCGCTGCCGGCTACGGCAAGACCCCGGCGGTTGGCGTAGGAGCGGTCGTGGGAAACGAGCTTCCAATCGGCACCGCAACCTACGGTATGCTCATTGGTACGCTTTACGCGCTTCTCGCAAAGCGACGCGTCAGCGCGCATTACACGTTTGTTCCAGGCGTGATTAAGCCGGGCTCGACCACCACCAATGTGTACGTGGCGCAGCGCTTGCAATACGATGCAACGGCGGCGAAGCCGTCGACGATCGTCTATTTCACGGTTGGCTCGCCCGCGACGACCCCGAAGACCGTCTCGTACGGTGCCGTACCACAGCTCCCGGTATGTCTTGCGACCCGGTCCGTATCGTTGGCAGTGTCTTTCTCGGGCTTGCCGGTGTATTTTCGTTCGCACGTGGTGACGCTGAAGGCCGGTGCGGTTTCGTTCGATCTGCCGGCCACCTACGATCCGGTGCTCGGTTATCGTGCCGAGCTTACGGCCGCGCAGTTCGCGCAAGTCACGCAAAACGCGACGGCAACGGTTTCTAGCGAGTGGGGCTTTGATGCTTTCCACACCGCACCGTTCGCGCTGGTCAAACCGCTTGCTGCGAAGTGGTCCCTCCAGGCCGCGAGCAACACCGTTGTGTCAGGCAATACGTCGTCAACACTGACATTTAGCGACGGCAAAGCGGACCAGGGAAGTTGCGTCGAATCGATCGCCGTTCGCGATGGACTTGGACACAGCGTACCCGTGACCAAACTCGAACGCACCAGAGATACGGTGACGGCAACCCTTGATACGTCGGACGCGCTCGGCGCGACCGGCGCATCCGTCGTGCAAGAGGCCGGCGGTATCGACACCGCACCGATTGCATTTTCGGTTCTTCCGGCGCTCCCAACCATCACCAGCGCGATCGCCTATTTGCCCAAGGGCGTCCTCGTGTTGCGTGGTACCGGTCTTAAGTACGTCAACACCGTCACGCTCGAACACACCGGCATCACGTTTAGCTCGGGAACGCCGGGCGCCGACGGCTCGTGGGTGTTTTCCGCGGAAAAGGCCGCGACGTATCAGCCGGCATGGGAACACGAAGCGATGGCTATCGAGTTTACGCTTCAGCCGCCCGACACGCGGGCCGACGCGGTCGAAGCCGATGTGATCTACGCGCCGGCGCAATCGCCGGCTCCGTCACCGTCGGCGGCGGTCACGCCCGGGGCGTGAATCTCGCTGCATTCGGTCCGGACATCTGGACGGCCGACGGTCCGGATGTGGCCGCATTCGGTCCGATAAAACTGCCGACGCGCATGATCGTGGTCAAGCTCGGCGACGGTTCGTTGTGGATCAATTCGCCGATCGAAGCATCACCGCCGGAGATGGCGCACGTTGCGCAGCTGGGCCCGATACGCCATCTGGTTGCGCCGACGCCGCTGCACGTGTGGCGGCTGGCCGCATGGAAGAAGCACTTCCCGGATGCGCTGGTCTGGGAGCCCCGCGATCTAAGGACGACGCCGCCCGCTTGGGCCGGCCAGCTCGACGTGCTGCTCTTCGAAGGCAATCTCTTCATCGCCGAGGCTGAGTTCTTTCATACGCGCTCGCGCACGTTGATCATGACCGATTTTGTGCAAAACTATCCGTCACGACCGCATCGCCCGTGGCTCAATGCCATGACGCGTCTCGCCGGCGTCCAGGGCGGCGGTGTCCCGCTCGACATCCGCTTGACGTTCCTCCAAAGAGCGCGCGCACGCCGTTCGTTGCGCGCGATGCTCGCGTGGGATTTCGATAAGCTCATCGTCGCCCACGGCGACTGCATCGAACACGCTGCGAAGCCGTTTGTCATGCACGCGTTTCGTTGGCTTTAAACGCGCGCGGATTCTTCCCGGTTGCGCGCGAGGCGAGCGTCAACGAGCGCAACGATTTGATCGACGACCTCCGAGTGCATGCCCTTCTGCGCCGCCAGCGACTGCACGAGACGATCGACGCGCTCGATGTTCTTTGCCCCGGCGTAAAGCGCGCGCGCGGCGGAAGATGGCTTCACGAGAATATCCGCGGCCTTTGCGTATTTCTCGAAGGGCACGAGATCGTCGCGCGACGCGCCCAACTTCACGCAAACATCGGACACCCAGTCGTAGATGGCACGCGACGCGTCCAAATCGCTGTAGACGGCATCCCGGATCGAGCGCACGTCGCCCTTTTGAACGCAGCGATAATTGCCGGTTATCAGCATCGCCCACTTCGCCATCGGCACGTAGATCGAATCGTAGATCTTTAGCTTTACCGGAAGGCCGCCGGCATCCACGGCAGCCTCGAGGTCGCGCAGCATCTGCGTGCGCGCGTCGGATTCGAATCGCGACGCTTTGAAATTTGTCGGCAACGTTACTTGTAGTACGTTGACCGGTTCGTCGGGTGGACGGAACGCTTGGGGATCCGGGCTGCACACGGTGACGTTGGCCGGATCGAAGTTTTGCCACACGCTTGGATCGGTATAACAGCGTTCGAGCGCGCTGACATCGACGCCGGGTACGCGCTTGAAGTACGGCAGCGGGGGCATGTTCATGATCGCCATGCATGCAACACCGGCTTTAGCGGTTGCATCCAAAAGCTCGCGCACGCCCGGCGAGCCGTACTGCGGCTCTTGCATCGCCAGCACGACAAGATCGTACTTGCTCGGGTCGACATCGCTTGGGCCGGCAGCGCGAAGCGTCCCGGATGCGTTGCCGGAGTTAATCTCGACGAGTTGCTCGCGGCCTTTGACGGGGAGCCTGACAAGCACGCCGTCGCGATTGATCGCTTCGACTTCCGCCGGCAGACACACGAGGGTAACGTCCTGCCCGGCAAGCGCCAATTTCGCGCCCAATAGCGAGCCGTACGATGCGCCAAAGACGAGGACGTTATAACCGCTCACACGACCCCCAAGACTCCGGCCTTGATCAATTGGTCAATTGGTGCTCAGGAAGGGACTCGAACCCCCACGATGTTGCCACCGCCGGCACCTGAAGCCGGTGCGTCTACCAATTCCGCCACCTGAGCTTGTCGCCACGCTGCTTCGCAGCGCCGCCATCCTGGTTCGGCAACAGCATCGGCATCCTGCGAATGCACATTGCGGCTCGCCTTCGTTCGTGAAACCGGGGGATTGTCCTCGGGGTTAGCGGATGAGCATATGCCGCTCCTCAGACCTCTGTCGGACCCCACGACCCTCGACCCATATTCCGAAGCGGTAACCACCGCAGCCGAGCGCGTCAGCCCTTCGGTCGTTGCGATCGAAGTCCACGCCGGCCGTCACGGCGGCAACGGCTCGGGCTTTGTCTTCACACCCGATGGCTTCATTCTCACCAATAGTCACGTCGCGGCCGACGCCGATCGCATTTCGGTTGCGCTGCTCGACGGCCGCGAGTTTCCGGCGCGCCTCATCGGTGACGATCCGCACAGCGATCTTGCGGTGTTGCGCGTCGACGCGCCCGATCTTGTATCCGCTGCGCTCGGCGATTCATCGCAATTGCGTCCCGGACAACTCGTCGTGGCCGTCGGTAATCCGCTCGGACTCGCGTACACCGTCACGGCCGGCGTCGTAAGTGCCCTCGGTCGCTCGTTGCGCTCGCAATCGGGCCGGCTGATGGACAACATCATTCAAACCGACGCAGCGCTCAATCCCGGAAATTCCGGTGGGCCACTCGTCACCTCGACGGGCGAAGTTATCGGCGTGAACACCGCAATCTTACCCGGGCAAGGATTGTGCTTCGCAATTGCCATCAATACCGCGAAACATATCGCCGGCTTGCTGATACGTGACGGCAAGGTGCGACGCGGATATTTTGGTATCGCCGGTCAGGATGTCACGCTTTCGGCAGCCGCTGCGCGGCGCTTTACGTTGAGCGATCGACGCGGCGTGCTCGTCGACTCTGTAGAGCCGGGTAGTCCGGCTGACACTGCGCGCTTGCACGCGGGGGATGTGCTGCTGGCAATCGAAGGCGAGCGGATATACGGCGTCGACGATCTCCACAAGCGTTTGACATCAATCGACCTACGCCGCCCGTATAAGCTCGACGTTTTGCGCAAAGGCGAACGTTTGGACCCCATCATTCTTCCCGTCGAATCGCCACTATGATCCAAAAGCTCATACCGATCCTCGGCATCACGTTTGTCGACATCATCGGCTTCAGCATGATGCTGCCGGTGCTGCCGTACCTTGTGCTGCATTTCGGATTGAGCGCAATCGTCGTCGGCATCTTACTCTCGACGTTTTCATTCTGCCAGCTGGTTTCGGGGCCGATCTGGGGCAACGTTTCCGATCGGATCGGACGCAAACGCGTGCTGATAATCAGCCAGATCGGCGCCACGATTGGTTGGGCAATGCTCGCCTTTGCGCCGACCATTCTTTGGGTCTTTATCGCGCGCATCGTCGAGGGCGTCTCCGGCGGAAACATCGGGGTCACGCAGGCCTACGTCGCGGATCTCGTTGACGGCAAAGACCGTGCGCGCGCGTTTGGCCTGATTAGCGCGACGTTCGCCGCAGGCATGGCTTTCGGACCGGTTGGCGGTGGCCTGCTCTATCAGTACTACCACCACAATTTTGCCGCGCCGTTTCTCGCAGCATCGGCACTGCAGCTCCTAACGTTGGTCCTTACGATCGTGCTATTGCCCGAGTCTCGCTCGAAGCAGGAAGAAGAACAGGCGCACGTGGGAACGCGCGAGATCGCCGCGACCTTCGCCAGTCCCCGCTTCCGTCCGCTGCTCCTGCAGAAGTTCGCGCTCTCGCTGTGCCTGTACGGCTGGTACTCGGTCATTGCGCTCTATCTCGCCGGCCAGCTCCACTTCGGGCTGGTTGAAACCGCGAACTATTTCTCAGCATTCGCGATCGTCAACGTGCTGATCAATGGCTTCGGCGTCGGCAAAGCGTCGAATGCCCTGGGCGACCGCGTGATGTCGATCCTCGGGCTCGCATTACTCGTGGTTGGTCTGGCGTGTACGCCGTTCGTACACAACTCGCTCGGCTTCGTCGGAGTAATGGTCCTCTTTGCGCTCGGGAGCGCGTATGCCAACAACGGCATCACTGCGATGATCTCGAACGCCGCGACCGAGCGCGATCAAGGCACGGTGCTCGGCGTCAGCTCGTCGCTCGACTCGCTCTCCGGCATCATCGCGCCGCCGATTTCGACTGGACTGTTGGCCGGCTACGGATCGTCGTTCGCCGGAATCGAATCGCTCGTCTGGGCCGTTGTCGGCCTAATAGTGGGCATCCGAAACATGCTGAACGCAACCCCCGTTCTCGCCAAAGTCGAAGAAGAAGAAACGATTGTTGAAGTGGAGGCCACGACATGAAATCGAAGATTACCGGTACGACCCTTCCCGTTTTGGAAATCGGTCTCGAACCGGGCGACAAGATCGTTGCCGAGCCCGGCGAGTTCGCGTGGATGACGAGCAACGTAATGCTCAACACGACGCCGATGACCGCGGGCGCGAAAAGCGTGTGGGGTGTGCTCGGGCGCGCGCTCTCGGGCGGCGGCATCTTCATGACGGAATATAGCGTCAGCAACGGCAACGGGCTGATCGGCTTTGCGGCTAAGGTGCCGGGCGAGATTCTGCAAGTCGACGTCACACCGGGCCAAGAGTACATGATTCACCGGCACGGGTTTCTCTGTGCAACCGAAGGCCTCAATCTCACGCTGGGCATGCAGCAGTCACTCGGTGCAGGGCTCTTCGGCGGCAACGGCTTCGTACTACAGAAGCTTTCCGGCACGTGCAGCGCATGGGTCGAACTCGGCGGCGAGATCATTACCTACGATCTGCAGCCGAACGAGACGATTCAAGTTCACCCCGGCCATATCGGGATGTTCGATGCGCGCGTGAACTTCGACATGACGTTCATGCGCGGCTTCGCCAACGCGATCTTCGGCGGCGACGGGATTTTCATCGCGCGCCTCACCGGGCCCGGCAAAGTCTGGCTGCAAACGCTGACGATGCCGAATCTCGCCCACGCGTTGATGCCGTATCTCGGCAAGGACGCGGCGGGCACGACGCAAGCTGCCGTCGGCGGTGGTATCGCCGGCGGCATTGCGGGTTCTATTTTGAAAGATATGTTCGGCGGAAGTTAGGCGGCTACGCCGCAGATTTCTTGCGGCGACCCGTCGTGGGCTTTTTCTCCGGTTTTTCGTTTGACGGTGTGCGCCCATTGCTCGACGCGCGACGCTTCTTGCTCTCCTCGAGCGATTGCGCCAGCACATCCATGAGATTGACGACCTTCGAACGCGGCGCCGCGACCTTCTTGGCCTTCGGCAATTCCTTGCCTTGCGCGCGTGCTTCGATCATGGCGAGTAGCTCGTCGTGATACTTATTTTTGAACTTCTCCGGTTCAAACGTCTCAACCGTCATCGTGTCGATCAACATCCGCGCCATCTTCATCTCGCCTTCCGGCAGCTTTTCTTTCTCCGGAAGCTCGAGCGTCGACGACGGCACGATCTCGTTGGCCCAGTGCATCAATTCGAGCACGAGCGCATCACCGATCGGTTTGACCGCCGCGATGTATTCCTTCGTGCGCACGACGACGCGCGCGACCGCGACCTTGTTTGATTCGGTCAAGGCTTGACGCAAGAGCGCGTAGGCGTGCTTTCCCTGTTTACTCGGCTCGAGATAATACGGTTTGTCGAAGAACATCGGGTTGATCGTGTCGAGATCGACGAACTCCAGAATGTCTACCGATTGCGTTGCCTCCGGATTGACCTTCTTGAAATCCTCGTCGGTTAGGACGACGTACTCGCCCTTCTCGTATTCGTAGCCTTTGACGATTTCATCCCACGGCACCGGCTTGCCGTCGACCGAGCAAATGCGCTCGTACTTGATTCGTCCCTCATCCTTCGCGTGCAGCATGTTGAACGAGAGCTCGTCGGTACGAACCGCGGTGAAAAGTTTGACGGGGATGGTAACCAGACCAAAATTGATTGCGCCGGACCAAATTGCGTGAGCCATAGCCTTTTGAGTCTACCCGACCCGGGCAAGCGCCGTACACGCCACGATATCTGGTGGTCCGAGGTTGTCGAGAAACACTACCTGTGCCTCACGACCAGGCCTTCTGTGCCTTGGTAATGGCCGGTTCCAATCGCTGCTTTTTCCACGCCTTCCCGGCCCAGAGGTCGCCTTCGCGCTCGAGGCGTTTCGGCGTCGTCTTGAGATTGTATGCCGCGAGGACCTCAGCCGGGACGCCGCTGCGTTTGCGTGCGAGCGCCTCGACCTCTTCCCAGCGCAGCGGCGTTGAGACGGGCGCACCGTCGCGCGCGCGCACCGAGTACGCGCTGACGATGGTCTTGCCCCGTCCAACCTGCAGATAGTCGAAGTACACCGCGGTTTGGTCGCGCTTCGCGAGCGATCGCTGCACCGAGATGCGTTCGCTGTCCTCGTGCGCAAGCCGCGTCGCAACGAGTTCGGCGAACATCTTCGCCGTATCGTACGTGTACCCGTCCGCGAGCGGGACCACGACGTGCAATCCCATACCGCCTGAAGTCTTCACGAGCGTCGTCAAACCGATCGACGCGAGCTGATCGCGCACGTCGAGTGCGACCGAGGCGAGCGCCTTGATCGTACACCGCTCGCCGGGATCGAGGTCGAAGAAGATGTAGTCCGGTTGCTCGATCGTCCCGACGCGCGACGTCCAGACGTGCAGCACGATCGAGGCGAGATTCGCAACATACGTGAGCGTCGCTTCGTCGTTGCAGAGCATGTAGGTCGTCTTCGCCCGCTGCCCTTCGGGGCTCGTGAGCGTCGTGCGGGCAACCCAATCCGGAAGACCCTTGGGCAGATGCTTTTCGAAGAACGATTGCTTGTCGATACCGTCGGGGTAGCGCTGCAGCGTAAGCGGACAATCGCGCAAATGTGGGAGCAGCCACTGCGCCACGCTGCGGTAGTAGTCGATCAAGTCGCCTTTGGTGTAACCATCGCGCGGAAAAAGCACCTTGTCCAGATTCGAGAGCGAGAGCTGCTGTTTACCGACCGTCAGGGCTGTACGTTGCGCGCTTGCCATCAAGCCGGCTTTCCGTCTTCCGGTAACTCGATTTTGACGTCTTTGGGATCTTTGTCTTCGCGTAGTCCGAGAAACGCCGGCTGACGCAGGATGCGATCGCGCGTCCACTCGGTAAATCGGACCTCGGCGATGAGCTGCGGCTTGACGTAGTGAACGCCCGAGTTCGCGATCACTTCGTTGACGAAGGGTGACTTCTCACGAGCTAATGGTTTGAGCGCCTTCATGATCTCGGTGATGCGTTTGACCGAAAATCCCGTTCCCACATTGCCGACGAAGCGCAGACCTTTGCCGTCGTAGGCACCCAGCAGCAACGAGCCGAAGCCTTTGCGGCTTCCGCGTGGGTCGGTCCATCCGCCGATGACAAACTCTTGCTCGAGCTGCGCTTTAATTTTTACCCAATCGCGCGTGCGCCGTCCGACATAGGTGGACGTGCGCTTTTTGCCGATGATCCCTTCCAGATGGTTGCGTTTTGCCTGCGCAAAAAGGGCTTTGCCCTTGCCGACGACATGCTTTGAATACAGCACGAGCTCATCGTTGCCGATGAGCCTTTCAAGCAGCGCCTTGCGCGCTTCGAGCGGTTCCTTCCGTTGGTCGCGCCCGTCAGCATAGAGCACGTCGAACGCGACGTAGGTGAGCGGATGGCCGCTCTCCGCGGAGTCTTGCAAGCGCTGAAAGTCGGAGCGTCCCTTCGAGTCGAGACTGCAGATCTCGCCATCGACGATAATCGGCACGCTTTCGAACGCCTCCGCGAGATCCGCCATGCCGGGAAAACGGTCCAGCAGATTCAGACCGTTGCGCGACACTAGCGTCAACTTCGCCTTTGCGTCGATCGTGGCGATGGCGCGGTAGCCGTCCCACTTGATTTCAAACAGCCAGTCGTTGTCATCGAACGGCGCCTCGATAAGCGTCGCCAGTTCAACGCCGCTAATCTTCGGCAGCGGCTCGGCCTTTGCGGCCGACCGCGCGCGCACTTTTTTTGGTGGATCGACCGCGCGCGACTGCCACGTCTTGGGATTTTTTTCTTTTGCAATATCCTCGATCGTTTTGCCGCTAACGACCGACTTCGGGTAGTCGTCGATATCGTAGTGGGTCGGATCGTTGCCGTCGTGGTCCTTAATCAACAACCACGGGTCGCCGCTCTCGCCTTCCTTCGGCTTGATTTTGACGAGTGTAAACTCTCCATGCAGTTTCTTGCCGTGCAGAATAAATTTGATCTTGCCGTGAGCAATCTCTTTTCCCGGATCGGTCCCTTCGGCCAGCTCGTACCAACCCTCGTCCCAGATGATGACTTCGCCCGCGCCGTATTGGCCTTTGGGAATCACGCCCTCGAACGTGCGATAGGCGAGCGGGTGGTCCTCAACATGCATCGCGAGGCGCCGGTCTCCCGGGACCATCGTCGGGCCTTTCGGCACGGCCCACGACGGCATTGCGCCGTCGGCCTCGAGACGAAAATCGTAATGCAGCCGCGTCGCGCGATGCTTTTGGATGACGAAGCGCAAGCGTTTGCCCGCGCGCTCCGCTTTGCCGGCCGGCTCCGGCGTCGCACCGAAGTCGCGCTTCTTATTGTAGGTCGCGAGCGATCCAGGTTTTGCCGGCATGCTACTTTCCGTACCCAAAGACGTGCGCGACGAGCGCAATCAGCGCGGCGGCGATCACGATTGCCGCCAGACCGATTCCGGCCGCCCGCCGTCGAATCATTGCACCCATGAACTGGGATGTAGCCGGCGCGATCGCATCGATACTCCTTGCCCTCGCGGCGCTGGCGCGCAGCCGGACGGCGGGCGGCTTCTATGACGGCGAAGTCTATGGTATGACGCCAAGCGCGCATCGGCGCTATTCCCTCACTGCCTTGGCCTTCGCCACCGCGTTTTTCGCCGTCGCTCGGTGGTGGCCTCGCAGCGCTGCAACGATTTGGCTCGGTGCGGCGTTCGTGCTTTTTGCCGTGATTTACGTGACCTCGTTCCTCCGCGGAGCCGCCGAAAGTGATGACTGAATTCCATTTCTCACCCCGTCCCAACCGAGCGGCCGAGATCGCTTGGCAACCCTGGGATGCGCAGACGTTCGAGCGCGCGCGCGCGCAAGATAAACCGATCCTGCTTTCCATCTCGGCGGTGTGGTGCCACTGGTGTCACGTGATGGACGAGACGACGTACTCGAATAAAGGCGTGATCGACACGATCAACGAGCGTTACGTTCCGATCCGTGTCGACAACGACGAGCGTCCGGACGTCAATGCACGCTACAACATGGGCGGATGGCCGACAACGGCGTTCTTAACGCCGGACGGCACGCTGCTCACCGGCGCCACGTACCTGCCGCCGCAAGACATGGAACGCGCGCTCGGCCAGGTCGCCGAGTTCTATGCCGAACGCAAAAGCGAGATCGCCGAGAAGGAGCGCGAGATCCGTTCCGCGCGACCGAATTACGATATTGCGGACGCTGACGCGCTCTTACAGGCGCCTATCGACGAATATGCGACCGCGCTGCGCGCGAACTACGACGAAGAGTTCGGCGGCTTCGGTGACGCGCCGAAATTCCCGCAGCCCGAATTGTACGAATTTCTGCTCGCCTATTGGCGGTTGACCGGCAACACGCGGTTCTATGAGATTGTGGCGCGCACGATGCGCGCGATGGCGCACGGCGGCATGTACGACGCGGTCGAAGGCGGATTCTTTCGCTATTCGACCACCCGCGACTGGACGATTCCGCACTTCGAGAAGATGGCGGAAGATCACGCGGGGCTGCTCCGCGTGCTCGCGCAACTCGAACTGTGGGCGCCAAGCGAAGCTGTGCGCAAAGATCTCGAGCGCACGATCGCGTACGTGCGCGCGGTGCTGCGCGATCCGCAGACTGGATTCTTTGCGGGCAGCCAAGACGCCGATGAAGAGTACTACGCGCTGCCGCGCGAGGAGCGCGCGCAACGTGACGCGCCGTTTGTCGATCGGCGTTCGTATTCGAATTGGACCGCGGGGCTCGCCGGCGCATTCGCGTGGTGCGGTATCGCGCTCGACGATCGTTCGCTTATCGCCGAATCACTCGAGACGCTCGACGCGATGCACGAAGGGTTGCGCGACGAAGACGGTTTGCTCTATCACGTGCTCGCACCGGGCGAACCGCCTCGAATACGTGGATTGCTCGCCGATCAGGCCGCGTACGTACGCGCGCTACTCGATGCGTACGAGATCAGCGGAGAAGCGCGAATGCTCGAACGCGCGCGCGCACATGCCGACGCGACACTCGCCGCGTTCGGCGCACCCGACGGCGGATTCTACGATCGCGCGGATCGCGATACACTCGGCCGTCTCGAGATCGCGGATCGCCCGATCACCGACAACGGTGTCATGGCCGAGAACTTTTTGCGCTTGAGTGCGTTGTTGCACGAGACGCGCGATCGCGAGATCGCCGCGGGCACGTTGCGGCTCTACGCCAAGACCTTCGCCCGGGCAGGGTCGTTCTCGGCCGCCTACGCACGGGCGCTCGCGCGTTATATCGCGCCGGAGGTCACGGTGCGTGTGACCGGGCCGGTGGCTGCCGAGTATGAATTGCGCCGGGCTGCCCGCCAACTGCCTTCGCCGTTTGTCGCCGTCTCGAGCGACGCTCAAGGGCAGCCCGCGGCGTATCTCTGCCTGAACACGGCGTGCGCGGCGCCGGTACGCCGCCCCGAACAGCTGGCGCCGGCCTATGCCTCCCTGGCCTGAAACACCGGCCGGCGTGGCGCGTAAAGAGGGGTGGAGGAGTTCCATCATGACGCCGTACGCCCAAATGCTGCTCGCCTACGTTCGCCCTGAGGCGCAGGGCGTGTACGCTTACGAGTACGATCGCTACGCCAAGGATTCCGTCGTTGCACTCGTGCTGACGATCTTCTTCGGCCTCTTTGGCGGCGAGGCGTACTACATCGGCGATTGGCGGCGCGGGCTTTGGATGACGGTCGCGTTCTTCACCGGCGTCGGCTTATTCATCAGCGTGCCGCTCTGGATCGCGAAGATCTTCACGGTCCAGGGTGAGTGCGAAGCCTACAACGATTACGTCGCATGGGCGCTCGCGTGCCGCTACCTTCCGCTTACCAATGCGGTGGAGCCGCCCCAACCCGTACCGCCGCATGGCAAACGACCGAACATCGGCGGCGTCCCGATGGTGTACGCGCGCAGCTAAAACTCAGGTCGTACGAATAAAGGCATTCCAAAACCAGACGCCCCACAGCCCGACGACGCACGAGTAGACGATGAGCGCCTTGCCCCATACGGGCAGGCGCTCTTTGCATCCCAAAAACATCAAGGCAACGAGAAACGGCTCGAAGTCGAGCGCGTGACGCATGCCGAACTGTGCAAACCCGTTGACGTAGTAGAGAAAGTTTGGCGCTGCACACAAGAGCGTTGCGGCCCACATCGCGATCACCCAGTTCGTTGGTTTGCGCGCGAGAAGCGCGACGACGAGGGCCGGCGATGTCCAGGTAAGCGCGACCCCACTGAAAGTTGGATTGAGCCAGGGAAAGCTCGGAAGGCGCTGTGGGGTTTGCACGAAGAACGACCACAATTCGTAAGGCAGATACAGCAACCGGAACGGCGAGCCGGTTGGCATACCGGCTTGGTCTTGGTGGTACCACGTGCTGTAGCCGATGTCGTACCACGTCCCCCAGCGTGCGAGGTTGTAGCCGATCCACACGACTGCGAGCGGGACGAGCACCGACCCGAACGAACGCAACCGTTCGCGATCGCGCAGGAGATACGCATAGACCGGCAGCGCGAGCACGAGATCGAAGCGCGACAACATCGCGCATCCCGCAAAGAGCGCGACCAGCCAGCCTCGCCGTGCGCCGGCGAGTTCGACGAGCGCGAGCATCGTAAAGCACGCGGCGCACACATGCGCGATGAACCATACGTCACCGAGCATCGCACACCACAAGAGGTCGGTGCCGGCAAGAAAGAACGCGCAGATCCAGATGTTGATCGCGCGCGGCACGCCGAGCCGTTCCCCGAGTTCGTACGCCGCGCCGATAGCAACCGCACCAAGCACGACGGCAATCGCAGTCTGATTGAAGGTTCCGAAGACCGCAACAAACGGCAAGAGCAGCAGCGCGGGCATCGGCCCCTCGATGATGTAGTACTGCCCGTTGTACGGCAGGGCGTCGATATACGTACCGGGCCAGGTAATCCAGGGGTGACCGTGCAGTAGTGCCTGAGCCAAGAGCACGTAGTTATTGTAGGGCGACGAACGTCCGTGCGCGGCGACCGCGATGACCGCGAGCGCGATGGCACCGGCGAGGATCGAAGGTTTGATCCTCATGGCGTTAGCGCTCTCTCCACGCGATACAGGTCCGCATGCGTCGGCATTCGTTCGAGGCGGTACCCCGGAACGCTTCCTTGCGGAGTGCCGGCGACATAGACGGGATGCGTTGCCATCCATCGCGGCAGACGGTCGATTTCGTCGCCGTACCACGCCGCAACGATCGTACGTTGCGCGGTCTTATGCAGGACGTAGGCGTCGTAGGCGAGCGGCGGAGCGATGACCCACGTCGCGACGACGATGCCATCGCGCGGCGTCGCGCGTATGATCTCGGCCGCATCGCGCGCCGCCCGGTCGTCGTACGGCTGGTCGAAAAAGTGACGCTGCGAGAGCAGCAGATAGACGATCGCGAGTCCCGTAAATCCAAGTGCCGCACGGCGCGACCTCGGCCGGCGCAGGCTCGCAAGCGCTGCGCCTGCGGCGATTGCAAGGAGCATGAAGAGCGGCAAGAAGTAGCGATCCACATCGGACTCGGCACTGAACCCGAGCGCAAAGAGCGCGCCCGGCACCGTCGTCGCACATGCCACGATAGCCCGGGCGAGGTCGCGGCGGAACATGACGATCATCCCCGCGATCGCCAGCACCATCCCGATCGGCGTGAGCTCGACAACCGCGAGCCGCCCGAAGCGGACGACACCCTGCGCGTACGCGCGCGCGGTGAAGCCGTACTTAACGTCGTTGACCCCCACGTCGCGCCCGGTCACGAGTCCAACCCAGTTGTCGAGCAACACCGGATCACCGTAGTTCCAAAACGCGCCGTCGCTGACGCCGTATGCCGCAGCCGGATCGAGATGCTGCGCGTTGACGTAGGCGCTGCGCAACGGCAGATAGCAGAACCAGATCGCGGCGCTCGCGGCCACGATCGCCGCCGCGCGCGCGAAGACGCGCGGCGCGGTTTCGTGGGCACGCGCAACGATTGCGGCAAGTAGGCCGGGGAGTGCCGTCGCAACGACGGGATGAATAGCGATCCCGAGGCCGAGTGCAAGGGCGCTCGCGTAGAGATCGCGCGCACGTCCGCCGTGCAGCCAACGCAAGAGATAGAAGAGCAGCGCCGCAAATGCAAGCGCGACGAGCGCATGCGCTTCGGCGCGCGTGGCATGCGTCCACGCATCCTCACCGAATGCAAAGAGCAGGGCGGCGGCGAGCCCGGCGAGACGAAAGACGAACCAACACACGCCTGCCATCGCGAGTGCGCTTAGCAAGCTCATGCGAAATGCGACGGACCCGATCGGAACCAGGTGCGTGAACGCCCAGCCGATCAGCGTGTAGAGCGGAAAGCCCGGCGGATGCGCGATGCCCAAGATATACGGGACCGTGTCCATTTCGCCGATATCCCAGTACATCACGCTGTGGTAGGCAGACGCGATATAGATCGCGAGCGGTATGACCGCGGCTGCCAGCGAAGGGGCGCGAGACATGAGCATTCCGCGCATCGATCCCTACTGTGCCGTTCGAACCGAAGAGCCCTTGGAACGCTTCCTCGAGCCGACCGCGTTCATCGAGTCGGATGCACCTGCGGTCAGCGCGTGGGTTGCCAATCGACTCGCGGCCTGTGACGATGTCGAACGTGCTCGCCGCGTTTTCCATTTCGTGCGCGACGAAGTCCATCATTCGTGGGATATCCAAGGTAGACGCGTGACCCGGACGGCGCTGGACGTGCTTGCCTATCGGGAAGGCATCTGCTATGCGAAGAGCCACCTGGCTGCGGCGCTTCTCCGGTGCGCCGGCGTTCCAACGGGAATTTGCTATCAGCGGCTGACGTTGATGGACGATGACTCGCAAGGCTATGCGGTACACGCCCTCAACACCGTGTACCTACAATCACTCGAACGTTGGATACGGTTTGATGCGCGTGGGAATAAGCCAGGCGTCAATGCGCAGTTCTCGCTCGACCGCGAGCAATTGGCGTTTCGGATTCGCCCGGAGTATGACGAGGTTGACTACCTCGTAAACCATAGCGAACCGCACCCCGCCATCGTAGAAACGCTCGTCCAAAACGATGACGCGATGACGATGTATCTGAAGGGTCTGCCCGCAGCCCTCGTCTAGCTCTGCTTAGATCGGCGGTAGCGTGGCGTGCGGGAGCGGTTTCGGCGGTACGAACGTCGACGCGGGAAGCGCGGGCGGAAAGCGATAGTCACCCCACACGATGCGCTCGCGCGCCGGTTTGCCGTTGACGCTCGCCTCGACGCTCACGTAGAGCGGCACCCAGTATTTGTCGGATTTTCCGTAAACCAACGCGCCGTGGCCATGCGCGCTGCCCGATGCGGTTGTGAAATCGATCTCGCGCGGAAGATACGAGATGCCGTCGATGACGAGCCCGGTTATGACAAATCCGCTTGCCGGTGCCAGCGGCGTGACGTCGTAGCGATAGTCCAGGTGCGCGCCGTCGCGCTGTGTCTTGACGAAGAGCATCGCGTAACTCGCACTGTGCGGCGCGAGGCGCGCGATCGCGTAGCGATCCTCGCGCTGCCCAAACGCGACGATCTTTGGCTTGAGGGGAATGCCGTCGACGGAAATCGTTTCATCTCGTACTTTGAGGCCGCTGCGATAGATCACATGGCGCTGCTCGATGTCGACGATGCCGAGTTGCGAAACACTGTAGGTAAAGATCATCGCCTTTGGCGCTTGCAGATCGCCCATCTCGAGCTGGTACCGCTGCAGCACGATCTGCGAATCCAAACTCACCGGCGCGGCAGCGACCAATGCGAGCGTTGCCAGCAGTGCGCCGACGAGGGTCTTCACGTTAATACGGCGTCGCGGATGGCTTGCACCGCCGCCGGCGCGCCGGCGGTGTTCTTCCCGCCGCCTTGAGCCTGCGTCGCCGCGCCGCCGCCCTTGCCGTCGACAAGCGGTGCCGCGAGCTTCACGAGGTTACCCGCGTGCACGCCGCCCTTCACGAGGTCGTCGCTTGCGGAGACGAGCAGGCTCACCGCACCGTCGTCCACGCCCGCGAGCGCGATCACGCCGCTCGGGAGACGGCTGCGCAGCGCGCTCGAGAGGTGTCGAATCGCTTCGGCGTTGGCTTCTTGCACGACCGCACCGACAAAGGTGCGTTCGCCCTTGCGTTCCGCATGCTCGAGATAACTTTGCGCTTCGACCGCAGCCATCCGCGCCTTCATCTGTCCAACCGCCGTCTGCAGGTCGCGCATCTCGCGCTGCAGTTTCGTGACGCGCTCGTTCAGCTCTTCCGGCGTCGTCGAGAGCGCGGTCGCCAGTTCACCAACGAGATCTTGCTGCCCGACGATGAAACGCTCCGCCGACAGCGAGACACAGCTTTCGATGCGGCGAATACCGCTGCCGATCGAAAACTCACTCAGAATGACGAACATCCCCAATTCGCCCGTCGAATGCGCGTGCGTGCCGCCGCAGAACTCGATCGATGGGCCTGCCTGCAGCACGCGCACCTTCTCGCCGTACTTTTCGCCGAACATCCAGATCGCGCCGCTTTGCTTGGCTTCCTCGATCGGCAGTTCGCGCGTGATCACCGGCGAGTCGTCGCGAATCATCTCATTCACGCGTGCCGCGACCGCGTGCTTTTGCTCCGGTGTAAGGGCCCCGGTGGGATTGCGGAAATCAAAACGCATCCGATCGACGCCGACCCACGATCCGGCCTGCGTCACCTCGTCACCGAGCACGTCCTTGAGCGCGCGCTGCAACAGGTGCGCCGAGGTGTGCTGGCGCCGAATCTCGCGCCGCCACCAATCGAAGACCAGCGTGTGGGTACGTACGCCGACGGCAAACTCGCCGCTCTTGACAACGCCATGGTGCGCGATCGCCTCGCCCATGTACTGCGTGTCGTCGACTTCAAAGACCGAGCCGTCGTCGAGAAAGAGCCGCCCGCGATCGCCTATCTGTCCGCCACGTTCGGCGTAGAATGACGTGCGATCGAGGATGATCGCGCCATGCTGTCCTGCCGTCAACGTCTGCACGGGCCGCTCTTCATGCAGGATTGCAACGACCTCGCCATCGCTCTCGAGGCCACCATAGCCGGTAAACTCCGAACGAACCGCAGGCAACTCGGCCAGCGATACGACGGCACGCTTCGACCGCGCATCGGCACGCGCGCGTTCGCGTTGCTCGCGCATCGCATTATCAAACTCGACCGTATCCACCGCGACGCCGCCATCGGCAGCGATCTCCCGGGTCAGCTCGATCGGAAATCCGTACGTGTCGTGTAGCACGAACGCGTCTTGGCCCGAGATCAACCGCGTGCAGTTCTCGTTCGCATCGGCAACTAGAGCATCGAGCATCGCCATGCCGCGCTCGAGCGTGCGATCGAACGTCTCTTCCTCGGCGCGCAGCGTCTGCTGGATACGCGTCACGTTGTCGCGCAACTCGGGATAGCCTGGCGCAAGCGATTTGACGACCGCCGGCACCAATTCGGTCAAAAAGCCGTTGGGATAGCCGAGTAGCTTCCCGTTGCGAATCGCGCGACGAATCAAGAAGCGCAACACGTAACCCCGATCGGTGTTCGACGGATAGATGCCGTCATTGATCAGGAATGTGACCGCGCGCGCATGATCGGCGATGATGTTCTGCCGCTCGCTTTGCTCTTGCGGATGCATCGCCTTCGCTGCAACGGGCGGAAGTGCAGCAATAATATCGAGGAAGAGATCGGTGTCGTACATCGAGGCCTTGCCGTTGCACACCGCGAGCATACGCTCGAGGCCCGCCCCGGTGTCGATCGACTTCTTCGGAAGTTCGGTCAGTTTGTTATCGGTGCCGCGATTGTACTGCTGGAAGACGACGTTCCAAATCTCGACGTAGCGACTACCGAGGTTGGGGCCCGTATCTTCGGGCCCACTTGCGTGCTCAACGCCCGTATCGTAAAAGATTTCGGTACACGGACCGCACGGGCCGGTCGGTCCCATCGTCCAAAAATTGTCTTCGTCGAAGCGCGTTATGCGCGACCGTTCGAGCCCGACATCTTTATGCCAAATCTCAGCGGCCTCGTCGTCGCCGGTATGCACCGTGACGTATAAGCGCGCCGGATCGAGCTTAAGGATTTTCGTGACGAACTCCCACGCGTACGCGATCGCGTCTTGCTTGTAATAGTCGCCGAAGCCGAAGTTGCCGAGCATCTCGAGGAACGTGCCGTGGCGGCCGGTGCGGCCGACGTTCTCGATGTCGCTCTTGGCGCCGGCGACGCGTAAACAGCGCTGAACGGTGACCACGCGCGGCGCGGGCGGCGGCTGATCGCCGAGGAAAACGGGCACGAACTGCTCCATGCCGGCGATCGTGAAGAGCGTCGTGCTCATCTCGTCGGGAATGAGGCTCGCGGAGGGCATCAGCTTGTGCTGCTTGGCGACGAAGAAATCGATCCAAGCCTGGCGGAGTTCTTGGCTTTTCATGCGTTAATGCTGGATGATAGCAGACGGTAGCACCGGCTTCCTACCACCTAAGGGGAGGCGGCCCCGCGGCCCCACATCTACCACGTGAGCGGAAGGCGGCGGTCGCTCGCGATCACGCGCGTTTGGCTTCGCTGCCAGGGCATATTCCCCTCATAAATCGGTGTAAAATCGACCGAGCGCTGCCGTATAATCGGAAACGATGTTTCACGCACTGATTCTTGCGGTCGCTGCCCTCACGCCCGCGCAGGTCGATTCCGTCGTCGCGGGCGCCGAAAAGGCGTTCAGCTCCTACATCTTCCCGGATGTCGCCGCCAAGGCTGTAGCCCGCCTCAAAGAAAAGGCGCCGGCCTATCGGACGATCACCGATCCAGACGTACTCGCCAAGACGATGACCGCAGATCTTTTTGCCGTCACGCACGACAAGCACGTTCACATTGAGTACCCCTTTGACCCAAGCCAGTTTGGCGACGCATCGCAAGCCAATGCCGCCCAGATGCATCAATTCGATCAATTGATTAACTCGGGGTTTCTCACCGTTCGTCGCCTACGCGGAAATATCGGGTACATCGATTTTCGCGAGTTCTCCGACGATGCCGAGGTCGGCCACGTGATCGACGCTGCCATGACTTTCGTGTCGCACACGGACGCTCTGATCATTGACTTGCGCAAGAACAGCGGTGGCAGTCCGCGCGCGGCACAAACGCTCGAGGCGTATTTCTTCGCCGCGCCGCAGCAGATAACGTCGCTCATGCTCCGCGATCCAAAAACCGGCGTCGTCACGGAAACGCAACAATACACCGATGCAACCGTCCCAGGCCCACTTTATCTGAACAAACCGATCTATCTGCTCACCAGTAGCCACACGTTTTCATGCGCTGAACAGTTCACCTACGACCTGCATAACCTCAAGCGCGTGACCATCGTCGGCGAAACAACCGGTGGTGGCGCAAATCCTGGCGGGATCGTCTCGCTCGGCGACTCATTCGCTATCTTCATGCCGACCGGGCGAGCGTACAGTCCGATCACGAAAACAAATTGGGAAGGTACGGGCATTGCTCCGGATGTCGCCACATCAGCGGTCGATGCGCTAACGCGCGCTTACGTGATGGCGCTCACCGCCGAGCAACCGAAAGCGAAGAACGCGGAGCTTGTCGATGAGATCAGGCGCGGGCTTGCCAACCCGGCGGACGCGCTAGCGCCTTAGAAGTCTTAGTCTCCGAGGGCGGAGCGGAGCTTCTCGAGCGCCTTGGCTTGCAGGCGCGAGACGTGCATCTGCGAGACGTTGAGACGCTTGGCGATCTCGGTCTGCGAGACCGATTCGTAGAAGCGCAGGTAAATGATCACTCGCTCGCGGCCGGTGAGCACATGAAAGGCGCGCTCGAGGTTGGTGCGGTCCTCGAGCAGCTCGAGTCCCGGGTCGGTAATACCGACGGTATCGGCCAATTTCTGCGAGCGCTTATCGCCTTCACTTGCAATCTCGGAGTCGAGCGAAAGAAGATTGTACGCCTGACCGAGCTCTTGCGCTTCGAGAATTTCTTCTTCGCTCGCATTGAGCCGGTGGGCCAATTCGGCTACGGTTGGACTACGCCCGAGCTCAACCGACATCTTTTCGTTGGCGCGATTGACCGCGAGATTGAGTTCTTGCAAGCGGCGTGGAACCTTAACGGCCCAGCCCTTGTCGCGAAAATAGCGCTTGATCTCACCAACGATGGTAGGCGTCGCATACGTCGTAAACTCGACGCCGCGATCGCGCTCGAAGCGGTCGATCGCTTTGAGCAGTCCTACGGTACCGACTTGTACGAGGTCGTCGAGCGGTTCACCGCGGTTGGCGAACTTCAGCGCAAGAAAGCGCACAAGGTTGAGATGAGCGACCACGAGTTCGTTGCGCAAACCGTCGTAATCGCGTTCGTGCACGTCAGGCTGCTGTTCGTGGCGAGCGCGTGCCCGCTCAAAGCGCGCAAACAATTCGCGCGTACGCTCGCGCACCGAACGCACGTCCTCGCCCTGGTCGCGCATGTTAGACCGCTAGCCGCTTAACCATGACCAGCAGCGTACCTTGATCCGGCTGGACGTCGTACTCGACTTCATCCATCAGCGAACGAATCAGGAATACGCCGAGGCCTCCGACGCGCTCATCGTTAAGCTCGCGTGAGCGGATGTGCTCGGGCCGAGTACCGCGCCCGTGGTCACGTACGCTCAGGCGGAGACTTCCGGGAACGGCTTCGGCCTTGATTTCGATGAAGGGACTGCCATGCGCGTGCTGGATTGCATTCGTGCACGCCTCCGCAACGGCGAGCTTGATATCTTCGATCTCGTCGATCGAAAAGTTCAAGCGGCTCGCTACGGCTGCAACCGAAAGCCGCGCTAGCGCGACCCACTCCGCTTTGCACGGAATGCGGAGATCGACAACATCAACCTCATCCGTGTGCGGCAACGGCTGATTCACACAAGCGCCTTCATCGCGGCGTCTTCACTCTCAAAGATACCGAAGATTTTGACTAAGCCGGTGATGTCAAAAATCTTGCGAATCTGCGGATTCGTGCAAACAAGATTTACCGAGCCACCATGCTCCCGCACACGTTTGAGGCCACCGATCAGAACGCCGAGGCCCGTCGAGTCGATATAGCGCACTTTTTCAAGATCGATGACGAGGTTATAGACGCCGCGATCGATGAGATCGCCAATTGCGTCTTTAACTTTCGGCGAGGTGTAAACGTCGATCTCACCGCTCAGTTCGACGATGTAACAATCACCCTGCGCTTCGCGAACGTTTACCTTGATGTCCAACGTCTTCTCCATCTATTGATCGGTTGCGTCACCCATGGTGGCGCGAGCATTTTCGACTATTGTGCGACCGCGCTCGTAGAGATCGGTGTACCGTCCACGTAGATCTCCCGAGGCGTCCATCGCCAGGTTACCCGCTTCTCGTGCTTTCCCAACCAGGAGATCCCTCGTTTCCTCTTGGGTCAAAAGCACGGCAACCGCACCACCGGCAATCGCCCCAAGGACAAACCCGGCGAAAAAGCCGCCGCCGGTGCCGCCGCTCTCGTTACTCATGGTCTCCTCTTCCCGTAACGATGCGCCGCAAACCAGCGCTGATCCCCGCAATCGTCGCGCCCACGTTCTCGATGGCCGGCGCGAGCGCTCCCTTGGCCAGCTCAGCAGTATCAGAAACCGAATCGGCCACACCTTCGACCGCCTCCACCACCCCACGCAGGCGGGCCAGCGTCTGATCGGCGGTATCGGCGATGCCCCCGACGTGATCGAGCGTCTCTTCGATCGGCTTGCCGAGGCTCTGAATCTGTCCGTCGACGACATCGAGGGTGACGTTCACCCGCCCGAGCGTGCGTGCCAGCGCAATTGCGGCGACGAGCGCGCCTACGCCAACGAGTAACACGCCGATGCCAATACCAATCTCCATCCAGTCTGCTATGGTCACGTCGCTCTCCCTTGCATTTCCTCGGTGATACGAGGCACGATCTCCAGAACCCGGTCAATCTCTTCCTCGGTCGTGCCCTCACCGAGCGAAAACCGAATCACGCCTTCGTGCCAGCGCGGATCGAGATTGAGCGCGGCGATGACATGGCTCGGTTCGAGCGCACCCGAGGAGCATGCGCTTCCGGCTGAAACGGCGATGCCCTCCAGATCGAGTCGCATCAGCAGCGCTTCCGACATAAGCCCATCGAACGACACGTTGCTCGCGTTTGGCAGGCGCGGCGCATCGCCGCCGTTGATGCGGATTTGCGACACGCGCGCACGCAGGCCGGCCTCGAAACGGTCGCGCAAGCCGGCGACGCGTTGCGCACGCGCCTTGGATGTCGCCAGCACGCGCTCGAGCGCTGCGGCGAGTCCAACGATGCCGGCGACGTTTTCCGTACCCGATCGCCGTCCGAACTCTTGCCCGCCACCGTGCACAATCGGTTGAAGCGCGATGCCGTCGCGAACGTAGAGCACCCCGACGCCTTTGGGACCGTAGAACTTGTGTGCCGAAAGCGAGAGCAGATCGACCCCAAGTTCACGCGGGCGCATGTCGAGCCACGCGGCAGCTTGCACGGCATCGGTATGAAAGATTACACCCTTGGCCCGCGCCGCCGCAGCGAGGGCAGCGATTGGTTGAATGACGCCGATCTCATTGTTCGCGTACATAACCGTTGCAAGCACGGTGTCGTCGCGCAACGCACCCGCAAACTCCTCCGGATCGACTAAGCCACGCTGGTCGACCGGCAAGAGCGTGACCTCGAAGCCTTCGTCGCGCAACGCATCGAGTGCATGAAGCACGGCCGAATGCTCGATTTGCGTTGAGACGACGTGCCTGCCCCGGGCGCGCGCCGCGCGCGCGGCGCCAAGGATCGCTTGGTTGTCAGCCTCGGAGCCGCTACCAACGAACGTGATCTCCTTACGTCCCACGCCGAGCGCCGCAGCGACCCGATCGCGCGCGCGATCCAAACCGGCGCGCGCCAGACGCCCCTCGGCGTGCAGCGAGCTCGGGTTATGGCCAACTTCGCTGAAGAACGGGAGCATCTCGACGAGCACGTCGGGGTGAACCGGGGTCGTCGCCGCGTGGTCGAGGTAAATGCGCTTTTTCATCCGATTCTCAGAGCCATCTCAGAGCCTCACCCTACGATAGAACGTGTGCGAAGCTCCATTGCACACTCCGAGAAGTAGCAACGGGAACGACGGTCCGGGGGTCATCCCCCGGGCCGTTACTTTTTCTCATCGTTCTCGCCTGCGTCATAGTAGGTCCGTCCGCGCAGATTCTCGGGCAAGTTCTCCTGTTTGATCGAGTAGTCGTCGTGCGCGTAGTGGTAATCGCGCCCGTATCCGAGTCCCTTCATTAAACCGGTTGGCGCGTTGCGCAGATGCAACGGCACCGGATCGTTGCGCGTCTCCTGCACGTCGCGCGCGGCCGCGCCGTACGCGCGGCCGACGCTGTTGCTTTTCTTTGCACGCGCAAGATAGAGCGTCGCATGCGCGAGCGGATAGAACCCCTCCGGCATCCCGACGAAGTGAACTGCCTGCTGCGCCGCGATCGCGACTTGAATGCCTTGCGAATCGGCGAGCCCGACGTCTTCCGATGCAAGTATAACGAGGCGCCGCGCGATAAAGAGCGGATCTTCGCCGCCGTCGATCATGCGCGCGAGCCAGTAGACCGCCGCATCCGGATCGCTCGCGCGAATGCTCTTGATAAACGCACTGATGACGTCGTAGTGCTGCTCACCGCCCTTATCGTACGTCGAGCCACGCTTCTGCAGCGCTTCGAGGATCAATGGACGATCGATCGTGCGCGCGCCGTTGTTGACCGGCGCGCTCGAGGCCGCGAATTCGAGCGCGGAGAGTGCGGTACGTGCGTCGCCGTTGGCGTAACCGATGAGCGTTTCGCGCGCTTCGGGAGCAAGCGCGATATGGTCCCCGCCGAGTCCACGTTGCGGATCGACCAGCGCGCGGTCGACGATCGTCGCGATCTCGTCGTCAGTTAACGGATGCAGCACAAACACGCGCGAGCGCGAGAGCAACGCCGAGATTACTTCGAACGAGGGATTCTCGGTGGTTGCACCGACCATCGTGACCGTGCCGTCCTCAACGTACGGCAGAATTGCGTCTTGCTGCGCTTTGTTGAAGCGATGAATTTCATCGATGAACATTACCGTACGTGCACCGACGCGGCGGCGCGCTTGGGCTTCCGCGACGACGCGACGCAAATCGGCAACGCCGGCGCTTACGGCGGAGAGTTTTTCGAAATGCGCGCCGGTCGAGTGCGCGATGATCTCCGCAAGCGTCGTTTTGCCGGTACCGGGCGGGCCCCAAAGAATCATCGACGGCACCCGATCGGTCTCGATCGCACGGCGCAAGGCGCGCCCCTCGCCGACGATGTCGGTCTGCCCTACATACTCGTCGAGCGAACGCGGACGCATGCGCGCCGCAAGCGGCGCATCCGGCTCCCCGAACAACGAATTCATACGGAACCGCTTCGCGATGCTTGCCCCGTGTCATCCCGAGCGTAGGCGTGAAGCGCCGTAGTCGAGGGACCATGAAAGGACCGAGCGCCGCGGTGTTGTTGCCTAGCGAAGGCCGTATGAAAATCAAACGGGCCGAGGGGTAAATAAAAAGGCGCCGTTGTCGGCGCCTCTTATGCTACTGCAAATCGCTGCTTTCACACCTTAACTCGGCCGCTAAGAACGCGAACCACTTTGCTTGCGACGCGCTCAAAAAAGGTGGGCGGCGCAACGAAGATTACGTCAGTACGTCCGTGTTTTCTTACCCGCAACCCCGCCGAATCGTCCTGTGAAACCCGCTCAACGGAGAACGGATTCGTCCCCGATGGCTGGTCCTGCGGCGTTTGACCCAAATTTTTGCTTGTCATTTTTTACCGCCTCCGAAGTCAAGGACCATAATCGCGTATGACGGGTCCTCGCCGACGCGTTTATAGATACTACCCACGCCATGCCCAAACCGTCGCATTTTGCCGGACAAATCTTTGTAGGAGACGCTCGTCAGCCTGATTGTATAGTTCGGCAATCCTGCGACGTTGAACAGCGCGCCCTCGGTGTACTTATTAGATCCGATGACCGGAATGCTCACCTTGCGCGGAAGTATGTACGGGTATCTCGTCACGTTGTCGTTGACACCAAACTGCAGGTCGAATTCCAATTCGACGTTTGTGGCGATGCCGGTCACCGTCGTTTGCTCGTTCGTTATCCGAGTCCGTACGAAGAGCGGCGCGATGCCGTTTTGGTATGCTGGCAAGTTGTTGTCGGCATCATCTTCGGCACGGAATGGATACGGCTCGTTCCAATCGCCATCGTGAGCATCTTGCTCCATGTCGATGGCCAGAAACGGTCGGTCCTTTTCGGCCTGCCGCCGGGCCTCCGCCCTCAACGTTACCGTGAAGTACGCTAGGAAGCAAGTCGCGATCCCGGTTACCCAGCCGTCGAGATGATCGACAACGGTGGTCTTGAGGAACGAAAGGAGCGGCCCGGCGTGCGAAGCGATCGGCGCCGCGACGAGCTGGAAGATGAACCGCCCAACGCTGAAAAGGCCCCATACGAAAATGAGGATGATCGCGACGCCGAGCACGTTGAGCAGAAACGTGCGCAGTCCGCTATTCGTGGCTGTCCCCTGATTCGCGATTCCGGAAGGCCTCCTCGCCGTAGTTCCTGACGATGCGGCTTCGTCACTAGCGGGCGTACTTCCTGAGTTGCCACCTTATGGGCCGAAAGTCCCGCGTTTCCGCGGCTATGCAGGATGATCGCGATGGTTAGCGTCGTCCTCTTGACGGTTAACGCAGCGACCCTCGCTCGAAGTTTTGCGCCATTCGCAGGACGCGAACGTCCGTTGGCAGTGGCGCAAAACTCGCAGCAGGAGCGGCGCAGGACGCGCCGCGAGGAGCATCTTCGCGAGCAACAGCTCCGCGGTGCAGAGGGTCGCGCGTCCCTCGACTACGCTTCGCTACGCTCGGGATGATAAGGTGCGTTCGCTACGCTCGGAATGACAAGCTAACGTGGAGAGGCGGTTGGCGCGGGCTTCCCGCCTTTGTGGTGCTCGAGCGTGGGAATATGCAACGGCTTTGGCGTTGCGACGTGCGGGTTGACTTCGCTCGGGAATTGCATCGTCACGTCGCCTTCGGCGTGCGCTTGTCCTGAGATCGTGTTGTAGAGCACGTGATCGGCGACCATGTTACGATCGCCTTGGACGATCTTCACGTTGCCTTTCAAGTCGAGATCGTGCGAGATGTCGTTGAGCACGCCGGTGTCGGCGTCAACCGTCGTATCGGCCTGGACGTAGTGCACGTTGCCGGTTGCCGTGTAGATTTTGCCGACGCCGTCGATGTGCACTTGGTCGGCGGTGAGCGTCGACGGGCCTCTGGATTTCGCCGGCTTCGTACTCGAGAGCCCGGCGAAGTTGCCTTCGGTGTCGTGTAAGACAACGTGACCGTAGAGCGTCGCCGCCTTCGACTTGAAATTGCCGCTCGCGCGATCCGCGGTGATGTCGCCACCGCCGCGCGTCATCGTCATCTTCTGCGGCGTGCTGAAATCGCCGGACTTGAAATTCACGTCCATCGTCGACGCGTGGACCGTCCACACGCCGACTTGAAAAGAATCGGGGCCCGTCGACGGCAGCGCACTCGTCGAGACCGCCGGTGAGGCGCTGGGTTTCGGCGTCGGCGCGGCTGCGAGTAATGCGCCGGCGATCATCAAGGCGACGACACCGCGCTTCATGATTGCGAACGCACCTTTACCGTCTGACGCTCGACCGGTCCGAGCAGTTCTGCAAGACGAGCGTAGGGCAGTGCGCCTTCGCGCACGAGCCGGGGATGGCGGCCTGTCAAATCCACGATGGTTGATTCGCTGCTGTAGCGTGTTGGACCATTCTCAATGATCAGCTCCACGCCGCTCCGTGTGCGATCGGCTACGCTCGCGACGACAAGTGGCCCAGCACGCTCCAAGATTGCGCGTGCCAGCGGCTCGTCAGGAACGTGAAGGCCGACCGTCGGCGCTCCCACAACGACGTCATCGCTTATGTACGAAGGCCGCCGCACGAGCAGCGTTACCGGCCCGGGTAGGAGCCGCTTCGATGCGAGAACCGCCAGCGGATTGCCGGGAGCGTACTCCAGGAACTCTGCCGGCGACGCAACGAGCAGTTCCATCGGCTCGTGCATCGTCGCAATGCGATAAGGATCGCACGCTAGGCAATAACTCGTGTCGCTCGGGAACACGATCGTGCCGCCCGCAAAGATCACTTCGGCACACGCATCGACGACGCGCTCGAGCGGCTCGACGCGCGCGTCCAACATCGGCATGCTAGAGGTGAATGCTCATCCCAGTGCCGATTGCCACACACGAAAGCGGATCGTCGGCGACGATGGCCGGTACGCCCGTCACTTCCGAGAGCAACTTATCGAGACCGCGCAAGAGAGCGCCGCCGCCGGTGAGTATCACGCCTCGATCGATGATGTCGGCGGCTAGCTCCGGCGGTGTCTTTTCGAGCACCGCCTTGACCGCCTCGACGATCGCGCCAACCGGCTCCGAAAGCGCTTCACGGATCTCTTCGCTTGTGATCTTGACGGTCTTGGGCAAACCGTTGATCAAGTCGCGACCCCGAATCTCCATCGCGAGTTCTTGCTCGAGTTTGTATGCCGAGCCGATCTTGATCTTGATCTCCTCGGCCGTGCGCTCACCGATCATCAGGTTGTAGACGCGGCGAATGTAGCGGACGATCGCATCGTCGAGTTTATTACCGGCTACTCGAAGCGACTGCGAAACGACGATGCCACCGAGCGAAATCACCGCGACGTCGGTTGTGCCACCGCCGATATCGACGACCATCGAACCTGAAGGCCCGTCGATCGGTAGTCCCGCGCCAATGGCGGCAGCCATTGGTTCTTCAATGATCTCGACGTTGCGCGCACCGGCGAGCTTGGCGGCATCTTTCACCGCGCGCTCCTCGACGCTCGTAATCTCGGCGGGAACGCAGATGATCACGCGCGGCTTGGGCTTGACGATCGAAGACCACCACGAGCGATCCTTCATTACTTTCTTGATGAAGTAGGAGAGCATCGCTTCGGTCACTTCGAAATCGGCAATTACTCCGTCGCGCAAGGGACGAATAGCCTGAATATGCGCCGGCGTTTTACCGAGCATCTGCCGCGCCTCCTCGCCAACCGCAAGAACCTTTCCAGTATTCATATCTTTTGCGACGACGGAGGGCTCACGCAGAACAATGCCCTTGCCTTTGACGTGCACGAGCACGTTGGCCGTGCCAAGATCGATGCCGATATCCAAACGAGTAACTCCAGAGCTGTTTCGGTAAGAGGGGGTGACCGTGATCATCCGGCCACGGAACCCACGCGAGGATACTCGCGCGTTTCAAAAATTCCCGCCGGTTCCACAAGTGGCGTGATGCCGCTGCTGCGCTGCACTTGGCCACCGAGCGCTGAGAGCAGTTCTTCTAGCCGCTCGTAGCCGCGATCGATATATTCGAGGCCGATGATCTCGGTCTCGCCGGCGGCAGCAAGGCCGGCAATCACAAGCGCAGCCCCTGCTCGAATATCGGGTGCTTCAACCGGTGCTCCCGAGAGCTGCGCGGCGCCCTTGACGACCGCGGTGTTGCTCTCCATCGAGACGCGTACGTCCGCGCCCATGCGCGCAAGTTCGTTTACGTACGAAAAACGAGCGTTGAAAATCGACTCCTCGACCACGCTCGTGCCGGGAGCCGTGGTCAGGAACGAGACCATCTGCGGTTGCAGATCGGTCGGAAATCCCGGATATGGCGCGGTGAGAATCTCTGTGCCGCCGGTAATGGTGCTGCCGTCCACGCGAATCCAGTCCTCGCCGTAGGTGAGGTCGCAACCGCACTCTTGCAGCTTCAACATGAATGCTTCGAGATGTTCGGGGCGGCATCCGGTAACGGTTACGTCGCCACGCGTTACTGCGCCACCAAGCAACAGCGTGCCGGAAACGATGCGATCCGGAATGATCTCATACTCGCCGCCGCTCAGTTCCTTCACGCCTTCGATGGTGAGCGTATCGCCACCAAGTCCTTTGATCTTCGCGCCCATCGCATTCAAGAAATAGCCGACGTCGACAACTTCGGGTTCCATCGCAACGTTCTTGATTACCGTTGTGCCTTCGGCAAGCACCGCCGCAAGCATCGTGTTCTTGGTTGCGCCGACACTGGGCATGCGGAACTCGATCGTTGCGCCATGCATGCGCTTGCGTTTGCTCTCGGCGATCAAATAACCGTGCGCGTTGCGCACGTCACAACCAAGTGCGATAAACGCCTGCTCGTGCATATCGGTCGCGCGGGTCCCGAGGATACAGCCGCCGGGCAGGGGCACTTCCGCTTTGCCGAAGCGTCCCAGCAACGGACCAACGATGTCGAACGACGCGGCGAGCTTACGCACCAATGCGTAGGGCGCGCGATACTGCGCAACATTGCTCGCGTCAACCGTGACGGTATTATCGCCTTCGTACCGAATGCGCGCGCCGAGCGCTTCGAGCAACGACCACATCACCGACACGTCGGTAATGCGCGGCACCCGATGGAGCGTCACTTTTCCTTTGCACAA
>DATJOM010000042.1:0-20987 GCA_035507095.1 Candidatus Acidiferrum sp.
TTGTTGCCGCTCGAACGGGCCGGCATCTACGTGCCCGCCGGGCGCCATCCGCTTCCGTCCTCACTGCTGATGGGGGCGCTTCCCGCCGCCGTCGCCGGGGTGGCCGAACGCGTCGTTTGCACGCCGCGCGCGGTGCCCGAAGTGCTCGCTGCTGCCTACGTTGCCGGCGTCCACAGTGTTTTTGAAGTTGGTGGCGCGCAAGCGATCGCCGCGCTTGCGTACGGCACGCAGAGTATTCCACGCGTCGATGTGATCGTCGGACCCGGAAATGCGTACGTAACCGCCGCCAAGCGCGCCGTCTTTGGTGTATGCGGCATCGATGCGCTGGCGGGCCCGTCAGAGATTGCGATCGTCGCCTCCGGCGATGCCGACGCGGACCTGGTGGCAGCCGATCTTCTCGCACAAGCCGAGCACGACGACGACGCGCGCGCACTCCTTGTCACCGATGATCGCGCGTTCGCGCAGGCGGTGTCTATGCGCGTCGAGGCGAGACTCGCGAGCCTCTCGACGCAGGAGACCGCGCGCCAATCCCTTGCGAAGGGCGGCGGCTACGTGGTGCTTGCACTCGACGACGTGCCCGCGCTTTGCGACCGGCTCGCACCCGAGCATCTCTCGCTCCAAGGACTTCGCGCGCAGGCGCTCGCGCCGCAATGCGCCGTGTACGGCACGCTGTTCGTAGGAGACGGCGCAGCCGAGGTGTTCGGGGACTACGGTAGCGGGCCGAATCACGTGTTACCCACCGGTGGTACCGCGCGCTTTTCATCCGGCCTCTCGGTGATGCACTTTCTCGCACTGCGCACGTTCGAGCGTGCCGTCGGAAAAACGGATCGCCGCATCGCGAACGATGCGGCGATTCTGGCTGAAGCGGAGGGATTATTCGCCCACCGCGATGCCGCGCTTGCGCGCCGCTAGCCGAGCGGGCGACGCGACGCCCGCGGAGCCGGGTGCGATGGCGCAGCCGGGTGCGCAGCCGGATGTGATTGCGGGGCCGGATGCGCTTGCGGAGCCGGATGGTACGCGTGTTGTACCGGTGCCGCGTGTTGTGCCGGCGCTGCGTGGTGCTCGACCGGTGCGGCATGGTGCTCGACCGGCGCGGCGTGGTGCTCGACCGGCGCTGCATGGTGCTCGACCGGCGCGGCATGGTGCTCGACCGGAGCCGCATGGTGCGCCGGTGCCGCGTGCGCCGGTGCCGCGTGCGTCACCGCCGCCGGATGATAGCCCGCCGGCACGTGCGCAGCGCTGTACGGGCGTTGCACGGTTGCTACCGTGGGCCGTCCGTGGTTGGCAGTGGCACGATACGCGGGATCTTGGCGTGCATAGTTTGCATGCGCCGTCTGCTGGGCGGTCATGCCGTAACGGCGTTCCGCGTACGCGTGTTGCTGCGCAGCCGTTGCACGCGCAACGACACCGTGCGGCCCGCCATTGTACGCTACGCGGTTCGTCCATCCGCGGTACGCACCGTGGTTGTAGTAGACGTTGTTGTGCACGACGCTCACGTTGACGTTGGTGATCGCCGTGTTATAGCGGAAGTTGTTGCCGGACCAGGCGCCGCCTACGTATCCGTTCCCATAGTAGCCGAAGCCGTAGTTGATACCGCCGTAGAAGCCGACAACGGGACCCCAATAACCGGGATTCCAGCCGTACATGCCGTTCGCGTAGCCCCAGTAGCCGGGCGTCCAATACAGGCCGACGGAGGGCGCCAAGACCCAAGTGCCGGGAACCCAATAGTAGCCGTCGACCGGATCCCATGCCCAGTAGCCAGGCTGCCAGATATAATTGGGACCCGGAGCAACCGGTTGGACGTAGACCGGGATCGCCGGTGGGCCGAAGCTCACCGAAAGGCCAACGCCCACAGAGACCTGCGCGTCCGCTGGTGCCGGAGCCATCCCAACCAATAGCATGCAGGCGATTGCGAGCGTGCCGATTATGGTGATGAAGCGAGTCATGTGGTTTTCCTTTTCTGATGAATGCCCTAGCGTCTATACCCGTTAACGGCTTTGGCACTCATGAAGGTCCCAGCTCACCCGACTTTCATCTTTGCCCCTCGTAGAAGCAGCGAGCGCACATCGGCTTATATTCAACCGGCCCCTCGATCGCAACTTGATCGCCCGCAAACAAACGCTCGCTGCCGGCAAACCGCGGATTCATGGTGGCTTTGCGTCCGCAGGAACAAATGTTCTTCAGCTCTTCGATGCTATCGGCGAGCGTAAGCAAGTAGGCCGAGCCGGGAAACGGCTCTCCCAAAAAATCGCTACGAATACCGTAGCAAATTACGGGTATATCTAGCTGATGGGCACCGCGGTGCAACTGGCGCACCTGCGCCGGCGTTAGGAACTGCGCTTCATCGACCAACACGCATGAAATGTCGTGCATGGCAGACATCGCCGTCAAAAAATCAAACGACTCGTCGAAAGTCATCGATGCTCGCTGCGGGCCGATACGCGACGTGATGATACCCTGTCCATGGCGGCGGTCGATCGCAGATGTAAATAGAGCAACCTTCCGGCCGTTCTCTTCATAGTTGTGCGCAACTTGAATGAGTGCGGTCGACTTGCCCGCGTTCATCGCTGAATATCTAAAGTAGAGTTTTGCCATCACCGAGGGGAATTATGGAAAGCAGCCGTCCGATCCGCTCCTTTTTGGCGCTCTTCGCCGTTGCGATATTTGCCGCATGCGGTGGAGGCGGCGGCTCGATGCCGCCGGCCGGTTCGGCCGGATCAAATCCTTCGAACCCGTCATCGGGCACGATGGCTGCAAAGGCACAGAGCGCCGCGAACTCCGCGCTCGCCGTAACCGGCAATAGCCTCGACGTCGACCAATTTGGTGCATCCGCGAGTATCACCTCATTTGCAATCCAGCGCGCGGTTGCGGCGCGAGATGGTAATGCGCCCGCTTCGGCCTCGCCCGGAACGTGTCAGCAGGGCGTCGAGTTCTCGCAAACGAGCCCGGGCGCTGGGCAATACAACGAGACCATCGAGTTCTTCTACGATTCAGCCTGCACGCAACCGCGCAAACGTATCGTAATGGCCATCGATTTCAGCTCGACCGGCGGGATCATCAACGGCACCGAAGAGCTCTGGGACATGACCGGCAATGTGGTCGACTATAAGACCGATGAGGGCACGTTCGCGTTCGCCTCAAATTCGAGCCAAATCACGCAGATTACCGTAGAACGCACGGTCGCCGCTGCGCCCAGCGCGACGCCGTTCGCCGAAGACGGGTTCACCTGCGTCTATACCACCGCGAATCCCATCGACTGCGGCAACGCTATCGTTGCCACGGTCGACGACAAACAGCTCGACCCGCAAGTTTCGGCCAGTCCAAGCGCCTCGCCGACCGCAACGCCGACGCCGTACGAAATCGGATTCGCCGGCACCGTGCAAGGAACGTTGCAAACGCCCTCACCCTCGCCGTCACCCTCGGGAATGCCGACGATGAGTCCGAACTTCACCTGGAACGCCCAGAACGTCGAACTGCAGTTGACGGTCGCAGGAACGGGCTACACCGGCGCCATGCAGTCGATGACGATCGCGCCGGCGACGGCACCGGCTTGGAACCTTACGGGCGGTGCGCAGGTGACGTCGCTCACCGGCAACGCAACAATCGGATTCGGGCCTAGCGGTATGATGTCGAGCGCGAATATCACGCTCGTCGATAGCGCCGACGGCCTTACGATCACGCTTACGTCGATTGCGCACGGCGGCCTGAGCGGAACGGTGACCAATAGTTCGGGACAAACCGTAGCAACGGTAACGGTTGACGCTAACGGCGACGGTACGATCAGTTACACGAGCGGCGCGATGGCGCAGATTCGCGACTGGGTGATTTTAAGCTCGTAGGGTCGCGAAAGCCGCAAGCGCGCGGTCCATCTCGTCTTTGGTGAGCGCGGCAGAGAGCTGCGTGCGAATCCGTGCCGTACCTTCCGGCACGACCGGAAAGCCGAACCCGGTTACAAAGACGCCGCTTTTGAGCAGCCGGTCGCTCATCGCAATGGCCTTTGACGTCTCGCCGACGATGATCGGCACGATTGCACTTGGACCGTCAAGCGGCTTGAATCCAAGCTTGACCAATCCTTCGCGGAAATACGCGACGTTCTCGCGCAGCTTGTCGACCAGTTCCGGATGGGCGTCGAGATAGTCGATCGCCGCAAGCGAGCTGCAGGCAACCGTCGCCGGCAGCGCATTTGAAAACAGCTGTGGTCGCGACCGCTGGATCAGCATGTCGACGAGCGCCGCAGAGCCCGCGACGAAGCCACCTGCTGCGCCGCCAAGCGCTTTGCCGAGCGTGCCGGTGATAATATCAACTTCTCCGGTGAGACCGAAGTGCTCGATCGTGCCGCGGCCCGTCTTACCCATGACACCGGTGCCATGCGAGTCGTCGACGACGCTAACGGCACCGTATTTCTTGCAGAGCGCGACGATCTCGGGAAGCTTCGCGAGCGAGCCTTCCATCGAAAATACGCCGTCCGTAACAACGACTATAGGCGAGTTTTTGTTATCCTGAGCCTGTCGAAGGATGGCTTCGAGATCAGCCATGTCGCCGTGCTTATAGACGGCGCGTTTGGCCTTGCTCGCTAATCGCACGCCGTCGATGATCGAGGCGTGGTTGAGCTCGTCGGAGATGATCGCCGAGCCTTCACCACACACCGTCGCAAAGAGTCCGGTGTTTGCATTCCAGCACGAGACGTAGGTGAGCGAGGCTTGCGTACCAAGGAATGAGGCAATGCGCTCTTCGAGCGTGCGATGGATATCGAACGTTCCGCAGATAAACCGCACCGACGCGGTACCCGCACCATACTTGCGTAGACCCTCGATGCCGGCCTCGATCACTTCAGGTTGATCGGAGAGCCCCAGATAATTGTTGCTCGAGAGCACGATGACGTCGCCCGCTTCTTCCATGTGGACTTCAGGCGCCATCGGCGTAGTTAAATGTCGCAGATGCTTGTAGGTGCCCGCGGCCTTGAGCGCGTTGAGTTCCTTTTGCAACGAGGCATCAAATGCGGTATTCACTTTGAAAGGCGCTCATGATCCAGGTACGTATAAGACTCCCCGAAGGCGCACCCAAAAAGCGTTCTCATTTAGCAATATCCCCTTTTACATCAAGTACGATCTTGGCGGCTTCGCCGCTGCGCATCAATTCGAAGGCGCGGTCGTATTCGCGAAACGGCAACACGTGCGTGATAATCGGGCGCAAATCGACCCGTCCACCTTTTACCAACGCCTGCGTCTGGTACCAGGTCTCGAACATCGTGCGGCCATTGATCCCGAGCACGCGTAGGCCCTTGAAGATGATCCGCTCGGCAAGATTGATATTGATGTTGTCGCTAGGGATGCCCAGCAATGCGGCTGTGCCGCCGTTACGCACCATCTGCAAACCCATGTCGATGGCGCTGCCGCTTCCCGACATCTCGAGCAATACCTCGACGCCGTCGCCGTTCGTGCGGCGTTTGATTTCGTCGACAAGACCGGGAGTTCGCGCATCGAAGGTCTCATCGGCACCCAATCGCTTGGCTAATGCGAGCTTGGCTGGATTCACATCAATTGCGTAGACCGATGCGGCTCCGGCAGCACGCGCGACCGGAATCGCCATCAAACCGATCGAGCCGACGCCGGTAATCACCACGCTTTTCGTGCTTACACCTGCGGCCATTACCGTGTGCACGGCATTGCCGAGTGGGTCGAAGACTGCGGCGAACTCGTCGGGAATGGCCGGGTCGAGCTTCCACACATTGTATTCGGGCATCGCGATGAATTCCGCAAATGCGCCGTCGCAATCGACGCCGATGATCTTTACATGTTCGCAGATATGCGCTTGGCCGGTGCGACACAACACACAGGTCAGATCCGCGATGTGTCCTTCAGCAGATACGCGATCGCCGGGCTGCACCGCGCGCACGGCATCGCCGACCGCCTCGACCGTGCCCATGAATTCGTGGCCGATGACGACCGGTGGGTGCACGCGCTGCTGCGCCCAATGATCCCACGAGTAGATGTGATGGTCGGTACCGCAAACCCCGGCTTTTTCAACACGAATAAGGACGTCAGTCGGGCCGACGGTCGGAATCGGAACTTGCGTGAGCGTGAAGCCCGGCTCGGCCTTGAGCTTGGCGAGCGCGTTCATCGTCGATGGCATGACGGGCGGACATATTCAAAACGTAAGGGGCCCCCGCCTTTCCAGGCGCAGACCCCTTACGCTTTTCGCTACGATGCCTAGCTTGCGCTAAAAATCGTATTCCAGTTGGAAGCGGTTATACTTGAAGAGGCCCGCAATTGCATTTCCCGGCGCCGGGAAGTTGGTCGCGGAGCGGCTGAACGATCTGAAACGGAACGAGAGACCCTTGTAAGGTCCGCTCTTCGGCACCTTCATGAAGAAGTATTGCGTGTCGAAGTCCGTTGCGTTGGTCGACGTCGCGTAGCCCGAGTTGGAGAAGTCGTACCACGTCTGGCCGACTTGGACCCAGAACTGCTTGTTGTCCGAGGTGAACGTCGCTTGGGCTTTCACCGCGCTACCACCGCCGCGACGATCGATGAGACCGGTCGTGCCGCTGGTGACGAACGTCGGGTCGGTCACGTACGAGTCGGTGTACGGGCTTGCCCAGCCGCCATAGTACACGTCGGCAACGGTGCCGGCTTTATTGTCGGCCGTACATTGTGCAGAACCGCCGGTCGGTAAGAAGTACGGCATGTTGTAGTTGTACGCCTTAGCCGAGGCAAGCTGGTGCGTGTTGGCGTTACAGGTAATCCCCGCCGGCAGCGTGATCGTGTCGGTCTTCCACGGGATCGTATCGAAGCCGGCACTGAGCAGCACGTTGGTCATCGGATTGAAGCCAACTTGCATGCCGAAGATCGACGACTGGATCTTCCCGAGGATGTCGTCCGACGGCGCGCTTTCCGTACCGGTTTGCAGCGCCACGTAGGGATGGAGCTTGCTCGTGCCCATCGCGTACTTGGCATCGAGCCACCACGCGTCGGCGATATTCTGGAAGTCGTAGTAATAAAGGTTGGCCGTAAGCGGAAGATCCTTCGGGCCAACATAGCCGACGCGAGCGTAGAACGTTCCCGCCGTCTTATACGTCGTTTCGGTAGGATCGTAGTAGAGGCTTGAATACGCGGTCGCGCCCGAGTAGGTGTAGCCGCCCGGCGCAAGCGCAGTGAGCAGCGTGCCTTGATCGAAGTTCGAACACGTACGGCACTCCCATTGCCAGAAGTCCATCGCTTCAACGGTCCAGTTCGGGTTGATCTTATACGAAAGATCGGCACCCTGATATGCGACCGGCTTGAGACGCGAATCCGAGGTCGGCGTCCACGGCGTACCGTACGCCATGTTACCGCCTTCGAAGCCGAGCCCGTTTCCGCTGTACTTGACGTACGCTTCGTAGAGCGTGCTCATCTCGAACTGCGGCAGCGTGGTGTCGGGGTTCAGACCCGGCGGAACGCTTTTCGTGCCGCACGGACCCGGCAGCGACGAACTTGCCGTGGCTGGATTCGAGCAGTTGTTGAACGGATTCGCATACAGATACGAACCGCCGACGCTGAAGCCCGAGCCTTCGAACGCATAGTTGCCCGAAAGGCTGATGGCGTTGTTTTCCGACGACTGGTTGGCTTTGCCGCCAACGCCGCTCGGAACGCCATAGCTGCTGTACGCGTTTTGACGCGTGAAGTCGTAGGCGCGGATGTAACCGTGATACGAAAATGGATTGGGGGAAGGCTTAGGCTTCGGCGTTTGCGCCTCCTGAGCCACGGTCGGTAACGTGTACACTGGTGTTGCCGTTGTTTCCGCCAGTGCAAACGTTGTTGCCCCCATCACCATCGCCGCCACGGTCAGACCGACGCGCGCGAGTTTGGTAAACACGTAAGAACTACTCCCTTTATGCAAGAGTGAGTACAGGATGTAACGGCCCAATGCTACCTGGACGAAATTAAGCCTCACTTAACCCCGCCTTAAGCGGGTATCGGGCCTCCTCCCTATATAGCGGCTCTCTGGTTACGAGCAAACCCCTATTGCCGGGAAGGATTCGCCTGCTTACTTCGTGGGGTTAGCCGTACCGACCTGTGATATAGTCTTCGGTCCGCTTATCGCGTGGCTTGGTGAATATAGTGGCGGTCGCATCGGACTCGATGAGTTCGCCCATCAGGAAGAAGGTCGTGAAGTCGCTGATGCGTGCGGCTTGCTGCATCGAGTGGGTGACAATGACGACCGTGTAGGCCTTTTTCAGGTCGTCGATCAGGTCCTCAATCTTGCTCGTGGCAATCGGGTCGAGCGCCGAGGCCGGCTCGTCCATCAGGATGACTTCGGGGTCGACGGCGAGGCAACGCGCGATGCATAGGCGCTGTTGCTGACCGCCCGAGAGATCGAGCGCCGAGCGATCGAGCCGATCTTTGACTTCGTCCCACAATGCAGCGCCGCGCAGGCCTTTTTCGCAGATTTCCATCAGGGCCTTGCGGCTGCGCTCCCCGTGAATTTTCGGTCCATAGACGACATTTTCGTAGATCGTCTTCGGGAACGGATTGGGACGCTGAAACACCATACCGATCCGGTGCCGCACCGTTACCGGATCGATGTTGCTCGCGTAGATGTCCTCGTTGTCCAACAGCACGCGACCCTCGACGCGCGCATCCGGCGTGAGGTCGTGCATGCGGTTGAGCGCGCGCAGAAATGTCGACTTGCCGCACCCGGATGGCCCGATGAGCGCCATCACACAGTGCTCGGGCACGCTCAGGTTCGCGCTCTTGATCGCGTGAAAATTTCCGTAGTAGACGTCGAGATCGCGCGCCTCGAGCTTCGTCGAAGTGGCCGCACTAGTCAATTCCGGATTTGTTGCGAGCATACGCGTTGTAATATCGTCCATACGTGCAATAGCGAGTTAGACAAGAATTGAGCCGACAGTATAGCAGCTCCTACGTCATGACCCGACTTCGTGCGGGAAGCAGCTTAAGTCGCGATTAAGGGGCATTAAGATAAACGCCCTCGGCAAAAGGCGCCGCGGGCGTTACATCGGGGAAAACGTCGAGGTACCACTCTCGAACCTCCTGCAGCGTCAACGTGCGGCAGTACTCATCGAGAAACGCTAAGATCTGGCGGCGCATCGCGCGCTCTTCGACCTCGGGGCAGCTTGTCGAACGCGACATAGCATTACGGTAGGGCACCGAGATTAGGTCGCGCTTATCGGGGGCTTAAGGCGTACGCGGGCCCACACGCATGATCGGCAAACGTACCGTAAAGAGTGTCCCGCGTCCGATCATCGACTCGGTCGCTACGGTTCCGCCGTGCGCATCGATGATGCCCTTGACGATCGCAAGCCCCAAGCCCGCACCGCCGCTCTCGCGCGTACGCGACCGGTCGACAACGTAAAACCGCTCAAAAATATGCGGGATATCGCGATAGGGGATCCCGACGCCGGTATCGCGGACCCGCATGATTGCGTCGTTCCCGTTGGCATCGAGTTCAAGGGTCACGCTGCCGCCGGCGGGCGTATGCCGAATCGCGTTGTCGATCAGGTTCACAAAGACTTGCGAAAGCCGGTCCGGATCGGCCTCGACGGAAACCGGACGCATCGTTCGAAGCTCCAGACGTACGCCCTTGTTCGCAGCCTGCGGTTCAAAAGATGCAACGATCGGATGCGCGACATCCTCGAGATCTATCTCCCGCAGATTCAGCCGCAGTTGGCCCGACTCGGCACGCGCCTGTTCGAGTAGTTGCTGCACGAGCGACGCCAATCGATCGACCTGCGCCAAGACTTGTGGAAGAAAGAGGTCCGCAGCCTCGTCGTCCGGTGATTCGATGACGGTTTCGAGCATCAACTTGATCGAGGAAAGCGGCGTGCGTAGCTCGTGCGAAACGTTGGTGAGGAATTCCTTACTCGCACGCTCGAGAAGCGCGATATCGGTTTGATCGTCGGCAAAAACGACGACGCCACCCGATGCGTCATCACCAATCGGGTAGACCGAAACGCCGTAGGTCCGGCGCTGCGTTGCGCTCGCAATCGTAATTGGCGCGACCGAGGCTTCGCCCAGAAGCGCTTCATCGATACGCCGCTCGAGCTCAACGTTGGGAATCGACGTGATAACGTGGGACCCGATCGCGCGATGAGGATCGAATTCGAAGATCGTGCCCGCCGCCGGATTGGCAAAGCGAATGCGCGCGCCACGGTCGACGAACACGACGCCCAACGGCAGCGCCGCAACCAGCCGCGCAAAGTCGGCTTCGCTAGGCCGGCCATTGGCCGGCTCGATGACCACCGCCGTCTCGGGTTCGCCGATGCGACGGGGTCGCAGAGCCATCCAGCCGATCAACACGCCGATCACGAGCGCCGCCCCGGCAAGCAGGGCGTCCGTCAGCATGCCTACGACTTGAACATGTAACCGCGCGAACGCACCGTGATGATGTGGCGCGGATTACGTGAATCTTCCTCGATCTTTTCGCGCAGCCAGCGGATGTGCACGCTGACCGTCTGTTGTTCACCCTCGAAATCGTAACCCCACACTTTGTCGAGCAGGGTCTGGCGCGTCACAACACGGCCGTTGTTCTCCATGAGCACGCGCAACAGCGCGAACTCTTTGGGAGCAAGCGCCACATCCTTGCCACGTACGGTAAGCTGCTGGCGCGACGGATCGAGCACGATCTGCCCGAGCGAAATCGCTTCCTCATGGCCGCCTTGGATCGGCGTCTGGCGGCGCAAACGCGCTTTGACGCGAGCGAGAAACTCGTGGAGCGCAAATGGCTTGGTAACATAGTCATCAGCGCCAAGCTCGAGCGCGAGCACTTTGTCGATCTCTTGGTCCTTCGCCGTCAACATGATGATCGGTACGGATGAGAACTTACGAATCTCTTTGCACGCTTCGACGCCGTCGAGCACCGGCAGCATGATATCGAGCACGACTAGATCGGGCGACTCGCGCTGCGCCATGGCGACGGCACTGCGGCCGTCACTTGCGGTCACGACGGTGTAGCCGCTGCGCTCGAGGTTGAAGCGCAAGGTCTGCAAGATCGCGGACTCGTCGTCAACCACGAGAATCTTCTTGTTGAAGTCCGGGCTTTTGACGAACGTCCCACGCGAGGGTTTAGTCTCCAGCGATCCGTTCATATGCTTTGGCGATCGCGCTGTAGTCGAGCGCGCCGTCCCCTTCTGCCGACTGGGCAGTGTACAGTTGGTACGCGAGTGCCGTCAGCGGCATAGCGTACTTCGTCGCCCGCGCCGCGTCGAGTGCTGCCGCGACGTCTTTACGCAGCAGATCCATGGCAAAGCCGCCCTGGAAGGTCCCGGCAAACCATGTCTTGGGGAGCCATTGGTCAAGGAGGTAGTTGGAACCCGTCGCCGTTGCAATAACTTTTCGAACCGCGTCGAGATCGGCCCCGGCCTGCTTCGCAAAATTCAGGGCTTCCATGTTCGCGATCATCACGCTCGCGATGATCACTTGATTGACGAGCTTCACGGTTTCGCCCATCCCGACGCCACCGAGGAGGGTCGGCGTTCCCATCGCTTTGAGCACCGGTTCGACGCGTTCAAAGGTGGCGGGTGCAGCACCAACCATGATCGTCAGTGTGCCGGTCGCTGCGCGAGCCGGACCACCGCTCACGGGCGCGTCGACGAAATCGACCTTGCTTGCGGCGAGTCGCTCGGCAAAGCGCGCCGAGGCGATCGGCGAGATCGTCGACATGTCAATCACGACGCTGCCGGCTTTAAGACCCTTGGCAGCACCACGCTCGCCGAAGAGGACGTCTTCGACCTGTGGCGCGTCCGGAACCATCGTGATTACAATGTCGCTCGCGGCCGCAACGGCAGCCGGGTCGGCTGCTTCCTTCGCTCCCTCTGCAGTAAGCCGTTCTACGGCCTCGCGCCGGCGGTACGCGGCGATCGTTACGGGGAATTCGGCCTTGAGCAGCGAGCGAACCATCGGCTCGCCCATCGCGCCGATACCGAGAAACCCGAGCGCAGGACGTGCATTCATTACCGCCGCCCCTTTTTACAGGCACGGCCCCGTTCCTGGCCGAAGCCGCCGCCATGAGCATTGCAGCACCAGCCATTCGGCGTCCAACGTTCGACCAATTGAACCTGTCGATTGGCAAGCGCACGCGCTTGCACCGTCTGATGTACGAACATGGACCCGCAAACGGCACGCTAATGGTTCTGCCGATCGACCAAGGACTCGAGCACGGCCCGATCGATTTCTTCGATAATCCCGACTCGATCGACACCGACTGGATCCATCGGCTGGCCGTCGCGGGTAACTTCTCAGGAATCGCGTTGCACATTGGTCTCGCCGAAAAATATCACAAAGATTATGCCGGCCGCGTACCTTTGGTGCTCAAGATAAACGGCAAAACGAACGTGCCCCCCGACGACGAAGCATTCTCGTCGCTCACATCATCGGTCGAAGATGCGGTTCGTTTAGGCGCTGACGCGGTAGGCTATACGCTCTTTGTGGGCAGCCCTTCGCAAGATGTCGATATCGCACAATGTAACGAAGTGCGGCGCGAGTGCGAGCGCTACGGAATGCCGCTGATTATCTGGTCGTATCCGCGCGGGTCGGCGATGAAGGCCAAGGGCGGAATCGACACACTGTACGCCGTCGATTATGCCGCGCGCGTAGCGTGTGAAGTCGGTTGCGACATCGTCAAACTCAACGAACCGAAGTGGGATGCGGCCACGGCCGACAAAATGCCCAAACCGTACAACACGCTGCAATACACCGATGTCGAGGGGCTGCGCAAGGTCGTGAAATCCGCCGGCCGGACCCTGGTGCTGGTCTCGGGCGGCAGCAAGATGGGCGACGACGATACCATTGCGAAGGCCCGCGCCGCGATGGAAGCCGGTTGCGTGGGTCTGATTTTCGGCCGCAACATGTGGCAACGCAAGTGGGACGGCGCGCTTTCGATGGCCTCGCGCATGCACGAGCTGCTCGGGAACTACGGCCAAGAAGAGTAGTCCGTCGCCCTTAGCTTGTCAAAGCCTCGACGGCGAGGGCGGATTTGCGCGGAGCGCAAAACGCGAAGGATTCGGCGCAGCCGAATCCACCAGGGTCCGAGCCGCTGCGGCTAACCCGCTCGGTCGAACGTCGCAGCCCTAGGCCAAACGGTCAGGTAGAATTGAATGAAGCCCATGATCGAAGCAGAGCAAGCCATCGCCAGCGCGCCGTTTGAGGAAACCGTCGAGGTACGAGTCAATCGTGCCATCGATAAGGTGCGGCCGTTGATTCAGGCGGATGGTGGCGAGGTCTGGCTGATCAAGGTCGAGGGAAGCACGGCCTTCGTCCAAATGCTCGGCGCCTGCGGCGGCTGTCCGGCCTCGAACGCGACGCTCAAGGGCGCAATCGAGGCCGTCGTAAGCGCCGACGTCCCCGAAGTTACGGCGGTAGAGCAAGTCTAAACCAGCTGATTTAGTGCGCGCAGTGGCTACAATAATAGCTCACGGCGCCGTCGTGCGTTTGCGGCACCATGTGTTCGCGGGATCCGCGGCGGCCGCAGCTGGCGCATGCAAATGTCGCACCAAGCGTCCCGGTCACCGGCGCGCCTTCTCGCCGCTTGGACATCCATACGGCGAGATAGATTGCGACGCCGAGCACGAGCGGCGCCCACGCGAAGAACCAGCCAAAAGCATCGGAATTGAGCACGGGATTCATAACGAAAATCCCTCATTCGCATGAGCCTCGCAAGAGCCCTCGGAACCGGGACCGAAGGTCCGGCGATGAACCCACAGGGGGCGCTGCGCGACGAGCTCATCGCGCATCTCGAGCGCACCCGTGTCCTACGCGATCCGCGCATTGCGGCGGCACTGCGTGCCGTCGACCGGCACCGCTTCGTGCCAACGGCAACGCCCGAAGAAGCCTACGAGGACAAGGCCCTCGCGATCAAAGAGCGCGACGGCTTGGTCCTCTCTTCGATTTCGCAACCGTCAATGATCGTCCACATGCTGGAGCTGCTCGCGGTTAGGCCAAACGATCGCGTGCTCGAAATCGGCACGGGAAGCGGGTACAACGCCGCGCTCCTCGCCGAGTTAGCCAACGAGGGGACCGTCGTGAGCGTGGAGATCGAGCCCGATCTGATCGAGAACGCGCGCGCGACGCTCGTCGAGCAAGGCTACGGGCACGTCGTGCTCGTCCATGCCGATAAACTGGGAGAGATTCAACGCCCGTTCGATCGCATCGTCGTCACCGCGCGCTCGCACGACATCGATCCAGACTGGTGGCGTTTGCTCGCGCCGGGCGGTCGCATCGTCGTGCCGCTCGACATCGGCTACGGCGGCGAGCGCGCAATAGGCTTCGTGCGTAGTGGCGATCGTTTGCAAAGCGTTGGATCCTACGCATGCGCTTTTGTGGAACTGCGCGGTAACGTGAGCGTACCGGATACGCCAATGTTTTTTCGCACCCGCGCAGCGCGCTACGATCGCGAACCGAGTCCAACGACGCCGCTCGACGTAGTTGCCGTCGAGCGAACGCGGGCGGATACTTCGTTACTTGAAAGCGCGGACGCGGTAGTGGCCCGCCCGTACACACTCTTCGCGGTTACGCGGGCTTCTTAAAATAGTCCGCGTTGATGGCGATGAAGTTTTCCCACTTTTCCGGAATGTCGGAGTCGGCAAAGATCGCCTCCACCGGGCACGCTGAAACACAGGCTCCGCAATCGATACACACTTCGGGATCGATGTAGAGCATCTCGTCGCTGTCGGCGCCGTGGATGCAATCCACAGGGCACACGTCAACGCACGATTTGTCCTTGGTTCCGATGCACGGCTCGGTGATGATGTAGGCCATAACAGGCCGATATTAGGAGCCCCCGGAGCCGACGCCTGCTATACGGCCGAGCGCCTTCCGGAGACCGCGCGCACGATCCAGAGCAGCACGACCGCACCGATAAGGGCGCACACGAAACTGCCGAGACTCCAGCCCATCGCGATTGGATGGCCGAACAATGAAAAGATCCAACCGCCGATCACCGCTCCGACAATTCCGACAATCATATCGCCGAGTACGCCGCCCGGTCCCGTGCCCGGCACGATCCAGCGTGCAACCGCACCGACGATGATCCCGAAGAGAATCCAGAACAGAATAGTGCCCATTGCGTTCCTCCCAAGGGGCAAGGTACCCTGAGCAGCACAATGATGAAACCAGTCGCCCTGCTTGCCATGCTGCTCGTCGTCAGCGCCGCGCCTGCGCCGGCAGCAACGGTCACCCGCATTACCGTCACCGGTGAGGGTACCGTTGCCGTCACGCCCGACCTTGCGACCGTTCGCGCCGCGGTGCAGACCAATGCAGACCGAGCCCAAGACGCCGTTTCGCAGGCCAACGCGATCTATACGCGCGCAGTGAATGCCGTGGTTGGGTTGGGCGTCGCGCGCAGCGATATCACGCTCGCGTACTACAACTTCAACTACAACCCGCGCCCGGCCGTCAATCCCGGCGAAGTTGCGCCGACGGGCCGCTTTGGCTACTTGGTTACGCGGAGTTTTGACGTGAAGGTGCGCGACGTGAACAACGCCGGCGCCGTCGTCGATGCGCTTACACGTGCGGGGGTGACGAACATCGAAAGCGTCGCATTCGGGACCTCCGATCCGTCGCATGCCCGCAGCGAGGCCACCGCAAAAGCGATGGCCGATGCACGCGCGAGGGCGCAAGATGCCGCGCGGGCTGCGGGTCTGCGCATCACGGGAATCGGACGCATCACCTACGGCGGTGCGCAGGTTATCCAGCCGCAGATGCGCACGATGGCCGAAGCACCGGCGCCGACCGTGTTCGATCAAGGAAACGTGAGTGTCTCCGTGACGCTCACGGTCGTGTTCCTGGCCGCACCTTAGCCAAGCAACCGAAACGAATCCCCCGGCTGGGAGTAAAGGAAGGCATGACGACCACCACCTGCGAGTCGTGCGGGCGCCGCCCCTCGACCACGACCATCGGCCGCACTGCCCTTTGCAGCAGTTGCGCACAACGCCGCACGGCGGCAAGCGCGCTGCCGTTTCTCGGCGCTGCGCTTGCCGCCGCCGGACTGATCGCCGGCGGCGCGATGTTGATCGAAAACCGAGAGGAACTCTCGAAACGGTTTTCGATGACCGGCGGCACGCCGACCTTACAGAATTTTTCACGCGACCTCACCGAGCTCGCGCGCGGCGGAAAACTCGATCCCGTGGTTGGTCGTGACGACGAGATCGAGCGCGTCATCTCAATCCTTGCCCGGCGCAGCAAAAACAACCCGGTGCTGGTCGGTGAGCCCGGCGTCGGCAAAACGGCGATCGTCGAGGGGCTCGCGCAGCGCATCGTAGCGGGGAGCGTTCCGTCGTCGTTACGCAACAAACGCGTCCTCGCGCTTTCACTTGGGCCGCTCGTTGCCGGCACGAAGTACCGCGGTGAATTCGAGAGCCGGGTGAAGCGGATTCTCGACGAAGTCAAACGTAGCGCGCGCGACGTCATCCTCTTCATCGACGAAATGCACACGCTGGTCGGTGCCGGTGCAGCTGAAGGCGCACTCGATCTGTCGTCGATGATTAAACCGGAACTTGCGCGTGGCGAGCTGCAGTGCGTCGGCGCGACAACCTTCGACGAATACCGCAAGTACGTCGAGTCCGATGCGGCGCTCGAACGCCGATTTCAACCCGTGATGGTCGAGGAACCGAGCGTGGATGCGACGATCGCGATCTTGCGCGGCTTACGCGCCAAATACGGCGAGCACCACCGCGTGCGCATCACCGACGAAGCCGTCGATGCCGCCGCCAACCTTTCCGCACGCTACATCGCCGACCGTTTCTTGCCTGATAAGGCGATCGATCTGATGGACGAAGCCGCGGCAAACGTCGCGCTGACCAACAAGGGCGCGGTCGATCGTCCGGCGGTTACCGCCGAGCACGTTGCTGCGGTCGTGACCAAGTGGACCGGCATTCCACAACAGACGCTCTCCGAATCACAGGCCAATGCCTTGCTCGAACTCGAAGCGACGCTTTCGCGCCGCGTGATTGGGCAAGCGCACGCGATCGCGACGGTTGCGAGCGCAATTCGGCGCGCGCGCGCGGGTCTGCACGATCCGCGCAAACCGCTGGGCAGTTTTCTCTTTGCCGGACCGAGCGGCGTCGGAAAAACCGAACTTGCAAAAGCGCTCGCCGCGGCGCTCTTCGGAACCGAAGAAGCGCTCGTGCGCATCGATCTCTCCGAATTTACCGAAGCGCATACGGTCTCACGGCTACTCGGCGCACCACCGGGATACGCCGGCCACGACGAACCCGGACAGTTGACCGAGCCGGTACGGCGCCGTCCCTACTGCGTGATTCTTTTCGATGAACTCGAGAAGGCGCACCCCGACGTCGCGAACATACTCTTGCAGATTCTCGACGATGGCCGCGTAACCGATGCCAAAGGGCGTACGATCGATTTCCGTCACGCGCTGATCGTGCTCACCACCAATCTCGACGAAGATCAGATCGCCGACTATCTGCGGCCGGAGCTACTCAACCGCATCGACGACCGCGTCCGGTTCAATGAACTTCAGCTCGCCGACATCGAGGCCATCGTCGAGATCCACGTCGACGCGCTGGCGCAACGGATGGGGGCTCGCAATCTGCATTTGCGCTTGTCCGATGATGCGAAATCGTATCTCGCCCGCGTGTCGGTAGGCGCCGGCAGCGGCGCACGCTACGTGCAACGCACGGTCTCGCACTACATCTCAACACCGCTCTCAACTGCGATCCTACGCGGCGAACTCCGCGACGGCGCGACGGCTAACGTCACGCTCGACGGCGACACGCTAAAAATCGCCGCCGCGTGACGCCCTTGACTATAAAATCGACTTGATGTCGGCGCTCAGTTGATCGGGCGAGAGCTGACCGACTTCGATCTTGCGCACGACACCGGTCTTATCGATGAAGACACCGACCGGCATGCCGTTGATCTTATACTGATCGCTGAGCGTTCCTGAATCGACGACCGCGGGATACGTGAGCTGATGCTGGTCGACGAATTGCTTGGCTTTCTGTGCGTTCTCTTGCACGTCGACGCCGATCACCTGTAGGCCCTGCGACGCATACCGTTTGTACGCTGCGTTGACCATCGGCGCTTCGGCATTGCACGGTGGGCACCACGTCGCGAAAAAATCCATGAACACGGGCTTGCCCCGAAGCTGAGCCATCGTCAACGAACCACTGCCGCTGACGAGCGGATCGCTCCAGTCGGGCGCCGCCTGCCCGACCTGCGCGGTGGCGTTTGCGCCGCTTCCACCGCTGTTTCCGCATCCGCCGCAAGCGACCATAAGTACCAGTCCGGCAATCGTCAGTTTGTTAGCCATAGCTCGGATACGCTACCGCCTCCAAATCGGTTCTCATTTGCGTAATTAATTCGTCCACCGAGGCGAAGAGCCGCTGCTCGCGCAGGTAGCGCAGATCGCGCAGGGCGAGCTCGTGCCCATAGATCGTTTCGTGAAAGTCCCGCAACCATGCCTCGATCGTACGTTGTTTTCCGTCGAACTGCGGGTTCGTCCCGATCGAGACCAGTGCCGCGTGATCGCGGCCGTCGTGGCGCGCGACCGCCGCATAGACGCCGTCTTTCGGCAGTAACTTCTTCGGCATGGTGATGTTTGCAGTGGGGAAACCCAGGCCCGCTCCGCGCCCGAACCCCACTTCGACAACACCCCGTACTTCGTAACTGTGACCAAGCAAGTAATCAGCCAGCTCCAGATTGCCCTCGGCGATCAGCCCGCGGATGCGTGTACTCGAGATCCGTTCGCCGTCATGTGCTACGTTCTCGAGCCCGACAAACGGGAGGTTGCGCTCGCCGAAATACGCCGCCATCATCGCCGCGTCGCCCGCGCGCTTATGGCCGAACCGAAATGTCGACCCCACCGCAACGCCCTGCACGCTCATGGCGGTTAGGCGTTCCAGAAACTGCTGCGGCGTCAATGTGGCGATCTGCTCGTCAAACGTAACGAGAAAGCACTCCTCGAAGCCGGCTTGCGCGAAGAGGTCGATACGTTCGGCGGTGGTCGTAATCATCGGGGGCTCCGTACCGGGGCGCAAGAATGCCGCCGGATGATTCGCAAAGGTCAACACACCAACGCGATAGCCCGGCTTGCGCATTCTCCGCGCCGCCTTCGCGATCTCCACATGCCCGCGATGCATCCCATCAAAAAAGCCAATAGCTAACACTACAGGCCTATCGTTTTCCCGAAACAACTCGTGATAGATTTTCACGACGAGTACGGCCTTTGAGAGAGCGCGCGATCGGTATTTGCTAAGCGAAGGCTCGAAGTTTTGCGCCATTCGCAGGATGCGAACTTCCTTTGGGTGTGGCGCAAAACTCGCGCAGCAGGAGCGGCACAGGACGTGCCGCGAGGAGCGTCTGAGCGAGCAAATGCCGATTGCGCAATCACACAAATACCTTGCGAGGAGCCAACAGCGCGCCGTGCGCTTCACCCACCCCGACGAGCGTGCGCGAATGATCGCGCACGAAGACGCGTGCGGCCGGCGCGCCTTCGGGCAACGGCACGGCGCGGCCGGCGCGAAAGTCGGCCGAACCGCGCAGGTCGAGCACGATCGTTGGGAATGGGATGATATGTTCGGGTGGCGTCACCGCTCCTTGCGGATCGTCGGCAATCTCTGCGAGCAAACGCGATTCGTAGAGTACGAACGGGCCCGACGCCTCGCGTACGAGCGCACCCATGTGCGCCGGAACACCGATTGCCGCACCAAGATCTTCGCACACGGTGCGCACGTAGGTACCTTCACTACACGCGATGCGAACACGCGCCTTGTTCGGCGCTTCCGTACCGAGGAGGGTGAGTCCGTAAACCGTGACGGTGCGCGCTTTGCGTTCGACCGTCTTTCCCTCGCGTGCAAGATCGTAGAGCCGCTTGCCTTCGTGGTGTAAGGCCGAGAACATCGGCGGCACTTGCGCCAGCTTGCCGATGAATTGCGGAAGCGCATCCTCGAGCTTGCGTTCCCATTGCGCGGGAAGGTCGCCTGCCGCGACCGTCTCGCCAAGCGCGTCTTGCGTGGTCGTCGAACGTCCGAGCACGAGCAGTGCCGTATACGCCTTGCGTTGATCTTCGAGCAGTGGAATCAGCCGTGTGGCTTTGCCGATCGCAACCGGCAATACCCCGGCCGCTTGCGGGTCGAGCGTACCGAGATGACCCGCTGCGATGCGGCGATCGCGACCGTAGACGCCGTAAATACGCTTGACGCGGGCGACGACTTGCGCCGAGGTATAGCCCGCGGGTTTAAAGACGTTTACGAACCCTATTTCCACGGAGCTTTAGCTCTGACGGCCAAAGTCTTCATAGTCCTTCGGCCGAGAGCGCCGCATCGACCGCGACGAATGCCTCGTTGAGTGTCCCGTACAGCGTCAGTCCCGAAGCACGGAAATGTCCGCCACCACCCAAACGCGCCGCCGCGGCTTGGACGTTGATTCGTCCGCTCGAACGCAAACTGACGCGAATCTCACCATCGTAGGCTTTGAAGAGCGCCGCGACCTCGACCCCTTCTTGCGCGCGCAGCACGTTCACCATGTCCTCAGTGTCTTCGCCGTCGGCGCCGGTTTCTGCCAACATCGCATCGTCAACGTAGGAATAGCAGTAACGTCCATCGTGCGCGAACTTCATCTCGTCGATGATGCGGCCCAAGAGACGCGTTGCGGCAACGCGCTTGCTGCCGAAGATCTCTTCGGTGATCTGCTCTTTATCGGCGCCTGCGCGCATCAGCTCGGCGGAAAGCTCGAGCGCATCGGGCGACGTGTTCGAATGCATGAAGCCGCCGGTGTCGGTCATGATGGTCGTAAGGATGCAGGTCGCAATCTCCTTATCGATCGGCGTGCGCATCTCGCGCAACAGCCGCATCACGGCCGTGCCCGTCGAGCACTCGGTCGGAATAACGAAATTCAACGCTCCGAAGTGCGAATTCCCCAAATGGTGGTCGATATCGAGCATGTTCGCGCGATCGACCTTTGGCAAGAATTCACCCGCACGCGCCGGGTCGCTCATGTCGCCGAAAACGTAAAGCGTGTCCGGTGGAAAATCGGCCG
>DATJOM010000043.1:0-50681 GCA_035507095.1 Candidatus Acidiferrum sp.
TTCGCGAGTGCTTGCACGGCGGCGTCCTGCGCTTTGCGCATCGCACGGTCGGTGATGTGAAAGTTTCCGACTTGCGCGATCAAAGCTGCGAGCCGTTCGTCGGTCACACCGGCACTCCGATGGCCTCGCGCTGTCTCTCGAAGAGCGTACGAATACCGCCCTCCGCGAGCGCGAGCAATTGATCGAGTTGCTTGCGATCGAAAGGCGCCGCTTCTGCCGTTCCCTGCAGCTCGACGTACTTGCCGGCATCCGTCATAAAGACATTCATATCGGTATGAGCGCTCGAATCCTCGTCGTAGGCGAGATCGAGCAACGCCACGCCGTTGACGATGCCGACGCTGACCGCTGCGACCATGCCGCTCAAGGGCCATTTTGCGCCCCGCAGCTCGGGAATGCCGCGCAGCGCAAGCGCGAGCGCAACATATGCGCCGGTTACCGATGCCGTACGCGTGCCGCCGTCGGCCTGCAACACGTCACAATCGATCCACACCGTGCGCTCGCCGAGCTTTGCCGTGTCGGTAACCGCGCGCAGCGCGCGGCCGATGATGCGTTGGATCTCGTGGGTCCGGCCGCCGACACGGCCTTTGGCCGCCTCGCGCTGCGTGCGTTCTTGCGTCGCGCGCGGGAGCATCGCGTATTCCGCGCTCACCCAGCCCAAGCCGCGTCCCTTGAGCCATTGCGGTACGCGCTCTTCGAGGGTCGCCGCGCAAATCACGCGGGTGTTCCCAATGCTGATCAACGCGCTGCCTTCGGCGTACTTCAAAAAGCCCGGCTCGATAGAGACCGGGCGTAGCTCATCGGGCTTCCGCCCGTCCGAACGCATCATACCTGGGGTCTCTTTGGCGCACCGCGCAGGCATTCCGCCCCCGCAGCCCGGAAACGCTCCCTTGCTAGGAGGGGATTATGCTTCCTATTCTTTTGGGTGCGGTGATCAGTGTGTCGCCTGCGACGTTGACGCTGCAAATCGGCGGGCTCACGTTCGGTAAGGTCACGGCAAGCGCCGCGAGCAAGCATGTGGCCATCGGGACGTCGACCTGCTTCGCCACGAATCCGTCGTCGCGCGACATCCTTAATGTGTACTCGCGGACGAGTTCGGAGTCCGGGAAATTCACGACGCTTACGATCCACGTGAAGGCGCAACGTCCCGGCAAGTGCGAGATCAAGTTTCAGAGCGACTCGAACTTCCAGGCCGTTAACGTCAATGTGAAGCCGGAAGAACCTTAACCTCGTTCACCTCGTCGTCGGAAGGTAACCCATGAGTCGTCGAGTCTTTCCCTTGCTCGGCCTGCAACATCCCGGAAAGTGCGAGATCAAGTTTCAAAGCGACTCGAACGTCAAGGCCGTCAATGTCAATGTGAAGCCGGACAAACCGTAAAAGATCTACTCCGAGCGCGCCTCTTCGCTTTCGGTCAGCCGGTCGTAGATGTGGCGCGCGTACCAGTCCGGCCAATCCGCATCCGCATGCCCAAGGGACTTTTCATAGATCCCGTGCGCATGCTCGGCGTCGCGCAGCAAATCGGCAAGCCGCGCTACGGGGTTACTGCCTAGATCAACTTGCATGGCGGTAGTATACCGCTATTCGACGGTCACCGTCTTGGCGAGATTGCGCGGCTGGTCGACGTCTTTGCCCTCGATGTCGGCGATGTGGTAGGCGAGCAACTGGAGCGGGATCACGTTGACGATCGGTGAGAGCAGCTCGTCGACCTTCGGCACCCAGAAGACGTGATCGGCGACGGCCGCCGCTTCTTCGTCACCGTGATTGGCGACCAGAATGATCGGGGCTTCGCGCGCTTTGGACTCCATAATGTTCGAGAGGATCTTCTCGCGCACGCGCCCGTCGGTCATGATGCCGATCACCGGCGTCTCGGTGTCGAGCAGCGCGATCGGGCCGTGCTTCATCTCACCCGCGGCGTAGCCCTCGGCGTGAATGTAGCTGATCTCTTTGAGTTTGAGCGCGCCTTCCAGCGCCGTCGGATAGTTGATGTAGCGGCCGATGAAGAGGCAGCTTTGCATCTTGCGAATCTTCCGCGCCACGTCCCGAATGTAGTCCGACGTGTTGAGCACGACGTCAACGGCCGCGGGCAGGAGCTTCGTGTTCTCGGCAATCTCGGCGAGGCGGCGCGGCTCGATCGTCGCGCGCACGCTAGCGAGGTAGAGCGCGAAGAGCGTCATCGCGGTCACTTGCGAGACATACGTCTTGGTCGCCGCGACACCGATCTCGGGGCCACCACGCGTATAGAGCGTGCCGTCAGCAAGGCGCGTGAGGTGCGAGCCGAGCACGTTGCAGATGCCGAGCACCGACGTGCCGGCTTCTTTGGCAATCTTCACCGCCTCGATCGTATCGGCGGTCTCACCCGACTGCGACATTGCAATTACGAGCGCGGTCGGATCGATCACCGGATCGCCGTAGCGGAACTCGCTTGCGAGCTCCATTTCGACCGGCAATTTGACCAGCGAGCGCAGCAGGTACATGCCGACCAAGCCGGCGTGATATGCGGTGCCGCAGCCGGTGATCGCAATCTTGGAGATCTCGCGCAAACGAGCTTCGGTGATGTTTCCGAGCTCCTCGCTCAAGTCGACCTGCGCCTCGTCGTCGATCCGGCCGGAGAGCGTCTCTTTGATGACGTTGGGCTCTTCGAAGATCTCCTTGAGCATGAAGTGCTTGTAGCCGCTCTTCTCGGCTGAGGCCGCGTCCCACGTCACGTTGACGATGTCACGCGCGATCGGCGTGCCGTCGTAGCGCGTCAAGCGGTACCCGTTGCGATCGACAACGGCCATCTCACCCTCTTGCAGAATGATCTCGCGACGCGTATAGGGTAGAATCGCCGGCGTGTCGGAGGCGACATACATCTCGCCCTCGCCGATCCCGATCACGAGCGGGCTCGCGCCATTGCGGGCAAAGATCAGTTGCGTCGGGTCTTCGCTCGAGATCACGCCGAGCGCGTACGCGCCCCGGACCTCGGCGAGCGTTTTGCGCAGCGCGTCTTCGAGGTCGCCCTCGTCGTGCATCTCGATCAGGTGCGCGAGCACTTCGGTGTCGGTCTCGCTCTTGAAGACGTGGCCCGTTTCGATCAGCTTCGCGCGCAGCGGCGCGTAGTTTTCGATGATGCCGTTGTGCACGACCGCGATGCGGCCGGTGCAGTCCATGTGTGGGTGGGCGTTGGCGTCGTTGGGCCGCCCGTGCGTCGCCCAGCGCGTATGACCGAGCCCGACCTTGCCATGCAATGCATGCCCATTGGTGAGCCGGTCGGCGAGAACCGAGAGCTTGCCCTCGGCCTTGCTCCCAGTTAACGCGCCTGCCGCGTCGATTACCGCAATGCCGGCGCTATCGTAGCCGCGATACTCCAGACGCGCAAGCGAATCGAGGATGATCGGAACGCTATCGCGCTCGCCGATGTAGCCAACTATTCCGCACATATCTCAGGTAACATGACGACTCTCAGCCGAATCGTGTTACTTAATGCCTTCCTTCGTACGATGGTACTCTATCCGGCCCTCGGCGATCTCGTCCAGGGCAATTGAGACCGGCTTGTTGGGATTAATGTCCTCTTTGTCAACTAGGGGCTCGCTTGCGAAGAATTCCCGGCGATCCGAGAACGGCAACTGCTGGATGCGAATCCAGTTGTTGAGCTGGCGAGCACGCTTGGTAACGATGTTGACGAGACTAAACTTGGAGTCGGCGTGCTTGAGCAGCGCGTCGAGATCTCCGAAAACAGTTTTACTCACAATAGTCCTTTATGTTGGGTAGATACTTAGTTGTCTTCGACGTCCGCAAGCGAATCGTCGCTGTAGCGATGAATCCGGAACTTCTCCGCCTGCAAGATCGCCTGCAAATCGGACGTGCCTTGCTCCGGTTTCCCTTCTTCATTGATCACGATGTAGTCGAACTCACGAATACATCGCATCTCCTGGTGCGCGGTCTCGAGGCGTCCCGCGATCTCGTCAGTCGTCTCGGTGCGCCGCGCCAGCAAACGTTGGCGTAGTTGCGAGAAACGATCCGGCACTAAGAAGATCAGGATGGCGTCGGGGAAGGCCGCCTTGATCCGCATCGCACCGTTGACCTCGGGCTTCATGATCACGTCGTAGCCCGCTTTAAGCGTCGCTTCGAGGAAGTCGCGCGGCGTGCCGTACAGGTTGCCGTTGTACTCCCGCGTTTCTAGGAATGCGCCCGCCGCTTGGCGTGCCTCGAAGGCCGAGCGGTCTAGAAAGAAATAATGCTCGCCTTCACGTTCACCCGGACGTGGAGCGCGCGTCGTTGCCGAGACCGAATACCGCACGCGGGGCATCCGGGCGAGGAGCGCATCGACCAGGGTATCCTTGCCGGCCCCGGATGGGCCGGACACCACGAACAAGAGCCCCGGGCCGGTGATCACACGAACTCCTCTGGACGCAAAGCCACTACAGTTCCTAGCCGAGGGGGAGGACACCTGGTTCATGTCGCTGTCACTCGCATCGATCCTCGCCGAAAGTGCGCTGCGGCATCCCGACCGCACGGCGCTGCTTGCCGGATCCGAGCGCATTTCCTACGCCCAGCTATGGGAGCAGGCGCGGCGGTATGCCGCCCGCCTCCGCGCGCTCGGCGTCCGCGCCGGGGACCGTGTCGGCATCCTGCTCTTGAACACGCCGGACTTCCCGAGGGCGTATTACGGAGCCTTGGCGCTCGGAGCGGTCGTCGTCCCAATCCACGCGCTGCTGACGCCGGGAGAGATCGCGTACATTCTGCGCGATGCGGGCGTCAAGGTACTGATCAGCGGCGGACCGCTGCTCGCCAACGCAAACGCCGGTGCGGCTCAAGACGGCGTCACCGTCCTTGAGGCGACCTTGCCGAGCGACGCACCCCTCGATGGTCTGGTCGCGCGCAAGGACGGCGACGACGCAGTGATTCTCTACACCAGCGGCACGACGGGACGTCCCAAAGGCGCGGTCCTGACGCAGAACAACATCGTGCTGAACGCCTCGGTCTGCGTGAGCGATCTGTTCTATCTCACGGCCGACGACGTATTCCTCGCCTGCCTTCCGCTTTTCCATGCCTTTGGACAGACGTGCGTAATGAACGCCGCATTTCGCGCCGGCGCCTCGATCGTGTTGATGCAGCGCTTTGAGGGTAACGCTGCGCTCGACCTGATGATCGCACACGGCGTTACGGTATTCGCCGGCGTGCCGACGATGTATATTGCGCTGCTCGAAGCTGCGAAGGATCGCACGGACCTGCCGAAGTTGCGCACCGCGGTCGCCGGCGGTTCATCCTTGCCGCTCATCGTGCTGGACGCGTTCGAGAAACGCTTCACCGTCCCGATCTACGAAGGCTACGGCCTCTCCGAAACCTCGCCGGTTGCAAGTTTCAATCAACGCGATTTCGGGCGCAAGCCGGGAACGGTTGGACGCGGGATCTGGGGCGTTGAGCTCGATATCGTCAACGCCGAGATCGAAGATCGCGTCGTGCCGCTCCCGGCCGGCGAATTGGGCGAGATCGTTATTCGCGGGCACTGCGTCTTCAAAGGCTATCTCAACAATCCCGAGGCGACGCGCGCCGCGATCGTCGACGGGTGGTTCCGCTCGGGCGATCTCGGTACCAAAGACGCCGACGGCTTCATCACGATCGTCGATCGCAAGAAAGATATGATTTTGCGCGGTGGGTACAACGTCTACCCGCGCGAGGTCGAGGAAGTGTTGATGCGGCATCCGGCGGTCAAACAGGTGGCAGTAATTGGCGTGCCGCACGAAACACACGGTGAGGAGGTGGTCGCCGTGATCGTGCGTTCCGAAGAAGAAACGGGCGTCACGGATGAAGCGATCATTGCCTGGTCCCAAGAGCACCTAGCACGCTACAAGTATCCGCGGCACGTCCACTTCATCGAGGCGATGCCGCTCGGTCCCAGCGGGAAGGTGCTCAAACGAGAACTCCGCGATCGTTTGCACCAGTTACAAGGAAGGACGGTATCATGACCGGTACGACCACACGCGTCCGCTCGATCGGCGTTGTCCAATTTTCGCTGATGTACGGTCTCATCTGTGCCGTGTTCGGCATAATCCTCGGGCTGATTCTCGCCTTCGCGTTTTTAGTTGCGCCGACGGTTTCGGAAGAGACGGGCATGCCGAACATCGGGCCGCTCGGTATCGTACTCTTCCCGATCCTGTACGCCATCGTACTGTTCATCGCCGGCTTCATCGAGGGGCTCATCATCGCCGCGCTCTACAATCTCGTGGCGGGCTGGATCGGCGGGATCGAGATCCAGCTCGAACCTCGTACCTAGCGCGGAATCGGTCTCGTGGCGAGCCTGCGCACGGATCCGGAGCTGATCGCTCGGCTCGCGGCTGAAATCGACGCGCGTTTTCGGGGAGCGAGGGTGCGTGATGTCGGAAAGCTTGCCGATGGACGCACGGCGATCGTGCTCTGGTCGCGCGGTGCGGAATCGACCTTATGCATCGACATCTTCGCAACGCCGCCGCTGGTCAGCGTAGAAGACGCAGAACTTCCGATCGAGAGCGAGCCGGGCTTCATTCGCGCGGCGGGTGCGGCGCTGCGCGGCAGCACGTTGCTCGCGACAAAAGCGCGCAAGGGCGATCGGCTCTTGCGCCTGACGTTCGGGACGCGCTCGCGTTTTGGCGTCGGCGACGAAAGCGATCTCTATATCGAACTGGCTCCGCGGTTCGGCAACATCGTACTCGTGCGCAAAGAGCGCATCGTCGCGGCTGCGAAGGAATTTTCGCTTGCGCAGAACCCGGCGCGCGCCGTCGAAGCCGGACAACCCTACGCATTGCCGCCGTTACCCGAGCGCGCGCTTTCGGCGACCAGCGTCCTCGCGCCCGAGGCGAGCGTGCTCGAGGCGATGCATGCCTTTCGCGCGGCCACGACGGATGCCGGCGTGGCTCGCAAGACGGACGACCGGCGCAATGCGATCCGCAAACGCCTTGCGGAGCGCGAGCGCAAGGTACGCGGCGAGCTCGATGCCGTGGCGACAAAACAGCGCGCCGCATCGGACCGCGAGGCCCTGCGCGAACGCGGCGACGCACTGTACGCGCAACTCCATACGCTCGATCGACCCGCGCAAGTGGCGGCAAAGGAGGAAGCGCGCACGCTCTTTGCGCGTTATAAGAAACTCGGCACCTCGTTGGCGCATTTGGAGGCGCGCGAACGGACGTTGCGCGCCCTACTCGCGGCGATCGAGCAATTGCAGTGGGAATCGGAGCGAGTCGACGACGCCGATCTGGCCGACCTCGAGTCCGCCGTAACGCAACTCGACCCGCGTGCAAAGCGGCCGCGCCCAATCCCGCGCCGCAAGCGACTTCCGCTCGAAGTGCGCACACCGAGCGGATCGCGCATTCTCGTGGGCCGCTCCCCCGGCGAGAACGCCGATCTCACCTTTCGCGTGGCGCGTCCGGGCGATCTCTGGTTCCACGCGCAGAACATTCCGGGCGCGCACGTGATCCTACAGCGCGACGATCGCACCGATCCACCTGCCGAAGACCTCGAGCGGGCCGCGTCGCTGGCAGCCTACTTCTCGAAGGCTCGCACGAGCGGAAAGGCGACCATTGACTATACCCTGCGCAAGTACGTGCGCGCGCAACGCGATGCGCCGCCCGGGTTGGTGTGGTACACCAACCCGAGGACGATCGTCGTTGAGCCGTCGCCGCCCTAGGCTATGAAAAGCGCGATTCGCACACGCCGTAGTCGACGTGGGCCATAAACGCCTCGATATACTTGCCCTTGTCGGCCGGTTTGTAGTCGCGCAGGTACGCATGCTCCCACAAATCCATCACGAGGATCGGCTCGCACCCGGCCAACTCGTTGATGTTGTGGTCACCGATCCAGACGTTGACGAGCTGATTGGCCGGTGCATCGAAAAAGGCGATTGCCCAACCAACGCCCCGCATGCCGCCGACCGCGACGAAGTCTTTTTGCCACGCCTCGACCGAGCCGAAGCACGCGACCGCGCACTCGTACAGGCTTCCGCTCGTGGGCGGCGCTTTCGGATTTTTGGTCAGATTATCGAAGTAGAACTCATGCAACCGCATCCCGTTGAATTCCCAGCCGAGTCTGCGCACGAGTTCCGCGTAGGCTGGATCGGCGCCGGAGCCTTTGCCTGCGGCGCGTAGCTCGGCAATGCGCTCGTTGAGCAAATTGGTATTCTTGACGTAACCTTCGTAGAGCCCGAAGTGGATTTGCAGCGTCTCGTCGGAGATGCCTTGCAATCCGGAGAGACCCCATTTCTTAGGTGCATAGCTCTTGATCAGCGTTTGCGCGGTCATAGTAGATTCAAAACCCCGTTCTTAGCGTGATGTGCACTCCTTACTGTACCCCTTTCAAACGTGTGCGCTACGAGATTGGCTGCACACAGAGGGTCAGGGCGCTTGCTTGACATAAAGGTCAAGTCAACTCGGCTTAATGAGGGAATTGCTACCATGAAAAATCCGCTCGATTCGCTGTGGGGAACCGTCATCAGCGGTGTGGTCCTCACGGTCATCTTTTTCTACGTCGCGCAGTGGCTCGTGGGCCGCGGGGCTGGAGCGTAAGCCATGGAAGCACTAGAAGGCGCAGTGTTGCGCTGGGTTCACGTTCTGGTCGGCATCATGTGGATCGGCCTGCTCTACTTCTTCAATTTCGTCAACGCGGAGGCGTCGAAACAAGCCAACGCCGCCGGCGAAGGGGCGCCGATCGGCAAGTACATCGTGCCGCGCGCGCTGTTCTTCTTCCGCTGGGCCGCGGTATTGACGTGGGTCGTCGGAGCCGGGCTGCTCTCGACGATGACCTCGGCCAGCGGGCTCAACGGATTCCTGGCTGCATTCGGGCTGCAAGGCGAATTCGCCCCGATCGGTCTGGGTGCGTGGATGGGCACGATCATGCTCTTCAACGTCTGGGCGCTGATCTGGCCGAACCAGCAAAAGATCCTCGGCATGAAGCCGGCGACGGACGAAGAGAAAGCCAAAGCGCGCCGCATCGCGTTCCTTGCCTCGCGCGCCAATACGATGCTCTCGATTCCCATGCTTTGGTTCATGGTCACCGGCCCGCACCAAAACATCTATCACTAACTCTTTGTCATCCCGAGCGTAGCGAAGCGTAGTCGAGGGACCGCTTCTTCCCGCTGCTCGCGAAGACGCTCCTCGCGGTACCTCGTGTACCGCTCCTGCTGCGCGAGTTTTGCGCCACGGCCAAAGGAAGTTCGCATCCTGCGAATGGCGCAAAACTTCGAGCCTTCGCTTAGCAGCAGAAAGAAGCGACTCCCTCGACTACGCTGCTTCGCGGCTACGCTCGGGATGACAATGCACGCTTACGCGTCTGGGACCAAAACGATCTTGCCGATATGCGCGCTTGACTCCAAGCGCGCATGGGCCTCGCTCGCTTGCGAAAATGTGTATACGGAATCGACGATCGGCATGATCGGATCCCGCGCGCCAAGCAACGGCCAGATGTTCGCGAGGAGTGCGTGCGCGATTGCGCCTTTCTCTTCGACCGTGCGCGGCCGGAGGCTCGACCCGCAGATCGTGGCGCGGCGCTGAAAGAGATAGCGCAGGTCGATGGTTGACTCGGATCCGCCGGGATGCGCGAGGCACGCGATGCGACCCTCGGTCGCTAGTGCGCGCAGATTCCGGTTGAGGTAGTCGCCACCGATGATATCGAGCACCACGTCGACGCCGCGCTTCTCGGTGAATTCTTTCACCTTTTCAACGAAGTCGGCCGTCTTATAGTTGATCGCGGCTTGCGCCCCGAATTCGAGTGCGGCGCGGCACTTTTCGTCGGAGCCTGCCGTGGTAATGACGCGCGCCCCGACCGCGCGGGCGAACATGATGCCCGTGCTCCCGATTCCACTCGTGCCCCCGTGAATCAGCGCCGTCTCGCCCTTGCGTAACTTTGCGCGGACGAGCAGGCTGTCGTAGACGGTGAACGCGTTCTCGGGCAGCGTCGCACCTTCGACGAGCGACCATTCCGGCGGAAGCGGTAACACCTGCGCAGCCGGAACGTTGACGTATTCGCTATACCCCCCGCCGGTTAGCAGCGCGACGACGCGGTCGCCGACATTCCATTCCCTTACGCCGTCGCCGCGTTGCGCGATCGTGCCGCAACACTCGAGGCCCAGGATCGGCGAGGCGCCGGGGGGCGGCGGATAGAAGCCGCGTCGCTGCATCGAATCCGCGTGCGAAACGCCGGACGCTTCAACCTCGATGAGGACTTCGCCGGGACCGGGTTGCGGAGGCGGGCCCTCCGCTACGTACAGCACCGAAGGATCGCCGGGCTGGTCGTAGGTGACGTATCTCACGCTGGCTATTGTGCGGGCTGCAGCCGCGCGCGCCCTTCCGGCCCTTCGATGAACATCGCATCACCGAAGGAAAAAAATCGATACCGCTGCGCGACCGCTTCGCGATAGGCCGCAAGCACGCGATCGCGGCCGGCGAATGCGCTGACCAGCACCAGCAACGTCGACTGCGGGAGGTGAAAATTCGTGATCATTGCGTCTACGATCGCGAATGCAAAACCGGGCTTGACAAAAAGCGACGTCATACCTTCCCCCGCCCTCAACCCTCCGTTGGTCGCCACGTTCCCTTCGAGCGCGCGAACGACCGTGGTTCCCGCTGCAACGACGCGACCGCCGCGCGCGCGTGCGCGCTCTATCGCAGCGATAGTCTCCGGTTCGATCGCATAGCGTTCGGCATGCATCGTGTGCTCCTCGAGCCGCGTGCTGCTCATCGGCCGAAAGGTCCCCAGACCAACATCAAGCGTCAACTCGGCGATCGTAACGCCGGAGTCCGCGATGCGTTGCAAGAGCTCGTTGGTGAAGTGCAGTGATGCGGTCGGGGCGGCAACGCTGCCGGGTTCGCGCGCGAAAACCGTTTGGTAGCGTTCTTGCGCCTCGTCTGACTCATTGTGAATGTACGGCGGAAGCGGCAAACGTCCGGCGCGCGATAAGAACGATTCGAACGGCTCGTCGAGGGTGAACGCGAGTTCGCGCACGCCTTCATCGCCCTCGGCGATGACACGCGCGTGCGCTCGGCCATCGAAACGGATGACTGCGCCCGCGTGCAAACGCCGACCGGGACGGACCAGCGCCGACCAACGCGTCGCTTCCGGGTCGTAGCGCATCGATTCCGCCGGGTGGAGCAGCAGCACCTCGACCGCGCCGCCGGTCGGTTCGCGCACGCCGCGCAGGCGTGCGGCGATTACGCGGGTGCGATTGAGAACCAGGACATCGTGTGGTCGTAGGAGCGCCGGAAGGTCGGCGAACACACGGTGCTCGATCCCGGCCGGGCTCAGAACCAGCAGGCGACTCGCATCGCGTTGCGCAGCCGGCGCTTGCGCGATCAGTTCGCTCGGGAGTTCGAAATCGTAGGCGGAGGCGAATTCCTCCGGCTTCACCCCGTCGTCAGACGCTGGCGTTCGAGCTCCAGAAAGTTGGTGAGACGTTTTTGCTCTTCTTCCGTCGCGTCGACGATCAGGATTCCGACCTGATACGTTTCTCCTTGGAACGCGCGGATCCAACGTACTTGCCCGCGCAAACGCAAGTACGGATTGCGCTTCATCGTGAACGTATATTTCGTGCCGACCGGGAGATACTGGTCGGCGATCACGCGCATTCCGGTTGGGGAAATATCGGCAACGGCTCCGCGAAACAGCATCGAGGAAAGCGGATCTTCGACGACGACGTCGATGTATTTGCGCAGACGCAGCGAATCGCGCTTGTTGCTGCCGGCCTCTGCGTCTCCGGCGGGTTTGTCCGCCGGTCCGTTACTCATGCTCGCTCTCAGTTCCAGGAAAATAGAAACGCAGAATATCGCTAAACGAAGCGCCCCCGAGCGCCAAGCCGCGCGCACCCCATTGGCACAGTCCGACGCCGTGGCCCAAGCCACCCCCTTCGATGACGATACGCTCGGGCGCCTCCGTGGCCGGTTCGAATCGGGAGATCAACAGGCTCGGCAGGGTACGCGGGCCCACGCGTAGCCGAAACGTTGCACCTTTGACGGTGAGCGAACCATGCTCGGCCTGTAGCACGAAAGCGCGGACACGACCGCTTGCGTCGCGGTCACCTTCACGTAGCGCTTGCAAGGAGCCCACCGGCTGTAACTCGGGCAAGAACGCCGACGCAACGGCGGCCAAATCGATGGTACGACTCCAGCGATAGTACGGCGAGGCCGTGCACGTCGTGCAGACCACGCCGGCCAGGTACGGAATCGGAGTCCCGCCCCATGCCTCGCTGGCTGCCTCCGTGTGCCCGCCGCAACACGAACTGTACATCAGCCGCGCGTACTGCTCGCCGAAACGCAGCACCATGCCCGCCGTGCTGTCGACCGCCGCGCGCGAGGCCGGTGTTTCGCTATCGATGCCGGTGTAGACCTGATCGAGCTCCGATGGGACGACATCGTACGCGTGCCGCGGGTCGCTCCGCTGCAAAACATACGTCCGCGCGCTCACCGCCTGCGCCTGTAAGGCGGCTACCGGCCACGACGGCGTCATCTCATGTGACACCACGCTGTAGAGGTATTCTTCGAGTGGAACCGTCGTGACGACGTTTCCATCGCTCAAGCGCGAAGCCGTCCCACGGTACGCGCGTCCATTGAAGGTAAAGCCGAAACGCGCGCCGTTGACGAGGCGTCCGGGGCCGAGCAGAACCCGCAACGCCGCCGAACTCGCATTCATCGCCGGATCGTACTCTTGTGCGCGGGCGATGGAGCGCAGCATGGGCGCGGCAGCAGTCGCGAGCGCAAGCGTCACAAAGCCGCGCCGCCGGATCATAAGAGCCGGTCCGCCTGCGCCGGAGGAATTGCACCGAGATGGCGATATGCCGTCTCCGTCGCTTTGCGGCCACTGGCGGTGCGCACGACAAATCCGGCTTTGAGCAGATACGGTTCGACGACGTCCTCGAGCGTTTGCGTGTCTTCGTTCAAGGATGCGGCAATTGCGGCGATACCTGCCGGGCCGCCGCGATACGATTCGATCAGCGCTTTCAAGAACGCGCGATCCATCCGGTCGAGTCCAAGATGATCGACTCCCTCACGCTCCAGCGCCGCCGATGCGACCTCCCGCGTGATCGCGCCTTGCGCGCGCACGTCTGCGTAGTCGCGGATGCGTCGCAAAAGCCGGTTCGCTACGCGCGGCGTACCGCGGCTTCGGGTCGCGATCATGTTCGCGCCCGCATCGTCGATCTGCGCGCCCAACAATTGCGCCGACCGGCGCACGATACGTTCGAGTTCCGGCGGCTCGTAATAGTCGAGATGGTGAACGATGCCGAACCGATCGCGCAGCGGCGCACTCAACATACCGGCGCGCGTCGTCGCGCCGATCAGGGTAAAGCGCTTGAGTGGGAGCTTCAGCGTTTTCGCGTAGGCTCCGCGATCGACGACGAAGTCGATTTGAAAATCCTCCATCGCCGGATAGAGAAACTCCTCGATGACGCGTCCCAAACGATGGATCTCATCGATAAATAGCACGTCGCCTTCTTCGAGCGAGGTGAGAATGCCGACGAGATCCTTCGGCTTTTCGAGCGTCGGACCGGATGTTGGACGAAAGTTCGCGCCCATCGCCCGCGCAACCAGACCCGCGAGCGTGGTTTTGCCCAGGCCCGGCGGCCCATAGAGCAGCACGTGTTCGAGTGGCTCGCCCCGCCCGCTCGCGGCTTCGATCGCAATGCGCAGATTCTCGACGACACGCTCCTGTCCAACGTAGTCATCGAAGGTGCGGGGCCGCAGCGACGCTCCGTAGACTTCATCCTCGAGCGATTCTTCCGGTGAAATAACCCGATCGCTTTGGTCTTCGCTCGAGTAGAGTGGCCGGCGCGCATCATCGCTCATGCGGGGTTCCTTTGCGCTCGGCGCCGGTAGATCGCTGCGAGCAGCGTTTCGGCGTCGTCGATCGCGGGTGAAGCCTCGAGTGTTTCACGAATCATCGTCTCGGCTTCGCTGTGTTTGTACTCGAGCTGCAAGAGCACGGCTAACGCCTCATCGGCAAAGCCCGGCATTGCCGATGGCGACGGCGGCCGTGCATCCTGGATCAAAAGAAAGCGCGCCACTTTACCCTGCAACTTCGCCACGATATCCCGCGCCTTCTGCTGCCCGATTCCAGGCAGCTTACGCAGGTACGCATGATCGCCGCGATCGATCGCGCTCGCAATCGATGACATCGGCTCGGAAAACGCGCGGGCTGCGGTTTTTGGGCCGATCGACGCCACGCTGATCAGCGCCTCGAAGAATGCGCGCTCGATCGCGTTGGTAAAGCCGTAGTAGGTCGCACGGGCGCTGTTGCCGTCAATCGAGAGGGCGGCGTAGATCTCGAGCGTGACACGCTCGCCGGGCGAACCGGTGATCTTCTCCGCGACGCATGGAGGCAACACGATCTGGTAACCGAGACCGCCCGCATCGAGGACGACATGCTCGCCGTTGCGTTCAACCAGGCTCCCGCTAATACGCGAGAACATGCTCGGTCACATTGAGGTACGCGATAGCAATTGCCAGCGCATCGGAGACGTCGTTGGGTTTGGGCGCGACCCGGAGTTTGAGCAACCGCGTTACCATCGCGTTGACTTGATCTTTACTCGCGCTGCCCGATCCAATGAGCGCACGTTTGACACGCGTGTGGCCGAGCGTTTCCACGCGAATCCCGGCTTGCGCGCTCGCCAAACACATCACTCCGCGTGCGTGTCCCATTAAAATCGCCGTCATCGGGTTCTTGTAGGTCGTATAGAGCTCTTCGATGACGACGACGTCGGGCATCGTACTGGCCAAGAGCGAGCTGATGCCGGCGTGGAGCTCGGCCAGACGCGATTCCAGCGTGGCGTTGGGTTTGGGACTTACGACGCCGGCCTCGATCAAGGTCAGGCCGCGGCCACGTCGCTCGATCACGCCGTAACCGGTTACGCGCAACGCTGGATCGATGCCCAGTATTCTCACTGAGGTCCTATGGTCCGGTACCGTTGACGACGATCGTCACTGCGGAACCGGGTGGGAGATTCGTGCCGGCCATCGGCTCGGTGCGCACGACGTTCCCGTTTGCGCCTTCGGTGGTCGTGTACGTGATTTTTGCGACTTGATAGCCGTAGCTCGCGAGCGCATCCTGCGCTTGCGGCAACGAGTCGCCCTCGGTATCGGGAACCTCGCCGTTAACCGACAGCGTGAGCGTGACGCGCTTTCCGCTCGCAAGCTGCGCGCCCACCGGCGGATCTTGTCCGACGATCGTGCCGTTCTTGTCCGCCTGGGTCGAGAACGTGATTGCCGGTTCGAATCCGAGCGACTGCAGCTGCGTTACCGCATCTCGGTACTTCAAGCCGACGAGCGAGGGCACCGCGGTCGTTTGCGCGGCGACGGCCGGCCCCGTGCTGACGGTTGCATGAATGATCTGCCCGCGCGTGACGGCTTGCCCGGGGTTGATATCTTGGGCATCGATGGCGCCGCTTGCGACGTTCTGATCGGAAACTTGCTGCGAGGTATCCAGCGTAATGCCGAGTTTCTGCGCGAGGGTTTGCGCATCGGTGACGCTCATGTTTACAAAGTTGGGTGCGGCGATCGGCTGCGGCCCCTTGGAGACGATCAGCGAGATGATCGCGCCTTTGCGAACCTGTGCGTGCGCTTTCGGGAGCTGGTCGATGACGCTGTCTTTCACCGCATTGTCGAAGCGAGCCGTCGTCTTGACCTTGAAGCCATCGTCTTGCAGCGTGCGTTGCGCGTCGCTGACGTTATAGGCGCGCACGTCGGGAAGGCCGACCAGCGGCAACCCGTTGCTAACGACAAGCTCGACTAGCGAATTACGATCGACGCGTGTGCCGGCTTCCGGATTTTGCCGAATGACGTGGTTCGCCGGCACGCTATCGCTCGCGCTCTTGATGAAACGCGCAACCAGGCCGGCATTGACGACCGCGGCCTCGGCCTGCGTATCGGTCATGGTCGTATAGTCACCTACGCTGACTTGGGATGCCGCACTCGGCAACGAGAGCGGATGGCCGAAGAGCACGTATCCGGCCGCCGTTGCCAGCAGTGCCAGGACGACAAGCGCGCCGATGAACCCCGCGCCCCAACGCGACCGGCGTTCTTCTTCCTCGCTGATCGACGTGTAGCCGCGATCGGGCAACGGCGAGCGCCGCGGCGGAAGCACACTGTACATCATTTGCGTGGGCGCATCGTCGGTGATCTGGAACGCGGCAACGCTCGGGCGTTCACGGGCTTCACGCAGTGCCGTCGCAACCTCGCTCGCGGAACGGAAGCGATTCTCGGGTCGCTTCTGCAAGAGCTTATTGACAATCGCCGCAACCGCAGGAGAAATCCCGTTCGTGTTTGCCTCGATCACCGGAACGGGATCACCGATGTGTTTGAGTGCGACCGTTACCGGCGACTCGCCGGTGTACGGCAACTCGCCGGTGAGCATTTGATAGAGCACGATGCCGACGCTGTATAAATCCGAACTCTCGTGGAGCTCGTGACCTTGCGCCTGCTCGGGAGAGATGTAATAAACGCTGCCCATAACCAGGCCCGGCTTCGTCAACGCCATCGTCTGCTGCGAGACGGCGCGTGCGATGCCGAAGTCCGAGAGTTTGACGACATCGTCCTTCGTGACCAAAATGTTGGCTGGTTTGATGTCGCGGTGGAGCAGGCCCGCCCGGTGCGCATAGGCGAGTCCGTTGCAGATCTGTGCCGCGTAGTCTATTGCGACGGGTTCGGGAAGCGCGCCGTCGGCGATGATCTCGGCGAGCGAGGGGCCGTCGACGAGCTCCATGACGATGTAATACGTGTCGCCTTCACGCCCGACGTCATAGGTGTTGACGATATTCGGATGTGAAAGACGTGCCGCCGACTCGGCTTCCTGGTAAAAGCGGCGGACAAACTCTTCATCGGCGGCGTATTGCGCGCGAAGTACCTTGATCGCAACGCGGCGGCGCAGAACGGTATCGGTGCCGCCATAAACCGTCGCCATTCCGCCTTCGCCTAGTTTGCGATCGAGTCGGTACCGGTTGTTGAAGGTCTGCTGCTCGATCACGTTCGATTATTCGTTACGCACGCTACAGGTGTTTCCTGCCTCACCGTGGCCCTGCTTGCGGCGTAGCAAGCGCCGTTTCGAGCACATCGCGTGCAATCGGCGCAGCGTATGAGGCGCCGTAGCCCACGTTTTCGACGATAATCGCAACGATGAAACGCGGATGATCTGCAGGCGCGAAAGAGACAAACCACGAGTGCGAGGCTCCGTGCGGATTGGTGGCTGTTCCGGTCTTACCCGCAACTTGCACGCCATGTATCTGCGCAACCGTGCCCGTGCCGCGTTGCACGACGGCGATCATCATCTTCGTCACTTCTTGTGCCGTTTGCAGCGAGATTGGCGTGGCAAGCGTACCGGGCGGCGTGACGCTCGCCACCTTCCCGTTGCGCACGATTTGCCGGACGATGTAGGGGCGCGGCATCGTGCCGCCGTTGGCAACGGTAGCCCCGATCAGGGCCATTTGCAACGGCGTCATCAAGAGCGCATCTTGCCCGAAGCCCATCTGTGCGAGCTCGCCCGGTACGACCGAATCTTTCGGCGGGATGCGGTCGGTCTCGGCAGGTAATTGAAAATCGAGCGATGCGCCGATGCCCCACTTATCCATCGCATCGTAGAACTGATCGGTTCCCATCTTCAGCGCGACCTGCGCAAAGTCGACGTTACTCGAGAGTGCGAACGCGCCGGTGAGATCCTGGTCACCGGTAGCCTCACTCTCATTGTTGTGGAACGTAAAGTTGCCGACCTGAAGGTAGCCCGGGTCTTCGAAGCGCGAATCCATCTGCACCGTCCCGTCTTCCAGCGCGGCGCTCGCAACGAAGATCTTAAATGACGATCCGGGCGGGTAGAGACCGCTCGTTGCGCGATTGAGCAACGGGCTTTGCGGATCCGAGACCAGTGACGAGAACTCGGTGTCGTAGTGTTCCGGATCGTAACTCGGCACGCTCGCAATCGCGAGCACTGCGCCGCTGGACGGATCGAGCACAACGCCCGCGGCGCGTGAATAGCGAGAAAGGTCCGACCACAGCGTACGCTCGATTGCAGGCACGATCGTGGTGACGACGTCCGCACCGTGCGGTTGCGAGTTCTTGCCGGCAAACGCATCGCGGATCTCATCGAGCTGCGCGAGCGGATCACCCGTGGTGTCGGCGGGCGTCAGCGCGCGATCGTAGGCATCTTCGATGCCGCTCGTACCGTAGCGCGCCGAAACGTACCCGACCGTCTGCGCGAGCGCCTCACCGAACGGATACATGCGCATATTGCCTTGCGTCTGCGCCAACACGGTTCCGTCCGTAGCGAGGATGCGACCGCGTCGCGTGTCGAGGAGTGCATGGCGCGGATTATAGGGCTTGGATGCAATATCCGGTCCGGCTATCAGCATCACCCACGCCGCGCGCAGGACAAGAATGACGAAGAGGACGACAAAGAGCGCCCACAGCCGGCCGATCGCGCGATTGGTCACCGTTCGCGCAAAACGCTATAGCCGCCGCCGGATCGAACCGCCATATGCGCACGATCGCGCTCGGCGTCGAGCAGCAGGTTGATCATTGCCTGGGCGCTTGCATCGGAAATCTCGCCGGTTGCAAGTATGACGTCCACGCCCATCTCGAGGAGAATCGGCGGCGCAACGTACGCGCAGGACGGGACTGTGTCAAAATGACGTGCCTCGTACGGGCCGTCGTGCCATGGACCGCGTTTCCCGAAGACCTGCGCGTGATAGTCCCACGCGCAGAGTTGCTTCTCTTTCCACACGAAATCGTCACGCACGCAGAGCCGCCTGCAGACGGCGCACTGTACGATCGGCGCCGGGGGATGGGCGAGGCCGTCTGCGATTTCCTCGGGCACGTCCTCGATGTTGAGCACCGTGTGGTCGGAGAGGGTTTCGGGCAAATCGGCGTGCCACTGCACGCGCGCGAGCAACTCGATGTCACGCATCGGCGCGACGAACGCGCGCTCGTCTTCCGGTGGAAACGCGCGATCGACCCAATCGAGCAATCCGGTTAACGCGATCCCAACGTTTTGCCAGGTTTTACCGATCACGACGCCGATCGGCGTCCAGGCCAGCGGGACGAGCCGCGCGGTAATCGCGCCACCCTCCGTGCGGAAGCTATTGATGAAGGCGAGCGTGCTGCCGCTGCCGCCGAGTACGAAGACGCGCGGCTCGTCATTTAGGTCGAGACTGCGCTCCTCGCCGCCGCGCTGCGATACTCTTGTAGACTCCGCGGCGGTCCCGCCGTGCTTTCGAGCGCCTCCGCGAGGGCCCGGGCCGTATCCAGACTGGTCAAACACGCAATACTCGCTTCTACCGCGGCGCGCCGAATCTTGTAGTTATCGGACATCTCCCGCGGTCCTTGGGCATCGTTGATAACGAGATCGACCCTGCGATCGTGAATGATATCGAGCACATGCGGCGATCCGTCGGAGATCTTGTTGATGGGTTCACACGCGATGCCTGCTGCCTCGAGCACGGCGCGCGTGCCGGGGGTCGCTACCAGCGTGTGCCCAAGATCGGCATAACGCCGCAGCACCGGAACGGCTTCGTCCTTCTCTTCATCGGCGATCGAGACGAGAATGCGGCCACCCGACCCGGGTAACCGTACGCCCGCGCCGATGAACCCCTTGCGTAGCGCGCCGGCAAAGGTGTCATCGATCCCAAGCACTTCGCCGGTCGATTTCATCTCCGGTCCGAGAATCGTTTCGACGCCGCGCATCTTCGAAAATGAGAACACCGGGACTTTGACGACGACATATGGCGTGCGCGGGTGCAGCCCAACGCCATACTCCATATCGCGTAGGCGCTCACCCAGCGCGATGCGCGTGGCGGCCGCGACGATGTTCACGCCGGTTGCCTTCTGAATGATCGGCACCGTACGGCTCGCACGCGGATTCGCCTCGATAATGAAAAGGCCGCCGTTATGCACCACAAATTGAATGTTGATGAGGCCGCGGATCTTCAGTTCGCGTGCGATCGCGGTCGTGACGTCGACGATGCGCTGCTCCATGGCAGCGTCGATCGTCTGCGTCGGATAGACGCTGATCGAATCGCCGGAGTGAATCCCGGCGCGCTCGATGTGCTCGAAGATACCTGGAATGAGGATGTCCTCGCCGTCGAAGACGGCATCGACCTCCACTTCCAACCCGCGAAGATACTTATCGACCAAGAGCGGGGCGCCGGGCAGAATCGGCGGCGCGGACTCCGCATATGAGGCGAGTTGGCCTTCGTTATAGATGATCTCCATCGCGCGGCCCCCGAGCACGAAGCTCGGGCGCACGAGGACGGGGAAGCCCAACTCGCGCGCGAAGGCACGCGCTTCGCGGAAACTCGTCGCGGCTTTGCCTTCGGGACGCGCAACGTCGAGACGCGCCAGGGCTGCATCAAACTGCGCGCGGTCTTCCGCCATATCGAGACTCGCGCGGTCGCTACCGATGATACGCACGCCGCGTGACTCAAGCGCGGTAGCGAGATTGATCGCGGTCTGACCACCGAAGGCGAGCATCACGCCGCCGGCGTTCGTGGCGCGGTATGCGGCTTCGACTTCATTTGCTCCGGGCGGCTCGAAGACGAGCGCGTCGGAGATATCGAAATCGGTCGAGACCGTCTCGGGATTGTTGTTGACGATCACCGCGGACTTGCCGGCCGCGCGCAAGGCCCACGCGGCGTGCACGCAACTGTAGTCGAACTCGATCCCCTGGCCGATCCGAATGGGTCCGCTCCCGACGACGACGATCGCTTCGTTCGGCGTCGCGCGCATCTCGTTCATCTCACCGTTCGAGAGATAATAATAAGGCGATTGCGCGGGAAACTCCGCCGCCGCGGTGTCGACCATTCTAAACGAAGCCTTAGCCCTTGGGTCATCCTGAGGTGCGATTGCGTCGGCGCGAGCCTCGAAGGACACAATGTCGCCGATTTGATAGAGCCAGAAGCGGTCGATCGAAGAACTCGCATGAATGCGTTCGATCGCAGCGTCGCGACCGCCCGGGCCCGCGCGTCGCAGGAGTTCGGCAATCGCAAAGAGCCGCTCGTCGGTGGGGCGCGCAACGATCTCCTCGAGTTCGTTCTGCGTCCACTCCTCGTACTCGCCGCCGGTGAGCGTCTCTCGCCGCAGATCGAGTCCACGCACGGCTTTCATCAGTGCGTCGCGGAAGGTACGACCGATGCCCATCGCTTCGCCGGTCGACTTCATCTGCGTGCCGAGTACGGTGTCGGCGAGCGGAAATTTGTCGAACGGCCAACGTGGGATCTTGACCACGCAGTAGTCGAGGGTCGGCTCGTACGCGGCCTTCGTGACGCCGGTTACCGGATTGGGGATCTCGTCGAGCGTCTGCCCGAGGGCGATGCGCGTCGAGATCTTCGCGATCGGATAGCCGGTGGCTTTCGACGCAAGCGCCGAGCTGCGCGAGACACGCGGGTTGACCTCGATGATCGCGTACTCGCTGCTCGTCGGATGCAGCGCGAACTGAATATTGCATCCACCCTGCACCTCGAGCGAACGGATCACGTTGAGCGAGGCGCTGCGTAGCATTTGGTAGTCGAGATCGGAGAGCGTCTGCGACGGCGCGACGACGATCGAATCACCGGTATGCACGCCGACCGGGTCGATATTCTCCATGTTGCAGACGATGATACAGTTGTCTGCGCCGTCGCGCAGCACTTCGTACTCGATCTCTTTCCATCCGAGCAATGAGGTCTCGAGCAATGCTTGATGGATGAGCGATGCGTTGAGCCCTGCGTCGAGCCGTTCGCGCAGTTCGCTTTCGTTATAGACGACGCCGCCGCCGGTGCCACCGAGCGTGTAGGCGGGACGCACGACCAGCGGGTAGCCGGTTTGCGCCGCAAACGCAACGCCGAGCTCAACTTCGGTGACGATGACGGATTCGGGAACCGGCTCGCCGATTTCCAGCATTTTGGCTTTGAAGCGCTGGCGATCTTCGGCGAGCTTGATCGTTTCTACCGGCGTCCCAAGCAATTCCACACCGTAGCGTGTGAGTACGCCCGCGTCGTCGAGTTCGACGGCGAGATTGAGCCCCGTCTGTCCACCCAGCGTCGGGAGCAACGCATCGGGCCGTTCGCGCGCAATGATTGCTTCTACCGACGCCACCGTCAGCGGCTCGAGGTAGACCGCATCGGCAACCTCGGGGTCGGTCATAATCGTCGCCGGATTCGAATTGACGAGGACGACGCGGTGGCCTTCCTCGCGCAGCGCGCGGCACGCTTGTACGCCGGCATAGTCGAATTCGGCGGCCTGACCGATCACGATCGGCCCGGAGCCAATCACCAGGACATTGCGGCGGGGCATGCTGGGGTCAGTGGATTAGCCGCGGCGAGCGCTTATCCTGGACGATGAAAGTCGGTCCGCGCGCGACACGTCTACGGTTGTACGCGGTGTAGCGACCAGCCGCCCACGATGCGCTCGTACACGAGCCGGTCGTGTAAGCGATTTGCCTGGCCTTGCCAAAACTCGACGTAGTCCGGCGCGACGACGTACCCACCCCAGGAATGTGGGCGCGGAACCTCGTCGCCGTCGAAACGCTGGTCGAAATGTGCCATGCGCTCGGCGAGCGATTCACGATGCTCGAGCGACGCGCTCTGTTCGGAAGCCCAGGCCGAGAGCTGATGGCCACGTGGCCGCGAGGCGAAATAGGCGTCGGATTCATCCTCCGAAAGCTGCGTTGCAATACCCTCAACCCGGACTTGGCGATGCATCGCCGGCCAAAAAAACGTGACAGCGACGCGCGGATTCTCGGTCATCTGCTGCGCCTTAGGGCTGAAATAGGATGTGTAGAATCGCAATCCACGGCTGTCCAGGCCGCGCAGCAGCACGACGCGCGCACTCAGCCGTCCGTCGTTATTCGCGGTTGCTAAAATCATGGCGTTGGCTTCGCGCACGTCGGGACGCGCGTAGGCTGCGTCGAGCCAGCGGCGCAACTGCTCCACCGGGTCCGCGGCGACCTCGCTCTCCAAGAGCGGAGCGTTCTCGTAGCTCTCGCGGCTCGATTCGATACTCACGGAAATCTCCCGACGTAGAGTCCGGACAGCATGGTCACCACCAGCAGGCCGGCACCGGCGACGACGAAGCCGAATCCGGCCGCGACGGGACGGTGCTCGATCGTCGTTTCGCGGCCGAGGCGAGCGAGGGCGTCGCGCAGTTGCGCGGCATTCTCTGCGCGCGCATAGGCGCCTCCGCTCACCTCTGCGTACGATTCCAGCGCATGCTCGTCGATGGTCGATTCCTCGCCGCCGATGATATCGCCGTTGGGTGTGCCGATCCCGATCGTATAAATCGGTACGTGATGTGCGCCGAAGTACTCCGCCATCTCTTGCGGATCGACGCCGGTGTTGTTAACGCCGTCGGTGATCAAGACCACGACGTTGTGGCCGGCCGGCGGAAATTGTGTCGCTGCCAGGCGCAACGCGTCGCCGATGGCCGTCGCTCCATTGGGTGACGGGATTTGATCGATCGCCGCAAGCGTTGTGTCTTTATTCGCATTTAGGGGCGCAATCAGTTCGGCGTTTCCCGAAAACGTGATCAATCCGATCTTGATGCCGGCGGGCGCGTCTTCGACAAATGCGCGCGCCGCCGCCTGCGATGCCGCGGCACGCGTGGGTGACACGTCGGTCGACGCCATCGACCCGGAGGTGTCGATGCAGATGAACACATTCCCGTTCGCGACCGGAACGGGCAAACGCAAGTGCGGCCCCGCGAGGCCAACCACGACCGCGCAAAGGGCCACGATCCAACCCGCGTTCAGGATGCGCGTAAGCCACGGTCGTGGGTGGATTGCGCTCGCGAGAAACGCTACATTGGAATACCGTAGCGCCTGCGCCCCAATGCGATTCTCGGCGAGGCGATAGATCCACGTCAGCCCGATTGCGACGACGGCACCGACAGCGAGCACCCAGGGCGCATCGAACGTCATGCCGGAACCCCGAAGACGGCGCGTAGTGATGCAACGCCGTCGCTTTCGTGCAAGATCCCACTGCGCCAGCCGGCACGTGCGAAGCGCTGCGCGAGGACATCCTCGCGAGCGCGGACGGCGGCCGCAAACGCTGCGCGCTCCCGTGCGCCGACAAAGGCGCGTAGCATGCCGCCCTCGGCGCCCGCGAATCGCACGATGCCGCCGACCGGCATGCCGTCGTACCACGGATCGCGTGCGATCATCGCGGTGCAATCGCACCATGCTCCGAGGTTGGCGAGCAAATCGTCGTAGCGATCGTCGAGTTCGTACCAGTCGCCGATCGCAAGCAATGCGGTCCCGCGGCGCAAGGCGGCCCGCGCCGTCTCGAGCGCGCGTCGCATCTCGAATGCCGTCGCGACGGGAACGTGGGGCGGCCCGGCGTGATCGCTGCCGACACGCAACAGCCGGTCGCCGCCGCGGGCGGTGCCGAACCACGCCGTTGCGGCCTCTTCTGCCGCGGTCAACAGCGTACGCGAACGTCCGACCTGCATCGATGCCGAATCGTCAATCAGGACGGCGAGCGTCAAGGCGACATCCTCGAGCACGACGCGCGTCTGCAGTTCGCCGGCACGCGCGGTCGCGGCCCAATCGATACGGCGCACGTCATCACCGGGAACGTATGCGCGAAGTTCGACGAACTCGTACCCGTCGCCGCGGTACATCGTTGGTGAACCTGCGCCGAAACGCCGCGGACGTCTTCGCCCTTGCAAAAGCGCATCGCGCAACGTCAGTCTAGCCACTACGGCACCGGTATACGCGCAATCAAGTCGTTCAGCACGCGCGCCGGTCCGCCATCGTTCGAAACGCGGAAGTTGAAGCCGATCCGATGGCGCAACGCGAGCGGCGCGACCGCGCGCACGTCGTCGGGGACCGCGTAATCCCGCTGCTCGAGCAGGGCTTTGGCGCGCGCGAGATTCGCGATCGCCAGCGTCGCGCGCGGCGAAGCACCGTGATCGATTGCGGGATGCTGCGCTTCGCGCGTGATGACCACCAACTCGACGATGTAGCGTTTGAGTGCATCGTCGATATGGACGGCGTGCGCCTGCGAGCGCCAGGCACGCACCTGCTCGAGCGTTGCCACCGGCGTAACCACCGGCGCATTGCCGATCGCAAAGCGTTCCATGATCGCAAGCTCGTCGGTCCGCGAAGGATAGCCGAGATCGATCTTGAGCAGAAAGCGGTCCATCTGCGCGATAGGGAGGGCATACGTACCTTCGGAGTCGAGTGGATTCATCGTCGCCATAACGATGAACGGATCGGGAAGCGGATGCGTTTGCGGGCCGATCGTCACTTGTCGTTCCTGCATCGCTTCGAGCAACGCCGACTGCACTTTCGCCGGCGCGCGATTGATCTCGTCGGCGAGGACGACGTTGGCGAAGATCGGGCCGCGCACGGTAGTAAACGCGCTCTCACGCTGATCGAAGATGCGCGTCCCAACAATGTCGCTCGGCAGGAGGTCGGGCGTGAACTGAATCCGTTTGAACTCGCCGTGTAAGGCATCGGCGAGGCTGCGGCATGCGAGGGTCTTGGCGAGGCCGGGCGGCCCTTCGAGCAGCACGTGACCGTTGCAGAGCAGTCCGAGCAGGAGGCCTTCGATCGCGCGCTCCTGGCCGACGATCGTGCGTTCAAGTGCCTGGGTGACGACGGCAGGTCCATCGGTCATGCGGTCATACGCTCCAGCCGGGCGATGGCGGCCGCGATTGCGACGCCGAGGTCAGCATCGTGAGTAAATCCGGCGCGCTCGAGCGCGCGGAGTACATCGCGCATATCACGATCCGCCGCAAGCGGACGGTGCAGCACGTCCGCAAGCGTTTCGGCGTCGGTCGCGCCAACCATGCGGCGCACGATACTCCGCGCACGCATCGCGCCCGCGCGCGTACGGCTGCCGCGCAGTGCCTCAAGCGCCTGGCGCAGTTGCGCTTTGGGATCGATGATCACCGGTTTTGCCGGCGCAAGTGTGACGACGGCAGCCGGAGCACGCGCCGGACGGCGACGAACGAGCGCGGTGAAGATAAAAAGTACGACGCCGATGCCGAGCAGCCAGAGCAGCGCGCGGACCAGCACGATGAGAACCGACCAAAGATTGTGCCAGGCATCAACCGTCGCGACAACGGCGGCCGAGGGTCCGGCGACATTGAGTACGAGCGAATTCGACGAGAAGCGAGTTGGCTTGCCGTTGCGCGCATCGTACGCATCGAGCGTGACCGGGGCGATAGTAATCGTGCCCGAGTGGTGCGCCACCACGGTGATCGTTTCGCGATAGGTCGATCCATTGCGGGACGCGACCATGGTGTGCTCGTCGCCTCGCAGTTCCAGCTCGGCGAGAATCGGCAGGGTGAGATTGTCGAGTTCGCTGATGCGCTCGCGTACGCGCGCGGTGATGATGAGGTGAAACGGAACCTCGATCGCCGGCGTGCTCGTGTCGGATGCCAAGGTCAACTGCGTAACGGTCAACCGCTGCAGGCTCTGCGCGCCCGCCGGTGCGACCGAGGCGACGAGAACGAGTGCTAACGCACAGCTGCGATTGAAGAAAGCCATTGTGCGAAAAGGCGGCGCGCGTCGAACGGACCCGGGGATGCCTCGGGATGGAATTGCACGGCAGCGATCGGCAGAAACCGGTGCCGAAAGCCTTCGTTCGTGCCGTCATTGAGATTGGTCATCGTCGGCTCGAGCTCGCTCGGCATCGAGCGCGCATCGACGGCGTACCCGTGGTTATGCGCGGTAATCAGCACCGTGTCGCAGGTGAGATCCTTCACGGGTTGGTTTCCGCCGCGATGCCCGTAGGGCAATTTATACGTCCGCGCGCCGCACGCGAGCGCGAGCAACTGATGGCCGAGGCAGATCCCGAAGAGCGGTTTGCGTCCGACCAAGCCGCGCAGCGTCTCGATCGTTGCCTGCAAGTCGGTCGGATCACCGGGACCCGGCGAGATGAAAATCGCTTCGGGATCGCCCGCGAGCAATGCTTCCTCATCGGCATCGTAGGGCACGACGGTGACCTCGCTCCCAAGCGCGGTGAGTTCGCGGAGAATGGCGCGCTTCACGCCGCAGTCGATCAGCGTCACGCGCATGCCGCCGCGTGTTCCTTCGACGTGACGTTCGCCCGTCGCAACGCTCGGCACGAGTTGCGCCGTCGTCGCGGTGCGGACGAACTGCGTGAGTTCGGCCTCGGCGCGCGCGAGCGCGGCTTCACCAACGGCAAGTGCGGCCCAAATGGTGCCGTGCTCCCGCAGATTAATCGTAATCGCTCGCGTGTCGGCGCCGATCATCGTCGGCACCTTTTGCGCTTCGAGCCAATCCGGCAGCGTTGCTTTGCTCAAATAGTGCGAAGGGTGACGCGCGATCTCTTTGATGATCGTGCCGCGCACGCAAGCCCGAGGATACTGCGCCGCACTCCCCGAGATACCGTAGTTGCCGATCAACGGATAAGTGAAGGTAAGGATTTGTCCGGCATATGAGGGGTCGGTCAGCGCTTCTTCATACCCGGTCATCCCGGTATAGAACACGGCTTCGCCCAGGGCAAGGCCTTCATGGTGCAAGCCGGTGCCATCGAAGCGCGAGCCGTCGGCGAGAAAGAGCGAGGCGGGGGTCGTCATCCTAAAGGTTGGGCGGTTACACGAAGGGCCCGCGCAGACCTGGAGGTAACGCCGGTGAGTGACCCACGATGCCGGGATGTGTTATGCCGCTGTCTGTTTTCCGGATGACGAACGAGGAGTGATGAGCGACAAAAGCCGAGCTTTGCGAGCGAAGAGCGACGATGTTCATCGCCCGAAAACAGACAGCCCCGTGGGTCGTGGTCAGCACGACGGCACAACATATCCCGGCATCGTGGGTCACTGAGAATGGACTGGCAAATGGACTGGCATTTCGGCGCGCAGGCGTTTGCAACGGCGCTCACCATCGTGGACCCCATCGGCATGATTCCGATCACCGCCGCGACCACGGCGCATTTCGACGGCGGGAAGCGCAATCGCATCATCGACACGGCCGTTGTCGTAGCGGGCATCGTGATGCTCGTCATGGGACTCGTCGGTCGCTATCTCTTCGACTACTTAGGCATTACGCTTCCGGCGTTTGGGATCGCGGGTGGCATTCTGCTCCTCCTGATCGCGATCGACATGCTCTTCGCGCGGCCGACCGGCGCACGCGCGACTACCGAAGAGGAGCGTGCTGCTCGCGAGGGCGAGAACCCCGCGGTTTTTCCGCTGGCGATTCCCATGCTCGCGGGACCCGGTACGATTGCTACCGTCCTGCTCCTGGTCAATCTCGCGCGCGGTAATCCGGGGCGCGATCTGCTCGTGGTGCTTGCGTATGCCGCTGCGCTTGCGATCGCGTGGCTGTGCATGCGAGGCGCAGCACGCTATCTTTCCAAGCTCGGGACAACGGGGATCCATGTGGTCACGCGCGTCCTGGGTATCATTCTTGCGGCGCTTGCGGTACAGTTCATCATCAACGGCCTGATTCAAACGCCGCTGTTCCACCACTGAAGGGAGACGCCGTGGAAGACAAAGATCCGTCACCCGCTGAAAACATGATCCATGATTTGGATACCGATCCCGCCCTCGACGTCGATTCCGATCAGCGCGCCGAACTGCTGCGCAAATGGCACCGCGACGGGGACAAAAGCCGCTACGGCAGCGAACCCGACGTGAAGGGCGACCTCGAAGACCTCGACTAGCGCGACTGCCAGCGCAGCTCGCCGCCAACGATCGTGGCGATTGCGCGGCGCGGCAACCTGCGACCCGCAAACGGCGTGCTCTTACCTTTGGATGCAAACGTCGATGGATCGACGACCCACGCGCGGTCGGCAAAGATCGTGACGTCCGCGCGCGTACCGATCCGTAACGTTCCACCCTCGACAGCGAGAATGCGCGCCGGATTGGTCGAGCTTAATTCCACAAATCGAGATAGCGGCAAATCCGGAACGGCGAGTGCGTACGCGCCAAGCGCGATCTCGAGCCCGGTAAAACCCACCGCTGCGGCGCGCAGATCGCCGGCCTTCTCTTCAGCTGTGTGGGGTGCGTGATCGGTCGCAAACACGTCAATCGTTCCGTCGCGCACGCCGGCGCGTAAGGCTGCGGTATCATCCTGCGTGCGCAGCGGCGGATTGACTTTCCCGGCGGCCCCGCGCTCGCGCACCGTCTCGTCGGTCAAGAGCAGATGATGCGGTGTTACCTCGCAGCTTGCGCTCGCGCCGCGTTCCCGTGCCCAACGCACGAGATCGAGCGCGCGCGCGGTGGAAAGGTGCGCGATATGCCAGTCTTTGCCGGTGTCCATGCCGATCAAGAGATCGCGTGCCACAACGACGTCCTCACTGATGCTTGGAGCGCCGGGAACGCCAAGCGCCCGCGCGACCGCGCCGGCGTTCATGACCGCATCGGCTTTGAGCTCCTCGTCCTCGGCGTGCGAGATAAAAACACCGGGCACGCTGCGCGCGAGGAGCGCCGCGTCACGCAGCACGCGCGCGCTTGCGACCGTCGTACCGTCGTCGGAGAACGCGACTGCTCCGGCTGCGCTGAGCGCGGCAAAGTCAACCGGCAAGCCGCCTGCGCGTTCGCGCGTGATTGCGCCGATCGGGTAGACACGCGCGCGCGCATCTCGCGCGACGAGCGTAGCGAGTTGCGCCAGAACCTGCGGCGTGTCGAGCGCGGGTTGGGTGTTGGGCATCGCGGCCAGCGCGGTAAAGCCGCCCTGCACCGCCGCCTGCGTGCCGGTCGCAATCGTCTCTTTCTGCGCGAAGCCGGGCTCACGCAGGTGCACGTGCATATCGATGAAGCCCGGTGCCACGACGCAGCCGGCGGCATCGAACGCTACTTCCGCGGTCTGCGTTCGGAGGTGCTCCCCGATTTCAACCACGAGACCGTCGCGAATGCGCACGTCGCGAATTGCATCGAGTCCTTGTGACGGATCGACGACGCGCCCCCCGTAGATAAGCACCTAGTGTCGCACTAACGCACGGGCTCGCGCGCGCCGTTTACCAATAAGTCGAGGAGCGCCATTCGGATGTAGACACCGTGATGGACCTGGCGCGCGTAACGCCAGCCGGCGAACTCGAGGACCGTATCGTCGAGCTCCATCCCGCGGTTGTAAGGGCCGGGGTGCATGACGATTGCGTGCTTGCGCAATCGCTCGAGACGCGATGCGTGCAACTGATATCCCGCGATGTACTCCCGGTCGTCCATCGGCATCTCGGCGAAGCGCTCGCGTTGAATGCGCAGCAGAATGACCGCGTCCGAATTGTCCAGCGCAGCATCCAAGTCACGCTCGATCGTCGCACCGGCTACGGCGTCATCAGGACCAAGAAACGCGTGCGGTCCAACCAGGACTGCCTTGGCACCAAGTCGCGCGAGGCCGCGGATCGTGGAATGCGCGACGCGCGAATGCGCGATGTCGCCGACGATTGCAACGCTACGCCCTTCCAGCGACCCGAACTCGTCGCGCAGCGTGAAGAGGTCCAGCAGGGCTTGCGTCGGATGCGCGTGCGACCCGTCGCCCGCGTTGATCACGTGTCCGTCGAACGCCGCTGCGACACGGGCGGGAAATCCAGCTTCCGGATGGCGGATCACCACGACGCCGATGCCCATCGCCGCGAGGGTCAGCATCGTATCCTCGACGGTTTCGCCTTTTGTCGCGAGGCTGAGATCTTTAGGCGAGAGGTTGACGACGTTTGCGCCAAGGCGCATCTGCGCGAGGTTGAACGATGTGAACGTTCGCGTACTCTGCTCGAAAAAGAGGTTGACTACGTCAACCCCTTCGAGCAATCGTCCCGGTGCGCGTGCCTCGAACTCGCTCGTTTGCTCGAAGATCGACTCGATCTCTTCGGCCGAGAGATCGTCGAGATCGATCAGGCTACGGCGCGTGCGCATGAATCGCGATCTCGTCGCTCGACGTCGCCGTTGCGGCGAGCGCGACCTTGACGTGCTCGCGACGGCTGGTGGGAATGACGCGCCCGACATAGTCGGCCTGAATCGGGAGTTCGCGTAAACCGCGGTCGACCATCACGCACAGCCGAATCGCCGCAGGACGCCCAAGATCGGTCACCGCATCGAGCGCGGCGCGAATCGTGCGCCCGGTGAAGAGCACGTCGTCGGCGATCACGACGAGCCGATCGCTGATATCCACCGGGATCTGCGATTCGGGCATCTCATGGATGACGCGGTCGTCCCGGTAGAGATTAATGTTCAGAAAACCAAGCGCCGGCGCTTTGCCGCTGATACGCTCGATCTCGCTCGCGAGACGCTGCGCGAGGGCTTCGCCGCCGCGCCGCACGCCGATCAGCACGACGCCGCGCTGGGCATCGTCGGGTTCCAGAATCTGATGGGCGAGACGCGAGATGACGCGGGCGATCTCGTCGCTCTCGAGCAGAATGCGCGATTTTTGCATTGCGGTCGTCAAACCGTCTCTCCCATCGAGGCCAGCGCAGCTTCCACGCGGGCCAATTCGTTCCGATAGCCTTCCAACTTCTCTTTTTCCTTCGCAACGACATCGGGCGCGGCCTTGGCCACGAACGCCTCGTTGCCGAGTTTGCGCTCCCCGCGCTCGACCTCACTTCGCAGCCGGATCGCGTCTTTGCGGTAGCGTTCCAGCAAAAGCGACGCCGGTGCTTCGACGACGATCGCCTTCACGCCGCCCGCGAGCTCCGGATCCAGCGCGATCGTCGCACCGGCCGCGGCGGCAGTATACTGCGTCAGCGCTGCGATCTGCATGAGATCGCCGGGTAGCGTCGTCACAGGCTTCGACCCGAGCGGCAACTCGAGCTCTGCTTTGAGCCGGCGGATCTGCTCGGTCGCCGCCATGTGCAGCTCGAACGCCGCAGCGGCCTCGCGATCCACCGGTACCTCTAAATGGTCGGGCCACGTCGCGGTCATGATCGTCACGCCGTCATGCGGGAGTGCGAGCCAAACCTCCTCGCTGATAAACGGCGCGATCGGATGCAGCACGCGCATAGCGTTGTTCCACACGAACGAAAGGACCGCTGCGCGGGTGGCATGATTTTGCGGGACCTTCGTTGCTTCAAGATACCAATCGCAAAACTCGTACCAGACGAAGCGCCAGATCGCGTCGGTGGCGTTACCGAAATCGAAGGATTCGAAATATTGGCTTACCGCCACGATCGTGTCGTGCAGGCGCGTCAGGATCCAGCGATCCGCGATCGTCAGCTCCGCCGGCTTGGGGAGCGTCATAGCGTGCGGTAGGGCATCCGGCAGTGCGAGCATGTACCGCGTCGCGTTCCAGATTTTGTTGTTGAAGTTGCGCGCCTCTTCACAGCGCGACTCCTGAAACCGGATCTCTTGTCCTTCGAGACGCATTTGGCGCAGAATGCCGATCCGGAACGCGTCGGCGCCATAACGCTCGACGAGATCCATCGGATCGATTGCGTTGCCGAGCGACTTCGACATCTTGCGCCCTTGCGCGTCAAAGACGAGCGGCGCGATAAAGACCGTTGGGAACGGAATGCCGCCGGCAAAATGCATGCCCAGCATCACCATGCGCGCGACCCACAGAAAGATGATCTCCCAACCGGTGATCAAGACTTGTGCCGGGTACCAGCATTCCAGTTCGAGCGTTTTCTCGGGCCACCCGAGAATCGAGAACGGCCACAAGCCACTCGAGAACCACGTGTCGAGCGTATCCGGATCGCGCGTGAGCGCCGCGCCGGCATAGCGCGTGCGCGCGATCTCGAGCGCTTCTTCTTCCGTCTCGGCAACGACGACGTCGCCGGCAGGGGTGTACCACACCGGCAACTGATGACCCCACCAAATTTGGCGCGAGATATTCCAGTCGCGGATATTCTCCAGCCACAGTTCATACGTACGTCCGTAGCGCTCCGGGACAAAGCGCAGCCGGCCGTCGTGATAGGCTTGCAGCGCCGGCTGGGCGAGCGGCTTCATCTTTACGAACCACTGCAGCGAGAGCAGGGGCTCGATCACATCGCCGGAGCGCTCGCTCGTCGCGACCGCATGGCGATACGGTTCTTCTTTTAAAAGGAGGCCGTGGGTGCGGAGGTCCTCGACGACTTGAGCCCGTGCTTCGTAGCGGTCGAGGCCCGCGTACGGACCCACGTCGATCTCAGCGCCCGTGATTCGCGCATCGAGGTCCATGATGCTGGGCATCGGCAACTCGTGGCGCAGACCGATCTCATAGTCGGTTGGGTCGTGTCCCGGCGTGACCTTTACGGCGCCGGTGCCAAATGACGGGTCGACCGCGGCGTCGGCGATGATCGGAAGCGTGCGCTCGACCAGCGGGAGCACCACCATTTTGCCGACCAGCGACGCATAGCGCTCGTCCTCCGGGTGGACGGCGATCGCAACGTCACCGAGCATCGTTTCGGGTCTTGTCGTGGCGATCTCGATTGCAAATGAACCGTCGGCCCCCGGATACCGAACATGCCATAAGCACGCATCGCGTTCTACGTGCTCGACTTCCGCGTCGGAGACCGTGGTTTTTCCCTTTGGATCCCAGTTGATCAGTCGCTTGCCGCGATAGATCAACCCCTCGCGATAGAGCGCAACAAAGACCTTGCGCACCGCTGCCGAGAGTCCGTCGTCCATCGTAAATCGCGAGCGTTGCCAGTCGGGTCCGAAGCCCAGCGTGCGGAACTGTTGCTCGATCGTGCCGCCGGTTGAGCGCGACCATTCCCACGCGCGTTCGATAAATTGCTCGCGTCCTAAACTCTCGCGAGAGATACCCCCCGCGGCAAGTTCCCGGACGAGCACCGCCTCGGTTGCGATCGCGGCATGGTCGAGGCCCGGCAACCAATCGGCGTTGTCGCCGAGCATGCGATGATAGCGCGTCAGCACGTCCTGCGGCGTATACGTCGAGCCGTGGCCCAGGTGCGCGCGACCCGTCACATTCGGTGGGGGCATCGGAATGATGAACGGCGGCCGCGCGGGATCGGGATCCTCGTGAAAGAATCCGCCGCGCTCCCAAAATGCGTAGAGGCGCGGCTCAATGGCTTTGGGATCGTAGTTCTTTGGAAGCGGCGTTTTTTCGGGGCTGGTCATGCGAGCGCAGGTAGTTCCGCGCTGCCCGCAGGGAGCCCTCGCCGGGGTTCAAACTCAGCGCACGCTTCGCAGCGCTTCGACGATCGCGTCGCGGCCCGTGCTTTTTGCCAGCACCAGCGATGCGCCGGCAGCAATAAATGCTTCGCGTGCGCGGCGACCTTCGGCACCTCCGTAGACGAAGATCACGGCGTCCGGCGCAAGCACGTGCGCGAGGCGCACCGAACGCAGGGGGTCGGTGAGATAGTCGGCGTCGACGAACACGACGTCCGGTTGCTCCTCGAGAAGCACCTGGGGATGGATATCGTCGTCGACACGATCGACCGGCAAGCCGGCTTCTTCGAATACGTCAATCAGCGTAGGGACGAAGAGGTCCTGCGGTTCGACGATGTGCACGACCCCGCCGCCTTCGCGCATCGCCGCGCTCGCTCTGCGATGACGCGCTACTGCGGAGCAACCACTATGGGAGCGTCATCGGCCGGAAGGCTCGGAAGATCCTCACCATAGGGTGCGTAGTCGGAGCGGCGCGGTTCGACGCGGTTGATGACAAAGCCCAGCACGTTTCGCGCGCCCATACGCGCGAGCCGCTTGAGCGCGCTGCTCGCCGCGCGCAGATCGCTCGATCCCTGGGACACGACCAAGACCGTCCCCGTCGTCTTTCGCGCAAGCATTGCCGAATCGAGGTTATTTGCCAGCGCCGCACCGTCGAATACGAGCACTTTGTAACGTCCGTAAAGCTCCTCGAGCAGGTCGTCGAAGCGGGCAGATTCCAGCAGCTTGATCGGATTGGGGGCGGCGGTACCGCTGGTCATGATGTTCATGCCGCTGCGCGCATCGACTTGCACGGCTTGCGCGATCGAACAGGCGCCGACCAGCACGTCGGAGAGGCCGCGTTCGTTGGGCAGATGCAATTTCGCATGGAGCGAAGGACGCCGCAGATCGCCGTCAACCAGCAGCGTCGAGCCGTCGATTTCGTTGAGGGCAAGCGCCACGTTCAGCGCCACCGTCGACTTACCGTCGCCCTGTTCGGGGCTCGTCACCGTGAGCGAACGCAGCGGCTGATCGGTCGAGTATTTGATATTGGTTACGAGCTGTAAGAACGAATCCAGCGCAAGCGCTTTGACCCACGGTACGATAGGGGCGCCGCTGCTCAATTGAATGAACGGAACGGATCCAAGTTGCGGGATGGCCAGCTCTTCTTCCACTTCGCGTTCATCGCGAATCGAGTTGTCGAGATAATCGAGCAGCAGCGCGCCGGTGACACCGAGGACGAGGCCTAGCACGAGCGAGATGAGGAAGTTGAGGACGAGACTCGGCCGCACCGTGGCGCCGGCCGCGGTCGCGGGCTGTGTGATGGTTACATCCGAAATCGCGGTCTCGGAGGCCACGCGCGCGTCGACGTACTTCTGCTGAAGCGCGCTCAAGACGTCTTGCGCCGACTTTGCGCTCCGCTGCAGATCGGCCAGTTGGGCGGATTCCGCCGGCAGTGCCGAGAGCTGCGGCTGTTCGTCGTGGAGCTGCGTTTGAATGGCGCTCACCTGCGCGTTATCGGCGGCCTCTTGCGAGCGCGCCGTCGTCTCTTGCTGCGCCAGCTGTTCGTAGACCGGATTGGGAACCTGGCTTTGGTTCGCAACCACGGTCTGTTGCGCCTTGGCAATCGACTGCTGCAGCTGGGCTTGCTGCTGCTTGAGCGCAATCACCTGCGGATAACGGTTTGTGTATTGTTGCTCTGCCTGCTGCAGTTGCACGTTCACCTGCGTGAGCTGGCTTTGCAGGCTCGCCACGACCGGATTTTGCGCGGTCGTCGTGCTTCCGGTAATCGTCGGCGTGACGGCGTGCATTTGCGCGTCGTCGGACGCGACTTGTGCCTCCTGCTGCTGCAGGTCCGCTTTTGTCTGGTCGAGCTTCGCGTCAAGCGACGCCATGTTGGTTATCGTCGCTTGTGTCTGCTCGTCGATATTCGCGATGCGATGGGTCGTTTCGAATTGCGTGAGCCGGTTTTGCGCGGCGTTCATCTGCGCTTGGGCGTTGGGGAGTTCTTGCGACAGGTTCGCCAAGGCGGCATCGGCTTGGCTCGAGACGAGTTGGCGCTGCCGTGCGACGATTGCGGCGCCAAAGGCATTGGCGATTGCGGCTGATGTTGCCGCATCCTTCCACGTTACTGAAACGCCGAGAATATTCGTGTTGGTCACCGGCGCTACCGTGACGTGTTTGAGCAAGCCGTCCGGTGAGACACCGAGATGGAGATCATCGATCACGCCGCGGAGCACGGGTGTTTCGACGAACAGCTCGGCGTAGGTCTCAGCCGTTTGCATGCCGCTATCCAAGACGAGTGCGTTGAGCACCGGAAGATTTGTTTGCGCGGAATCCGCTGCGGCACCGGGACCGTTGGCGTTTCCCGCGATGACTTTGATCGTTGTCGTATATTGCTTGGGCCAAACGAGCGTGCCGATTACCACGAGGGCAACAAAGCCAAGGAATATTTGTAGCACCGCGCCGCGGCGGCGCACGATCGTGCGCCAAAGTGAGGCCAGCTCGCGCTGGCGGTCGTTCACGTTGGGTTGATCGCCACTGCCGGTCAATGCGACAGGCGTTGCGGTGGTAATTCCGTGCATGAGCAATCCTTACGGGATCAGCAGGCGCCCAAGGATGTCCAGGATGCCGGCATTTGTCAGCAGCGATCCTGTTTTTGCGCGCATCTGAGGGACGTAAACTTCGTCGTCTTTTTGGAGTGCGATATCCGCGTTGTCGTCGCCGTCTTTGAGCGCCTTATAGAGGTCGATGGTGAACGACTGCATTTTTCCATCCGGGCCTCTGCGTAAAACTCTGATGTGATTGAGGTCGGAGTTTGCGGCCGTGCTATCGCCCGCTTGTGCGACGGCCATCGACACTTTGTCACCTTCCGGAATCGCGACCACGCCGGGGTGGTCGACTGCGCCGCTAACGGTGACGTTGATCAACGTAGGACCCGGGACGTAGACCACGTCACCCTCGCCGAGGGTGCGATCGAGCGCCACGTCCCCATCGTGGAGGAGTTGCTGCAACGGAATGTGCGTGATGTTGCCCTGAGGATCCGAAACGCGCGCTTCGGGCAGATCGCCGTTAACCTCGGCAAGACCGCCGGCGGCTGCGATCGCATCGGTCACGCGTGCATCGGAACGCAATTGATACTTCCCCGGATTCTTGACGTCACCGAGCACGAGCACCGATGGCTGCGCCAGTTGCGTGATCATTACGCTCACGTACGGGTGACGGACGTATTCTGCAAGTTTGGTGGTCAGCGTGGACGTGACGGAATCGACTGTTTGCCCACCGACGTTCACCCGGCCGATCAGCGGATATTCAATGCTGCCGTCCTGCATGACGGTGACGCTCTGCGACAACGTCTGCTGACCGTAGACCTGAATGTTCAGCTGATCGCCGGGATGGACGATCTGCGCCGGCGTGGGCGACGCTCCCATCGCTGCGAGCACAAGGCCGCAACCCAGCGCGAATGCGCGCAGCGATATCATCATGGTGTCGGTGCTCCCGTGCACTGTCCGATCGCCGGACAAGGTGTAGGTAGAGCGGGATCGACCGCCATACCATCGGCATGTATCGCCTGCACATCGGCAGCGATCGTCGAATTGGTGGTGGCGCCGGCCTGGGGATTCCAGGCAGGAACGGTCGGATACAAGCTCTTGCCGGCGTTCTGTTGCGCGACGACGTCATTCATCAGCGCCGTTTCATGCGCGGATAGCCCGGCGCCGGCACGGAGCTTTTCAGTCCATGTGGCGATCGTGTTGAAGTTCCAGAGATCGAATGACTGATCGCTATTGTTTTGCGACTCTTCGTAAATGTAGAGCGCCGCGGCGGTGCTTGCCGCGTCGGTGACATTGGCGGTTGCATTACCCGGAGACGACGACAGATTCAAGTTCGTCGCCGGCGTGTTGCCGAGGAATTCCATCGTCCAGGTTTGCGTACCCGACGATGCGTAACCGATAATCATGTAATTCCGGCCCGGAACCGTGGTGTAGGTGGGTTGCGGGACCGATGGGATTGCGGTCGCTTGCGTGTTGATCGTGTAGTTACCGCTCGCATTGGTTGTGGTTTCTCCGGCTTGCGCCGAACAGCCGCACGTGAATGCAACGGTTGCGTTTGCGAGTGCGTTTCCGCTGAGGCTCATCTCGCCCGTAATCGCTGCAGACGGCATCGGCGTCGGCGTTGCCGTTCCCGACGTTGGTGCGGAGGTTGGCGTCGTTCCACCTGAACCGGTGGGCGGCACTCCTCCCGATCCCGAACCGGTCGAGCCACCGCCGCCACCACAGGCGGCGAGGACCGCGACGAGCGCGAGTAGCGCTCCAATTCGAATGTTCATGACATAACTAAAGCGTAGCGGGCGACCGAGCGAAACGGCGAAAAGACCGCGCGTTGCGGGAAATCAGGGGCAGTCAAGCAGGCCACACGCTTTGGTAGGTATAGAGCATGGACTTGCAACCGGCGGCGTTGCGCCGTGCCTGCGTGGTCGCGCTCGCCATCCTTGTCGTCGCTGTCGGCAGCGCGATCGTGCTCCGCCACATGCTGCGTCAACATCCGGCGGCACCGGGCAAGCCGCTGCCCGTTATTGCACTCGTCGGACTCGACGGGGCACCGGCGAGCGTGCGCCCGCAATCAGGAACAATACTCTACAACGTGTTTGCAACGTGGTGCGTACCGTGCGCGATGGAAGCACCGACGCTCGCGGCTGCGACGCCGTCGCTGCGCGCGCGGGGCATTAACATCGTCGGCATCGATCAGGGAGATTCACGCGAGGCCGTACGCACGTTCGTCCAGCACTACGATTTACGCTATCCGGTGTTCATCGACGATCGAAAGGCGACAAACGCTTTGCTCGGCGCTAGAGTGATCCCGGAAACACTGCTCGTTCGCAACGGGATCGTGCAAGAGATCTACGTGGGGCCGCTTTCGCCGCACGCACTTGGGGAACTCGTTGCGGTGAACCAGTGAAACGCCGCAGCGCGCTGGTCGTCGGTTTCGACTACTATGGTCGCTTCCTAAGCAATCTCATCAACGAGCACTCCAGCACGTGGACGCTGCACTATCGCAGCGCGACGCGGCTGCAAACACTCTTTTCGATCATTGACGCGTGCAGCGTTGATGCGATCGTTTCGTTCGGCGGCCCGGGACCACATGCGGCGCTCGCCGATCTGGCGCGCCGCCGTAATATTCCGGTCATCGTGATTTGGGCGGGTACGGACGTGCTGACCGCAAAGAAGGACCCGCATCTGCTCGAACTCATCAAGAGCTATCGCTTTACCAACATCAGCGATGGACCGTGGCTGGTCGACGAGTTGCGTGAACTCGGCATCGATGCGCGTTACGTTCCAGTCACTGCAATCGAACCCGCCGCCCAAATCGCCAGACTTCCCGAAGCCTTCAGCGTGCTCACCTACCTGCCCGAACCTCGACGCGAATTTTACGGCGAACGCGACATTTATGAGATCGCCGCGGAATTTCCGGAGATTCCTTTTACCGTCGTTGGGCGTGGCAAAGGCAATCCCATCGCCCCGCGCAACATCCGGTTCCTCGGGCACATTCACGACATGGCTGCTCGCATCGATGCATCGACCGTGCTGCTACGTCTGCCGAAACACGATGGAAAATCGATGCTCGTTCTCGAGACGCTCGCTCGCGGTCGCCACGTCATTTGGAACTACGATTTTCCGGGCGTGCACCACGCTGCACACCACCAGGAAGCGCTACATACGCTGCGCGGTCTCAAAGAAGCGCACGATGCAGGCACGCTCGAGCCCAATACGGGCGGGTACGGTTACGTTGCGCAACGCTTTCGGCGCAGCCAGGTGGCGTCGCAGTTCGAAGCGGTGCTCGACGGCGCCCTACGCAGCCGGCCCTCACGCACGAGCGATCTGCGCCGGGTCGCGATCTCGGGGCTCGAACTCTTCGCCGCGCAGGTCGCGCGCGAACTCGAGCGCCGGCCCAACGGGTGGCGCGGTGATCCGTTGCGCTTGCGCGGCCGCCTTGAAGTAGCTACTTCCATGCTCTCGCTAGCGGCGAGCGACGTGTGGTATTCGATCGGAACGCCGATCGGCGATCGTTGGTTGCATCTCTTGGCACGACTGCTCAACAAACCGCGCGTGATTCATTGGGTCGGAAGCGACATTATCTCGCTGCGCACAAACCCGGCGTTACGCCGGTGGTGCCGGAGCCGGCAGGTGTACAACTTGGCCGAGGCGACGTGGACCGTCGAGGAGCTTCGCTCGTTCGGCATTGAAGCGAAACTCGCACCGTTGCCGCCGCGTATCCTCGCGAATCAACCGCAGTCGCTACCGAGCCCGTTTACCGTGCTCTTCTATCTACCGAAGACGCGCGGCGAATTTTACGGACGGCGCGAGTACGAGCGATTGATGCGTGCGTTTTCAAACCGCAACGTGCGATTCTACGTCGTCGGCGGTGGAGAATGCTACGCCCCGCCGAGCGCTAACCTCACACGCCTCGGCTGGCTGACCTCGATGCGTCGCGTGTACGCCGATACCACCGTGCTCGTGCGCTTTACGGCGCGCGACGGGCTCTCGTTGATGACGCTCGAGGCGTTGGCGCACGGACGGCACGTCCTGTGGACGAAAGACTTCCCGTACGTCAGGCAAGTGCGCACCTACGACGAGATGCAGCGCGAGCTTTCGGACTTACTCGATCTGCACGAGCGCGGCGAATTACAGCCGCAGCATGAGGCCGCACGCTACATCGCGCAAGCCTACAGTCCGCAGTCTTGCATGGAGACGATTGTCTCGACCTGGGATGAAGCCGTTCGAAATCCGAGTCGCCGGGAGATCGCGAGTGCACCGTCATGATCGACGAACTTTCCCTCGATGCCTGGCGATTGCTCGATCGCCGCACCCCGGCGCCAACCTTCTTTGCACGACCGGCATGGGCAAGCGCACTCGCGACAGCGATGCCCGCGCTACGGCCGGCGCCGTTGCGCGCGCGGATCAACGGTAAGGCATTCGTTCTCCCAACCGTCTGCGCTCAAGCGCGGCTCTCACCGTTTCGCGAGTACGTTGGATTTCCGCTCGGCGGCTACACGTGCGTACTCGACGAGCACGGTGGGCCGGCGCCGGCGGCCCTAGCCGCTACCGCGATCGCGTCGCTTGCGGCACGGGTGGATAGCTTGCGCATTTATCCTTGGCCGCTCGCGCCGGTTGCCAGGATCGACGCTAAGGGCAGCGCGCACGAGACCGCCGTGATCGACTGCACCGACGGTTTCGGCGCGGTCATGACGCGGATGCGCGGGGTAACGCGACGCATGGCCGAGCAGGCGCAACGTCGCGGCGTCGTGTGCGAGCGCGCCGAGGTAAGCGAACTGCCGGCATACTACGCCTTGCTCGAAGAGACAAGCGCGCGGTGGCCATTGGGAAAGCCAACGATTTCGTATGCACTCTTGGAAGCGGTTCTGGAACACGGTGGCGAGGACGCGCAGTTGTGGTTTGCGCACGCGAATGGACGGCGGGTCGCCGGCGGCGTGGTGCTTTTCGGCGCCGACGAACTCTTCTTCTGGTCTGCTGCAATGGATCGCGAGGCAGCAGTTTACCGTCCGAGCAACGCCCTGAATGTCGCGTTGCTGCGTAGCGCGTGCGAACGCGGCGTGCGCTGGTACAACCTTGGCGCAAGTGCGGGCCTCGCCGGCGTCGAGCGTTTCAAACACGATTTAGGTGCGGCACCCATCGCGTATCGCGAGGTGCACGCACAACGTGCGGTTCTTGCCTGGTACGAGCGCGCACGGCATTTCGTTCGGGGAGGTTGACGTCATGATTGAGAGCATCGAACAGGTGAGATCCGCGGAGGTGCCGGCGGCACTCCCGGAGCGTCTCGGTAACTGGGGCACCGTGTTGTTCGCGAGCGATGCGATAATGGGAATCCTGTGCATCGCCGTGCTGGCCGGAATCGGCGTCGCGGCCTCGGCTTTTCTCGCGATGGCCAGCGCATCGATTCTTGCGCTCGCAATGGGCCGCTACCGCGAGAGTTATGCGATGCGTCCGCGCGATGAATGGTATCAAACGGCCGCAATCGCGACGACTGCAGCCCCGGTAGGCATGATTTTGTCGTTAGCGTTCGGTTTGGCGTGGTGGGGCGCGCTTGCAGCTGCGCTCCTTTGGCTCGGCGCTGCGGGCATGAGTAGTGCGGCGCTGCAGCGGATGCGTCGGGGCGATCGAAGTTTCGATCCTGCTCTCGGGACCCTGCACCATCCGCGCCATGGCAGCAGGACGTCCTTTGAGTTAGGCGTGATTCGTTGCTTCGACGCGATCCTTGCGATCGTCGGACTCGTTGTAACGGCGCCGCTTATGGCGTACATTGCGCTACGGATCCGGCGGGAGGACGGCGATCCCGTGCTTTTCAAACAGCTGCGCGTCGGCACTGACGATACAGACTTCACCCTCGCAAAGTTCCGCACGATGCGTCAGGACGCCGGCAGCGCTTGGGCGCGCCCGGGCGACTCGCGCATCACGCCGTTCGGCGCATTCCTACGACGCTCCAGCCTCGACGAATTGCCGCAACTTGTTAACGTCGCGCTTGGCCAGATGTCGCTGGTCGGCCCGCGGCCCGAAATGCGTGAATATGCTAACCGCTTCCTCAAAGAGGTTCCGCTGTACTCGATTCGTCACGTCGTTCGGCCGGGCATGACCGGATGGGCGCAATTATACTTGCCGAGAAATCTCGAGCCGGGAGACGCTCCGCGAGTGGTCGCGTACGATCTCTTCTATGTCGAACACGTCTGCGTCTATCTCTATCTTTTCTGCTTGACCAAGACGGTCTGCGAATTGCGCTCGCACGGAGCCGTATAGCGAATGGCGCTTCGCGACCGGTTGTTCAGCGATGGCCTCTACGCGTTTGCTGCGCGCATCCTGTCGATGTTCCTTGCAGCGGGTCTTGGCGTGCTCACCGCGCGCGTACTCGGCTCGCAGGGTCGCGGCATCTACGTTACGCCAATGGTCGATGCGGCGATCGTCTCGGCCGGTTTTAGCGGCCTCGGCTCCGCCACGTCGTATTTCTTGCTGCGGCGAGGCGCGGGGCGCGCCGTTGCTCGAACCGCACTGCTGACCGGCGCACTGTTCGTCGTTGCCGGCGCTTGCGGTGCGGCGATCTTCGCCTCGATCGGCGGTACGATGTGGGCCGCGCCGGCTGCGATGATCTCGCTCTCGGGTCCGGCCGCGCTCATGATCGCCACCGGGTACGCGCTGGGCACGCACCGCGTTCGCTCGAGCGCGATGCTCGGTTGGGCCAATACCGGTACCACGTTGCTCGTCATGATCGTCGTCTTTTTCGTCGTCGGCATGCACAACGCGACAGGCGCCATCATCGGGTGGCTGGTTGCCACGAATCTCACGGCGGCCTGCGTCGTTACCTGGATCGTGCTTGACGCCCGGCGCCTGCCGCCCGGCAACGCGCCGCTCGGGGAGTTCGTGCGCTATGCGGCGCGATCGGGCCTCGTGGGTCTCGTGACATTACTGAACTACCGCGCCGATGTATACATCGTTGCAGTCCTCGGTACGCCGGCAATGCTCGGCATGTATACGCTCGCCGTGAGTGCGGCGGAAACGCTGCTGACAACGACGCAGGTCACGGCCATGATCACCGCGCCGCACGTCGGTAGCCTCGCGGATCGCCCGGCCGCCGAGCTCGCGGCGCGCTCGGTGCGACACAACGTGCTGATATCCGGCATGTGTTGTGCCGGACTCGCGCTCATCGCACCATTTGCCGTCCATCTTCTGTACGGGCCGGCGTTCTTGCCGGTGGTCCCGCCAATGCGCGTGCTGCTTATTGGCGTCTTTGCACTCTCCCTGGGTGGCCCGATGTCAAGCTACTTCACGATACGTCTGGGCAGGCCGGAGGTACCGCTTGTGCTCGCCTCACTCTCGGCCCTCGTCTGTATCGTCGCGAGCTTTATCCTGATCCCACGCCTCGGCTTAATCGGAGCCGCACTCGCCTCGACCGTCGCGTACGTTGGAGGACAGACCGCCGCAATCACGTGGTTTGCGCTGGTAGCGCGCATCGATGTACGCACGATGCTGATTCCGCGGCGTAGCGATGTTGTCGCCTATTTCCACGTCGCAAGCGCATTGTTCGCGCGTAAACGAGCGCTTCTACGGGGTATCAGTCTGTGATTCGTTCGGTTACGCGCCCGCCGCAAGTCGTCGGAGCGATCGTGCTGCTCCTCGGCGTCATGGCAACGCTCGGCATTACTGCCCTTGCTGGAACTAAGACGGGTGTGGCGCTTGCGCTGGCCGCGGTGCTCGGGCCACTGGCCGGATACGGCGCGATTTGTGCGCCGCTCGTCTTTCCGTTTACCGCCTACATCGCGCTCGTGCCCTTTGACAATTTGCTCGCTTTGCCCGCCTTCGGAACGCTGACGCGCCTGCTCGCGATTGCCTGCGGCGGGAGTATTGTGCTGTGGCTAATTCGTACGCGGCGCTTCATCCCGCCGGATCGCGCGCTCGTGTTTTGGATCGCGCTGACTGCCTGGGCCGCCGCCAGCCTCGGTTGGGCGATCGACCCCAACGATTCGTACGCGCACCTTTTTACGACCCTACAGTTGCTCGGGCTGTATGCTGCAGTCTCATTCGTGCCGATCGAACGCCGGACGTTGCGGGTGGTGCTCATTGCCGTCGTCCTCAGCGGGGCATTCGCCGCGAGCTATGGTGTCTACGTGTTTCGGCACGGGATTGACGTCAATGCCGGAAATGGCCGCCTGTGGCTGCAAAACGACAACAGCATCGTCGATCCAAATCAGTTCGCTGCAGCCTTGCTGCTGCCGTGCGCCTTGGCACTTGCGGGTTTTTTACGCGCAAAATCCTGGACGCTTTGGCTGGGATCTTCTGCGGCGCTGGTCGTGATGGGGCTGGGTATCGCGGTCTCGGGCTCGCGCGGCGCGGTGCTTGCCCTTGCCGCAGTGCTGCTCTACCTGGTGCTGCGGCTGCGCACGGGGCTCCTTGCCGCCGGCGTTGCGGTCGGCGCGCTAAGTTGCGCGCTCACGTTCAGCAGTGATCTCGCGCAACGGTTTTCAATCGCAGCTTCGACGGATGGTGCCGGACGTTTGGATATTTGGCGGGTCGGCCTCCACGCGTTTCGAGACTACTTCTGGTTCGGCGCCGGCTACTCGAATTTTCCGCTTGCCTACGACCAGTCGTTTCTAACCGTGAGCGAGCATCACTATACGTGGTGGCACCGCGCCCCCCACAATATCTTGCTATCCACGGGCGTAGAACTCGGGATCGTCGGCTTGGTGTTGTTCCTGATCGCGTACGCACAACAGTTCCGCACGCTGCGCGTCGTCGGCCGCCAGGATCCACTCTTCACCGTTCGCGTCGCCGTCGAGGGCGCGCTCATCGGGCTGTTCGTCGCCGGTCTCTTCCTCGACATTTTGTACACCAAGTACTTCTGGCTGGCGCTCATGCTTGCCATGCTCGTACGTAACGCGGCCTATGCGCCGCAAAGGGCATCCTCACCGTATGCGAGACCAGTTCCTACCCTATTGCCGTCCGTCGATCGGCGATGACGAGCTGAGCGGAGCGCTCCACGCGCTGCGCAATGGCTGGTTGAGCACAGGCCCGAGCGTCCGTGCGTTTGAAACGCAGTTTGCCGCGGCGGCGGGCGCGCGCAACGCGGTTGCACTCAATAGCTGTACCGCCGCACTGCACGTAGCGCTACGCGCCTTCGACGTCGGCCCGGGCGACGAGGTTGTCATGCCGTCGTTGACATTTGTTGCCGGAGCGCAGTGTGCACTGGAACTTGGCGCGACTCCGGTCTTTGCCGACGTGGATCCGCAGACGCTGTGCATCACGCCGGAGACCGTGGGCACGGTCTTGACCTCCAACACAAAAGTGATCATCCCGATGCCGTACGCCGGGCGTCCGCTCGACATCGCGGCGATCGTCGAGCTCGCACGGGCGCGCGGGATCAAGGTCCTCGAGGACGCCGCGCACGCGGCCGGTATGCTCGCTCGCGGCGAGTGGGCGGGCGCGCGCAGCGATGCGGCTGCCTATAGTTTCTACGCAACCAAGAATCTCACGACGTGCGAGGGCGGGATGCTGCTGACCAACGACGACGCCCTTGCCGACCGGGTGCGCGTGCTCGGCTTGCACGGCATGGATCGTGACGCGTGGAAACGCTATACGGCCGGCGGGACCTGGCGCTACGAGGTAGCCGAACCCGGTTATAAGTACAACATGCCTGATCCGCTCGCGGCAATCGGCGTCGCGCAATTGCAGCGCCTGGCGTCGATGCAGACGCGCCGCGATGAACTCGCGGCGACGTACACGACCGAGCTCGCCGGCATTCCGGGCATCTCGACTCCGCAGCCGCCCGCGCAGGCCGGCGATCGCATCAGCTGGTGCATGTACGTGATTGCCGTCGACGAAGACCAAACCGGGATTGGGCGCGACGAGCTCATCGAGGCTCTGCGCGCCGCGAACATCGGCACCTCAGTCCACTATATTCCGACGCACCGCTTGCGCGCGTACCGCAGCCCACGCGCCGAATGCCCCCAGACCGAACGCGTATGGAGACAATTGGTTTCCTTGCCGCTCTATCCCGCAATGAGCGACCGCGACGTGCTCGACGTCACGAGCGAAATCGAGCGAATCGTGACTGGTGCGCTAGAGCAGCCCGAGGCGAATCGCGTGCACGGCGGCTTGCGTGCGCGCGTAAATGTTCAGCTTTGAGAAAATACGGCTGATGTGATTCTTGATGGTCTTCTCCGAGAGATTGAGCCTCACGCTGATCTCTTTGTTCGAGAGGCCTTCCGCGATCAGGCGAATGATTTCGGTCTCGCGGACCGAGAGCTCGTTGAGGTCCGCGCCCCGTGAACCCGACGAACGCCGGCGTAGCCACCCGCCTGCGACGCGCGGATCGACGTACGTGTCGCCGGTTGCGACCATTTTCACGGCGCGGATGAACTCGCCCGGCATGATGTCCTTGATAACGTACGCGTCGGCGCCGGCGGCGAGGCAGCGATGCATGACCTCGGGCGCCGGTCGCATCGTTAGCGCGCAAATACGCGCGCCGGGTGCACTCGCGCGACACCGTTCGATGCCGTCAACGAGTCCATTTGCCGCGCCGTCGAGGTCGAGGATCACGACGTCCGGCCGCGCGCGTGCGACGGCCCGCTCGTCGACGACTTGCGCGTCGCCGACCACCTCGATCGCTTTCTCCGCGGTGAATACTTGGCAGAGCGCTTTGGCAAAAAGGACCTGCCCCTCGATCACATACAGCCGTATTATATCGGGCGAGGCACCAAGTTTATTTTCGGTGGCAATCACAAAATGGGGCCTTTCCAATAATTAGCGATTGGGACTTACCGTTCAGTCTTTCGGTGTAATTTCTTAGTGCCCATTGAACGATAGCACCAAGCGGGTCACTCGCCCCAATTATTATTAGGGCACATGGAACATTGGCTGCTGTTCGCATGAGCGTCGGCATGCTTGAACGCACGCTTGTGTGCGCGCTTGCATGTGTGCTTGTATGCGCGCTTGCATGTATGCTTGCACTCACGGTTGCCTACACGCTTGCATGTAAGGCAATCGAGCTGCTAATTCTTTTGGATCACTTCGTCCGATAAACCAATCGCTATGCAGAGAAGCGCTCTCCTCGCTACGGTCCTTCTCGCTATGCTACTGGCCGCTTGCGGGGGCGGCTCACAAGGTAGCGGCGGAACTCTACCGAGCGCGTTGACGCTCGCATCGGCTACGAGCGCTCCCAGCGCCACGGCCACCGGAGCCATTACAGCACTCTTTTCCACCGGGTTCACCATTGAAACCAACACTGGGAACGGTTTATTGGACATATATACGAGTGCATCAACAACGTTCATCGGTGCTGCTCCGTATGTAGGCGAGCAAGTGTCGGTAACGGGCAGCGGCTCCGTCCACACGTCGATCACGGCTACGAGCGTGACGCAGGTGCTGCTATCCGGCGCACTTGCAACGGCCACGCCGGCACCGATTCCAATGCCGAGCCCAACGCTCTCCACCATCGCCGGACCTGTGGTTGCACTGAGTACGCAAGGCTTCCAGCTAAACACGCCGGTTCACGGAATGTTGTGGATCGAGGCGACATCGTCGACGACGTATATCGGCGGGAAGCCGGTGGTCGGGCAGTATGAAAGCGTCGCAGGGACCGGATCGGTGCACACGAGCTACGGCTTCACCGCGACAATCGCGTCGCAGAGCGGTGCCGCTCCGACAAGTACGTCGGTCAGCGGCACGATCGCCGGCGGGACGGTATACGGCTTTACGCTCGATGTCAGTACGTCATATCCGGCCGTGCCGATCGTGCTTACTTCGTCGAGCGCGGTTGCGGGCGGCGTGCTGGAAAGCGGCGCGCAGGCGTCGGTTACCGGCACCGGCTCGACGGCAACCTCAATCCAAGCCGTCGAAGTCGTGGTAACCGATCCGACGCCACAAGCGTCGCCGACACCGACACCGACGCCGATCGCACAGACGCACGTGATTACCGCGGATTACCTTGGCACACCATGGGGCACAACCACCGTGACGGCGGCGCAAGCCGTGCCATATCTCACGTGGGCGCGAACCGGCGCCGGTAACGCAAATGCCTTTTCCGCGGCGGGACTAAAAACGCAGATCTACGCGGACCCCAATCGCGTGCAAACCACGGATCCGTTGTTCTCAATGCTGTCAGCCGCGGGATTCGCCCAAACCTGCAGCGGCGTCGACGTCACCGATTACTTCGATAGCGTGACCCAATATGTGACGAATCCGGGATCGAGCGTTCTGCAGTCGGCATACGCATCGCTTATAAACACGGAGACCAGCGGTGTACACTTCGACTCGATCTTTCAAGACGACACCGGGCCGCTCAGCGAGATGACGAGCGAAACGTTTTCGCCTTCGCTGCCGTGCAATTACACCGATGCAGCATGGATCTCGGGCAGTATCGCGCTGGACAACGCGGCACCGCTGCCCGTGGTCTTCAATGGCCTCAACGTCCTTAACGGCAATAATCCCTCGATGTCGATATCCATCCTTGGCGCCGGTTCCACCAATACGGTCGGCGGCGACTTTGAGGGCTGCTACACGACGACCGGTGATGCGGAACATGGTGGTTGGCTCTGGCTCGCCGAAGAGAACACCGAGCTGCAGGTCAATGCTTTGAACAAACAGTTCTGGTGCATGACGGAAAACACCGCTGACGCGTCGCAAAGCACGGCGGCACGCATCTACGCCTACGCCTCATTCCTCTTGACCTACAATCCGTCGCTCGATGTCTTGTTTCAACTCTTCGGAACGACCACGGGACTACACGTGTTTCCCGAAGAGCAGCTGGTAGCGCTTGACCCGGTTGTGGCGACGCCGACGAGCGTAGCGTCGCTTCAACAATCCAGCGGCGCCTATGGCCGGCAATATAGCGAATGCTTCATTGCCGGAAACTTCGTCGGAGCGTGTGCGGTCGCGGTAAATCCGGGAGCCACGAGCGTTCCCTTCCCCTTCCCGCAATTCACGCACACGCTGACGTTAAGCGGGTACGGCGTGTTGGACGGCGGGACGCTCTCGACACAAGGCGCTGCTCCGCCGGAGTACCTCGGGTCGCTGCAAGCCGAGATCGTGTTCCCGTAGCGCTCTAGGAAGCTAGGAACGCACCTGCGCTACCTGCACGTAGCCTTGTGCAGTCTTCCGATGGATCTGCAGCAAGAAGCGGTCTCCATCAACCGCGAGTGAGCCGGGGAATCCGGTCGTATCACTGCCGCCAAGCGATGCGGAGGCGAGTCGCACCCAACGATCCGCCTGCGCATCGTAGCGGTACGTGAGAAAACACGTGCCGGTCGAGCAACCCCATCGATCCCCCGCTCCGGCGAGAATTCCGGCTTCGATGGTTCCATCACTCTTCGCAGCGACGGCAATCGATGCGAACGATCCGCCGCCCGGCGGTGTGTCGATCGTTCCGGCGCTGCGTGTCACCCCGCGTTGCGCGTCGTACAGCGCATAGCAGGCGGTTATCGTCCCCGACATGGTCTGGCAGCCGTGTACGAGCATCACGTTGCCATCGCGCATCGTCGCGGCCGACACCGCAGCAATGACCGGCGTACCTGCGCTCGCCTGTGCACGCATCGACCAATCGTATACATACGGCGCCATGCCGCCGCGATAGCCGCTTTGCGGCGCTGCAATCAGATAGGGGCTGTTTGCGTCGAGACGCATCACCGGTGTCGTGCCGGGTTGCATCGGAAAGGGATGTCTGCCGCCACAATCAGTCCACGTCCAACGTGCGCCGGCCGGTTCGTCGGCGCGAAAACACGCAAGCGCCAAGGCATAACTGTTGCCCGCTCTCGCGTACCAGTTTCCGGTCGTCTTCTCGATGTCCATCAAATAGTACACATGGGTACCCGAGCGCAGCACGCCGCCATAGAGAAAATGGCGGTGCAACCCGCTTCCGCGCTCCGGCAGGAGGGTGTTCGGACCTTTGGGTGATCCGCACGCGAGCGCTCCGGTGCACGTTATCGCCGGCGCGGGAAAGGCGCCGGCTGCCGAGGTGGTGATGCCGACTTCCGCCGGAGCCAAGGCTTTCCCGGCAATGACCATCGACGGATCGTAACGCACCTGCATCATTGCAAAACGGTTGCTCAGCGCCGCACACGCACGTCCAAAGGCGGACGCAATGGCCGCAGCGGCCGCGTTCGCATCGCCGTTGGTGGCGATCGTAATCTGGCAGCGCGCGCCCGCAAGCGTAAGGGCGACCGTACCCTGACCGCTTCCGGCGTTTGTAATGCCAAA
>DATJOM010000044.1:0-56609 GCA_035507095.1 Candidatus Acidiferrum sp.
CATGAGCATTATCGTCATTCTTCTTGCCCTGCTGTGGATCATCGGCATCGGCTTTGCGATCTTCTGGGGCTACGAGGTATGGCAACGCCGCGAGTTCACCTGGCCGACGTTGCTCGGCGTCGCTGTGGGATTCGTCACCAATTTTTTTGATACGCTCGGTATCGGGTCGTTCGCGCCGACGACCTCCCTGTTCAAGTTTTTCCGGATGGCGCCGGATGAGAAGATCCCGGGCACGCTCAATGTGGGGCACGCCTTGCCGACGATCACCGAGGCGTTGATTTACATCACGGTGATCGGCGTCGATCCGATTACGCTCGTCTTGTTGATCGTTGCGTCGGTGCTCGGGGCATGGCTCGGGGCCGGCATGGTCGCGCGCTGGCCACGGCGCAACGTGCAGGTCGGCATGGGCGGTGCGCTGACCGTCGCGGCGATCATTTTTCTGATGCAGAATCTCAAGCTGCTTCCGGCCGGCGGAAATGCGCTCGGGCTCACCGGCGGGTTGCTCGTCACCGGTATCGTCATCAACTTCTGCTTGGGCGCGCTAATGACGATCGGTATCGGCCTGTATGCACCGGCGATCATCATGATCAGCTTGCTCGGCATGAATCCGCGCGGCGCGTTTCCGATCATGATGGGCTCGTGCGCATTCTTGATGCCGATTGCAAGCGTACGCTTCGTCAAGTTCGATGCCTACGCGTTCAAAACGGCCATCGGCCTGACGATCGGCGGGATTCCGGGCGTGGTGATCGCTGCCTACATCGTCAAGTCGATGCCGCTCGAAGCGGTGAAATGGCTCGTGATCGCGATCGTGGCCTACGCGGCGTTCACGATGCTGCGCTCTGCGTACGTTGAGCGGAGTAAAGGTCGCGTCGCGTCGGCGGAATCGTGACGCGTCCGTCGACGCTCGGGCGCGCGAGCAGCGACTGATACACGCCGATTGACGCGTTATCGAACGAGACGGCGCTGGCGGCCATGTAGAGGCGCCAGACGCGGTACGCAGCTTCGCCGGCGGCTGCGATGGCTGCGTCGCGATTGCGCTCGAGGTTCGCAACCCATGCGCGCAGCGTGCGCGCGTAGTGTTCGCGCAGATTCTCCACGTCGCGGATCTCGAAGCCGGTGCGTTCCGCGATCGCGAGACTGTCCGCGGCTGCGACCAAATCCCCGTCGGGGAACACGTAGCGTTCGATGAACGGGTTTGCCGGCGCTTTGCGTCCGGGACTCTGCTCGGCAATGCCGTGATTGAGGAAGAGCCCACCCGGGCGCAACGCCGCGATCGCAGCGGTAAAATACACGGGCAGGAGCTTGCGTCCGACGTGCTCGACCATGCCGATGCTCGCGATGCGGTCAAACGTGAGTCCGGCTAGGTCGCGATAGTCGCGAAACTCAACGCGCGCTCGATCGCCGAGCCCGAGCGCGGCGATGCGACGGTTCGCCTCTTCGTACTGCACGCGGCTGAGCGTGATGCCGAGCGCTTGTGCCCCGCGCCGCGCTGCCGCAATGACCAGCGAACCCCAGCCGCAGCCGATGTCGAGAAACGACAGACCCGGCTCGAGGCGCAGTTTGTCGAGCACGTAGGCAAGTTTTGCTTGCTGCGCTCCGTCGATCGTGGTGACGCCGTCGTCGAAATACGCACACGAATAGACGAGATCGCGATCGAGAAAGGTCCGGTAGAAATCGACCGGATGATCGTAGTGATACGAGATCGCGGCGCGGTCGCGCTGTGGCGAGTGAAGCTTTCCGTGCAGTTCCGCTCCGGGTGGCGCGGGCCGCGGGTCGCGAGGAAGACGCAGCAACAGCAGCCCGATCCGCGCTTTCTGCAGCGCCGTACGCGAGTCGTTAGCAGTGTTCAGGGCCGCAATGGCCCTGGTGATGTCGCCCTCGACGTCGAGTCCGCCCGTTATGAACGTCGCCCCGGCGTTGCGCTCGAGCGGCGGCGTGAACGCGCTGCGCAGCGCGCCCGGCGTGTTAACGAGCAACGTAAAGTCTGTGCGTTCGGTGGAACTCGGTAGGTTGGTTCCGTCCCACAGACGCACGCCGAAGTCGCGGCGGAACGCGTCCCCGAAGATCGCCTCGAGCAGCGCGGTCGCGCGACCAATCATGATGCGAGCGTCGTTTTCCCTGCGCGCAGTCCGTGCACGACGGTGCCGCTGACCATCGTACCAATAATGTTGTAGTCGGCGCTCCAGAACGAGAGATCGGCGCGCATGCCCGGAGCGATACGGCCCATCTCGCCTTCGAGTCCGATCAGTTTCGCGGGCGCGTGGGTTGCAGCCATGACCGCTTGTTCGAAGGCGATGCCGGCATAGGACATATAATTGCGCACCGCTTGATCGATCCGTAGCGCGCTGCCGGCAATCGTGCCGTCCGACGCGCGCATGACGCCACCGACGATGTGATAGCTCGCATCGGCCGGTGGCATGAGATCGGTTGCGAGCACCACGCGATCGCCGACCGTGCGATAAAGAATATCGACCATTACCGGCGCGACGTGATAGCCGTCGCCGATCACCTGCACCATCGTCCGCCGGTCTTGAATGAACGCTGCGAGAATCGACGGATCGCGATGGATCAGCGGCGGCATGCCGTTGAATGCATGGGTTAGCGAGCGAAAGCCCAACCCGATTGCGAGCATGCCGTCACCGTAACGCGAGCTTGTATGTCCCGCCGAACACACGACCCCGTGTTGCACAAAGACGCGCAGTGCATCGGGAGCTCCCGCGACTTCCGGCGCCATGGTCACCAAGAGACACGCGCCTTTACACGCATCGACCATCTCCTTGGCACGCGCAGCCGATGCAGGCAACAGCCACTCAGCGCGATGGACGCCGCGGAATTTCGAGTTGAGGAACGGCCCTTCGAAGTGAATGCCCAAGCAGCGCGCGCCGCGGGGCTCATCTTCCTCTAAATCGTGCGCGGCGTCGACGATCTCCGACGCAATGTGCAACATCGATTCGAAAGGAGCCGTCATCACGCTCGCGACAAACCCGGTCGCGCCCATGCGCGCATATTCCGAGGAGGCCACCGGCACCGCGTTCCCCTGATCGCGATTGAAGAGCATATCGGCAGCGCCGTTGGTGTGAACGTCGATGAGGCCGGGTGCAACGCTGCTTCCCGCCGGGAGCGGGTAATCCGAGGCGCCGTCGGCGGGTAGAATCGCGGCGATACGTCCGTTTTCGATGGCAATGCGGCCGATAGTCGACGCTCCGTCGCCGATGGCCAAGAATGCCGGACCAATGGTCGTGGTCATAACCGGATTTTCCCGGTTCGACGCACCTTCTCTCAGCGCCCCTTGCCGAACATACGTGCGAAGAAGCCCGCCGCTCGCTCTGCCTCGGCCGGCGACGGCGCCGTTGCCGGACGCGCTTGTACGTTTGCGCGCGCCAAGCGCTCGAGACGGGCCATATGACTCTCCGCGTGCCCCTCGAGCGTTGCGCGCAGCGCTTCCGTCTCATTCCATCCGGCGGGGGCGCGGCGCTCGCGCCGCGCTTGCGCATATTCATGCGAGGAGACCGTGAAGATGCGCTCGACTGGAATGTTGCGCCCCTGCAGATAGGTTTGCGCGAGCTCGACGACGTGGCGGCGTTCGTTTGCGGCTTCATTGTCGGCAATTGTGTGCGCGAAAAGCATCGGCTTGTTGAACTCGGCGACTCGTTCGTAGAGTGCGAGTTCGCGGTCCGAAAGCTGTCGCGAGAAGAGGCAGAGCACCTCGCTTGCGTGCGAGGCGATGACAACGTTCACGTCCTCGGCATCGGTTTCGCCGGAATCAAACGCAGGCGCGTGCACGAGCACGAGCTCAGGTGGGAGCGACCACGGCACAAGTACGAGCACCGGCGCGTCGGCGGCAGCGGCGGTTGCATTGCCAAAAGGAATTTCGTGCCACGCTCCGTCAGGGGCGAGTGAAAAAGCTTGATCGTGATCGCCGTAGCGCACGTGAATTGGGAAGCGCGCGCTGCCGGCGACGTCGTCGGTCAAGACCGTTCTGTCCGCAAAGGCGTTGATGAGACTGGTTTTACCGCGACGCAGCGCGCCGAGAATCGCAACGCGCCAGCGCGAGGGGCGCAGCCCGCGGTCATAGCTCGAAGGGTCGAACGAAGCGTCGGCGTGGGAGAGGCGCACCGCTTCCGAGCCCGGATCGGCCGGTGCGATCTCCGCTTCGCGCTCCATGAAAGCGTCGACCAGTTCGCGCACGGCCGCGAGTTCGCGCGCGAGCGCCGCGCGGCGTTGCTCGAGCCCCGCGCGCACCTGCTCGACCTGACCATCGCGGTGTGCGGCCAGCGATCGGTCGATGCTGCCGACGTCGCCGTCGCGCCGCTCGAGCATTGCGCTCGCGATCGCTTGCGCCAATTCGTCGTAGATGTGCTGCAATCGCGCACCGACGCGATCGATGAAGGCGAGCACGTCGGTAGCAAAGCGCGGGAAGATTTCGGAACGCAGATCGGCGATCAGCTCGCGCTTCATGTATGCGCCGCTCTGTGCGGCAGCGAAACGCGTAGCAATGTCATCGACGAGTCCGATCGCCGGGCCTCCGATGGCCTCGAGCACGATCGTGGCAGCGATTGCGTTGCAAATGTCGCCGCTCCACAGGCTCGTACCCGCTTGCGCACCGAACGCGTGCGCTGCGGCGTCGTTCTTGGCAAAGCGCAGCGGCGAGATCGCCTCGGCCAGCGCGATCGCCGCATCGAGCTCGTCGCTGACGCTGCGCGCAGCCTCTTCGGCAAATTCGTGCGTAACCTGCGCGACCACGCGATCGACAATGATGTTGAGCCGTTCGCGATCGCGCAGGCGGCCGATGTCGGCGGTGTCGATTGCTTGTGCAAGCGCGCGTTCGAGATCGGCGCTCAGGTCGCTGCCGCGCCGGTGCACCTCCGTGCGCGTCGCGAGCCCCTCTTGCAGCACCGCGTCGCGCCGGGCACGCGCGCGATCGTCCAAGGCTTGGAGTTCGGGAAGAACCTTGCTGCGGCGGTGATCGAGCGCGTCACGATCGAGCGCGAGCATCGCGAGGTCCGCGTCGATTTGGGCCGTCTCATCGGTGGCTGCCGAAGCAACGCGGTCGCGCGCGCGTGCGAGCCGTGCGCGCCCCGTGCGCCGGATCAACGACGCATCGAGCGCGGCAAGAAACTTTGGGAAGCGGCTGGCTTCGATTTTGTTTGCGTCGCTGCTGACCTCGCCATCGACGTACTCACGCGCCGAGAGTGCATACACGTAGGTGCCGGGAGCGTGGATCGCCGCAAGCGCCGCGATGCGTTCGTAGGCCGCTTCCCAGGCCGGCCGTCCATCGCCGTGCGGCTGCTGCCACAGGTCGATCTTTGTCTGCACGATGAAGATCGAATCGATGTGCTGCCGGATGATGCCCAAGAACGAGGCATCGCCCTCGGTAAACGGATGCTGCGTATCGATGAGATAGAGCACCGCGTCGGCGGTCGGCAAGAATTGCAGCGTCGCGCGCCGGTGCCCCGGGTTAATCGAGGCGAGTCCGGGCGTATCGGCGACAACGAAACCGCGCTCCAAAAACGGCGAGTTCGTTTTGACGTTGACGCGCACCGGTGCGGGCTCATCGCTCCCCCCGGCGACGAAGCGGCTGAGCCGGTCGAGCGGAATCCGTTCGGTCCGTCCATCTTCAAAGATCGCCGTCGCCTCGTCGGTATCTCCGGCTTCGATTTCGGTGATCGTCGCCGTCGATGGGTTGATATCGACGGCGAGTAGTTGGAACTTTCCGAGCAGCGCGTTGAGCAGGAACGACTTGCCGCTCGAGAATTCGCCGACCACGGCCAGCACGAACTTCCCGCGTTCGAGGCGGGCGCGGGCGCGTCCGACCGATTTCCGCCGTGCTTCACCAAGCGACGACTCGATCACGAGCAAACGCGCGACGAGGTCGTCGCGCGTTTGTTCGTACCGCCGCATGGCATCGGTATCGACTCTGGACAAGGTCTCTTATCCCCGAATGATTGCGAGGGCTTCGTCCCGGTGTTTTTCCATCAGCGCTTTCGTGTCACCCTCGACATTGAGACGAAGCAGCGGCTCGGTGTTGGAAGGGCGGACATTCATCCACCAGTCGGGGTAGCTGATCGTCACGCCGTCGAGACGGTCGATTTGCGCATCGGCGTAGCGCGCTTCAAGCTCTTTCATCTTGGCCGAGGCGTCATTGACCTGGCTGTTGATCTCGCCCGAGCGGAAGCGCGTATCGATTGGTGCGATCACGTCGCTCACCGGCTTTTTTGCCTCGCTGAATACTTCGAGGCACTGCATCAGTGCGATCATTCCCGAATCCGCGTACCAGTTGTCCTTGAAGTAGAAATGTCCCGAGTGCTCGCCGCCAAAGCGAATATCTTCTTCGCGCATGGTCTTCTTGATGATCGAGTGCCCGACTTGCGAGCGGATCGGCACGCCGCCGGCACGTTTGACCAGCTCCGGGACGCTGCGCGAGACGATCAAATTGTAGAGGATTCTCGCTCCGGGGTGTTTCTTCAACGTGTTGAGCGCGACGAGTGCGGTGACGGTGCTGCCGTCGATCAGGTCACCCTTCTCGTCGACGATGAACATGCGATCGGCGTCGCCGTCGAATGCCGCGCCGAGATCGCATTGGTGTTTGAGCACGGCAGCTTGCAAATCGCGCATGTTCTCCGGCTCGATTGGACTGGCCGGGTGATTCGGGAACATGCCGTCGAGTTCGAAGTAGAGCGGGATGACCTGGCACGGTAGATCTTTGAAGACGTGCGGAACGGTTTCGCCCGCCATGCCGTTACCCGCGTCGATTGCAATCTTGAACGGCGCAATCTTCGTGCGGTCGATGAAGGAGAGGCAATGCTCGGCAAACTCATCCAAAATGTTGCGCTCGGAGATCGTCCCCGGCGTCGCTGCAGCGGGCGGGAGGTTGCCTGCAACGATCTGGTCGCGAATCTGCGCCAACCCCGTATCGAGCGAGATCGCTTCGGCCTGCGCGCGCGTAAACTTCATTCCGTTATACTGGGCAGGATTGTGCGAGGCCGTGATCATCACGCCGCCGTCGAATCCATATTTACCGACGGCAAAATAGAGCGCGTCGGTCGAGACCATCCCAATTGAGGTCACATCGGCGCCGGCTTCGGTCGCGCCACGCGCAAATGCGGCAAAAAGCGGTTCCCCCGTTGGCCGCATATCGCGCCCGACGACGATGCGTTTTCCGCCGACCAGCGGCACAAAGCAGCGGCCAATGGCGTAGGCCACGTCGTCGTTGAGCTCTGACGGATAAATCCCGCGAACGTCGTACGACTTGAAGAGCCCTGGCTTGATCTGCATTTGCATGATGAACACGATTTCGGAACGCGCAAGGCCCCTACCCCCCAGAGAATTCGCCGCACGGTGAAGTCCCGGCCGTCGTTCCTGCGCGTCCCGGGAGCCTTGATTTGGACGGCCTTTCTGGCCCTGGTGCTTATCATTGCCGTTCAGGGCTCGTTCGCAACGCGGGCGCACATCGCCCAGACGTTCGATGCGCAATCACGCATCGTGCAGGCCCAGCTCAATCTCGAAGAGCTGCTTCGATTACAAATAGATGAAGAAAACTCTGTTCGCGGGTATGTGCTCACGCGCGATCCGTTCTATGTATCGCAGTACACCAGCACCTCGCAAGCGTTCGACCAAAAGGTTGCCGCCGTCGCAACGGTGCTCACCGAGCAGAAGATGTCAGCCGCGTCGCGCACGCTTGAAGATTACGTCTCGTTACAAACCAATTGGCGCCGGAAGATCGCCCAGCCGCTGCTGGCCAAACCCGGGCTCGACGTCACCGAGATCGATAAGGAAAACAAAGCGTTCTCCGACTATGAGAATCGCACGGGTGGCTTCATTCGCGATGCACTCGCCGCACGCAACGAAGACCTCGCCCATCAGACGCAGGAGCAGATCAACCGCGATGCCTGGGGCCGTACCTTTTGGCTTGCGCTCTTTGGGCTGCTCGCGATTCTTTTCAATGGTTTCCGTTCGCGCTTGGTAAGCGAGCTCGAAGAAGAGCGCACTACCACGGAAATTCTGCAGCGCGCGTTCCGCAGCGAACACGTGCCGTTGCCGAACTGCGAGGTCGGCAGTGCGTATCTCTCGGCCAGCAGCCATCTTGCCGTCGGCGGTGACGTTTTCGACGTGTATCGCTTGTCGGACACGCTGGCAATGGCGTTTATCGCCGACGTCAGCGGCAAGGGCGTTGATGCAGCGGTGCTGACCGCATTCATCAAATTCACGATTCGCGGTATTGCGCTGCGTCGTCGCGATCCCGGCGCGATGCTGGCGGAATTCAACACCGCCTTTGCCCAGACGGTCGAGAACCCATACCTGTTCGTCTCGATGTTCGTCGGCGTGCTCGACACACAGACGCTGCAGTTCCGCTATGCAAGCGCCGGTCACGACTCAGCATTCGTGCGCCGCGCGAACGAAGTGCAGCAGCTCGCCGTGACCGGTCCCGTGCTCGGCGTGATGGAGGAGCCGTTTGAGACGAAGACGCTCTATCTCGAAGACGGCGACACGCTTGTTTTGGTTACCGACGGGTTGACCGAAGCGCGCAATCGCGCCGGCGAGCAATTGGGCGATGAGGGCGCGATGGCGTTGATCGCGGCGAGCAACCCGCAGCCGCAGTTGCTCTCAGATGAGCTGGTTGCAAAGGTGAAGGCAATCGAAGGCAATCGCACGCGCGATGACCTCGCGGTGCTGTCGATCCGCGTGCACGAACCGGGGGGCGGCGATGCGAGCGTTTAGCCTGCTTGCTGCGATCTTGCTTCTACTCGTGCCGTGTGCGGCGCTGGCGGATTGCCGCGTGCATCCGAACGATCGCGTGGTGCTCTACGGCACGACCGACGACCCCGACGTCTTCGTGTGGGATTCGCGCTTCCGTCTGCGCGACTACGAAGGCGGCACGTTCGATCAGATGAAGGCGCTGCTCCCGCACGCAACGCTGGTGCGTCCCGGCACCCGCGCGATTGTTGAGAGTTGCGTCTCTGATTTCGTGCAATCGAAGTACGTGCCGCAACCCGACGATGCGATCGGCATCGTGATTACCGCGGGTCCCTTGCGGGGTCAGCGCGGCTGGGTCAGCGGGACGGCCGTTCGTCCCCTGCCGAGTTCACCGCCGAAAAGACCCTAGGGCCGTCCGGCGTATCGATGCGCGTGACCGCGATGCCGTACGCCGCTTCGATGAGTTCCGGCGTCAATACGCGGTCCGGCGCGCCATACGCTAGCATACGTTCGCAGCCGAGGAGCATCAATCGGTCGGCGTAGCCGGCGGCGTCGTTGAGATCGTGCAGCACGCAGATGACCGTGCGGCCTTCGGTTGCGAGCCGGCGCAAGAGCGCGAGGATCTCGTGGGCGACGCGCACGTCGAGATGGCTTGTCGGTTCGTCGAGCAGTAGCACCGGCGTATCTTGCGCGAGGCCCATGGCGATCCAGACGCGTTGACGCTCGCCGCTCGAAAGCGTGGTGAGCAGTCGCTGCTCCTCGCCTTCGAGATGGACCGCGCGCAGCGCGTCTTCGATCGCCGCGTCGTCAGCAGTCGTTTCGCTCCACTCCCACCACGGATGATGCGGATAGCGCCCGATTGCGACCACGTCGCGTACGCGCAACGTCTCGAGCATCGCTTCGTCGCTCGTCACGAAGGCGATTGCGCGCGCGCGCTGTGTTGGGGAGAGCGAGCGCAGCGGCGCGTCACCGAGCGTGATCCGTCCCGCAAGCGTGGGACGAATGCCGCACAGCGCGCGCAAGAGCGTCGTCTTGCCGACCCCGTTGGGACCAAGCACCGCCAGAAACTCGCCGTCGGCGATGCGCGCATCGATCCCCTGCACGAGCGTCCGCTGCGCAATGCCGATTGCTACCGCTTCCAGCGCGATCACGCCGGGCGCTCCTGTTGCAGGTAGAGATAGAGAAACGCGGGCACGCCGATGAACGCGAGCAGCACGCCGATCGGGAGTTCCGAGGGGGCGACGATGCTACGCGCAACGGCATCGGCGACCGCGCACAGCGCGGCGCCGCAGAGTGCGCACGCGGGCAATAAGAGACGGGCGCTGGATCCAACCAGCCGGCGCGCAACGTGCGGCACGATCAGCCCGATAAAGCCGATCATGCCGGCGAGTGCAACGCTAGCTGCCGCGAGGAGGGATGTCGCCGCCAGGATCAGCCATTGCGCGCGATCGACGTCAACACCGACCGCGCGTGCGCGCACGTCTCCGACCCGCAGTGCATCAAGTGCGGGTGCAGCAAAGAGCGCGAGTACGACACCGAGCGCAAGGTACGGAGCGGCGAAGAGCAGGTCGTGCCAGCCGCGCCCGGCCATCGAGCCGGCGAGCCAGGCGAGAATCGATTGCGCCGCGTCGAGCGAATTCGAGCGCGCGATTGCAAACGCGACGATCGCGGAGAAAAGCGCCGAGATCGAGATGCCGGCGAGAATCAGGCGGTTGGGATCGACACCGCTGCCGCGCCGGGCGAGCGCCGCAACCAGCATGGCGGTCAGCAGTCCCGCGACGAAGCCGAGCGCGGGAAGCGCAGGCGCGGCAACACCCGCCAGCAGCGCGAGGGCGATAACCGCCGCCGCGCCGGCGCTCACGCCGGTGAGATACGGATCGACGAGCGGATTGCGCAGCATTCCTTGCAAGAGCGCACCGCCGATGGCCAGCGCGGCGCCGACGACGGCCCCAATCGCGACGCGCGGCATACGCAGTTGCCAAACGATCGTCGTGATATCGCTGTGCGTGTGTGGATGTAGCAAGGCACGAAAAATCGCGTCGGGTGCGATGGCGCTCCCGCCGGCGAGAAGGCTCACGCCGCACGCAAGCAGCGCAAACGCCAAGATCGCCGGCAGGCGCCACGCTTTCATCGCTAGCGCGCGGTCAATTCCACTGCGAAGGTGCGGCCGGGCATCGGATAGCCCGCAACTTGCGCATAGCGCTCGTTGCCCAGGTTGTATCCGCGCAGCGTGAGGAGCAGCGTCGACGAGACGTGCAGACCCGCGTACGCGGTGAGATCGCTGTAGGGCACCGGCTGATAGAAGAGCGGCTGCGTCGGATCGACCGCGCCGCCGGCCCCAACGGCGCGTTCGCTGATCCCGCATGTCGCCAGCAGATCGTGGGGAGCGCCGGTGTACTGCAAGCCGACGTTGACCTCGAAGACCGGATAGCTGAAGGTCGGATAATCCGGCAGACGATACTGCGCGTCGAGATTTTGCGCCACGTAGAGATCGGTCACACCGAGCGTCGCGACGATGCCGTGCGACGGCGGCGTCTTGGCATCGAGCGTGAACCCGGCCATGTGCGCATGGTCGACGTTCTGCGGTGCATACACGGGAAAGGCGCCCGGCGGAGCCGTCGCGGGATTGCAATCCGCAACGCACGTCGGCACGATCAAATCGCGCGTGTGGTTGTCGAACCACGTCAGAGCCACGCCGCCCAGCACGCGATCCGCGCTCAGCGTGACGTCGCCGACTTGCGCGCGCTCGGGCTGCAGGAGTCCGAAGCCTTGCACGACCGAACCGTAGCCGGGATAGTAGAGTTCGGTCGCGTCCGGCGCGCGAAACGCCGTCGCAGCGTTGGCTTTCAGCGTGAATGCGCGCGAGAGCTTGACGCGGGCGCCGAGCGCGGGCGAATACTCGCCGCCGAGCGACCCGTCGCGCTCGCCGCGCAGACCGGCGTAGAACTCGTCGCGCTCGCCGATCCACGTCTGCTGTGCGTACGCCGCGGTTTGCGCGAGCATCGCCGAGGATGCCGGATCGCCGAAACCGTCGTTGACGCTCACAAAGCCGCGCGAGAGGTCGGCGCCGTAAATCAGACGCGAATTCGCCCCGCTCACCACATTGCGTAGCGCGAGCCCGACGCGATTCTCGGTATTGAGCGACGGCGCGCTCTGAAAGCAATTCGCGTCGGTTGTGTCATCGCAGTCGAAGGTGACTTTTTGCATCGTCCCGCTGAGGCTGATTGTCGGATTGGATTGCGCGCGACGTAACGAGAAGGTCAGGACGCCGTCGTCGTTGACGTCGTGCTCGCGGCTGGTCGGTGAATACTCGGGAAACTCGCCGATCGCGCCGACGTCGTCAGCTTCCAGCGAGGCGTGAAAATTGACGTTGACCGCACCAAGTGTGCGGCCCACGCCGTAACCGAGCGTGTTCGCCACATAGTCGCTGTTGCCGCGTGTGGCGGGCAGGCCGCTGCTAGGATCGACCGGCAGCGCGTAACTGTTGTTTGCAAAGATGTGGTCGAAGCTGAAGCCGGCTCCTTGCAGTTGCAGTTCGCTGTCGTCGAAGGTGCCGTAGCGCAGCGTCGCCACCGGCGCCGCATGTTGCGTAGCGGTGATGATGTTGATGATGCCGCCGATCGAGCCCGCGCCATAGAGCGTCGAGCCCCCGCCTTCGACGACCTCGATGCGATCGATACCGGCCGTTGAATACGTACTGAGCTGCACCAAGTCCGCGAGTCCGCCCGGCGCAGGCTGTCCATCGACGAGCACGAGCACTTCGGTCGAATCGCTGCCGCGAATGCCGTAGTTGGCTTGCGCGCCGATCGGACCGTAGTTTGCGATTTCGACGCCGGGCACGTTTTGCAACGCACTCGTCACCGTGCGCCAGCCGTTCTGCGCGATCTGCTGCGCGGTCACGACGTATATCGTGCGCACGCTGTTGCGCAAGGTTTCGTCCGAGCGATCCGACGTGACGACGTGCGCGATCTCCGGCGGTGTGGCCGTGGGCGAGGGAGAGGGCGAGGGCGAGAGCGGAACGATGGCTGCGGCGAGTACGCGCAGCGCGGCAAGTAGTGCCATGGTGGCAGTCCTTCCTTCATGCGAGGTAGGGCGATGCTGCTATGGCTTGCGACGGTATCCTGACTCGCGGTTTCCCGCATACAGTGGCGCGACCGTGCCGGCATCTCACCGGCTTCCCCGCGTGCAAACCTGAAGGACGGCGTAGTTTGAGAGGCACGCGCTATTACCTGCCGCGAAGGTGGCGCTATGCTCTTGCACCTCCTCCTTGCGCTGCGCATCGTCACGCTCATCCCGTCGTTTGCTGAAGACGTTGTCGCGATTGGCGGTCGCGCGGAGCTTGTCGGCATCTCAAAATTCTCGCAAGACGTTCCTAATAGCGCGGCGTTGCCGGTTGTTGGCGATTTTGCAAGCGTCGATACCGAGCGCATCATCGCGCTGCATCCGGATGTCGTGGTAGGTATTCCATCGCAGGCGAGCTTGGTCGCTCCGCTGCGACGCGCGGGAGTTCACGTCGTGCTCATGCCCGATGACAGCTACGACGATATCTTTGCCGACCTGCGCACGCTGGGGTACCTCATGGGGCGTAGCGCGCAGGCGCAGGCCGAGATCGCCCGCCTGCAACGCCAGACCGCGCAGTTGACCGCGAAGGTGCCGCACCGCCTCTATCATCCGTCGGTCTTTGTTGCGCTCGGTACCGGGCCGATCTGGACCGTCGGCCCGGTGTCGTATATCGGACACTTGATCGTGCTCGCGGGAGGCGTTGATGCGGCAAGCGGCCTGAACGCCCCGTGGGCAGAGTATAGTGAAGAGGCACTGGTGCGCGCGCAGCCTGATGCGATCGTTGCGGGGCACGATACCGACCTGAGCGCGGTCGCGACGCAAGAACCATGGCGGAGCTTGCGCGCGATGCACGAAGGTCACGTGTTCGTTATCACCGACGCCCGCATCGATGACGCGCTTTTCCGTCCAGGACCGAACTACAATGAGGGACTCCGCTGGCTAATCGAACGATTGTCGTCGCTGTCGACACCAACGACCCGCAGCGGCCACTCGAACCCGAACTCGTCGAGCTCGAAGCCCTAGCGCAAGCTGCAGGGGCGCAAATCGTTGCGCAGGTCGTGCAGAAACGCGATCACCTCGATCCGGCAACGCTCGTCGGAAGCGGGAAGGCGCGCGAGATCGCAGAGCTGGTCAAAGAACACGATGCCGCGCTCGTAATCGTGCTCAACGATTTGCGGCCGCGCCAGCGCAAGAATCTCGAGAAGCTCATTCCGGTACCGATCGTCGATCGCACGATGTTGATCCTCGATGTGTTCGCGCAGCACGCGCGCAGCCGCGAGGGCAAGTTGCAGGTCGAGCTCGCGCAGCTGCGTTACCGTCAGTCGAATCTGATCGGCGTTGGCGCCGATCTCTCGCGTCTGGGCGGCGGTATCGGCACCCGCGGCCCGGGCGAAACCAAACTCGAAGTCGATCGCCGCCGGATTCAAAGTCGTATCAGCGTTTTGCGCCGCCAGCTGGAGGATGTGCGGCGCCAGCGCGAAACGCGCCGCAACGCACCGCGTCGTGAACCGCTCGTTGCATTGGTGGGATATACCAACGCCGGGAAGTCCTCGCTGCTCAACGCGCTCGCTCGCAGTGACGTATTCGTCGCGGATCAGCCGTTCGCTACGCTCGATCCGACGATCCGGCGTGTCTACTTGCAGCCGGGTGCGTACGCTCGCGTTGCCGATACCGTCGGGTTCATCACCGATCTCCCGAAGGATTTGGTCAACGCGTTTCGCGCGACGCTCGAAGAGTTGCGCGAAGCGGATCTGCTCGTGCACGTGCTCGATGCGTCCAATCCCGACTGGCCGCGTCAGCAAGCCGCGGTCGAGGCACAGCTGCATGACTTGGGACTGGATGAGAAGTCAATAATTCGCGTTTTTAACAAGATTGATAATGCGATTGTCATCCCCAGCGTAGCGCAGCGTAGCCGAGGGAGCGACGAGATCGACGTAAGCGCACGAACGGGATTCGGCCTCGAGAGTTTAAGGACGAAAATCGCACAATGCGCGTAATTGCGGCGTTGTTCGCTTGCGCGCTGCTCGGCGCGTGCGCGCCCGACTACCCGGACGATCGATTCGTTGCGCTGGTGCGCGCTATGAAGCCGTCGATTGTCTTGCTGACAATGCGCATTCCGCCGGAAAAGAAGAAGGATGGTTACAACGAGGCCTACGGAACGGGCCTGGTCGTAGCATCCGGCAAGTGGGGTAGCGACATTCTGACGGTCGCGCACGTCGTCGAAGACGCGTGGGACATGCATGCGACAATCGATAATCGTACGAAGGTGAGCGCGCACGTCGTTGCGGTCAACAATGATACCGACGTTGCGTTGCTACGCACGTCGCGGGCGAACTTGCCGGTGCAGCGTCTTGGAACAACAACTCCGCTCGGCGACCAGATCGGTCGCGACGTCGGCTTGCTCGGCTATCCGATCCCCGATGAATTCGAAGACGAACAACTCGGGCTTGCAACCTCGCTCACCACGGGACGGCTCTCTTCGATTCGCAACGACGCGCTCGAAGTGACCATACCAATCGTACCGGGCGAGAGCGGCGGCCCGGTATTCTTGATCGACACGGGGCAGATCATCGGCCTCGCGGATTCGCGTTTCGACGACGAACGGTCAATCGGGTTTGCGGTTCCTCTCGGCGATGCACTGCACTTTCTGCACACGATCGATCGCGCCCACGGATTCTAGAACTTCGGGAGTTCCTTTTCGCTGATCCATTGCAGCGGCGGAATCTGAAAGAAACCCGCAAGGGCGTTGAGGTACCCCGCATAGGTGCTTCGCATCGACACAAAGCGCTCCCAGGCCGTATTGTCCTCGCGTAAGCGAAGCCCGGCTGCGCTTAGATCGGTGCACGCCTGGGTGAATTGTTCGCGCGTGATGCCGGGCCCAGGCGCGAATTCAAAGCCGTGTGCGCTAAAATACGTGGCGAGGTCGCGCGCCGCGTGTTGCCCGATATTATAAAGAATAGCGGCTTCGCCGACGTCGCTTTCGACGGTCGTCATCAACAGCACCGACGCGTCCAATAGCGTTCCGAGCGTACCGACCCAGGACTGTGAGTCGTGACTGGAGCGAAAGTAGGCCAGCACCGGATAGGCAAGGTGCGTCTCCATCAGCGAGGCACACCATGACTCGGCGCTGCGCATCAGCGAGGGCAAGTCTCGCACGACGCCGGCGCGCGCGGCGATCGCGAGCAGCGCGACGCCGCTCGGCGGGCTTCCCGCGCGCGCCGCTACCGAGACGACGAATTGCTCGCGCGTTTGAAACGAACCGAAGACCGCGAACAGATACGCGGTGGTAATCGAAACCAGCCCGAACCCGGATGCGCCGGCGAGCAGTGAGAACATTCGCGTGATGCCGGTGCTTCCGACGAAATCACCGAAACCGATCGTTAGGAATGAGCTTCCGGCAAAGTACAACGCCTCGCCGAAGGTACGGAGCTCCGGGCGCATTTGGCTGCGCAGCGCGTAGAAGATCGCGCCGTAGCCGATCAGCAGCATGAGCGACCAGAGTACGAGGTTGAGAATCAAATAGAAAGGAGCGAAGGCGGCGAGAAAGTTTTCCCGCTTGTAGGGGTCGCGGCCGCGAATAAAGCGCGCAAGGCGGGGCCAGGTCCACCACAGCGCGCGCGCGTTGTAATAACTCGCGCGTAAGCGGCGTCCAACGGACCGTGGGACGATTACCGACTGAAAGACGTCGTTGAAGGTGAGGGCAATGAACAGCACCCCAACGATCACCAGCGCGACGCGATCCATCTGTTAGCGACCTGCGATGCCGGGATGTATGGCGCCGTCACAGGCACCGCGGGGTCGGCCGGCGAGGCGCGAGGAGGGAGCATAGCCGTATCTCTGCGACCGACGAGCAACGATGCCGGCGCCCCCGCGCTGCCCGTGACCCAAAGGGCTGCCGGTTTTCGGGCAATGAACATCGTCGCTCTTCGCTCGCAAAGCGCTGCTTTTGTCGCTCATCGCTCCTTGTTCCTCATCTCGAAAACCGGGCAGCGTCACCGTACATCCTGGCATCGCAGGCCGCTAGTGATTCACCTATGAGGCGGAGAAGGCTTGCTCCATGGGCGTGACGCTTGTTACCGGCCCGGTGCGCTCGGGGAAGAGCCGGTACGTCGTCGAGATCGCGCAGGCATCGGGCAAACGGATCAGCTATGTCGCGACCGCGATACGCGATGGCAGCGACGGGGAGTGGGACGCGCGCCTCGCGCGGCACGTGCACGACCGTCCGGCGAGCTGGGAGTCGATCGAGAGCGCCTCGCTTGGACATACGGCGCTGATCGCACTCTTCCGCGAGGGACTCCCGGAACAGTGTATCGTGGTTGACGCGCTCGGCACGTGGGTTGCGGCGAGGATCGCGATTCACATCGACGCACTCGAGCGCGATTTTGCCGCGTTTGAAACCCAAATGGACGAAGAAGCAACCGATCTTGTGCAAGCCATGCTCGAATCGCGCGCGCAGGTTGTGGTCGTAGCCGAAGAGGTTGGTTGGGACATCGTGCCGGTCGCCGCATCGGCGCGACTCTTTCGCGACGTGCTTGGCCGCATGAAGCAACGGCTCGCCGCGGACGCCGATGCCGTCTTTCTCGTGGTCTGCGGCTTTGCGCTCGATCTTCGCGCGCTCGGCTCGACCTTCTAAGTGACCTCAGCACTCTTACTCGTCGCGCTCTTCGGCGGCGTCATCGTGTCCGCGATCGTTGCGAAGAAGCTGCGCATTCCGTATCCAATCGCTTTCGTGATCATCGGTCTTGCGGTCGCGTTTATTCCCGGCATACCGACACCGCACGTCAACCCGCAGTTGCTTTTTACGGTCGTCTTGCCGCCGCTGCTCTTCAGCGGCGGCTGGACCACGGATTGGCAGGAGTTCAGACGCAACATCGGTTCGATTTCGACGCTTGCCGTTGGCCTCGTGATCTGTACCACGGTCGTTGTCGCCGTACTCGCGCATCAGTTCGCTGGTTTCGATTGGGCGATGGCCTTTGTGCTGGGTGCAATCGTCTCTCCGCCGGACGCCGTAGCCGCCGAAGCGATTCTGCAAAGCATGGCGGTGCCGCGGCGCATCGCCGCGATCATAACCGGCGAAGCACTTGTCAACGACGGCACGGCGCTCGTGCTCTATCGTTTTGCGCTCGCTGCCGCAGTGACCGGGACGTTCTCGCTCGGGCACGCGTCGGTCGCGTTCGTCTTGAATGTCGTCGGGGGCATCGGGTTCGGCCTCGTCGTCGGCGTGGTTCTCGAACTTGTGCTTCGCCTGCTCGCGCGCTTCGACGTCGAGGATGCAGCCGTCGCCAACGTCGTCGCGCTGCTCGCGCCGTATGCGGCGTATCTTTCGGCCGACGCTGTCGGTGTTTCGGGCGTCCTCTCGGCGGTTACCGCGGGCGTCTACTCGAGCCGGCGTTCGCTGGTCATCTTTACGCCCGAGGGTCGCGTCACCGCGACCGGCGTGTGGAACGTCATGCTCCTCCTGCTCAATGGCCTAGTCTTTCTGCTGATCGGCTTGATCTTGCCGAGCCTCGTGCGCTCGCTCGCGCCTTCGATTGGACATTACATCTGGTTTGCAGTCGTTGTGAGCGTGGTGGTGATCGTCGTGCGGATCGCGTGGATCTTCGTCGTTGCACCCTTGCGGCGCAAGATTCCCGGCGTTGCAAAGCGCGATCCGCTGCCGTCGTGGCAAGAGTTACTTCTGACGAGCTGGAGCGGCATGCGCGGGATCGTCTCACTCGCTGCGGCGCTGGCGCTGCCGTATACCGACCGGTTCGGCGCGCCGCTCGCCGGGCGCTCGGAGATCATCTTCATCACGCTCTGCGTGATCGTCGTAACGCTCCTGTTGCACGGCACGACGCTCGCGCCGCTAATTGCTTGGCTCGGCGTCAGCGAGACCGACGTGCGTAAAGGCCAAGAGATGAAGATTCGCGTGCAAGCACTTGAGGAAGCGGCACGCTATCTGCGCTCGATCGAAGACACGCTGCAGACACCGGGCGAGATGGAAGCCGCGGGACGGCTTCTGGGCGAGTACGAGCGGCGTATTGCGCATCTCCAAGGGCATCTCGACGAGAAAGAAGGCGATCGCGACGCCGAAGACGAGCGCGAATCGGATCGCCGCCTCGAACTGGCTGCGCTGGATGCAGAACGCCGCGAGATCGCGCGACTACGGCGTAACGGGGAAATTCCCGACGACATCTATCAGACGATCGAGTACGATCTCGACCTGGCCGGACTACGGCTGCATTGACGGCGTCGCGCTTGGCGCGCTGCTTGGCGATGGGCTCGGGCTATACCCGGGCGGCAGATACGTCGGTTCGGCCGAGACTATCGGCGTCGGCGTGGGCGGCGGCGGGAGCGTGGGCACGGCATCGGGCTTCGTCACCGGCACGAGCCGCAAGTAGCCGGCCTGTGCCGTGAGGTCTTTGTGCACGCGCAACGTCGTCTGGTCGGTGCTGAAGCCGGGCATCCGCGCGGTGACGACTTGTTGGCCGACTGGAACGTGCGGCAAGGTGAACGCGCCCTGTGCATCGGCAGTCACTACGAAGAGCGAGCCAACCGAGACGATGGCGTTCGCGATGGGCCGGTTCGTCGTGGCATCGAGCACGCGGCCGGTAACGCCGCCGTAGTCTTGATTGCCGACAACGCCGTTGTTGCAACTATCGCCTAGCGTAAGCAAGAGGACGAGGCCAAGAACCAGTCTGCGCATGCTTCCCTCCACGGTTCGCCCGCTCCGCGGGTCGCGCATCCTGCGCTCGAACCTCTAGCGGCGTCGTGCCGCTATACTATTGAATGGCCCCCCAGGCCTCCGCCTGGGAGGCGATTGGCGGAGCTTGTGAAAAAAATCACAAGCCATGAATCCGTATGGACCGGTTGCGATCTACCTGTGCGTCGCGCTTGCCGGCGCTTCGCTCTTTACCTTCTTGCCTGGGCTGCTCGGCCGCGCGAAGCCGAATCCGCAGAAACAAGAAGCCTACGAGTGCGGCGTCGAGCCGACCTCCGCCGTCTCGGGTCGCTTTCCCGTACGGTTCTACCTCATCGCGATGCTCTTCGTGATTTTCGACGTCGAAGCGGCCTCGTTTTACCCGTGGGCCGTGAAGATGCATGCGTTGCGCGTGTTCGGTCTGCTCGAGATGATCGTCTTTGTGATCGTGCTCGCGATCGGCTATGCGTACGTGTGGAAGAAGGGAGGCTTCGTGTGGAGATAGGCCCAGGTCAATTTTTGCTTGCGCGTCTCGACGACGTTGCGCGTTGGGCACAAAGCTCTTCGGTGTGGCCGCTCACCATGGGACTGGCGTGCTGCGCGATCGAGATGATGACGGTGACCTCCGCAGAGTACGACATCGCGCGTTTGGGCTCGGAGGTCTTTCGGAGCTCGCCGCGCCAAGCCGACCTGATGATCGTCTCCGGACGCGTGGCACAGAAGATGGCCCCGGTCGTAAAGCGGCTGTTCGATCAAATGGCCGATCCGAAATGGGTGATTTCGATGGGCGCGTGCGCAAGTTCAGGCGGAGTCTTCGATAACTATGCGATCGTGCAAGGCGTCGATACGATCATCCCGGTCGACGTCTACGTTCCGGGTTGCCCACCTACCCCCGACGGGTTGTTATACGCCGTCAATTTGATCCAGCAGCAAATTCGTGAAGGGGGCCGCGGCGGCATCCTCGCGCGCTCATGACGTTGCGCCCGTTCGCTAAGAAAGATTAGGTCGTGCCTAGTACACAGACACCGCCAATTGCGGGAACCGCGATCGATCCGCCCAGCGCGCGCCCGGCAATCGACGACGCCGCGATTGAAGTCGTCGATCCGAAAGCGCTGCATGCACGTTTGGAGGCGCTGCGCGCCGAGGGCTTCACGATGCTGCTCGATCTGGGCGCGGTCGATTACCTCGAACGCGCACCGCGCTTTGAAGTGGTCTATCATCTTCTAAAGATGCCGACGGCGGCCGCGACGCTCGCGCAGGTCGGCACGCCGGCGCGTCTACGCGTGCGCTGCGGGCTGAACGACGGGGAGCATCTGGTGACGGTCAGCGACCTGTGGAAAGCGGCTGATTGGGCCGAGCGCGAGGTCTACGATCTGTTCGGCATCATCTTTGATGGCCACCCCGATCTGCGCCGGATTCAGATGCCGCACGATTGGGAGGGCCATCCGCTGCGCAAGGACTATCCGCTGCGCGGCCCGGCGCGCGAGCGCTCGCCGCGACCGTCGTTCGGACTCAAGAGCAACGTGCAAGCCGGTACGCCGCCGTCCGGAGCGACCCTTGAAGCACTGCAGCAACAAATGAAGATAGTGGATGCCCCGAAGGGCCACGGAATCACAGAAGGTGATTCCACGTGAGCCTTTCGACAACGCCGCTGACGCCGGAGATCGTTTCGCAAGAAGGCAATGCGATGGTGCTTTCGATGGGTCCGCAACATCCGTCGACCCACGGCGTGCTGCAGATCATGCTCGAAATCGAGGGCGAATCGGTCATCAAGGCGGATCCCGAGATCGGCTACCTGCACACCGGCATCGAAAAGAACATGGAGAACTTGTTCTGGTCGCACGGGCAGACCAATGCCGAGCGCATGGACTATCTCGCGCCCTCCTCGAATGCGCTGTGCTACGTGCTCGGTGTCGAGAAGCTGCTCGGTATCACCGATCGGATTCCCGAACGCGCAAAGCATATTCGCGTGATGACTGCCGAGTTGACCCGCATCGCGTCACACTGCGTGTGGTTGGGCACGCACGCGATCGATCTTGGTGCGATCTCGGTCTTTTTCTACTGCTTCGATCTGCGCGAAAACATTCTCGATCTCTCTGAAGCAACCGGCGGTGCGCGCATGCATCCGAACTATCTGCGCGTCGGCGGGGTCAACGGCGACGTGCCCGACGGCTACCTCGAGAAGATCGAAGCATTGATCGCAAAGTTCCCCGGTCGCATGCGCGAGCTGCGTGGATTGCTGCAAGCCAACCCGATCTTCCAGGACCGCACGATCGGCGTAGGGACGCTCGGCGTGGAAGAGGCGGTGCGGTGGGGCGTGACCGGACCCGCGCTGCGCGGTAGCGGGGTTGCGTACGACGTACGCAAGGCTTTCCCGTATTCCGGCTACGAGCACTACGAGTTCAACGTACCGACGCGTGCCGAGGGCGATGCCTACGCGCGCTTCCTCGTGCGCTTGGACGAGATGGAAGAGTCAATCAAGATCGTCGAACAGGCGCTCGAAAAGCTCCGCACCCCCGGACCGTTTGCCATCGACGATCCAAAGATCTTCGCGCCGCCCAAGGAGACGATTGCGCTCTCGATGGAGGCGCTGATCCATCACTTCAAGATTGTGAGCGAGGGCTTCCGCGTGCCGCCGGGTGACGTCTATCAATCGGTTGAAGGCCCGCGGGGCGAGCTCGGGTACTATCTCGTGAGCAACGGCGAAAACCGTCCGTATCGCGTGCGGACGCGCCCCGCGAGTCTCTACAACTTGCAAGCGCTCAAAGCCATCGCACCCGGCAATTTGATCGCGGACCTCGTGGTAATGATCGGCTCGCTCGACCCGGTCTTCGGGGAGGTGGATCGCTGATGGCATCCCGCGCCGAACTCATTCGCATTCCCGGCTGCGCTCCGCGAGGAGCGTCTTCGCGGGCAAACGCATCGGGAACGAAGCAATGAGCACGACCGAAACGTTTGAGTTCAATGTGCTGGCGAATGAGCTGAAGCCGACGTGCGAGGCGCTGATGGCGCAGTACGAGCGGCCACGCTCGGCGCTGCTGCCGATCATGCACATCTTTCAAGACCGCCAAGGCTACGTGTCGCAAGAGGCGATGGAGTTCGCGGCAGAGCTGCTCGAGCTGACCCCGGCTGAAGTCGAATCGACCGTCTCGTTCTATACGCTATTTTTTCGCAAGCCTGTTGGCAAGTACATGTTGCAAGTTTGTCGCGGCTTGATGTGCGAACTGCGTGACGCCGACGGCATCATGGCGTATTTCCGCGAAAAGCTTGGCATCGGGCATCTCGAGACGACCGACGATGGACTGTTCTCGTATGAAGAGGTCGAGTGTCTGGCGGCCTGCAATCGCGCGACATGCATGCAGGTCAACCTGGAATTCGTCTACGACCTTACGCCGGCGATGATCGACGACATGCTTGCCGCGATGCGCGCCGGCACGTATACGATCGAGCCGATGGCGCAGACGGCCGCGCCCGAGCGTACCTGGAAAGTCAAGCAAGACGGCGAGGTTGGTACCGGCGGGAAGTCGCCGGGTACGCGCACGTCGAGCAGCCCGAATAACGCGGGCGGCGTCGGCGATGCGACCGGGGTGATCATGCTCGATAGCTTTGTTGACAAAGGCATTTCGTTTACCGGTCGCTCGCGCGAACGGTTCGTGCGGGACGCGCGCGGCGTTGCCGAGATCATCGACGAGGAAGGTGGCATCCTTCGACAAGCTGGGGACGCTGAAGGAGATGTCTTACGTGCCGGTCACTAAGGTACTGACGGCCGGCATCGGCGAGGCGAACCTACGCGATATCAACGTCTACCGCGAGCGCGGCGGCTACAAGCAATGGGAGCGCGCCGTGCGCGAGCTCACGCCGCAAAACGTCCTCGAAGCGTGCGATAAATCCGGATTGCGCGGACGCGGCGGCGCGGGTTTCCCGACCGGTCGCAAGTGGAGCTTTCTGCCCAAAGACGTCTATCCGCGCTACCTGGTGTGCAACTGCGACGAAGCCGAGCCCGGCACGTTCAAAGATCACATGCTGTTGGAGGAGACGCCGCACTTGGTGCTCGAGGGCATCCTGCTGGGCGCCTATGGCATCAACTGCCACCACGCCTACATCTATATACGCGGCGAATTCAAGCGCGGATACGAGATCTTCATGCAGGCGCTGGCCGAGGCGCGGGCCGCGGGGTTGGTCGGGAAAAATCTCTTCGGTAAAGGCTTCGATCTCGAGGTGACCGTCCACCGTGGTGCGGGGGCCTACATCTGCGGCGAAGAGACGGCGCTGCTCAATTCGCTCGAAGGTAAGCGTGGCGAACCGCGGCTGAAGCCGCCGTTTCCCGCGGTCGCGGGACTTTACGGTATGCCTACGGTCGTCAACAACGTCGAGACGCTGGCCTATCTCGTGCCGATTCTCGAACGTGGACCGGAGTGGTTCGCCGCCGTGGGAACGGAGCGCAGCAAAGGGTACAAGATCATCTCGATCTCGGGCCACGTGCAGAAGCCCGGCAACTACGAAGTGCCGCTCGGTACGCCGGTGCGCGAATTGATCGAAATCGCCGGTGGTCTGCGTCCGGGCCGCAAGCTGATGGCGGTGCAGCCGGGCGGCGGTTCGTCGGCCGCGATCTTTGAAGAGCACCTCGACTATCCATACGACTACGAGTCGATGGCGAAGGCGGGTTCGATGCTTGGCTCCGGCGCGTTCACCGTGTTTGACGACACGACCGACTTCGTCAAAGCCGCGTTGAACATGGTGCGCTTCTACGCGCACGAATCGTGCGGACAGTGCACGCCTTGCCGTGAAGGCGGCCACTGGCTCGAACGCGTGCTGCATCGTTTCGTTGAAAGTCGCGGCCTGAGCAGCGACCTCGACATGATCCGGCGCGTCGGCCATGAGATTACCGGGATCAACCTCTGCCCGCTCGGCGACTCGATCGAGCCGTTCTTGCTGTCGGTCTTCAATCGATTTCCCGACCAATTCGAAGCGCGCATTCTGAAGGAACCGCTCCCAGCATGACGTCCACGAACCAAGACCTCGTGAAGCTCACCATCGACGGTGTGCCGGTGGAAGTTCCCAAGGGAACGCTCCTGGTTGAAGCTGCAAAGACCGTCAAGCAAGAGATTCCGGTCTATTGCTATCACACCAAGCTTGGGCCGGCGGGACTGTGCCGCGTCTGTTTGGTGGAGATCGAAGGCACGCCGAAACTGCAGATCGCGTGTAACACGCCGGTTGCAGAAGGCATGGTCGTGCATACGGCCAGTGAGAAGGCGCATGCGGGGCGCGGCATGGTGCTTGAACTCCTGCTCGTGAATCACCCGCTCGACTGTCCGATCTGCGACAAAGGCGGCGAATGCGATCTGCAAGATTACGCGATGGCGTACGGCCGCGGCAATTCCGACGTGGCAGATCCAAAGTTGAGCAAACCCAAAGGGGTCGATCTCGGGCCGACGATCGTGCTCGACGAGGAGCGCTGCGTCGTGTGTCAGCGCTGCGTGCGCTTCGACGACATCATCGCCGACGAGCGGCAATTGATCGTCAAAGATCGTGGACACAATGACATCATCGCGACCGCAACCGGTGCACCGTATCGCCACCACTTTACCGGCAACGTCACGGAAATCTGTCCGGTCGGCGCGCTGACGTCGAAGACGTATCGCTTCAAGTCGCGTCCGTGGGATCTACGGCGCACGCAGACTACGTGTACGCAGTGTCCGGTCGGCTGTCAGCAGTTTTCCGATGTGCGGCACGGGACCGTGCTGCGCACGATGTCGGTTGAGCACGACGATCGCTACTCGGACAGTTGGTTGTGCGATCGAGGACGTTACAATATCGGCTTCTACACGTCGCCCGAACGCATCACGCAGCCCCTGTACCGCCGCGACAGCTCCTTCGTCCAGATCGGCTGGGATGATGCCTTTACACTCTGGGCGCGTGCGATCAAAGGTGCGGCCGGTAACGCGGGTGCGATCGGCGGCGGCCGGCTGCTGAACGAAGAAGCGCTCCTGTTACAGCAGGTGTTCCGCGCGATCGGCGTACGCAATCTCGACTGGCGGGGTGGGCGCCAGCAACAAGCCTCGCCCGGCGCGCGTGGCGGCGACTACGCGGCGCTCGAGCGCGCGAATGTCATCGCGGTCGCAGGCGCGTCCTCGCCTGCCGAGCTGGCGCCGGTCATGTGGTTGCGCGTGCTCAAAGCCAAACGCGCGGGGGCGCAAATCCTCCACCTGAGCGCGACCGGTGCCGCGGCAACGCTCGCGCGAATCGATAGCGGTTCGCGGGTCGCGATCGTGTGGGACGGCGTCGATCTCGAGCTTGGAAAAATCCTCGCGGATGCAGCCGGCCGCCTCGATGCGGTGACGTATATCGCGAGCGAACAGCCCAACGCGCGTGGCGCAGAAGCGATGGGCATGTTGCCGATCGACGGCGGCATGGACGCCGGGTTGATGTTCGACGCCGGGCGCAACGGCAAATTGGCGGCGCTTTCGCTCTTCGGTGTAAATCCGCTGCGCAATGCCGGCGACGTCGATCTCGTGCGCGCAGCGCTGAACACCACGCCGTTCGTCATGGTGAGCGAGCTGTTTATGACGCAGACCGCGCAGCTTGCCACGCTCGTCCTTCCGGCCAAGGGCGCATTTGAAAAGAGCGGCACAACGATCAACGTCACCGGCGATCTCTTGCCGGTGAACGCGTCACTCGAGGCGCCCGTTGGCCCGCTTTCAGACCTCGAGATGCTGATCGGCCTTGCGCAGCAGTTCGATCTGACGCTGCCCACCGTCGAAGAGCTTGACGCCGCCGTGATCACGCGTGCGCAGCACGCCTTTGCGGGTTCGTTTGGCGACGCGCTCTATCATAGTGGTGCAACGCGCGCGCATGCGCTCGAGCCGCGCACGTTGTGGGATGGTGGCGGCACATCGGCACACGATGACCACGTAAGGTCGGTGCTTCATGCCTGATTGGATCGTGATTCTCATCAAGTCGGCGATTCTTTTGCTGGTGGTCGTGACGACGTTTGCATACGCCATGCTTGCTGAGCGCAAGGTCCTCGGATGGATGCAGCTTCGTCCCGGGCCGAATCGTGTCGGACCTTGGGGGTTGATGCAGCCGGCAGCCGACGCGGCTAAACTCATTTTAAAGGAAGACCTCACGCCGAAGAGCGCCGACCCGCTGATCTATCGGCTTGCGCCGTTCATCTCGCTGCTGACCGCGTTTTCGGTCTATGCGATCATCCCGTTCGGCGCAAATGCTTCGGGCACGCCGTGGGCGATCGGCGACGTTAACGCCGGAATCTTGTTCTTGCTCGCGATTACCTCGCTCGGCGTATACGGCATCTCGCTCGGCGGCTGGGCGTCGGGTTCCAAATATCCGCTGCTCGGTAGCGTGCGTTCGACCGCGCAGATGATCAGCTATGAGCTCGGGATGTCGCTCTCGTTGATCGGCGTGCTGATCATGGCCGGCACGACCTCACTCAACGGCATCGTGAACGCACAGTATACCTGGTGGTTCATCGGTCCGCAGTTCGTCGGGTTTATCATCTACGTCATCACGGCCGTTGCTGAGACCAATCGCGTGCCCTTCGATTTGGTTGAGGCCGAGACCGAGCTCGTTGCCGGGTTCCACACCGAGTATTCCGGCTTACGCTTCGGCCTGTTTTTCATCGCCGAGTACGTGAACATGCTTACCGTCTCGTGCATCGCCTCGCTGCTCTTCCTTGGCGGATGGAACGCGCCGGTCGGCCTTGGCGCGTTGCCCATTCCGGGCATCGTGTGGTTCATCATCAAAGTCGCCGCGTTCTTGTTCTTCTATATGTGGCTGCGGGCAACGCTGCCGCGCTTCCGCTACGATCGCCTGATGGCGTTCGGATGGAAGGTGTTGCTGCCGATCGCCACGTTAAACCTGATCGTGACGGCGATTGTGGTCGCGTTTCATGGTTAGCGGCAAAATGCTTATTAAGGGGGCCCCAGGGGAGAATTCAGCATGTCAATACGTTTAATGCCCCCTACGATCCGGGGGCCCCACGCAGTGGGGGGCGCGGAGCCTCGGGCGGAGCGCCTTTCAAAGCCTCGGGCGGAGCGCCTTTCAAAGTGAGAAAACAACTCTATAACGTCGGTGCGATTCTGAAGGGGCTGAGCATTACGTTCGGATTCATGTTCGCCAAGCGCCCGACGATCGAGTATCCGACGGTGAAGAAGCAGCACATGCCGCGCTTTCATGGCCTGCACGAGCTGCGCCGGTATGCCGACGGCAAGGAACGTTGCATCGGCTGCGAGCTGTGCTCGAGTGCGTGCCCGGCTAATGCGATCACGGTCATCGGCGCTGAGAACACGCCGGAAGATCGCACGTCGCCGGCCGAGCGGTATGCCGCGCGCTACGAGATCGACGAGTTGCGCTGCATCTTCTGCGGGATGTGCGAAGAGGCGTGTCCGACCGATGCGATCGTGCTCACCCCGCGCTTCGAAATGTCGGACTACCGTCGCGGCTCGTTCATCTATAGCAAGGATCGCTTGCTCGTGCCGCCGGATGCGGGCGTCGGCGTCGCGCCCGACGAGCGCCCCAACGGTATTCCCGCCGATCTCGGCCGTGTGACCGACGTCAAATCGACCGTCGACATCGCAACCGGTTACGACGCCACGCACCGCGGCATCATTCTCAAGACGCAACGGCGAGGGCTCGCTGGATGATCGCGTTCTGGGTGCTGGCGGTGATCTTGCTCGCGTCGGCGATTTGGTGCGTCACGGCGAGCAAGCCGGTCTATAGCGTCGTCGCGCTGCTGCTGCACTTCGCGGCGCTAGCTGCGACGTATCTGACGCTCAATGCAGAGTTCTTGGCCGTGATTCAGATCATCGTATACTCGGGCGCGATCTTGATCCTGTTCCTCTTCGTGATCGCCTTGCTTTCGAGCGGCGTCGCGCCGTTTTCGGTTGGGCCGAATCGCTTGCCGAAAATTGCGTACCCGGCGATCGCGCTCGTGCTTATTGCAGTTGGTTTTTTGACCTGGGTGCTTGGCCGCGCATCGGTCGCCGCGCCTGCGGCCTCGCCGGGTGGCTCACCGGTCGGACCGGCCGGAACCGCGGGCGTGTTCGGCTCGGTCAGCGACTTCGGTACCGCGCTCTTTACAACGTATCTGCTGCCGTTTGAAATGACCGCGTTGATTTTGATGGTGGCGGTGATCGGCGTCGTGCTGCTCGCCGGCGATCAGACACCGTACATCGCGACGAAAAAGCGTGCGGAAGACGTGCGACGCGAAATGCGCGAAGCGATCTTGCGGGAGGGCGGGCAATGAACCCGATGACCGTCCCGGTCGCGAACTACATCGCGCTCTCGGCGGTAATCTTTTTCATCGGCGTTGCCGGGGTGGTCGTGCGGCGCAATCCGCTGATCATGCTGATGTCGATCGAGCTGATGTTTAACGCTGCGAATTTGCTCTTCGCGGCGTTCGCGCGCGCCTGGTGGCACAATGCCGGCCATATCTTCGTCTTTCTCGTCATTACCGTCGCCGCCGCCGAAGCCGCGATCGGCCTGGCGATCGTCGTGACCGTGTTCCGTAGCGCTAAGAACGTCGATGTCGATGACGTCGCGTTGATGAAAGGTTGATGCCGGTAACGATGCTGCACCACGTGATGGGTGTCGACGGATACTACCCGACGCTGATAGCGCTGTGGCTCCTGCCGCTGGCCGGCGCGATCGTCAATTGGGCATTTGGTCCTCAGCTCAAGCGGACAGCGGGGCCGCTCGGTTCGGCGGCAATCGGCGCATCGTTCGTTGCGACGCTGCTGCTCTGGGGCGCCGCAACCCAACATTCAGCGGATGGCGCGCTCGGCGCACATCAAGCGCTGTTCAACTGGATTCCGGGCTGGGATTTCGGGCTGCTGATCGACCCGCTTGCGCTGCTGTGGGCGCTGATTATCACCGGCGTCGGCTTTCTGATTCACGTGTACTCGATCGGGTACATGGACGGCGACAACGCGTTTGCGCGTTTCTTCGCGTATATGAACTTCTTTGTGTTCGCGATGTTGACGCTGGTGCTCTCCGACAATTTCGTCGGCCTGCTCGTCGGTTGGGGCCTCGTCGGGTTGGCCTCGTATTTCCTGATCGGCTTCTGGTTCTTCAAACCGACGGCGGTTGCAGCCGCGCGTAAGGCGTTCGTCCTCAACGTCGTGGGCGACGTCGGCATCATGTTCGCGATCTTTGCGATCTTTACGGCGGTGCATTCGATCACGTTCGGGGACGCGTTTGCTTTTGCGGGGTCGTATGGGACGCCGCTACTCTTCGTGATCTGCTTGTGTCTCTTCATCGGCGCGGCGGCGAAGTCGGCGCAGATTCCGCTGCACACGTGGCTCCCGGATGCGATGGAAGGTCCGACGCCGGTCTCGGCATTGATTCACGCCGCGACGATGGTCACGGCCGGCGTCTATCTCATCGCGCGCTGCGCCCCGCTGTGGAGTCAGAATCCGGATGCGCAGCTGTTGGTCGGCACGATCGGCGGACTCACCGCACTGATCGGCGCGATCCTCGGCTGCGCGCAGTGGGACATCAAACGCATTCTCGCGTATTCGACGATGTCGCAGATCGGCTACATGATCATGGGCGTCGGCGTCGGCGCCTATGAAGGCGGCGTCGCGCACTTCTTCACGCACGCATTCTTCAAAGCGCAACTCTTCTTGGGTTCGGGCATTATCATCCACGCGCTCCACGACGAACAGGACGTGCGGCGTATGGGTGGATTGCTGAAGAAATTGCCGTTCGCGGCTTGGGCAATGGGCACCGGCGTGCTAGCAATCGCCGGGATCCCGGGCTTTTCGGGATTCTTCAGTAAGGATCAGGTGATCTATGGCATGCTCACCCATGGCCCGCATAGTCATCCGTGGCTCTATGTGCTCGGGATCGTCACTGCCGGGATCACCGCGTATTACATGTGCCGGCTGTTCTTTGTGACGTTCTTCGGCGCGTATCGCGGCGACGTCGATCCGTCGAGTCTGGGCATTCGCCATCCGGAGTTGGCCGGCACGCCGCCAAGCGATCACGAGAAAGAACCCGAGGTAGAGCATTCGCCCAACGCGCAATGGTTCATGATCGTGCCCGTCGCGATCCTTATCCCGTTTACCGTGCTAATCGGGTGGATCATGTTCGGCGGCGAAAATTCGCCGTGGGCGCATTTCTTCGAACAGCAATTCCCGCATCCGGCGCTTAACGTGCCGGCGATCAGCGAAGGTCTGACCGGACTGATCACCTTCGCCGTGGTGCTCGTAGGCATCGGCATCGCGTACATGCGTTACGCGACGGCAAGCGCGCAAAGTAACGCGGTTGAGCGGCTGCGCAGCGAATCGATCCACATGCCGGCGATTCTCACGCACGCGTTCGGATTCGACTACGCACTCGACTGGCTCTTCGTGAAGCCCGCGGAGTTTCTCGGCCGGTTCTTCGGCCGTTGGCTCGACCCGCACGTGCTCGACGGCGCCGTCCGCGAGACGGTGATCTCGGCGCAATGGTTGGGGGCGCTCACCCGCTCGTTCCAAACCGGTTTGCTGCGCGCCTACGCCTTCATCTTGGTCTTCGGGGCGGCGTGCTTCATCGTCTACTATGCGCTCGCTGCGGGAGGCTTCCACTGATGCTGGCGCTGCTGATAATCCTCGTGCCGATCGCGGTAGGTCTCGTGATGCTCGCGGTCAAGAGTGAGAATGTCACTACGAGCAAAGCGACCGGCGCGATCGTTGCGGCGGCGACGTTCGCCGGCGCATTGCTGATGCAAAGCGGCGGTGCCGAGATCAGCATCCGCTGGCTCTCGCGACCCTTCACTTCGGCATTGCACTTCGGTGCCACGGGTCTCTCGATCTGGCTCGTGCTCTTGCTAAGCATCTGCACCTTTAGCGCCATCCTGGCCGTGAATGTTCCGCGCGCGGGCGCGTTCATCGGCCATCTCCTGATTCTCGAAGGCACGATGCTGGGGCTTTTCCTCGCGAAGGATCTGCTCGTCTTCGCGTTGTTCTGGGATCTGATGCTGCTCCCGGTCTTCTTTACGCTGATCGGCTGGGGCCGCCACCATGCAACGGCATGGCGGTACTTTATCTACAACTTCGCCGGTGGTCTTACGCTGCTGCTTGCGACGGCGGCCTTCGGCGTGCTCTACGGTTCGACCGACGTGATCGGACGCAGCGACGTCCACGTGATCGGTTCGTGGGTGCCGTGGATCTTTGCCGGCTTCGCATTTGCGTTTCTCGTGAAGACGCCGGTGTGGCCACTGCACACCTGGATGCCGCTTACCTATGCCGATACGCCGCCGCCGATGGTCGCGGTGGTGAGCGCGGTGCAGTCGAAGGCCGGGCTCTACGGCTTCATCGCGATCGGTCTTGCGTTCATGCCGGATTATCTACGCGACGCGGCGCTTCTGCTGATCGTGCTCGGTGCGATCTCCCTCCTCTACGGCGCCTTTACCGCACTCGTGCAAACCGATGCAAAACGCGTCGTGGCGTATTCGTCGCTCTCCCACCTTGGGTTGATCGTGATTGCCATTGCGTCGTTCAACGTGATCGCACTGCAGGGAGCGCTGATCTACATGATCGCGCACGGGCTCTTCTCCGCCGCGTTGTTCTTGATCTTAGGCTATGTCGAGTCGCGCGAGGAGACGCGTTCGCTCACGCGTCTGGGCGGTCTGGGCGCGCAGAACCCGCGCTTAGCCGGTGCGTTGTGTATTGCAGCCCTTGCGGCGCTCGGATTGCCCGGGCTCGCGGGTTTCGCCGGCGAGATCGTCATCCTCACCGGCGTCTTTCAGGCCGGCTGGATGTGGAGCGTGATCGTCGCGCTCGTGGCAATCGTGCTCGCTTCAGCCTACATGTTGCGGCTGTATCAAGGCATCATGAACGGGCCGCAGGTGGCGGATCTTCCGGTGCGTCCGGACCTTTCGTGGCTCGAGGGCATCGCGGTTGCGCCGCTCGTCGCAGCGCTCTTGCTGGTCGGCGTCAATCCGCACGCGCTGACCACGTTCGCGCAAGGATTCATTCGATGAATATTACCGTTACCGGCGCCGACTGGCTCGCGGTTGCGCCGCTCTCGATCGTCGCCGTCGCGGCGCTCGTCGTGCTGCTCGGCGATCTGGCCGCACCGAAGAACGTCGATCGCTACCTGGCTATCGGCATCGCGATCGTGGGCCTGGCCGTCGCCGCGGTCGATTGCGCAACCGGCTACGGACACGACTACGCGGCGTTTGGCGCGGCGTTCATCGTCGGCGGGTTTAGCGTCGTCTTCCAGGAGATCATCCTCGTCTGTGCGGCTGGTTCGATCATACTGTACGGTGCGACGGGCACGACGGAGCGCGTCCCCGGCGCTATCGCGCTGATGCTATGGTCGACGTGCGGCGCGATGTTGATGGCGGGCGCGGGCAACTTGATGACGATTTTCCTCGGACTGGAACTGCTTTCGCTTGCGCTGTACTGTCTCTGCGGGCTGGCCGATCGGTCAACCTCGCGTGAATCGGCGCTCAAGTACCTGATCCTCAGCTCGACGGCGTCGGCATTTATGCTCTACGGTATGGCGCTGCTCTTCGGCGCAAGCGGAAGTGTCGCGCTCGCGGATTTGGTAGCACCCGGACTCGCGAGCAATCCGCTGCTCTGGATGGGCGCCGGGCTCTTCCTCATTGGGATTGTTTTCAAACTGAGTCTCGTCCCATTCCACACCTGGTCGCCGGATGTGTATGAGGGCGCGCCGCTTCCGGTGACGGCCTTTATGAGCGTCGCCACCAAAGCCGCGACGCTCGCCGTCTTTGCGCGCTTTATCTACGCGGCGTTGCCGGCCGGGGTCGAGTCGGCCTTGCTGCTCCCGGTGTGGATCGTTGCCGCGATCTCGATGATTGCCGGCAACGTGGGTATGCTTGCGCAACGCGATCTGAAACGCCTGATCGCCTATTCGGGTATCGCGCAAGCCGGCTACATCCTCGTGGCGCTCGCCGGTGAAACGCCGCTCGGACTGCGCTACGCGATCTACTATATTGCGGCGTATACGTTCATGAATCTCGGCGCGTTCGCCGTTGCCGCCTTGCTTTCGAATGACGGCGAGCAGGGGTCGACGCTTACAAACTATCGCGGGTTGGGATTCCGGCGTCCGATCGTGGCCGGGTTGATGACGTTCTTTTTGCTTGCGATGGCCGGCTTGCCGCCGACGGCGGGATTTTTAGGAAAGATTCTGATCCTTTCGACCAGCGTAAATGCCGGGTTCACGTGGCTTGGCGCCGTGCTGATCGTAGGGACAGCCATCTCTCTGTATGCCTACGCCAAGGTCATCGGTGCAATGTATGCGCACGATCCGCAGCACACTCGCGACGTGCGCCCGCTTGCGCCACTCGCCTGGATCAGCGCGATTGCGTGTTTCGTGTTGTTACTGGTCATGACGTTCTACCCACTTACTCCTAGTAACGTGCTGCCGCTCGTGCGATGAGCCCGCAGAGCGACGTCTTTCGCGCGCTAGGAAACGTTGTTCGGACGCTGCGGGCTCGCCTCGACCGCGCGTTGCAAAGCTCGGGGCTGCGCCTCGGGCAATATCAGGTCTTGCGGCATCTCTGGGATGACGACGGCCTGACGCCCCGCGAGATCGCCGACCGGCTTGACGTGGAGATGCCGACCGTGACCCGGACCGTACAGCGCATGGTGCGTGACGGATTGGTCGAGCGTCAAGCGCACCCTGACGACGCGCGCTCGGTACGTATTTACCTGACTAAACGAGGTCACGACCTGCGCGCGCACCTTGCAGAGATTATCGCCGAGCAGACCGAGCATGCAATGCGTGGATTCGCCGCCGAGGAACGTGCGACGTTCGTACGGATGCTCGAGCGTATCTCGGAGAACGCCAAGGATCAGTAACCCGAGCGCGTCACAGCCGGCGGCGCTCGCGCGTGGATGGTGTAAAATAGGGTCTAGGTCACGAGGGAGGCCCGGGATGAACCATCGCGCTGTCGCGTTCGGTCTTGCTCTAGCGGCGGCACTGCTGCTGGCGGGTTCGCCGGCGCCTCTGCGCGCGGCCGCAGACGGGCCCAAAGTGTACGTCGATCCAACCCTCGACGATAGTACGCTCAACGGCTTCCCGTCCGACCCTGCGGGTGCGATACGTGCCACGCGCGAGTTGATTGCCTCAGGTGACATGTCCGGCGCAATCCGGAAACTCTCGCTTTATGTGACGATTCACCCGGGCGAAATCGGGCCGCGCCGCTTTCTCGGCGACCTCTATTTCCGTACCGGGCAGATCGCGCGCGCACAGTTCGTATATGAAGAGATCCTGAAGTTCGCGCCTAACGACAAAGAGACGCACAATCGTCTCGGCACCGTCTACGCAGAAGAGAACCGCGTGGACGACGCGATCGCACAATTCAACGCCGCACTGCCGGGTACGGACTCGGTAGATGATCTCGTCGAATTACACCAGCGCAAAGGCGACCTCGACAAGTATGAGATCGAAGTCCAAAAGATCGCGCGCGATTATCCCGAGGATCCCGGCATCCAGAGCGAGCTCGGGCAGGTCTATTATGCGATTCACCAATCCGCGGAAGCCGAAGTCTATTACAACCGCGCGCTCGCGGAAGACCCTCGAAATTTAACGGCGCTTAACGGCCTCGGGCTCGCGCAGATGGACATGCACGACTACGACAGCGCGGTCGCAACGTTCAGGTTGTGCCTCGGGGTCGATCCCTTGTCGTATCAATGTCAAAACAACATCGGCGCAACGTACCTCGAAGCGAAGGAAGTCGATAGGGCAAAAGTCGCGCTCGACAAGGCGTTCAAGGACGCGCCCGAGCGCGCGGAAACCTTCGTGAATTACGGCTACATGGCCGATCTACAAGAAGATTGGCAGCGAGCGGTTGCGCAATATGCAAAGGCGATCGAACTGTATCCCTATCTGCGCGAAGCGTACATCGACTTGGCTCTCGATTACGAGCGTCACCAACTCTATGTGCTGGCGCAAGCGGTGCTGCTCAAGGGCATCGCCTCGGTGCACGATGACGGGCGGTTGCACGTGCTGCTTGGAGACGCCTACGAGGCGCAAGGCGACAAGTCGGACGCGCTCGCGCAGTTCGAGTTGGGTGAAAAGGGCAGCGACGCGACGGCAGTCGGCATTGCGACGCAGCAGGTGAGCCTGCTGACGACGTCGTCGACGACGAGCGCGTCACCCCCGCGGCGTTAGCGGATTTATCGCGGCCAACAGATCGTTTACCAAGAACGGTTTGGGAAGCGTTGCGTCCCATCCGCCGGGTGCGGTTGTGCCGACGCCGATGATTCGAACCGGAATCTGACCGAGCGCATCGCGTGCCTCCTTCGCGTCTGCGGTCGCTGCATCGACGACGATCACGTCGCCCGCTCGCGCGCCGGCAGCGGCATCGGCCGGCGCGACGACCTCGCGCACGCGAAAACCGCGCGCGCGCAATTCGAAGGCCGTAAAGCGGGAGAGCCGTCCGTCCTTGGTGACGATCGCGATGCGGCCCGGACCGTCGCCGGACATGTGTTCGATCGCCGGCAGGGTGACGGTAAACGCGCTGCCCTCGCCAAGCGTGCTTTGCGCGACGGCGGTGCCGCCGTGCCGCTCGACGATCGTCTTGACGATGAAGAGCCCGACGCCCGTTCCCGAAATCTTCGACTTACGCGCGTTCGACGCGCGCGCAAAGCGATTAAAGAGTTTCGGAAGATCGTCGGGCGGGATGCCGATACCGCGATCACGCACCGAGATCGAAAAGCCGTTGCTCGCGTCACGCACCTCGACCCGCACCGGTTCGCCACCGGGCGAGTATTTGATCGCGTTGCGAAGCAGATTATCGAAGACTTGGCGCAGACGATCCGCATCGCCGCGCACGAATGCATGCTCGACCGAGAAGGTAGGCTCGATCGCGCGCTCGGCAGTCACCGCTTCGACGGCTGCGCGCAAGATGTCGATGACGTCGACCCGGTCGTCGGCAAGCTCCAGTTCGCCGTACTCGACACGCGAGAGGGCGAGCATGTCGTTGGCGAGCGTCGCAAGCCGTTGTGCATTTGTGCGAATCGTTTTCGCCGCGTCGGTCGCTTCATCGCCTTCGAGAAAGCCTTCCTCCAGCAGCTCGGCAAACCCGACGATCGACGTCAGCGGCCCCTTGATGTCGTGCGCGAGCGTCGCGACCAGGTCGTGCTTGAGCTGACTGATCTGTATGACGGCGGCGCGTTGCGCTTCGAGCTCGTCAAGCGCCGCCGCAAGCGATCTACGCAGCCAGGCGCGATCGGCCGCAGCGAAGATCGCCCGCGCGAGCGACTCGTCGTCGCCGACCACGACCAGCGGTATGGGTTCAATCGCTTTGGCCAGGGTTGCGACGCCTTCTTTATTGGTCGAGCTGCTGCGATCAACGACGACAACGTCGGCGGAACGAGGATTCGCAAGTACGTCTTCCAGCGACGGCGCGGTTTCGAGTTGCAGTGAGTCGCCCTCGGGAAGCGTGCGTAAACCGTCGGCTAGTGATTCATTGCCGATAACGAGTACATGCAATGGCGTCATTGCGAAATTCCCGCCGCCTCGCGTTGCAAAATCGACCATGCGGCTTCGACGTCGCTACGGGTCGTCCGGAGATTGCCGATCGCCAAACGCAGCACGTAGCGGCCGTCGAGCTTGGTGTGCGAGATGAACATCTCGCCGGTCGCGTTGACGCGCTCGAGCAGATCGGCGTTGATGCGCTCGAGCTGCGCCTCGTCGCTAACGCCGGCGGGATGGTAGCGAAAGCAGACAAGCGACAGCGGATGCGGTGCCATCGTCTCCCACTGCGAATCGTTATCAATCCATCCGGCGAAACGCTGGGCAAGCGCAATGTGACTGCGCAGGCGCTCACGGATCTCTTTGGCGCCAAGATGGCGCAGCGTGAACCAAAACTTGAGCGCGCGAAAACGCCGGCCGAGCTGAATGCCGTAGTCCATGTAATTGCGCACGTCGCCGTCGGTGGTCGTGAGATATTCCGGTACCAGACTGAAAGCCCGTCGTACCGTGGCTTCGTCGCGCAGGAACAAAACGGAAAGGTCCATCGGAATGAAGAGCCACTTATGCGGATTGACGACGAGTGAATCCGCCCGCGTCACGCCGTCCAGCAAATAGGCGCACTCCGGGAGTATCGACGCGACGCCGGCATAGGCAGCGTCGACGTGAAGCCAGATTTTTTCGCGCAGCGCGATGTCGGCGATCGCCGGCACCGGGTCGATCGAGCTGGTCGACGTCGTGCCGACTGTTGCCACGATCGCGAGCGGCAGCATGCCGCGTGCGCGGTCTTCGGCGATGGCGTGCTCGAGTGCGGCCGGATCCATACGGTAGGCGTCGTCGCACGCAACGGCGACGACGTTGGTGCGGCCGATGCCGAGGGCAATCGCCGCCTTCTCGATGTGCGAATGCGTTTGCGCCGTCGCATAGACGCGTAGCACCGGCAGACTGCGCCCGCTCATGCCCTCTTCGCGGATGCGTAGGCCGAGCGATTCGCGCGCAGCAGCGAGCGCGGTAAATCCGGCGACCGAGGCCGTGTCGTAGATGATGCCGGTCCAATTGTCGGGGAGCCCCATTAACCGCCCGAGCCAACGCATCACTACCGATTCGAGTTCCGCAGCCGACGGTGAGGTGCGCCACAGCATCACTTTCACGTCGAGTGCGGCGGCAAGCGCTTCGGCCGCAATCGCGGCGGGCGCGGCGCTGGTCGCGAAGTACGCGAAAAATCGTGGGTGATTCCAATGCGTGATACCAGGAACGATGATGCGCTCGAAGTCGGCCATGATGCGCTCGAAGGGTTCGCCCTCTTCAGGGGCGGCGTCGGGCAGGGCGGCAGCGACCTCGCCCGGAGCTAGCGCCGGCAACACCGGGTAGCGACCGGGCTCGTTCAGATAATCCTCGATCCAGCGCCCGACCCGTGCAAAGTCTTCTTCGAAGGTGCGCGCTCGTATCACAATGGGATGGTTGGCGCCGAGGACGACCATGTCATCCCGCGCCCCGAGGCGAAGCATCCGTCACCCTGAGGTGCGAGCGTAGCGAGCCTCGAAGGGCGAGGGACCGCCTCAGGAGGTTGCATGAACTACCGCACGTACCCGCATTCCGACGTCACGGTGAGTGAAGTCGGTTTTGGCATGTGGACCACGTCGACCGGGTGGTGGGGTGAGAAGACCGACGACGAAGCGGTTCGCATGCTCCACGAAGCGCGCGACCTCGGCATCACCTTTTATGATGCCGCGGATACGTACGGCAATGGTCGCAGCGAGGAGCAACTGGCAAAGGCATTTTCCGGGCGGCGCGGTGACGTCGTGATTGCAACGAAGTTCGGCTACGATTTCTATTCGAATCCCGGCGAGCGGCGCGGACAGATGGAGCTCCCGCAAGACGTCTCACCGGCGTTTATCCGCAAGGCGCTCGATGAATCGCTGCGCCGTCTGCAGACCGACTATATCGACATCTATCAGCTCCACAACGCCAAGATGGAGCACGTGCACGATGAAGCGATGTGGGCAACCCTCGAGGAACTCAAAGCAGCAGGCAAGATTCGTATGTACGGCATTGCGCTCGGGCCCGCGATCGGGTTTCTTTACGAAGGCGTTGACGCGGTAAAGGCGCACAATGTCGCGTCGCTGCAAGTCATCTGGAATATCCTGGAACAGTTCCCCGGCGACGTGCAGATCAAAGCGGCCGACGAGGCCAAGGCTGACACCGGGTTCATGATCCGCGTGCCGCACGCCAGCGGCATGCTCGAGGGCCACTACACCGAAGACACGGTTTTCCCCGAGAATGACCATCGCCGGCATCGGCCGCGCTCGTGGCTCGTAAACGGGATCAAGAAGGTCGAGCACCTGCGCTTCTTAGAACGGCCCGACCGCACGCTCGGTCAAGCTGCCATCCAGTGGCTCTTGCACGAACCGCGCGTCATGACCGTGCTGCCGAACATCTACGACAGCGCCCAGTTGCGCGAGTTTGCGACCGCACCGCTAACGCCGCAGCTTACAACCGAAGAACTCGCAAAGATCGACGCGCTCTACGCGGACAACTTCGGTCTCGTCGAAGATCCGATGAAGTTCAAAGGGACGATGACCCGCGAATCGGTTTCGGCATAATGGCACACCAGCTCGTAACGACCGATCAAGCGCCGGCGCCCATCGGCCCGTACAGTCAAGCGGTGCGCAGCGGCAAAACGCTCTATTGCTCGGGGCAGATTGCGCTCGATCCTACCACCGGCAACCTCGTCGATGGCGACGTTTCAGCGCAGACGGAACAAGCGATCGAGAATCTCGGTGCAGTGCTGCGTCAGGCCGGCTTCGATTTCGCCGACGTCGTAAAAACGACGATTTTTCTCGTCGACATGAATGACTTCGCAGCCGTCAACGCGGTCTACGGCCGCACGTTCGATGCGGTCAAACCCGCGCGCTCGACCGTCGCCGTCGCGGGCCTTCCGCGCAACGCCCGCGTCGAGATTGAGTGCATCGCGAGAAAATAACTCCTTGTCATCCCGAGCGTAGCGTAGCGAGTCGAGGGAGCGCGCAAGCTGTTCTGCGGCTGAGGAAAAGTTCGCGAAGCGCCGGAGCCGGGATGGCGAGAGGCGCGTTCGCGTAACCGCATGCGCGACACGATGTTGCGCACCCCTTTTCCGAAGCGCGGAACGGCTTGCGCGATCCCTCGACTGCGGCGCTTCGCGCCTACGCTCGGGATGACAAGGTTAGTACAGTTTCAAGTACGCCTTGTGTTCCCACGGATGGACGGCGCGGCGATAGCTTTCGTATTCGGCGAGCTTGGCGTCGCGATAGGCGTGATAGATGTGGTCGCCCAGAGCCGCGCGTACGACGGCATCTTTGTCGAGTTCGGTGATCGCTTGGCGCAACGATTTCGGCAGCGTGCCGATGCCGCGCTCGCGCCGCTCGCGTTCACCGAGATCATAGGTCGATCCGGCAAGTGCGCTACCAGGCAGTACGCTGCGTTCGATTCCATCGGTCGCCGCGCCGAGCAACACGGCAAGCGCGAGGTACGGGTTGCATGCGGGATCGGGGCTGCGCATCTCGATGTGGCGTGGCCGGCTCGCGGGCGGCACGCGCACGAGGGCGTTCACGCTGCGCTCCGACCACACCGTGTAGATCGGTGCGTCCCATGCGGCGACAAGCCGCTTGTACGAATTAACCGTGGGATTGCAGATCGCCGTCGTTGCCGGCGCGTGTTCGAGTAAGCCGCCGACGACGTAGAGCATGGTCTCTTCCTCTGCGTCGTCGCCGAGCACGAGTTCGACGTGAAGGCCGCTGCCCGCACGCTCCTCGAGTGGCTTTGGCATGAAGGTCGCATCGAGTCCGAAGCTCGCCGCAACGTGCTTCGCAACCGTGCGCAGCGTCAGCACGTTATCCGCGGCCGCGAGCGGGTCGGCAAACGCCAGATCGATCTCGTGTTGGCCGGCGCCGATCTCGTGGTGTGCCGATGCAACCGCGATGCCCATGCTCTGCAGTGCCGCGACGATCGCGCCCCGCGTATCTTCACCGCGGTCGTTGGCAGAGAAGTCGAAATAGCTTCCCACGTCCGAGGTATTGGTGCCGCCTTCGAACAGATAGAATTCAACCTCGAGCCCGATCGCGAGCTTGGGAAGCACCGCGCGGGCGCTCTCAACTGCCCGCGCAAGCGTCGTGCGGGGACATCCTTCGAACGGTGAGCCGTCCGGCATTGCGATATCGCACAGCAGCCGTGCCTCGGCGCCGTCGGGACTCGACCACGGGTAGATGGCAAAGGACGACGGATCCGGTCGAAGCATCATGTCGAGCTCCTCGCCGCGGACAAAACCGTCGATCGATCCGCCATCGAAGGTCACGCGCCCTTCGAGGGCCGCTTCGAGCTCGGTTGCGGGAATCGACACGTTCTTGCTGACGCCGAAGATGTCGGCAAAAACCAAACGTACAAAGCGTACGTTGCGTTCCTTGGCTATTTTGATGACGTCGCGTTTATTGTTGGTTGTGGAGTGCATCGATCGCAATCGCTAAGCGGAGAGTGAGTTGGTCGTGCGCGCTCTCGAGCGAGCGCCCCGAAATTTCGTTGATCTGTCGCAGACGGTAAAAGACGGTATGGCGGTGGACGTTGAGTTCGGAAGCGGTCGTCTTCACGTTTTGTCCGGTCGAAAAGTAGAGCGCGAGAGTGCGCTCGAGCTCAGTTTGGTGTTTCTCGTCGTATGCGCGTAGCGCGGCGAGGACTCCGCGTGCGAGCGCCGAGAGCTCCTCCGCGCTGGCGCCGCCGTAGAGCAACGGGTAGGCGCCGAGGTCGTCGAATGCGGCGACCCGGCCGATGCCGTAGATGCGCCGTGCAATTGCGAGGGCCGCCTCCGCGCGTTTGAGCCCACGTTGCGTTTCAAGCGCGTTGACGCTGGCTGAAATGCCGCCGGTAATGCGCAAAGCGGGCTTGCGCTTCGCGGCCGTCTTGGGCAAGAGCAGTGCGGCGGTCTTTGCGTTCTCTGCATCGACTTCGCGCGCTGCGGGGATGAGGATGACGAGCGTTATGCCGCGTTCGATGATGCCCACGTCGGCCTGGCTCGAACGAAACGCCTCGGTGCAGAGCGCGCGCAATTCGGCGAGCGCGCTTGCGTGATCTTCATCGGCGGTCGCCTCGGCCTCGAGCGCGACGCACACAAAATGCGGCGCAAGGGTGATGCCGCGGGTGTTGGCGTCTTCACGTGCGGAGCTGAACTCGTGGTAGGCCCCGCTAAGCAACCGCTCCCAAAACGTGCGACGGCGGCTTCGGCCGCCGTCGGTTTCGCGCGCAAGCTCGAGCGCGATAGCGGCCGCGGCGAGGCGTATGACCCGCGCGAGGTCCTCGTCAACGCCTTCGGGACCGGCGAAGACCGAAAGGTAGCCGAGCTGGTTTGGTCCGGCGGCGATCGGGACGGTATGGGCTGCGCCGTTACGCAACCCACGGGCGGTCGCCGGGAGGCTCCCCCTCCCCGCCGTCGCGAGATGGCGCCACTCAGCGTCCTCGACGAGCACGCCGACCCCGGCAGCCTCCGAAAGATGGGCGGCAAGCGCTTTCGCGCCTCCGCCCGCGGCGGCGACGCGTGCAAAATCTTCGGCAAACTCGACGATCCGGTCGGGGGTCATCGGCGGACCCTTCGGCGAAATTGACGATAGTTCATACAGATGGACCCGAACGTGCTGCGCGAGGCCGTGGCCTCGATGTACCAAGATACCCCCGACGCCGTCGTGCTCTACGATACGGACGGGATTACCATTGCCGCGAATGAAGCTGCGCAGGCGCTTACCGGCTACGGTCCCGACGAGTTCATCGGTTCGTCGTATCGTATGCACGTCGCGTCGGACGACAAAGCGCGGGTCGACCTCGCGTTGCGAACGGGCCTCGCAGGCGGCACGGATCATTTCGATACCAGTGCGCGTCATCGCGACGGGACCGTCATTCCGGTCGAATGCTACGTCTTTCCGGCGCGCTTCAATGGCGAGATCGTCGGCATCTTTGCACAGGCGCGCGACATCGTAGCGCTGCGCTCGGCCGAAGCATCGCTGACGATCAACCAAGAGAAGTTCCGGTCGCTCTTTGAATACCACCCCGACGGCATCATGGAGCTCAAGAGCACGGGGGCAATTTCACGCGTCAACGTTGCGCTCGAGGGTGAGACCGGATATCTCGGCGAGCGCATCGTCGGCAAGCCATGGACCGAGCTCATCGCGCCGGAGCGCCGCGTCGCCGCCGACGAGCTGCTGCGTAGCGCGATGCGCGGCGAAGCCGGCGAGGTCGACTCACTGCTGCTCGACCGGCTCGGAAACCGGCTGGACGTACAACTCAAGATCGTACCGTTGCACGTGTCCGGCCAGATTACGGGCGCGTATGCGATCTTCAAGAACGTCGCCGCACAGCGGTCCGCCGAACGCGAGATTGCGGCGCAAAGCGAACGTCTGCGTCGCCTCGTCATGGTCGCGGCCTCCGGCAATGAATCGCTCGACGAGCAGATCGATGCAGCGCTGAGCCTTGGCGTCGAACTTTTCGGATGGGATATCGGGTACATCGCGCAGTATCAGCGCGACCGCGTCTTGCTGCGCAACGCTTCGGGCGAAGCCGTATTTAGCAAGGGCACGATCTACCCGGCACGCGCTTCGTTCTCGCATCACGTGCAGGAACGGCGCGGGCCGTACTTCGTTCCCGACATGGACGCGCCGGAGTACCGTGAAGACCCCGTGCGCGCTACGGCGCCGTGGCGTTCCTACTTCGGCGTGCCTTTGACCGTCTTCAATAAGCCCTACGGCGCGCTGGTCTTTGCCGGGCGCGCGCCGCGCGAGGAAAGCATTGATCCGAGCGAGCGCGATGTGGTGCAGTTGATCGGGCTCTTTGTTTCAGCCGCGCTCGAACGCGAGGCGCAAAACGATCGCATCGAGCAGTTAGCGTTCAATGATGCGCTGACCGGGCTGCCCAATCGCGTGCTCTTCAACGACCGTATCGAACAGACAATCGCGACTGCGCGCCGCTACGATCGTGGCTTTGCGGTGATGTATCTCGATGTCGATCACTTCAAGGCGATCAACGACAAATACGGACACAACGTGGGCGATGCCTCGCTGCAAGAGGTTGCGCACCGCTTGCGACTTGCCACCCGCGAGAGTGACACGATCTCACGTTTCGGCGGTGACGAATTTGTAATCTTGCAGCCGATCGTCGATGGACCGAGCGATGCTGCCGACCTCGCGCGCAAGCTCAACGTTGCGATGCAGGAACCCGTTGTGATCGACGGTGTGCCGCACAAGGTGCGCCTCAGCATCGGGATCGCGCTCTATCCAAGCGACGGTGGGACGATCGAAGAGTTGATGGAAGCGTCGGACCGCGCGCTCTATCGGGCGAAAAAAGAAGGCCGGAACCGTTGGTGCTTCGCCGACGCTGAGAACGCGCGCCGAACGCTCACCAAGCCGCGCGTTATGCGCCGAGAAGCTGCGGAATAAACTGTCCCACCACGTAGACGAGAGAAAGCACGCCGATGACGATCGCTGTGGTCCACGCGATCCCGTTGGCCAGCGGACCGTTGGTGTGCGGGCCCATCACCGACTTGCGATTGATGATAATGAGCATGAGCACGAGTTCGAATGGGAGCAGCACGCCCTGCAAGAGCTGAGCAAACAGAATGAATTGTAGCAGCGGCAGGTTGGGAATGAGCACGAAGCCAGCACCCAGCAGCAAGCCCGCAGCAAAAAGCATGAAGAAAACCGGCGCTTCGGAAAAGCGGCGGTCGATGGCCGCTTCGAATCCCAGCGCCTCGCAGACGATGTAGCTCGTCGAGAGGGGCAATACCGTCGCGGTAAAGAGCCCGGCGTTGAGGATACCGAGTGCGAAGATCAGGGCGGCGGCATCTCCGGCGAGCGGCTTGAGGGCGACGGCAAAATCCATTGCCGTTTGTGGATTGAGCTTGGCCCCGTGTTGGTTGGCGATGAAAATTGTCGCCGCATTGGCGATGATCATGAAGCCGGCGAGCGCAATCGCAAGGATCGAGCCGTTCGTCACGTCGATCCGCGTGAAGGTCAGATCCTCGGTCCGTGATCCTTTCTCTACCACCTGCGACTGCAAGAAGAACTGCATGTAGGGCGAGATCGTCGTACCGATGACGGTCACGACCATCGCGAGCCACCCGGCCTCGCGGAATTCAAAGTGTGGGATGAACGTGCCGGTTACGACCTGGTGCCAGTCGGGGTGAGCAAGCACGGCCGAGACGATGTAGCTGAGATAGATCAACGAGAAGATGACGAAGACACGCTCGACGATCTTGCTGTTGAAGCGCAAGACGAAGAGAAAGACTGCGACGAGTGCGAGGGGCACGCCGATGTAGCGTGAGATGCCGAAATGCTCCGACGCCGCCGCGATCCCGGCAAATTCGGTCGATGTGATTAGCGTGTTGATGAGGAAGAGCACCAGCATCGCGAAGACCGAAATCCGTACGCCGAAGCCCTCGCGAATGAGCGCTGCGAGACCCTTTCCCGTGACGCACCCCATACGCGCCGACATCTCTTGGACGACGACCAGCGCCACGGCCAGCGGAATCATGAGCCACAAAATGTCATAGCCGAATTGCGCGCCGGCCGACGAATAGGTCGCGATACCGCCGACGTCGTTGCCGGCCGAAGCGGTGACGAATCCCGGTCCCAAAACGGCGAAGAACAGCAGCAGCGTTCGCCATAAAGAGCGGCGACGCAGTGGTTGCGCAGGCGTATCGGCGCTAGCCTGCGACGCTTGCACCAGGATATTGCGTACGGCGATGTGCGGTGAACTTGGGAAGTTTTCGCGCGATCTCTTCGGGCATGATCGCATCGATCGCATCGTCGACGGTCACGATGCCGAGCATTTTGCCGTGCTGGTCGACGACCGGCACGGCAAGGAGATCGTACCGTGCGATCGTCGCGGCCACGTCCTCGGAGGCCATATCGGGATGGATCGTGACGAGATCGGTCTCCATAACCGAGTCGATCGATGCCTGTGGATCGGCGAGCAATAGTGCGCGCAGCGTCAGCACGCCGAGCAGCATGTCTTGCTTGTCGACGACGTAGAGATAATAGATGAACTCCGAGGTCGGCGCGATCTCGCGAATCTTGCGGATCGTGGCTTCGGCGGTGCGGTGCGGATAGATCCAGGTGTAGTCGGTCGTCATCAAGCCGCCGGCGCTGTCTTCGGCGTACTTTACCAGCGCCCGCAGCTCGCTTGCGGTATATTCGTTCATCTCGGAGAGCAACTCGTGCTGCTGCTCTTCGTCCAGCTCGGAGAGCAGATCCGCCGCGTCGTCGGCGTCCATCTCCTCGATGATGTCGGCGGCGCGTTCCGTGCCGATGTCTTCGATCAGCGTGCGCTGGGTCTCGGCGTCGAGATGTTCGAAGGCGTCGGCCGCCGTTTCATCGTCGAGCTGGCTCACGACGGCGGCGGCTTCGCGCGCGGAGAGATCACCGATGATCTCGGCGAGTTCCGATGGATGCAGGCGCGCGAGCTTGCTCTCGGTGACTGAGAGGTTCACCTGCGTCGGATTCGCATCGCGAATCGGAGCTACCGAGTCCCATGCGATCATCGAGCGCGGGATTCGACGGTAGATTGCCGGCGTGAACCGCTTTCCGAACGACTTGAGACCCAAACGGCGCAATAAGCCGGCGACGCCGACGTCGGCGGCGACGACCCGCAGGGCGTCGCCGGCCCGCGCGATCTCCAGATCGTTGATGCGTACGACTTTGCGGCCGTCGACATCGACGATTTGCTTGTCGAGGAGGTCGGCGATCAGGAGCAACGCGCTCTCGGCCGGGGGCGCAGGCTCGGCCGGCGTCATCGTAAGCTGGACGGTTCCGTGGGGATCGATCGTGGCGATGCTCTCGATCGGTGCAAAGCGCGGGCCCTGCGAGGTCTTGATCACGAGGCCGTCGATACGCGGAAAGACGTCGTCAGGCTTATTGACGAGAAAGTCGCTGACCTTACCGATCGGAATCTCGTTGACCGTTACCCTGCGGCCGACCAGTTCCGAGATGAACCCCTCGGTGAACGCCATACCTTCTCTAGTATAGGTTCCGAGGTCAACCTCGGCGGATCGGCTACGCGATGAGGGCTTGAATCAGCAAGGCCGTCATGATCTTGCCGTTGCTCTGGATCTGCGAGAGCACCTCGGTGCCCACGCTGGTCAAAATCTGCTCGCGCGTGTAGTCGGTGGTCGCTTGGCCCACGTTCAGATCGGTGATGTTGCTGGCCGATGCGGCGAGATTCGTGGCGGTAATATTGTCGCCGCTTTCGTCGTCGCCCATCGCGATGATCTGCGCACCGATCTGCGCTTCGTTGGTTGTTATCGTCGTCAATGCGTTTTGCACCAACAGCTGCGAATATGAAGCGGGTATGTTGTTGCTGGCGGCGGTGCCGACGACTTGGGTGCCGCCCGAGCCGGGAACGATGCTTATCTCCTGCGGCAACAAGCTGGAAATGTCCGAAAGGCCGAGGGCGTTGGTATTCACCGTGGGAAGACTTATGCCCAGCGTTTGTCCTTCGTCTCCGCCGTCGTTGATGGTGAGCGCTTGACCGTTTGAGGCACCGGTTCCGGCGGTAATGAGAAATGCTTGCGATGCGCCAACGTCTTGCTGGGTGATGTTCCCAAACGTGTAGTTCAAGACGTTGATCGTGCCGGAGGGCGTAAAGAGTGCGAGCGTGCCAAACGGCGCATTGCCCGCGCCCGCCGGATAGGCCGAGATATCTTGATAATATGGTGCCGAACCAAAGCTCGGATCCGAGCTGTACATATCGGTTTGAATCAAGACACCGGCGCCGGGGAACGGTATCGTGTCCGTGTCTGGATCGACAACGTTGTTGCCCTGCGCTATGACGGTAAAGACCACGTACGCCGGAATGTTGAAGCCCGCGATCGAGGGTATGGCCGCACTTGTGATGAGTGGCCCCGGGTTACCCGCGGTGTTCGTAACTCCGTAGGCGTTGACGACCGTCGGCGTTCCACCGTTGGGTGAAGCCACTTGCGTGAGCGACGGAGTCGATCCCTCAGACGTATCGTACGCGCCATTGAGCAAGGTCAATCCGTTGAAGTTGGTCTTCTCACCGATCGCGTTGATCTCGGTGAGGAGCTGGTTGATCTCGGTTTGGATGTCCTGCAGGTCCGCCGACGAGTTGATGTCGCTGTTTGCTTCGACGAGCAGATTGTTGATGCGGACGAGGATATCTTGTACCGCGCTAAGAGCGCCATTGGCAACGTTGAGCGCGTTGACGCCGTTCTGCACGTTATTGACGGCTTGCTGGAGACCGCCAACTTTGCTCGTGAGATTGGTCGCGATCGCGTTGCCGCTGGGATCGTCGGCGGCGCTATTGATACGTAGCCCGCTCGAAAGCTGGGTTACGGTCTTCTCGAACGCTTGTTGATTGCGGTCGAGGTTGAGGAGTACGTCATCCGCTCCGATCTGTACGTTCATGCGCGCGCTCCCATCCTATGGAGTGCGCCACGAACCGCAAATCGGCAACGGCCGCGCTGGCGTGCGGAAACAATCGAGCGGATGTGCTGGATACGCTCGATGTGGAGCAACGCGCTGACGGCCGTGACGGAAGCGGATTGGGTATGCGTGCCGGGGACACAAACAGAAACCGCACGAGAGACTCCGTCTTTCGCGCGCATTAACCATCCGTGTTTTTTCCGAGCCTGCGAGCCGTTCCGAAGAACGAAATCGCGGCTCCCCAGCACATCCATGAACGAGGTCGTTTCCTCCCTGAAACTTCCCTACATTACCCATATCGGCAGCTCGGCCGGAAAAGTTTGGGCCAAACGCCATAAGGAAGGTTAAGCGGCCGGGCCCGGTTTTCCGAAACCCTAGAAGAACCTATGGGCCGCCTTCTTCAGATACTCGGCTGCGTGCTGATGCTCGCGGCGGTTAGCGCTGCTGTGGGCGGCGCCAATCGAGCGGATGCCGAAATATTGGCACCGATCGCCCGAGCGATTCAGGCTGCCCTTGCGATCCCCCAAAACGCGACGCCCGCGCCGGGGCCATCGCCAACCCCGACCCCGAAACCCAAGGGTGCGCGGGTTCAGCACGGCGGCCCGCTCGAGTTCAACCTCTCGGGCAGCCTCTCGCTCGGTGAAAGCAGCACGACGAGCAGTTTGGGTGGGGGCGTGATTTTCACGCCCTCTCCGAGCCCGAACGCCTCGAGCACCCCCGGCCCTTTCCCGTTCCAGCAGCCGTCGCAGACCAGCCAAAGCCAGGCGGACATTGGGGCCGGCATTACGGCAGACGTCTCGCGCCGGACCGCAACGACCATGACCGACTTGAAGATCCCCGTCGGCTTCTCGGTCAACGGGCAGTCGGCAATCGGCTACGCGCAGTTCATCTACTCGACGCCCAAATACTCGCTCGGCTACGGATCGCAGCAACTGCTGGCGCTCGGCCAACTGCAAATGGGTTACACGTTGCGCGGCTTTTCATTTATACTCCCACAGCGTTACGGGCAGACCACGTTCTTCGAAGGACCGGCACTTGGCGTGGATCAAGAGCTCGTCCGCCTCGACGGCATCCTGGCGCAGCAAGTCCGCGCCGGGGCGCTCTACGAAGGCGGTTTCGTGTACGCCAACGGCCCGCTTACGGGGCGGGCGAAGACGGTGGAGTTCGGCACCGCGCGATCCGGCCGCAACCTCGACCTGATCTTGGAAGGTGCATGGCAGACACGATCCGGCGGCGACGGCAACCCGCACGGCATTGCAACGCAATTGCGCCTCGACGATTTCGCGCAGGGCGGCGGCTGCTCGACGACTTTGCGCGGCGTTCCCGATCAATTCGTCTCTTTCAGCGCCGGCGAGATCTATAGCGACAGGTTCGCCGATTTCAACTGTCATGGCTCGCGCATTCCCGCCTACTTCGATCTGAACTGGGAGAAGACGGGTGATCCCATTTTCGGTGTCAACCAGCAAAGCGTCGCAACGCTCGGGTATTCACCGACGATGAAGCTCGGCGGTCTTTCATTCAATTTGGTTCATCAGACCGGCAGCAGTGTGGGCGAGTCGCTGCTGTCAAACGTCGGATCCGTCGCGCTCTCCACGCAATTCTTCGGGACGAGCGCGCTGATCGGCGGTCAAATTCAGCATACCGATGACGCCGGATCGCTCGATACGATGCAGTCCCTCTCGGCAAGTCTACGTCACGCGATCGGTCATCATCTCAGTGTCGGCGTTACCGGGCAAATCCAGCGACAATCGTTGCTCGCGGCGTCGCCGAGTCCCGATGCCATGGCAACGCCGTTCGTTACGGCTCCTACGCTGACACTGCAAAAGGGCATTTCGTTCGATGTCGCGCAGCAATTCCGCAAGACGACGGTGCAGTTCGGCGAAACGATTACCCGCACGATCTCCGACACGAGCGACGCGATTCAACACACGCCGCTCATCAATCTCACGCGGCAGATATCACCGGTCATCTCGGTTACCACCTCGTTTGGATACCAGACGCTGCGGGACTCGATCAATCCGGCGGTCGACGGCCACACCCGCGTCTTTTCGATCGCGCTGAGTGCGCCGTTTAGCTACGGCAACGCGAATGTTGCCGGGCGGATCGACCCACATCTTCCGGCGACAATCACCGGTAAAGTGTTGCTGGCTAGCTCGAATGCAACCGGGCAAGGTGCTGCGTCGAACTTCGCGACCTTTGCCGGCACCGGCGGCGTGGCTAATGTGTTGGTGACGCTCGACGGCAAGATCGTCCAGCGCACTGATGTAAGCGGCGGTTTTCAGTTTTCATTCGTGACGCCCGGCCAGCACCAGATCACGATCGACAACTCGTCGATACCGCGCGGATTTACCGCCGCAGTTCCGGTACAGACGGTCGTGGTGGAAGGCGGACAAATGGCGACCGTTTCATTCTCGATCGGGACCTTCGGCGGTATTCTCGGGCACGTCTACGGCAGCGACTCCTCGGGCAATCCGCTGCCGCTCTCCAACGTGCAATTGCGCGTCGACGGCGGAGCGTACTCGCAGACCGACACCAGCGGCGCCTACGGGTTTGGCGGTCTTTCGGCGGGACAACACGAGGTCGCGGTCATCCCGCAGAGTATTCCGGCGTCCGCCGATTTTTCGCCGGCGGATTTGATCCAAAAGGTTACGGTCAGTGACGGCCGTTACACGACGCTCGATTTCCACGCGCAACTGCTCGGCTCGATTGCCGGAACGATCGTCTACGCCAAAGACATGGACAAGCAGGCCGGGTTAGGCGTACTCAATGCGTACGTGGTCGCTGAACCCGGCGAGCATGCCGCCATCGACCAAGACGACGGTAGTTTCATCATCGATAACCTGCCGGGAGGCGACTATACCGTTTCCGCCGATCCGGAGACGATCGGCCAGGGTCTTGGCGCAGCGCCCGACACCATCACGGTGCACTTGGCTCCCGGGGAACACTATAAAGGCATCCAGTTCTTGGTCGGACGATTTGAAAAGAAGGTTGTGTTCTCGCTTCTCGCGGGCGGCGCGACGCCTGCACCCGCGGTGCCGGAAGTTCGTTTGAGCGAGACACGGCTGCCTCCGCGAGGCACGACATATGTCGCAATCGATGCGCCCGAAATTGCGAGCGACGTATTTGCCGTCGCGTTCGGCAAACGCGTGAACTTGACGTTCGACAAAGCGAGCCAGCGCTGGACCGGCGAGGTTGAGGTTCCGGAGAAGGCCGGCGCCGGTGAATACCCGGTAAGCGGAAGCGTTCACGGCGCACCGGTTCCGAAGGCCGCGACCCTGACGGTGGACCCGAAACTTCCCTTGGCGATCGTGCAATATTCACCGCGGAATGCGCCGGTCGGCGCGACCGTGACGGTCCGGGCGCGCTTCCTCGTGGACGTGCACGCGGGCCAAACGATCACCTGGTCGGACGGCACAACGACCGTGCTTGACAAACCCATTACAGGGCGTGTCTTTACATTCCGAAAGCTCCTAACTTTACTTCCGCTACACGGTCTCTTATTAACTCCCAAAGGCACCGTACCGATAGTCTTGTTGTAACTCGCTTACTCGCTGGGCAATGGATGGCACCCTTCGCGCATGGTAACTAGGATTACAACGTGCGGCCAATGAGCAAACACGGTCCGCGCATGCGCGGAATAGCCGCGGCAGCGTTCGCTGCAATTGCATCACTGGCTATCGCAACGGCGGCACTCGCCGGCGGCGGCCCTGCTTTACCGCACGCTAACCCGGACGTTATTCAGCCGGTTACGGTGCGTCCGGTAACGCCGGTCGTGCCCGGAGCAACGTCGCGGCCGAACGGTACGACGCCGGCCAATCGGCGAGCGCTGCCACAGCTGCGCTGCACCAATATCAATTGGAAAGCGCTGCATTCCGGCTCACAGGTGCCACTCGCGTGTTTCCCGGCGTTGCCGGCAAAGACCGTAAACAACACGGCGACGCACCGAGCAACGGCGAAGGGCGCACACTACCGCCCGTTGGCCGCAACCGGCGCGACGATCGATCTCACCGCGGGAGCGAGTTGCGGCTCGCAGGGAGCGCTCTACGCCATCGGCTGTTCGCTTACATGGGAAGCGACGAACAACACCGACTGGAGCGCAACCGATACCTACGCGGACTACCAACTCTTGCCGAATTCGACGACGGCGACGCTGGTCGGCACCAACGGCTACGCCGCGGGTTCGCCTACCGCACACACGACCGTGCTCAGCACGCAGGGCACCTATGCATTCTTCGTTTACGATACGACAGCGCAGGTCATCGCCTCGATCGTCTACGTAAACGCCGGGCAATCGTTCTCGATTGGCGTCTATCAAGACCCGTATCACACGCAGGCGTCATATCAGTACAACGTCAACACGAGCTCCGCGGCATACATTTATCTTCCCGACGTGTCGACCAATGACACCTACGTCGTGTACGTCGAATCGACGTCGGTAAATACGTTCTGCGTCTACGTTACCCCGAACTCGACCCCGGCGCCATATTCGCCGAGCCCCCCGCCGACCGGTGCGCCCAACGCGTTGATTTGCAATCCGGCGAATTCGCCGGGTATCGCGGCGCCGAGCGGCCAGCTTTCGCTCACCTGGTCGCTGACCAACGCCTACCCGGCCGGCACGTACTCGGTCATCGTCTACGACAAGACCGCGGGTCAAACGGTCGGCCAGGTTCAGGTTTCGCTCACCGGTTTCCAACAGTACGGGTTCCTTCTCTACGGAACGCCCGCGCCGGCACCGTCGCCTGCCGCACCGGCCACACCATCGTCGATACAGTTCGCGTGGGACAGCGCAAACGATCAATCGACGGGCGGTATCGTCGCGACCGTACCCAACCAGGTCGGCGGCACCTATCGTATGACCGCAAGCGATCCCGACGGCCAAGTTGTCTATGTCGGAACCACCAATACAATTCCCGGCACGTGTACGCTCACGAACAACAATTCGTCGACCTGTACGGCGACATCGACGTTTACGTTCTCCGCCGCGAGCCCGACGTTGAACGCGCCGGGTACGTACCCGAATAACATCTGGACGATGCAGCTCTACAATCCGGCAACGCAGACCGTCGAGGCGTCGCAGGCGTTCCAGTTGATGGGCTACAGCATGCAGACGCAGTTCACGATCGCCGGCATTACGGGCAGAACGATGGTCTTCGGGTGTTGTACGAACGGGACGGTGTATAACGTTGCGGGCAGCATGGTGTTCACCAACACGGCGAACTTGAACTATCCCAATGCGCCGGATCCAATCGCCGGCATTGAGTACACGACGGGGCCCGCCTCCGGGCTGGGGATCGCCTTCACGCCGCCGAGCGGCACGACCGGATACGGCGTTACGATAGCAGTCGCGGGTTGCGCCGGCGCCTACAACAGCGCGGGCGGCTGCACCGAGACCGTCACCGACGCAAGCGGAAATGCCTGGACGCTGGCCGATCATTGCAGCACCGCGACGCCGGCAACGCCGGGCCTGACAAACCAGTGCATCCTTAAATTCACCCCGGCCAACAACGTCACGCTGCTCCCCGGCAAGTCGATTACGGTTTCGGGTTTGACGTTCTACGCCGAGGGCGGTACCAACACGTGGTCGTGCTACGCTATTCCCTGCGCGACAGCGACCTCGATTCTGCCCGCGGACGGTCTGTCGTGGTCGAGCACCGGTGCCACGTCGCCCGCATGGACGCCGGTCTATTACGGCAGTTCGGGTTCGTCGATTGCCGGTACGGCAAACGCGCATTACATCGGATCGGCGACCTTCCCCGGCAACACCGCGCGTAATGTCGTCGCCCAGGCGACCAATCCCCCAACGACACCGTGGATCAACACGCATTTCTACCCAGCCAGCTTCGCGCAAGGAGAATATCAGAATAGTACGCCGTTCGCTGTTGCCGCGGGTCGCGAAGACGTTTTGACCGTCCAAATCGCGAACTGCAGCGGAAGCGCAGCTCCAACACCGGGCTGCACGGGTACGAGCGCCAATGACCTCGGCGAGGTCTCGATAAATTTCCCGACCAACATCGACGCGTCGGAGATCACCGTCGATCCGAGTGAACCGGCATATGCCGCCGGCAACTACTACGTCCTTGCGACGACCGGCACCAACGCCTGCAACACCAGCATTGCCACAAACGCAATTTGCCTCAACGCCGGCGGAAACGCGTACAACGCCACTAACGGCAACAAGGCTACCCAGCCGATCGCGCCCGGAGGCTTCGCGCAGATTTGGCTCGACGTTCCGGCATCGCAGGCTGCGTACATATCGCAAGAACTGCAAGTGCAAGCCTGGTCGCAAAGTGAGCTCACGTGGACGACGCTGACCGCTGACGGCCACACCGAGACGCCGGTCGCCGGCGGCGCGGTTGCAGGCTCGCCGGTAGATAGTCTGTCGATCCAGGGTCTTTCGCTCAACAGCAATCTGATGGCGGCGCAGTTCAATCCGTCAACCGTTTCGCCGGGCGCGACGACAACGAGCTACTCGATGACCTTTGACAACACGTCGACCGCAGCGGACCCCAACCCCGACCCGGTCGATGCAATCGTGCTGGAACAAGCGACGAGCAGCGGCTGGTCCTTGACCGCGCCCACGTTCTCGGGCACGGGCTCCGCCGGTTGGGCGAATCTTTCGACGACGGGATATAACGTCGCAGGCAACGACTTGGAGTACTGGTTCGGCGTGTGTACGAACCAGTACACGAACCACACCACTGCTGGTCCGCCGCAGCCGCCGACGGCTCCAACCAATCCGACGGCCGCGCAAACCTCGCTCGGTGCCGCCTGCACCGCTGCGCAGGAGCAGGATGCGATCGCACCGGGTGGCGCGCTTACGATCAATTTCACGCTCGCAAACACGACGACGGGCACGCAAACATTCTACGTCTATGCGCACGGCGCCAACGGTGGTGGTTGGTCATCGCCGAAGACCGTAACGGTCACGTCGTCAAACAAGACTGCGAGCGCGAAGCTGTACTCGGTGGCGCAGGGCGCGACCGACGCGAGCTGCGACACGACCTCAAACGTGAGCGCGAATACCGTGGCCACCGTTTCGAAGTCGCCCAACTGCTTTATCTATGAGGTTACCAATACCAGCTCGAGCGGGCAGAACATCACGACGACCAACATCGCGCTGCCGGCATTCGATATCAACGGCTTGGCAACCGGCGGGACCGATTGGTCGCTGGTCGGGAGTCCGGTCACGGAGTACGTCGTGCTCGGTACGATCAGCGGTGGCACATTCAAAACGACGGGCATACCGGCCGGTTGCGCGATCAGCGTCGCGAATACGTTCAATCCTACGCCGGGGAGTACTCCGGGACAGATTGAGGTGACCGGCTGTACCGCCTTTACGCAGAACACGAATATTGCGGTCGAGTTCGTCGCCAACACGCCAAGCACCGAGAGCGACAGCTACCTGCTGCCTGCAACGATCGACGGCGTAACGTCGGGTGTCGCGTGGACGGGTTCGGACGAAGTCTCGGTCGCGTTCTCGCTCGGTCTCGCGGTAAGCGTCGACCCTTCGAACCCCGGACCGGGTAATTCGCATCCAAGCGTCGTCTGTAATCCCGCGCAGTGCACGTTCTCCGGCGAAACGGTGAACTTTGGCGAATTCGCGGCCAACACGACCATCACCGGAACGGACGTTGTGCGCGCTACCGTCGTCTACGAAGGCTCGACCGTTGCCGCCACCTGCCCTGCAGGGGCGGGTACGGTGGCCAACACGTGGCAGCTGCAAGTGGCCGCCAGTGCCAATGCGACGACCGAGTTGCTGACCTCGGTTGACGAGACCAACTCCAGCAGTGGGCTCACCTACGGGACCGGCGTGAACACGTACTTCAGCCCCACGTCCTCGGTAACGACGCTGGCGTGCGGCAACTACACGACGAGCACCGACTTCGACGTGCTGCAGAACTTCGAAGTGCAGAACGGCGTCGACGTCTCGGGCCACCAGGTGACGATCACCTATACGCTGATCGCAAACTAGGCATCGAGAATTGTTGAGGAAGTGTAAAGACGGGGCGTCGCGTTTGCGCGGCGCCTCTTCTTATGTGCAAAAAACTTCGACGATGCGCTTCTTTACTGTCAGGCTAGGCGTTTCTTTACGCCCCCTGCACCGATTGCTGCTTAGTAGCACCTTGAGGCTGCCGATAAGTTTTATGTACCTACTAATGCCCGCCACGGATGGCACTTCTCGCGCATGGTGAAAGGAAAATGAATACTAAACGCCTTGCAGCGCTCGTAACCCTGGGCGCTCTTCTCTCCACCGCGGCCCCTGCAATGGCCGTGACCCA